>SVOH01000034.1 GCA_015066515.1 Oscillospiraceae bacterium | reverse complement strand
CGTTTCTTGGGGTAAATAATTAAATTTTAGAGGTGCGGGAAGCCCTTCCCGCCCTCTTACAAGAGGCATGAATCACTTTGTGCCTTTTGTAAGAGGTTTTAACAGCAAGAATTTCGCAAAAGGAGAAAGCTATGAAATTTAAAAGGTTTTTATCACTCACTTTAACTATAATTACGTTTGTATCACTTTTTGGAAGCTCTGTACTTGCAAGCGGCAAAGACGTACGCTCGGTTTATTTGCATGCACAAACATACAATCCCACCGAAACTACAAATGTTACTACAGTATATAGAAATGAAACTGCGGATATATATTTTGCCGTTGACAACCCTAACAAAAGCGATTACAAAAATGGTGAATACACCGATCCAAGATACAATATGAACGGATATACTTTGAAAGTCTATTTTGATTCAGAGTATCTTGACTTTGCATCAGCAAACACATATATTGATTATACTCTTCCGCTCACAATGCATTCTGGCGGAACGGGCGAAGGCTCGGGAGATTATGTAGGAAAAAATCCTGATGATGTTACTAACGTACCTTCTTCTGATAATACAAGCTACTACGTATTTCGCCAGGGTAATGAAACTTACCCTATCAACGGAAAAAATTACAAGGCGGCATATGTAACTGTATTTTTCAGTGGCGGTTACCTGCCTCACGAAATTGAAAGCATCGACAGTAGCGGAAATGTTATCCCTCAGTGGTATGACATCTGCAAGCTTCCCCTCACCCCTATCAAAACAGGCAGCACCGACATATTTATCGACACCTCCGGAAGCGATCCATACACATTAGAGCTTTTTGCCAAAGATGAAACCGGCGATTTAAATTCACAGACATTTGATTATGACGCAATAAATGGCGGTTATCACACTCTTATAATAAAAGACAAAACCAAACCCTCTGTTCCTGCAGCCGATCCTTCATCAGGTAACTACACACAAGCACAACACGTTAGCTTAACGGCAGAAAAGGGTTGCGATATCTATTATTCAACTGACGGCGGTCAAAATTATTCGCCATACACTGGTCCTATTGACGTGGAATATACAACATCTATTATGTGTTATGCAGAAAGAACGAGCGACTCAAGACGAAGCAACATAATTACATACACTTATAATATTTTGCCTAAAGCTCCGTTTTTATTTGACCAAAACAAGAATTTAATACCTAATATTTATTCACAAAACGACATTTTTACTGTCTACGTATCTGACAAGGATGTTTATTCAAGCATTGACGACGGCAGCGAGATTTACTATACATTCTCAAACCTTGACACAGACAGTATAACAGACAGCGGCAGCAATCCCGAAACAGAATGGGTAAAGCTTAACAAAACTACTCAAAGTATTGATATTACCAAAAACAGAACTGTACGACTTGTAACCAAAAAGCTTGGAGAATATTCTGATATCTCATGGTATCATTTAGGAATAAAACCTGCCAAAGTTGATTCAAGTCACGACTCGGGAACATATGATAATAAAATTGACGTAACACTTTCCTGTGCTACCGACGGTGCAACTATTTATTACACCACGGACGGCAGCAACCCCGTTACCAACGGGTTGGAATATACAACAGTAATAACATTGGCAAAGGATACCACACTTCGTACAGTTGCATACTTTGATGGTTATTACAGCGAGGTATCATCATTTTATTATATTTTCACTTATTATGACGATTATGGTGTAGATGCATTTTATCCGTCAGGCGTTTACGAAGGAAGTGTTCAGGTAACTCTTACCCCCAACAATCCCGACAACAAAGTGTGGTACTCGCAAGATAGCGGAAAAACATGGACGCTTTATACAGATGTGCTTAAAATTGACAAAGACACGCAAATCCTGGCAAAATCTGTTTCTAATGCCGGCGAGGGCATCATTTACACATTTAATTATAAAATCAAACCTCTGCCCCCTGAGTTTGCTCCTGAAAGCACTCAGTTTACCAACGCCGACAGCGTTACTATTTACTGCGTTGAAAGCACAAAAGAAAATACAGAAAGGTTTGATTTGTATTATACCTTAGACGGAACCGATCCTATAACAAGTAATACGCGTATAAAAGCCTCAGCTGACTCTGATTCTGAAATTATTAAGATTTCAAACTATACTACTGTTTCAGCAGTTGTTCTTAAAGACAAAGCTACATATTCAAATGTTGTTACACATTCGTATGATATAGTGTCAAAAAAACCAGGTGTTCCGATAACAACATTGCTACCCGGAGTATACACAAGGGAAATAGAAGATACACAAGGTTTTTTAACACAGTTTATGCCTGTAACTCAAGGTACAAACATTTATTATACAATAGGCTCAGGCGTTGATTATATTGCCGACCCCGTTCCAAACGAAACAGGTACTTTCCTTTACGGTGGTGAAGAAATCAAGATAAAGGGGCATACTATTATAAAAGCTGTTGCAGTAAATGTCTTTGGCGTAAAAAGCGATATCGGAATTTTTGAATACACTGTTATTCCGCAATCTCCTGTAGCGGCACCGTCTGCAACTATCGGAGGCAACACTCTTCCTGTTGTTCCCGTGACTTCTGTTGCAGGAAGTACAGTGAAATATACAATCAACGATTTTAATAATGAATTTGTATGCCAGGACGGATACTTTTATATTGATACCGCAACAGGTAATGCATATAAAGATGCAAGTTGCAATTCTCTCTTGGGAACCGCAAGCAATTCTTCAATATCATCACCTGCTATACTTAATATTTTAGCTGAACTTGACGGAATCCAAAGCGAGCCAAACAGATATATTTATACCCTTTCAGGAAATGAAAACACTCTTGCTGCTCCGTACGCGAATAAGAGTACAGGAACATATGAAGAAATAAATATTGACGGTAATAACAATTTATTAATTATAAAATTGTACTCATTAAACACTGGCGACACAATCCAGTACAGACTTAACAACACAGGTAACTGGATAGATTATACAGACGGTGAAGAGCTTAAGTTAAAAGAAGATACCATTTTGCAGACTCGTGCTGTGAAAAATGGTAATTACAGTGCGGTTACAAGTTATGTATATAACTTTGTACCCCTCGCCCCTATTATAACGTTGCCCTCAGGCAGATATGCAGATACCCCCATTCCAACAACTGCAATTTTACTTGATGACAGGGCTCCTACAAACAAAAAATATTCTATATGGTATCGCCTAAACGGTGACACTCAAGATTATCGATATGTGGATTTCGAAAGAGAAATCAAAAAAACTATGTCGCTTAAAGCTTACGTTTTAAACGAAACTACAGGAAAAGTCAGCAGTAATACAATAAACTATTATATTATTGAATCGGCAACTATCTCTTCGGGCAGCGTTTATGTTGCAAACCCTTATGACGTTGACCGTATAAGTGCTTCTGTTTTACATTCAGGTTCTTATGCAGACGGTATTAAGCTTCTTACACAAAATAAAGATGCTCAAATTCACTACTATTATAGCTATACAAAAACAGACGGCTCAAGTGCCGTAACAAACAATCTTATATACGATAATGCCGCACCTATAATGGTTAATTCAACCATTGATTTAATAACAATAGTCGCATGGCTTGAAGACAGCAACGGACGTATCCAAGGCAGCGATTTTACCCATACGATTGATTTTGTTCATTTAAATGTTCCTGTAACATCACTTGGAAGTGATAAAGTTGAATTTGATAAAGGTACAACATATACACTAATCAACAGCTATCCTAATGATAAAAATATTATTCTATATTATACCTTAGATGGCAGCAACCCAGCTGAGTCGGGCAACAAATCAAGGATCGCTTACCATGGTGAAACACTTATTCTCAACGATGCTGTAACCGTTAAAACTGTGTATTACAGTGCCTGCGGAAAATGTGTTGAATGTAAAAATGACAACACACAAAGTTGTTGGAGCAGTGTTTACGGAAATGTTGGCACTTATAAATATACCGTTCCTACCATAAAAGAGATATCTTCGGGCGGTGGCGGTGGCGGCGGAACTTCAACCATTGACAAAACCAGAAAGTATACAACAGATATTTTCGGCAATGAACATCCAACACATATTGGCTATATAAAAGGATATCCTGATGGCAGTGTACGACCAGACGGCTACATAACGCGTGAGGAAATGACAGCGATTTTATATCGTATTAAAAATCACGATTACGATAGCCCCTTTAGTGTAACAGGCGAGGTATTCCCCGATGTTGATTCCTCCCGCTGGTCAGTAAAAGAAATAGAATATATGGTGCAAGACGGCGTTGTTGTTGGATATCCCGACGGCGAGTTTAAACCGGCTAATAACTTAACGCGAGCAGAATTTGCTTCACTTATTGCAAGATTTACTTCTGTTCCCGACTGGAACAAAGAAAACGTATTCCCTGACCTTTCACAAGATCATTGGGCATACAATGATATTTTAGCACTATATGGTGCAAAACTTTTATCAGGCTATGAAGACGGTACTATAAAACCGGAAAACAACGTCACAAGAGCAGAAGTTATGACCGTTGTTAACAAGATTTTGGGAAGAAATCCGTCTGAAACCTATGTTAAATCACTTGCTTACAATCCTTTCAATGATTTGATAGAAGACAAATGGTACTATGTAATTGTTCTTGAAGCTACAATTACCCACAATTACTATCTTGACAACTATGGATTTGAAATCAAATGGGAGGATTGTAAATAAACACCCTTATAAAGCAGCTGCACGCTCCTGCCTGCAGCTGCCGAAAATTAAATAAAGGAGCGAAATATTATGAAAAAACTAAAATTATGCCCACATTGCAAAACAGGTAAACAAACGCTTAGTTTAGATAAAAGCTCTTTTATTTGTCCATATATAAATTGCCACGACGGCAAAACCTGTACAAAATTTGAAAGGCTTGACACTCATAAAAAACCAAGCAGACTTAGAAAGCTTTTTAAATTAAATAAGGAAATTTAATATTAAAAGGGATGTAAATAAACCTAAATAGTTTTTTACATCCCTTTTATTTATATTATTCAGGCTTAAAGCTTGGCATAAGCTCAAGCTTAAATAAATTTGCTTTGTGCCTTTTGTCTATATTTTCTTTGGTGATTGGATTGTCAATTTCACCTGTCCTGATATATCTGTCAAGCTCATCATAGGTAAAACCTAAATTTTCCTCATCTGTTTTGCCGCTTAAACCGTCAATAGGAGTTTTATCAACTAAAACATCCGGAAGCCCTAATAACCTTCCTATTTCTTTAACTTCAGTAACAGTTAAATGTGACATGGGCGAAAAATCGCCTGCCGCATCGCCATAACGAGTTGAATATCCCACCCAATCTTCAGACAAATTACAGGTGTTAACAACCCTACCGTTAACTGACTGAGATATTGCATAGAGCGTTGTCATTCTTATTCTTGCAGGAAGGTTGGTAATGGTTTGCGATGTGATTTTCAAATCATCTGGAAGATTATTTTTGACGCCATCTACAGCATCCTTAATATTTACAACATAGCTTTTTATACCAAGATGCTTTACAAGCAACTCAGCCATATCAATATCATGTTGCTCTCCGCACGGCATTAAAACACCTATAACGCGCTCTCTTCCAAGTGCCTCAACACATAGTGCTGCTGCAACTGAGCTATCCTTCCCCCCTGAAATACCAACAACCGCATTGCACCCCGCGCCATTTTTATCAAAAAATTCCTGTATCCATTTCACACATTCAGCTTTTACTTTTTCAGCATCAAACATATCTATTCCTCCACTTTTATCTGGCAACTTTTCATTGTTAAAATTGCTGCATCGTGAAGCTCTGGTGTAACTCCCGCACAGCACGAAGCATCTACTTTTATTTCACTTTCAGGAAAAGCCGCCTTTAAAATAAGTGCATTTGAAACCACGCAAATATCTGTACAAAGTCCAATAAGCTCGATTTCTTTTTCACCATCTCCGATAATCTGTGGCAAATTCATAGCACCAAAAGTTGTTTTTTCGACCTTAGTATATTTTTTACTTCCTAGCGCCGTTGCAATTTTTTCTTCAAGGCACCATCCTTGCGTTCCTTTAACACAATGTACAACAGGCAAATTTTTACCTTCACTCGTTTCCAGATAATCTGAATTATGTGTATCATACGTCACAAATATTTCGCCGTCAAAATCATTTATTTTATTTACCGCTTTATCTATGATTGCAAGCGCTTCATTAGTTCCTAAAGTTCCGTCAACAAAGTCTTTTTGCATATCAACTACAACAAGTATTTTTCTCATAACCTACTCTCCCAAATTAGTATTTCTTTTCTTCATTCTTCTCGCTAAATACAAAAACAGTGTATCAAGCAAGCTTGTAAAAATAAACACAACATAGCTCGAAATAATAATTGATACAAGCGTTTTTGCATCATACCACCCCGCAAAGGCGACAATAGTAAATATAAGCGTATTTATCACCTGAGAAACAAGTGTAGACGCGTTGTTCCTAAGCCATAAAAAACGCTCACTGTTGCCGCTTTTTTTGGTTGTAAAATCCCACCATTTATGATATAGCCACACATCAAGTCTCTGCGACACTGCATACCCTAAAAAGCTGCCAAGAAGCAGTCTGGGGGTTGTTGAAAAAATTGCACGAATATGCTCAGCCGCCCAATCGCTTGCAGAAGGCTTGTAAAGCATCCAGTATTGCGTGAATAAAAGCATTATCAAGGACGTAAACACGCCTAACCACACTGCTTTTGATGCACTTTCCTTTCCCTCGTTTTCGCTTAAAATATCAGTAATCAAAAAAGTTGATGCAAACAAAACATTTCCTAAGGTTTGTTGTATTCCAAATGCATCTACCAGCATTAAAACTTCAATATTTGCCAAAACTGTGGCAACTGCAGTCATTGTATATAATCCTGATTTACCAAAAACACGATACGCTAAAATCACCGCCGTATAAATTAAAACCACCGAACCAATTAACAACAATTCGTTTTTCATTCTTCACCTACTCCAAAATCTGTATTATTGAGCAAAATATCCACTTTGTCATTATCTTTGTAAAGCGGCATAACCTCTTGCTAAAAAACTCTTATAACATTTTCGTCAGGCAGTATCTTTGTACTGTTCTTGACAAAAATATTTACACATACTCGTTCAAAATTAGCAAGCCCAATATTTATATCGTTTATCATGCTCTCCTTGGTTTGCCCGCTTAAGCCGAATAAAAGACAGCATTCATCAAATTGCTCTGCTATTTTGAGGGGATTTTCTTCCATTATCCCTTTATTTAAAAATGCCTCGCGGAATTCATAATCAAAAGTTTCTACGCCTGTCTTAATTTTTAGCGTTGTTCCAACTTCGGCAAAGCTTTCGCGAAGCTTTGGGATTTGATTGCGATAAAGCCAATGACATTCAAAGTGCAAAGTTAAAATTTGTTTTTCTTTGCACAAAATACGCAGAGATTCCATTGTTTTTGAATCAAGCTCTGTAAAACTCCCTGAATTTATTACCTCTAAATGCTTGTATATGCCCGTAACTTTGTCAATTTGGTTTTTGTTAATCTCAAAATTTTCCTGCTCGTTTAGAGAGCTGTCAAGATGATAATCGCAAAACGCACATTTTTTCCATCTGCAACCCATGCCCCTAAGTAAAATAATTTCTCTCGGATTTTTCTTGTCAATAATGCTGTAACGTACCATATTTACCCTCATTTCATTTTCAAAAGGCAAAAAAAGCGCCAAAATGGGCGCAAAAAAAATCCAACTATTATTAAAATTGCCCATAGTTTTGTTTTAAGACAGGATGGTTTCGAACTGTCCGCATAAATACACATATTTTATACCACAAAATCTATATTTTGTCAACCTAATGGGTTAATCCACATTCACAAGTTATTCTCTCGACTGCTTTCGCAGCCTGTCTAAGCTACCGAAGGTCTGCGGTTCAAACTCCCTCGGAGCATAAAAATAGCACCCATCTGGGTGCTATTTTTATGGCAAGTTGCACCGATTTAGATGTCGACACAAAACAATTCGATAAATTGTAGTTTATAATACCGTGTAACTCGCATCGGATAATTTATTCATTGCTCTCTTATAGTGTTATTTCTCTTTATACGATTCCCATTGCCATTTCTACCAACAACGCAACGACAACGACCAACGCCGAGATGATAAAACCGTGGATCATCGGACGGATACCGGCTTTCTTCATGCTTGAGAAGGATGTGTTCAAACCGATGGCTGCCAATGCACATACCATAAGGAATTTGCTTGCACTCTTGGTGCCGG
>SVOH01000002.1 GCA_015066515.1 Oscillospiraceae bacterium | reverse complement strand
CCTGAGAGTTGCGAAATTGCCTGTAATAATGCGGTTTTTCTGGTCATAGCTTTCAAAATCCTTTCGTGGATTTCGACACTCTATAACCATTGGCACCGCATAGGTAGAAAAACGAACATTTTGTGTGATGTCAAAATTGTCGATAGACTTTATAAGTCCTATGCACCCGACCTGAAATAAATCGTCGGGATTCTCACCGCGATTAGAGAATCGCTGTACAACGCTTAGTACCAACCGCAAATTGCCGTTTATAAGCTCGTCACGTGCAGATTTACTGCCTTTTTTAACCTCTTTTAATAATCGCTCCTTTTCTTTTTCCTTCATAACGGGTAGGGTAGAGGTGTCAACACCACAAATTTCAACCTTGTTACCATACATAATTGTTCGCCCCTTCGTAATGTGTTTACAAAGAGAGTATTGCCGCACACACGTATAAAAAACCGATAAAAATATTTTTCTTTTCGACAAAAAAGGCTTGCATTTTTATATTTGCTAATATTTTAAAAAAACACTTGATTTTTCGTCGCAGTTGTGTTATCATACTTGATACTGTGAAAAACTATGAGGAGGTGTCACGATGCCTAATATTAAATCTGCTAAGAAGCGCGTTTTAGTAAGTGCTGCTAACGCTGAAAGAAATAAGGCTTGCCGTTCTGCACTCAGAACATCTATCAAAAAGGCAAATGCCGCTATCGATGCTAAGGCTCCTGAAGCTGCTGAGGCTGTAAAGGTTGCTGTATCTAAAATTGATCAGGCTGCAGGCAAGGGTATTCTTCACAAGAATAACGCTGCAAGAAAGAAGTCAGCTCTTGTTTCAAAGCTTAACGCAAATGCGTAATTAAAAAACATATTATTTTTTGCAAAGAATAATATTGCGCCGATAGTTATTGCTATCGGCGCGATTTTTTTGTATAATATAATTGAAAGTAGGTGATGGTATGAGCGAAAACACAAAACTGCGAGAGCTAAAGGCTAAGGCTAACCGCCTACCTCTTACTCCCGGAGTATATATAATGAAGGACAAAAACGATAACATTATATATATCGGCAAGGCAAAGTCACTTAAAAACCGTGTAACACAATATTTTGGCGCGGGCAGTGGGCACACCGAAAAGGTTCGTAAAATGGTGAGCCTTGTTGACCATTTTGAATACGTGCTTTGTGATAGCGAGTTTGAGGCGCTTATACTAGAAAACTCACTTATCAAGCAAAATCAGCCTAAATATAATATTCTGCTTAAGGACGATAAGGGCTATCACTATATAAAAATTACGGGCGATAAATGGCGCAAAATTACCACAAGTATGCAGCTTGACGATAAGTCGGCTGAATATATAGGTCCGTATTATTCGTCGGCTGTTGTCAAAGACACTGTAGCTGAAGTGCGTAAAATATTTAAACTGCCCGACTGTAACCGAAGCTTTGATAAGTATTCAAAGCCGTGCCTCAATTTTCATATAGGGCTTTGTGAAGCGCCGTGTCGCGCTAATATTTCTGCCGAGCAATATAACGAAACCGTCGATTCCGCGATTTCGTTTATTAAAAATAGTGGCGACGATATTGTAAAAATATTAGAGCAAAATATGCTTTGTGCGGCAGAAAAGCTTGATTTTGAATATGCTGCAAAGCTTCGCGACCGTATAAATGCAATAAAGAAGTTAAACGACAGTCAAAAGGTTGTAATGTGCACCTACAAAAATCAAGACGTTTTTGCGTCAGCAGTACTTGGTGACGTGGCGTGTATAGCGGTTTTAGTTTTTAGAAACAATAAGCTTACCGACAAAAAGCATTTTATAATCGATACCTTTACCGACAAAAATGACCTGTATAGTCAGTTTTTAACCCAGTATTACGATGGGGGAGAAATTCCACCGCGCATACTAATTGATAGTGAAATAGAGTCTAAAGAATTGCTTGAACAATGGCTTTGTGAAAGGTCGGGCAAAAAGGCAGAAATACTTTTGCCACAACGCGGGGAACAAAAGGACCTTGTTAATATGTGTCGCAATAATGCTGCCGATAATTTGGCGCAAAAGACCGAGTTACAAGGCCGCGAAATGTCGGCGCTTAATGAGCTTGCACGGCTTTTGGGACTGTCGGCAGCACCGCGTATTATCGAATCTTACGACATTTCCAACACCGCAGGTGACGAGAATGTTGCCGGTATGGTTGTGTTTCGCGACGGCAAACCATATAAGCCGCATTACCGTATGTTCAAGATAAAAAGCTTTGTGGGACAAGACGACTATCGTTCTATGGCCGAGGTGCTTGACCGTCGCTTTACCGAGTATGAAAATCAAGAGAACGAGGGCTTTGCCACATTGCCCGACCTTATATTACTTGACGGCGGAAAAGGACAAATTTCGGCAGTAGAGCAAATACTTAAAAAGCATAATATCAATGTGCCGCTTTTTGGTATGGTAAAGGACTCAAAGCACCGAACACGCGCTATAACCACAAATGGCGGAGATATTTCTATAAAGGCAAACGAATCGGCATACCGACTTGTGACAACTATTCAGGACGAAGTTCACCGCTTTGCAATAGGCTACCACAAAAAGCGTAGAAGCAAAAAAATGCTAAGCTCTGAGCTTTTAGCAATCGACGGTATAGGCGAAGCCAAAGCCAAGGCATTGCTAAAGCATTTTAAAACAATGAAAGCCATAAGAGAGGCTAGTGTAGAAGAACTGTCTGTGGTTGCAGGCATAAATCACTCTTTGGCGGAAAAAATATACAGTGAATTTAATAATTAGGAGAAAATATGAAAATCGCTTTTTTTGATACAAAACCTTATGATAAGCAGTCGTTTGAGCAATATGCAAGCGATGATTTAAAGTTCAAGTTTTTTGAAACAAAGCTTAACATTGATACTGCAGACTTGGCTCGCGGTTGTGACGTAGTATGCATATTTGTAAATGATACTGCAGATGCTGCAGTAATTGACAAGCTATATGATTTGGGTGTAAAGGTGTTAGCACTTCGTTGCGCGGGCTATAACAACGTCGACGTAAAGCACGCTTATGGCAAAATCCACGTGGTACACGTGCCTGCCTATTCGCCTTATGCGGTGGCAGAGCATACTATGGCTATGCTGCTTACCTCAATCCGCCGCATACACAAGGCATATATTCGCACCAAGGATTTTAATTTTAGTCTTTCGGGCCTTACGGGCTTTGACCTTTACGGTAAAACTGTGGGCGTAATAGGCACGGGTAAAATTGGCCGTGTGTTTATAGACATTTGTCGTGGCTTTGGTATGAAGGTATTAGCCTACGATAAATTTCCAACCGAAAATACGCCTTGCGAGTATGTAGAGCTTGACCGCCTTTTTGCCGAGAGTGATATTATATCATTACACTGTCCGCTTACGGCCGAAACACATCATATAATAGATGAAAAATCTATTAATAAAATGAAAAAAGGTGTTGTTATTCTTAACACCTCGCGTGGTGCGCTAATTGATGCCGATGCTTTGCTTGAAGGCATAAAGTCGCGTAAAATAGGTGCCGCTTGCCTTGACGTATATGAGGAAGAATCGGACATTTTCTTTGAGGACTTTTCGGGGCATATTGTAGATGACGATACCCTGGCGCGCCTTATTTCGATGCCTAATGTTATCGTAACCTCGCATCAAGCATTTTTAACCGAAGAGGCGCTTGGCAACATAGCAGAAACTACAATTAGCAATATAAAAGAAATATTAGAAAACGGTTGTAGCCAAAACGAACTTTGCTATCACTGTGGCAATACCACTAATTGTAAAGCACAAAGACTTGGTAAATGTTTTTAAAAGAAAATCCGTGCATATTATGCACGGATTTTTGCATATTTATTCCAAAGCCTTGACAAGTTAAAATACATTATATATAATATGTAAATACTTAAAACAAACGAGGTTTTTACAAATGGCAAAAATGTGGACAGGCGTTACCGACGGTGTTACCGACAGTATTGCCGATGATTTTAATTCTTCTATACATTTTGACTCTAGAATGTATGCGCACGATATAAAGGGTAGTATGGCTCACGCTATGATGCTTTCTCTTTGCGGCATTATTGCCGAGGACGAAGCAGACACCATTATTAATGGGCTTGAGGGTATACTTGCCGACCTCGAAAGCGGCAAATTACAGTTTGATATGACTGCCGAAGATATACATATGTTTGTCGAGCAAGAGCTTACCGCCCGCATAGGCGACGTTGGTAAAAAGCTTCACACAGCGCGCAGCCGTAACGATCAGGTAGCGCTTGACATAAGAATGTATCTGCGTGATGAAATAGAGGAAATCACAAGTCTTTTAAAGTCGCTTGTAGAGGTTTTGTGTGATAAGGCAAACGAGCATAAGGCAAGCATTATGTCGGGTTATACACACCTACAGCGTGCTCAACCAATAACCTTTGGTCATCACTTAATGGCTTATGCTATGATGCTGCTTCGTGATATTGACCGCCTTTCCGACTGCAAAAAAAGAATGAATATGTCACCTATAGGCTGTTGCGCACTCGCTGGTACTACCTACAACACTGACCGCCGTTTTGAAGCTGAGAAATTAGGCTTTGACGGTATTTGTATGAATTCACTTGACGGCGTTTCCGACCGTGATTTTTGCGTAGAGCTTATGTCGTCAATATCGCTTATTATGGTACATCTTTCGCGTTTTTCAGAGGAGATTATACTCTGGTCAAGCTGGGAATTTAAGTTTATTGAGCTTTCAAGTAATTACACAACCGGCTCGTCAATTATGCCGCAAAAACGTAATCCCGATATGGCAGAGTTGGTACGTGGTAAAACGGGTAGGGTATATGGCGATTTACTGGGTCTGCTTACCACACTTAAGGGCTTGCCGCTTGCTTACAACAAGGATATGCAAGAGGACAAAGAGGGTGTATTTGATGCTTGCGACACAGTAAAAATGTGCCTTAAGGTCTTTACACCAATGATTGCCACAATGACCGTGCTTACAGACAATATGAAAAAAGCGGCAGGCGAGGGCTTTATAAACGCTACCGACCTTGCTGACTATCTTGTAAAAAAAGGTATGCCGTTTAGAACTGCATATAAAATCTCGGGTCAATTAGTAGCACTTTGTATGCAAAAGAAGACTGTGCTTGAGGATTTACCGCTCGAAGAATATAAGCAATTCAGCGAGCTTTTTGACGAAGAGCTATATGATGCAGTAAACCTTGAAAACTGCGTAAAACGCCGCATATCTGAGGGGGGAACCTCGGTAGAGTCGGTAGAAAAACAGATTGAGTTTGTTACACAAAAGCTAAATTCGCTTTCAGCGAGCTAAATTGACCTATGGCCAACTAAATTCTTAACAGAGCTAAATGTGTCTTCAACACGCCGAGTACGAATTTAATTTAGCTACACGAAGTGTAATTTAGCTGTGAGTTGTGCTCGCAATTTCGCTGTCGCACGAGGCGGCAATTTAGCTTTGTAAAAATAATTAAATTAAACTTTAAATTAACATCGTAGGGACCGGCGTCCCCGACGGTCCAAGGTTTGCACACGCTTATAACGGACGGTCGAGGACGCCCGTCCCTACGATAATTTTATATAATTTCATTAAAACCACCTAACCAACCGCGGATTTTGCCGACTATATAGATGCAACACTCATGATTGATGCAAAGGAAAAATTATGAAAACAGACGAAATATTAAAACTTATTGGTGACAAGGATTTTCTTGATAAAATTTATCGGTTTTCATATCACAGGTGCAACACCTCGTTTGATGCCGAAGATTTATGTTCGGATATAGTTTTGGCGGTAATATCCGCTATACAAGGCCAGAGTGATATCAATAATTTTTATGGCTTTGTGTGGACTATTGCTCACCGTGTTTATGCCGACTTCTGCGAAAAAAGAAATAAAATCGCCAATAATATCAGCATACAAAACACCGAATTACAGTTTGCCAATAAAGAAAACGAGATTGACAATCTTATTGAAGAAACGGCAGACCGTGAACAGTTAAAAAAGATTTTTTCCGAGATTGCGTTTTTATCAAAAATCTATCGCGAAGTTATGGTAATGTATTATATTGATGAAATGAAAATCAAGGATATATCTGCAAAACTTGACATAAGCGAAACCACGGTAAAACAACGTCTGTTTTCTGCAAGAAACACAGTAAGAAGTGAGGTTGAAGCTATGAATAAAAGAAATTTATCATTAAAGCCGATGAATTTAAAATATGCGGGTACGGGTAGTCCGTGCGGTAACAATCCGGCAGAATGTGCCAATCGCACATTATCACAAAATTTAATCTATCTATGTAAAGAAAGACCGAAAACTGCAAAGGAGCTATCTGACGAACTTTGTATTCCTATGCTTTATGTTGAAGAAGAATTGGAAATTCAGTGTTACGGGCAAAACGGAAAATACGGAATGTTGCGCAAGCTTGATAACGGTAAATATACGATAAATGTTTTAGTGATAGATTATGAAGAATATGATGCAGCCAGTAAGATTTATGAAAAATATTTACCGCAAATATGCAATATTTTAAAAGAAAATATCAGAAAGTATAATGGTGAAATTTTAAATCTTCCGTTTTTAAGCAAGCAAACGGATACCCGATTTATCTTATGGTCAATGATTGTGCTGATGTACTATAATTTAACGTTTGATGTAGGAAAAACGCTTAAAGAGAAATATTTTTCTGATGTACAACTATCAAACAGACCTTATAGCATGGCTGCATTTGCTTATGATTCGGAAAACGATGGCACTTTCTTTGAAAGAGATTTTTACGGTAATGATGGAATAAATTCATCGTATGTGGGCGGATATAAAACGGTTCATATGTCTAATATTTATAGTGATAGAATAAAGCCACATTTTCGCTGTGGGCACAATATATCTACAGATGAAAAAATACTATTGTTGTTAAAAACCATTGGCGGTTTGCCTATTGATGATTTATCTGAAAACGAAAAAGAAATTGCCGCTAAATGCATAGAATGTGGTTATTTGCGAAAAGACGGAGATATTATAGAGCCTAAGATTCTTGTATTAGATAAAAAAGACAACAGCCAATTTTTAACTATCGTTAATAAATTTCATAATATGTTAGATATAAAAGAGAAAATTGCTGAAGAGATGTCAATTTTTATAAAAAAACATATACCGCAACATTTAATAGCCGATTATTTTTTATATAACCAGTTAATCGCAAATGCAAGATCGTTGTCAAAAATTATAGACATGTGTATAGAAGAAGACATTTTGACAACACCGGAAAACGATTTATGCGCAGAGGGTGTAATGATGCTTGTTGAAAAAGAATAAAACAAAATCCCACTCGTTTGAGTGGGATTTTAACTTTACTTTCCTACATATTTCTTTATCGCATTAAATGATTCATCGCTTATATGGTGCTCGATTTTGCATGCGTCTTCAACGGCCGTTTCTTCACTTACACCAAGTCTTATCAGCAGCTCTGACAGTACGGTGTGGCGTTGATACATTTTTTCGGCAACCTCAACACCATCTTTGGTAAGGGTGAGGTATCCATCTTTGTCCATTAAAACAAATCCGCCTTTTTTAAGCAGACTCATAGCACGGCTAACACTTGGCTTTGAATAGCCTAAATATTCGCAAACATCAATTGAGCGAACGTTGCCCATCTTTTTATTTAAAATGTAAATGGACTCAATATACATCTCGCCCGATTCCTGCAAACGCATAAAAAACACCCCATTTATATATTCATAATAACATAGATTAAAACAAATTTCAAGCCGTACAAATTTTGCTTAAAAATTTTTTAAAAAAGTGCTTGACAAATTGTGGAAACAGATGTATTATATCATATGGTTAGCAGGGACTAACCAATATTTTAGGCATACAAGTTAGCCTAAACTAACCGAGGTGAGCAAAATGAATTTAACAACTGCTGTCGAGGGTAAGGAGTACATAATTAAAGATATTGTTACCGACGACGAAGAGTTAGATGCGTTTTTGTTTTCGCTCGGTTGCTATAGCGGTGAGCCAATTACCGTAGTAGCGCACAAAAAAAAGACGTGTGTTGTATCTATAAAGGATAGCAGATATAGCATTGACAGCGGGCTTGCTGCTGCAATCGAAGTTTTTGAATAGAAAAATCAAAGCGACGGGTGCAGCCGCTTAATTTTTAAATCGTAGTTAGCCGCCGCTAACTAAAAGGAGAAACAATATGAGAATAGCTCTTACAGGCAACCCTAACAGCGGTAAAACCACAATGTACAACGCTATTACCGGCCGCAATGAAAAGGTAGGTAACTGGGCAGGCGTTACGGTTGACAAAAAGGAAAGTCCAATCAAAAAGGCGTACTATGAGGCAGAAGAACAGCTTATAGCTGTTGACCTTCCGGGTGCGTATTCAATGTCGCCGTTTACAAGCGAGGAAAGTATTACAAGTACATACGTTAAAAGCGAAAATCCCGATGTTATTATCAACATAGTAGATGCCACTAACCTAAGCCGTAGCCTTTTCTTTACAACACAGCTTTTAGAACTCGGTATTCCTGTTGTTGTAGCGCTTAATAAGAGTGATATTAACGAAAAGAAAGAAACCGTAATTGATGAAAAACTTCTTTCACAAAAACTCGGTTGTCCTGTGATAGAAACTGTTTCCACTTCGTCGGACGGCCTAAAGGCTGTGATTGAAGCGGCTGTAGCTACATTGGGAAAATATCAGACAGCACCTTACGTTCAAAGCGATATTGATCTTACCGATAAAAAGTCGGTTGTAGCTGCCGACCGTAAACGTTTTGAATTTGTAAACAAGATTGTAAAAGAGGTTGAAACACGTAAGGTTCTCACCAAGGACAAGAACATAGGTGATAAGATTGATGCCGTTCTTACAAACAAGTGGCTCGGTATTCCAATCTTTGCCGTTGTTATGTGGCTTGTGTTTCAGATTTCGCAGGCTTGGGTGGGCCCATTTATTGCTGACGGTTATGAATTTGAGTCGGGTAGTACCATACTGGGACTTGTACCATTACTTGAAATGTTTCAGGGGTGGATTGGCGGATTTGTAGAAAACCCATTGATTTCTGCAATTCTCGTTGACGGCATTATAGGTGGTGTTATAGCAGTTATCGGTTTCCTGCCTCTTGTTATGGTAATGTATTTTATTATAGCTTTACTCGAAGATTGTGGTTATATGTCACGTGTGGCTGTGGTACTTGACCCAATATTTAAAAAGGTTGGTCTTTCGGGTAAATCGGTTATTCCGTTTGTTATTACAATTGGTTGTGCCGTTCCCGGTGTTATGGCAAGCCGCACTATTCGTAATGAGCGTGAGCGCAGAGCGACGGCAATGCTCGCACCTTTTATGCCCTGTGGTGCAAAAATACCTGTAATTGCACTCTTTGCCGGCACATTCTTTGATAACGCCGGTTGGGTAAGTACAGTATGCTACCTTGCAGGTATATTACTTATTTTCCTTGGTGCACTTCTTGTAAACAAGATTGCAGGTCATAAAGCACGTAAATCATTCTTTATTATCGAACTTCCCGAATATAAGGTTCCATCTTTTTGGGGCGCATTCAAATCAATGTGCTCACGTGGTTGGTCATATATAGTTAAGGCTGCTACCATTATACTTGTTTGTAATACAGCAGTTCAGCTTATGCAAACATTTACTTGGAAATTTACAGCCGCTAATGAAACCGCAAGCGACTCAATTCTTGCATCTATTGCAGGTCCGTTTGCATATCTTTTAGTGCCGATCGTAGGTGTTCTTTCATGGCAGTTGGCAGCAGCAGCAGTTACTGGCTTTATTGCTAAAGAAAACGTTGTAGGTACACTGGCTGTTTGCTTCTCGGTTACTAACTTTATCGATACTGATGAATTAGCGCTTATAGGTGGCGCCAACGAGGTTGCGCTGGTTATGGGTCTTACAAAGGCTGCGGCTTTGGCATACTTAATGTTTAACCTTTATACTCCTCCTTGCTTTGCGGCTATAGGCGCTATGAACGCCGAAATGAAAAGCGCAAAATGGCTTTGGGGCGGTATTGGTTTGCAGCTTGCGGTGGGTTATACAGTAGCATTTATAATCTATCAGATTGGTACACTTATTGTATCGGGTACATTAGGTGAGGCGTTTGTACCGGGACTTATAGCAGTGCTTGGTATGGTAGCAATAGTGGTTGCGCTTATTATTAATACAAATAAAAAGTTAAAAACAGAATACACTGCAAAGGCTAAAGAAAAGGTAGCTACTAAATAGTAAGGAGAAACTTATGGGAGATTATATAGCATTAGCAGTTATAGTGGTTATCTTGGCTGCCGCCATAATATATATCATAAGGGCCAAGAAAAACGGTGCAAAATGCATTGGTTGTCCGTCGGGCTGTAAGGCCTGCGGCAACAAAAACAACAAATCTACGTGTTGCTGTGGCTGTAATACGCAACAGTATGTCGATAAATGATACTTGTCACTGCACGAATAAAACATAACATACATACACCAAAAATTCTCTTGCGGCTAAAGCTGTAGGGGATTTTTTGGTCTTGGTAGATTTGTTCATAATTTAATGGTAAAATAAGTATAATAAATATATTGTGTAAAGGGGGAGTTAAAATGAAGCAAAATTCCAAGCAAAAACGTGGTATACCGTTTCCGACACATATTGTTTTCTCGGCGATTTCACTTATAGTTCAAATATTGTTTGTTGTCATTATGATGATGGGCTTATCGGAGCATTATTTCTTTATAAACACACTTTGTACAATACTTGCTGTCATAATGGTTTTTTATATAACCAACTCAAGCGGTAAATCAAGCTATAAAATACTTTGGATAATCTTTATTTTAGCAGTCCCTATCTTTGGCGTTTTGGCGTATATGCTACTAGGTGGCGGTCGAGTATTGCCGCATATAAAAAAGCGAATGTATAAATGCGAGAAAAAATACATCGAAAAGCTGCCAAAAAATGATTCCGCTCACGAAACACTTCGTTACAGTGATGGCCTTCACTCGCGACAGGCCGATTATTTAAGGCTTGAATCTGGATATCCGCTTTATAAAAATTCGTCCTGCGAGTTTTTAGCTCCGGGTGAGGTGTTTTTACCACGCTTTTTAGAGGAACTTCACAAGGCACAAAAATATATTTATATCGAGTTTTTTATAATTGCCGAGGGCAAAATGTGGTCGGCTGTATGTGATATACTCGAAAAAAAGGTGCGCGAAGGTGTAGAAGTTAAGGTATTGTTTGACGATTTTGGTTCGATCAAGCGGCAAAACAAAACCTTTATTAAACGACTTCGTAAGAAGGGTATAGAGATAGCGGTATTTAACAAAATAAGGCCTTCAATGGATATTTTTATGAACAACCGCAATCATCGTAAAATCGTTGTCATAGACGGTAAGGTGGCTATAACAGGCGGTCTTAATATAGCAGACGAATATATAAACGAGCTTGAGCGCTTTGGTTATTGGATGGACTGCGCGGCTATTATAAAGGGCGATGCTGTAAAAAGCTTTTTGGCAATGTTTTGCAGTACTTGGGAGTTCACAACTGGTAAGAATATAGATTATACGGCACACATCTCTGAGGAAAAGGTGTTGGAAAAAGGATTTTTGTTACCATACGCCGACGGCCCACTTGACGATAAAAATCCTGCCGAAGGTATTTATATGCAAATACTTAATTCGGCGCATCGTTACGTTTATATTGCAACACCGTATCTTATAATCGATAATTCTATGAAAGAATGCTTGCGTCTTGCCGCCAAGTCGGGAATTGATGTGCGTATTATAACGCCGCATATTCCTGATAAATGGTATGTTCACCCAGTAACGCAGTACAATTATTACGACCTGCTTGAAGCGGGGGTTAGAATTTACGAATATACACCCGGCTTTATACATTCAAAATTCTTTGTTTCTGACGATTCGGTTGCAACTGTGGGAACTGTTAATATGGATTATAGAAGCTTTATAATGCACTTTGAGTGCGGTGTATGGATGTGTGATAATCAAACTGTTCTCGACATAAAAGAGCATTTCAACTCTCTTTTATTACAGTGTGAGGAAATTACACTTAAAAAAATGAAAAAATCTTCGGTTTTTGTGCGGCTTAAACGCGCGATTTTACATCTTTTTGCACCGTTTATGTAAAAAACACTTGACAATTCACCTAAAAAAGTGGATTATAAAATAAAGTAATAAAAATATGGGAGGTATTTCATAATGAAAGGATTTTTAAAGTTTTTAGGAACAATAGTTGGCGTTTTTTCTGCGGTTATAGGCGCACTGTTTATATTTGACCGTATAACACAAAAAAATAGAATTAAAGACGGTTATCTTGAGTGTGAAGTGCCCGAGGCAGAAGAAGAGCAATAAAGAATCAACATCGTAACAAGCTATGCTTGTTACGATGTTTTTACTTGACAATCTAAAGGCATAAGATTAAAATTGTAGTATAATTATTTTTTAGGGGGACTATTTATGAAAAAGATTTTATCGCTACTAATGTGTTTGGTAATGTTATTCTCAGTAATGTTTACCTTGACCGGTTGCTTTGGTGAACAAAGCAACTACATAGGCAAATGGAAAGCTACTCTTGATTTAACCGACATTATGAATGAAGAGTTGGCTAACAATGAAGATATGGGTGATTATTTTACACTCACCGATTTTTCTGTTGTTATGTTTTTAGAGTTTAATGATGACGGTACATATTCTATGTACGTTGAGGAAGAATCCATCGAAAAAGCTATGGAAAAAATGGTAGATGATTTAACTCTTGGTATGGAGGATTATCTTACCAATTATTTTAAAGGCGAGGGCATTACTGTAACAGTTCAAGAGGCACTCGATGCATTAGGTATGACAATGGACGAGCTTATGGATGATTCCTTTGATGATGAAATGTTAGACGAAACTGTCGATGGTATGTTAGAGGCAATTAATGGAGAAGGTAATTTCAAGGTTAATGGCGATAAGTTATTTATGTCTGCAGGTTTAGAATATGGTGTCGATGAAAGCGCATATGAAATTTGTGAAATTTCAGGCGACATATTAAAATTACTTGAGGGCGAAGGCTATGAAGATGGAGGTCCTTTCTCTGATTTGCATCCTGTAACCTTTACAAAAGTTTCATAATAAATTTTACCAATTCAAACAACGGCTTAATAGCCGTTGTTTTTTTATCATAAGTTTTTTAATGGCTGAATATAATTTACTAAAAAGCATTTTGGAGTGTGTATATAAATGGAACAAAAAAATTTAAAAACAAGTGTATTCAGCCTATCTACAGTTTTTTGTGAATCGGCAGAGCAGCCTATAGATATAGATTTCACATTGCCCGACTATTATGCAGATATATCAAAGATATTGAAATGCCGTGCGGTCTCTAGAATTTCATCAAAGTCTGTTAACGGAAATCATATTTCCATTGATGGTTGTGTTACGGTAACGGTTATTTATTGCGGCGCCGATAATTGTGTAAGCTCTTATGAATATCAATATCCGTTTTCTAAAAATTTTGATACCGGTACTAGCACTGAGGGGTGTATGCTTAGTGTGAAAACAAAGTGTGAATATATAAATTGCCGCGCAGTAACTGGCAGAAAGATTGATATTCACGGTGCGGCAGGTATTTATGTAACACTTACGCGCCGACACCTTACAAATGTTATATCAGACTGTGATGATTGCAATATAGAATTACTAAGAGATAACGTGCCTGCAACTGTGCCTATGGGTATGGCAGATAAGTATCTACTAATAGAAGAAGAAATAGAATTAGGTCAAGGTCAACCGGACATACGTTGCGTTATAAGATATGATGCGGCAGCCACTATAACCGATACAAAAATAATGGCGGGTAAATCGGTAGTGAAGGGTGAAATGGCTGTAAAAATTTTATATGCACCAGATGGAAGTGGAAGTCCCCAGTCGGTTAGATACCAGTTGCCGTTTAGTCAGCTCATAGAAATTGAGGGTATAACTGACGCCTGCGATTGTGAGTCAAAGGTAAGCATTGCCCATCTTGAAATCAAACCCCGTGTAACCGCTACAGGCCAGTGCAGAAATCTTATGCTTACTGCAAAACTACTTGTTACAAGTGAATGCTGCTGTAATAATGACGTTGCTGTAATCGTTGATGCTTACTCACGTAAATATGAGGCAGAAATAAATAAAAATGATATTTGTTTTAATAAAATATGCGATACTATAAATCAAAACTTTAGTTGCAAGAAAAATTTTGAATTTTCTGAGGGTACACTTTCTTCGGTTTGCGATATGTGGTGTGAGGTACATACCGATACTGTAAAATTCTGTGATGGAATGATGTGCGTATGCGGAGAGGTAACCGCTTTTATCATAGCTCAAGACAGCGAAATGATACCTGTATTTTATGAAAAAACTATAAATTTTGAGTATAATCATCCAATGAATACCGACGGCGAATTCAAATGCACACCCACTGTTACGGTAACAGGTGCTAATTACACAATTACCAGCGAGTGTAGTATGGAACTTAGGGTAGAGCTTAATATCTGTGCTGCAATTTATAAGTGCAATAAAATGCCGCTTATTACCGATATAAAAATAAATGACAGTAAGCCTATAACCAAAAAAAATTACGCTGCTATGACAGTGTATTTTGCATCAGCTGGTGAAAAAATATGGGATATTGCAAGACATTATTTTGCCGATGTAGAGGAACTAAAGCAGATAAACGAAATAAGTGACGATACAATTTCTTTAGATAAAATGATTTTAATACCCAACAACTAATATAAACAGCACCGCACATTGAACTAATGTGCGGTGCTGTTTATATTTCTTGACAGATTTTAAAATTTGTTGTAATATTATAATGTAGTGTTATGTTAAAGAGGGATAGTATGCGAAAAAATATAAGCAAAAGATTTTCAGTTAATCGTGGCGCTGTGGCAAAAGTATTGCTTTTTATATATGATGCGTTTGTTATTAACTTTTCTTATATACTAGCGCTTTGGTTGAGATTTGACTGTGAAATAAATACGTTGTTGAACTCGGCGGAGGAGTATGTACAGGCATGGCTTAAGTTTGCTCCAATAAATACGATTCTTGGTTTAATGATTTTTTCCGGTTTCAAGCTTTATCGTAGCGTATGGACATTTGCTTCTTATCGAGAATTTTTCAATGTGTTGTATGCCACAATTTGTTCTTTTGTGGTGCACACTATTGGAATAACTGTGCTAATTAATGCACTAAATTTAAATGGCATAAATAGAATGCCTTATACCTACTACATTTTTGGTACAATACTTCAATTTATGTTTGTGCTTTTTATTCGCTTTTCGTATAGATTTATATTGCTTGAGCGTTCACGCCGCAAGGTTGCAAATTCAAAAAAGTCGTCACGCGTTATGTTGGTTGGCGCGGGTGCTGCGGGTAGAATGGTACTACACGATATGAACCTAGCTACCGATTCAAAAGATAAAGTTGTATGTCTTGTGGATGATAATCCTCACAAAATAGGCAGGTATATTGATGGCCTGTGCATTGCGGGCGATAGACACGATATACCAAAACTTGTTGAAAAACATAACATTGATAAAATATATATAACTATCCCTACTATTAAACCCATTGATAAAAGAGAGATTCTCGAAATATGTAAAGAAACCGAATGCGAACTTAAAATACTTCCTGATATATTTGAGCTTCGTGATGAGCAAATTGGCAGAAACACACTTGTTAATGTTGATATTGAGGATCTTCTTGGCAGAGATCCAATAGTTGTAGATATGAGTGAGATTTTTGCTTTTTTGCGTGACAAAACTATTTTGGTAACAGGTGGCGGCGGTTCCATAGGTAGTGAGTTGTGTCGGCAAATAGCAGGGCATAACCCTAAAAGGTTAATTATTTTTGATATTTATGAAAATAACGCTTATGATATTCAGCAAGAATTGCGCGAAGAGTATCCGGAGTTAGATCTTGTAGTCCTTATAGGTTCTGTGCGTGATAGCCGCAAAATATTTGATGTTTTTTCAAAATACAAGCCGGATGTGGTTTATCATGCGGCGGCGCATAAGCACGTTCCTTTGATGGAAGACAGCCCTTGCGAAGCAATAAAAAATAATGTTCTTGGCACCTACAAAACCGCATTTGCAGCAACGCTCAACGGCTGTGAGCGATTTGTGCTTATAAGTACGGACAAAGCGGTTAACCCAACAAATATTATGGGTGCTAGCAAGCGACTTTGCGAAATGGTTATTCAGTCATTTGATAAGCTTATAAAAGAGGGCGAGTTTGATAAGCTACACCCACTTTATGAGCATGATGACAGCGAGGTTGAAGATAGATTTGTTGCTGGAAATACTAAAATAAGAACCGAGTTCGTTGCCGTACGTTTTGGTAATGTTTTAGGTTCTAACGGTTCGGTTGTGCCCGTGTTTAAAAAACAGATTGCAAAAGGCGGTCCTGTAAGGGTTACACACCCTGATATAATACGTTACTTTATGACCATACCTGAGGCGGTAAGTCTTGTTTTGCAGGCAGGAACCTATGCTGCCGGCGGTGAAATTTTTGTGCTCGATATGGGTGCACCAGTAAAGATTGACACTCTTGCCAGAAATCTTATAAGACTTTCAGGCTACAAGCCCGATGTTGATATTAAAATCGAATACAGCGGTCTTCGTCCGGGTGAAAAGCTTTATGAAGAACGTTTAATGGAAACCGAGGGCTTGCGTACGACTCCCAATAAACTTATCAGCATTTGTAACCCAACAGATTTTGATGCGGACAAGTTGTTTATCAACATTGAAAGGCTTATGCACCTGTGTTATGAAGAACCAAGCAGTGTTAAAAATTTCGTTGAAAGTATAGTGCCTACATATCATCCCGCGGGGGAACACGGCACCGAGGAAAAGCCTGCAGCTTATCAAGAGCAAATAAAAGCAATGGCGACGAAATAACAAATTAATCCCCACAAACCCAAGGGTTTTCGCTCAAAGGGACAAAAATTGACCAATGGGCAAAAACCGGTACGGGATAAGCAAAAATCCGATCATCGAATGAGATGGTCGGATTTTTGTTGTTATATTCGTCTGCACATAATCTTTTATAATCTACAAACAATGCTTATTTCTTAACTCCGTCTGTTATTTCGGCAGTATAACTGCAAAAGTCGTTCCGTTTATTCCCGAATCCACTGTGATTCTGCCGCCGTGCAGATTTACAATTTTATTTACAATGGTTAGACCCAATCCGTTGCCTTTCGTTGCATGAGAGGAATCGCCCTGATAAAATTTATCAAAGATATGCGGCAAAACTTTCTCCGGAATACCGTTACCCTCGTCGGTAACGGTTATTTTTGTGCCGCTAACCATTTCGGTAATGTGGATCGTGACCGTACCGCCGTTTGGTGAGAATTTAACGGCATTGTCAAGGAGATTGATCCACACCTGTTTCAGTAATTCTTCATTGCCTACAAGATACCGTTCACCGCAATCAAAATCAAAGATAATATGCTTGTCTGCCCATTTGCCGTCAAGCAGAGCAATCACGAGCCGTATCTGTTCACTGACATTAAACCGCCTTTTATCGGTAAGTATCGACTGTCCCTCGATTTTGGATAGGCTGAGCACATTCGTGGCGAGATCCGTAAGCCGTTCCGATTCGGAAATAATGGTTTCCAGATACGGCGATTATGGATGTGAACTGGAAGGCGTTGATCGCGGCGATGAATACGCTGGTCGATATGCTGTCACGAATAGAGAAATCGCTGGAGGAACTGGCAACCAAAGAGGATATCACCACGGAGATGGATCGGCAGATCACGACGCTGACCGAGTACGCCGAGAGCAGTCGGGAGCTGACCGAACGCTTCACGGAGATGATGGAACAGACGGTGACAGCATATACCGAACGGATGAGTACGGCAGCCGAGAATTTATCCTCACAGGTTGGGAAAGCGAGCGAGCGGTTCTCACAGAGTCTCTCTTCGGAACAGGAAACGATGAGAGCGTTCACGAAACGGAGCATATGGATCTCGCTGATCCCGACGGCGGTGCTGATCGTCTGGGAATTGATTCGGCATATCTTTTTGCTGACCTAACGAATATCATCGACGAGGATGCCCTCGTGGAAGACTGTACTACGATGCATCATCCGCAACACCGTAAGAAGAATACCGGCCCCGTGATGGGCGGTATGTAAAAACAATAACGCAACAGCCGACAGCGGCGGAAAGGAGTTCAATGAACGATTACAAAGAATATCTTGAAACAGGAATGCTCGGCAGCTACAGACCGGAAAGCGCCATCGTTAAAAAATCCGACAGCGGTGCGGCGATTGCTGTCTTCCGTGACTCGACCTACACGCTCGATGACGATACCTGCACCCGTGAGCGTGAGATGCTGATCAAAGGAAAGCGGTTTATTATTTCCTCTGTCTTTCCCGTGAAGGCGAAAGCAACAGCCACAGACAGAATGCTGGCTCTCATAGACGCAGACCTCCAAAAGGATGCTAAAAGTTTTTGAATTTTTCCGATTCTGAATGGACTTCCGGCACCCGATACGGTATACTGTGTGATACCGTATCGGCTTGCCCTGCATAAAAGGAGGATGCAAAATGACAAGCCAAAAATATACAATACTCTACGGTAGACTAAGCCAGGACGACGGCAAGAATGCCGAGTCCAACAGCATAACCAATCAGCGACTCATGCTTGAAAAATACGCCCGCGACAATGGATTCGATAACGTCCTGTTTCTTGCCGACGACGGTTATACGGGAACGAACTTCGAGCGTCCCTCGTGGAAACAGATCGAGGAAATGATCAAGCGCGGCGAGGTGGAAACACTGATCGTCAAGGATCTCAGCCGACTAGGCAGAGAGTATCTGCAGGTGGGTTATTATCTGGAACTGTTCTTCCCCAACATGGGAATACGGTTCATTGCGATCAACGACGGCGTCGATTCGCTGGTTGAAGGCAGTAACGATTTCAGCCCGATACGAAATTGGGCAAACGAGCTTCACGCAAAGGATTCCAGTAAAAAGGTTCGTGCGGTGAAGAAGCTCCAGGCAGAGCGCGGGGAACGGCTCGGCGGCAGACCTGCCTACGGCTACAAAAAGGTGGACAAGGAAAGCAAGGAGATCATCCCCGATGAAGAAGCCGCGGCGGTGGTACAGAGAATTTTCTCGCTGTGCGCCTCCGGCAAAGGCCCCAATCAGATCGCCCGTATTCTTCGTGAGGATAAGGTGCTGACACCCAGCAATTATTACTTCCAAAAGTACAAGAAAGGGCATTTCGGATTGGACACCACCCGTCCCTATGCATGGGGCAGCAGTACCGTCACGGGTATCCTTGACAACAAGGTATATCTCGGACACACCGTGGGACTGCGTACTACGACGATATCGTATAAAAACAAAACAACGGTACACCGCCCCGAAAGCGAATGCGCCGTTGTGGAAAATACGCATCCCGCGCTGATCACGCAGGAGCAATGGGATATCGTTCAGGATGTACGCACACACAAGAAACGCACACCAAAGCAGATGGCAGAACCGAATATCTTTTCGGGACTTGCCTACTGTGCCGACTGCGGAAGGACAATGGTACTGCACCGAGCAAGCACGATGAAAAAATCCGATTACAATTTTAAGTGCTACACCTACGGTAAGCGCGGCAAGGGAGAATGCACTCCCCACCACATCCGAGAGGAAGAACTGTATGCCATCATACTGGATGACCTGCGACGTGTGACACACTTCGCCCGTAAAAAGGAACGGCAGTTTGCGGAGTATATCAACCGTAAAAATACAGCACAGCTTCGACAGGAGATTAACGCTCTGCAAATGGAGATTGACACGGCGCGTAAGCGCAGAAGCGAGCTGGCAGCCTTGTTCAAGCGGCTGTATGAGGATAACGTGCTTGGTCGTGTGACCAACGAGCAGTTCCGTCTTCTCTCTGCTGATTACAATGCCGAGCAGAAAGAAATCGACGATGCTCTCCCATTGAAAGAGGAACGCTTGGAAAAACTGAAATCTTCTGCCGCTAATGTAGACGCTTTCATTGAGAAAGCAAAGAGGTATAAAACCATTGATAAATTGACACCCGAAATCGTGAGGTTGTTTATCGCAAGGATTGAGGTCGGAGAACGCACCGTGAAATACTCACGGCACTCCGCTCAAAAAATCCGTATCATTTACCGTGACATCGGTGAATGGGATTACGACGATGCGGCCGCAGCCGAACAGCAACAGCCGCAGGTCGTAGCAGTAACGGTTGCACAGCCGGAACTGCTCCCTGCATAAACACCACACAATACGGGATAAACGCAGTAAAGGCGGATGACAAACGCCATCCGCCTTTACCGCACCTACATACTGTCAGAAAATGTCCCTATGAACACTAACAGAAAGGTTTGTGGGGATTTTTTTAATCAAAAAAATCTTTAATTTTTTCAAAGAAAGATTTGCGACTTTTGTAGTTTTTGTCGTCAGTTATTTTATCAAATTCTTTTAATTTTGTTTTCTGCTCTTTTGATAAATCACGAGGAACCTCTACAATTATTTTTACATATTGGTCGCCTTTTCCAACATAATTAAGGCGTTGAATACCCTTACCTTTAAGTTTAAATTCATCACCGGGCTGTGTGCCCTCGTGAATAGTGAATTTAACCTTACCGTCAAGTGTGGGAACTGTGATTTCGTCACCTAGAGCTGCTTGTGCAAAGGTAATTGGAATTTCGCAGTAAACATCAAATCCGTCGCGTTCAAAAATTGGGTGTGGACGAACGTTTACGCTAACTCTTAAATTGCCTGAGGGACCGCCGTTAACGCCTGCGTCACCGCCGCCACGTACCGAAATAATTTGTCCGTCATCAATGCCTGCGGGTATTTCAATAGTTTTTTCTACCGTGTGGCGTATACGACCCTTTCCTGCACAGGTATGACAAGGCTTATCAATAACCTTACCGGAGCCGTGACAGTGGTTACAAACTGTCTGTGTTTGAATTTGACCGAAAGGTGTGCGTTGTACACTGCTTACCTGACCGCTACCGTGACAAACAGGGCATGTCTTAGATGTTGTGCCTTTTTCACATCCTGTACCGCCACAGTCAGAGCAGTTATCAATTTTTGTAACCTTAATGGTTTTTTTACAACCCTTAGCCGCCTCTTCAAATGAAATGTTTACCGAGGCTGATGCATCATTGCCACGGCGTGGCGCATTGGGGTTTGCCTGTCGACCACCACCAAAGCCGCCTCCAAAACCGTTACCGAAAATGCTTCCGAAAATATCTCCAAGGTCGCCAAAATCCCCAAAGCCGCCTCCAAAACCACTGCCATAGCCACCGCCACCTGCACCAAAGTTGGGGTCAACACCGGCGTGACCAAATTGGTCATAGCGAGCACGCTTTTCAGAGTTGGAAAGAATTTCATATGCTTCATTAACTTCTTTAAAGTTCTTTTCCGCAACCTTATCATCAGGGTTTAAGTCAGGATGATATTTTTTGGCAAGCTTTCTATATGCTTTTTTTAGTTCATCTTCAGTTGCTGATTTATCAACACCCAAGACTTCGTAATAATCTCTTTTTTCTTCTGCCACAGAAATTCTCCTATGAAACAACTTTAAAAAGTTGTTTAAAGTAATATGTAATAAGTAATAGTGAATAAGTAAGGTGTGTCGCTTTGCGACACGATATAAAATCGTTTGCGAAGCAAACACCAAACCTATTCACTTTTCACTATTACTTTTTCATTCAAATAATTGTTACGAGTAACAATTATTTATTTTCGTCAACGTCGGTAAAGTCAGCCTCATAAACATTGTCGTCAGGCTGTGTACCTGTAGCATCGGCGCCACCTGCTGCTTGCTGTGCCTCGGCTGCTGCCTTGTAAACCTTTTCACTTACTGCGAAAATTTCTTTTTGTAATTCTTCCTGACGAGCCTTGATTGCATCGATATCTTCACCCTTAAGAGCTTCCTTTAGAGCTTCTTTAGCGGTTTCGATTTTTGCTTTTTCATCATCAGAAAGCTTGTCGCCAAAGTCAGCAACAGTTTTTTCTGTCTGATAAATCATCTGGTCAGCATTATTGCGAACATCAACAGCCTCGCGACGCTTTTTGTCCTCTGCAGCATACTCTTCAGCTTCTTTTACTGCCTTGTCGATATCTTCTTTAGACATATTTGTGTTAGAGGTGATTGTGATATCGTTTTCTTTACCGGTACCCAAGTCTTTTGCCGATACGTGAACAATACCGTTAGCGTCTATATCAAATGTAACCTCGATTTGTGGAATACCACGTGGCGCTGCAGCAATGCCGTCAAGGTGGAATACACCAAGAGTTTTGTTGTCACGAGCAAATTCACGCTCACCCTGTAATACGTGTACTTCAACAGAAGGCTGATTGTCGACAGCGGTTGAGAATATCTGACTTTTTTTGGTAGGGATGGTGGTATTACGCTCAATTACCTTTGTAGAGATACCGCCCATTGTTTCGATACCAAGTGAAAGGGGAGTAACGTCAAGCAAAAGAAGTCCCTTAACATCGCCACCCAAAACACCTGCTTGAAGTGAAGCACCAAGTGCTACGCATTCGTCGGGGTTGATGCCCTTAAATGGTTCTTTGCCCATAAAGTTCTTAACTGCCTCTTGAACTGCAGGAATTCTTGAAGAACCACCTACCATAAGAACCTTATTGATTTCGTTTTTATCAAGACCTGAGTCAGCAAGTGCTTGACGAACTGGAGCCATTGTTGCTTCTACAAGGTCAGCAGTAAGTTCGTTGAACTTTGCACGGGTAAGTGTTGTTTCAAAGTGTTTAGGACCACTCTGATCTGCAGTAATAAAGGGAAGGTTGATGTCGGCAGTTGTCATACCTGACAAGTCAATCTTTGCCTTTTCAGCAGCTTCCTTAACGCGCTGCATAGCCATTTTATCACCCGACAAGTCAATGCCTTGTTCTGCTTTGAATGTGCTTACAATATAGTCCATAACGCGTTTGTCAAAGTCGTCACCACCAAGCTTGTTGTTACCGGCAGTTGCTAAAACTTCTTGTACGCCGTCGCCCATTTCAATAATTGATACGTCAAATGTACCACCGCCAAGGTCATATACCATAACCTTCTGGTCGTCTTCCTTATCAATGCTATAGGCAAGCGCTGCGGCTGTTGGCTCGTTTATAATACGCTTAACCTCAAGACCTGCAATTTTACCTGCGTCTTTAGTAGCCTGACGCTGTGCGTCGGTAAAGTAAGCAGGAACAGTGATAACTGCTTCAGTAACGGTCTGGCCCAAGTAGCTTTCAGCGTCTGCCTTAAGCTTTTGCAAAATAATTGCTGAAACTTCTTGTGGGGTGTACTTTTTGCCGTCAATTTCAACAGTGTAATCAGCACCCATTTCACGTTTGATAGAACTGATGGTTCTGTCAGGGTTGGTAATGGCCTGACGCTTTGCCACCTGACCTACCATACGTTCACCTGTTTTTGAAAATGCAACTACTGAAGGGGTTGTACGAGCACCCTCAGCATTTGTAATAACAACCGGCTCGCCGCCTTCCATAACGGCTACGCAAGAGTTTGTAGTACCTAAGTCAATACCAATAATTTTTCCCATTGTAAAAATCCTCCTAATAATTTATATGTGTTTTTATTTTGTGATTATATTTAATTTGCAACCTTAACCATTGCGGCGCGGATTACAGTGTCACCTATTTTATAGCCTTTTTGTAAAACGTCGGCAATTATGTTTTCGCCAAGACTTTCGTCTTCAATGTGCATTACTGCCTCGTGAAAATTAGGATCAAATTGATCGCCAACCTTTGCGATCTCTTCAATGCCTAGGTTTGATGCAATAGACTCAAATTGCTTAACAATCATTTCAATACCTTTTATATAGTCGGCGCTATCGTGGTCGGCGGTAGAGGCACGGTCTATGTTATCAAGGATTGGCAAAAGTTGTTTAATTAGTCCTGCTTTTGCAAACTCAGCAATAGATGCCTTCTCGCGTTCGGTGCGCTTTTTAAAATTGTCAAATTCAGCAGCAGTGCGCATAAGCTGATCGTTTTTTGTTTCAAGCTCAGACTTTAAAGCCTCAAGTTCGGAATCCTTTTTGGATTTTTTCTTTTCCTTTTTAGGCGCTTGAGTGCTTTCCTCTGTTTCGGGGACTTTTGTTTCTTCACTCATATTTTAGACCTCCCTAGACGAAAGTTTGACTTTCCCTAACCTTTGTTTTGTAATGCTATTATAACCCAAAAAAATTAAAAGTCAATACTTTTTACAAAAAAACTTTGACTTTTCCTGACCTTTTACAATTTGTTAATATTTTTGAGAAATTGACATTGAACAAACGGGGTGGTATAATATAATTAAAATGTAATATGTGAGGTATATTTATATGAATAAGATATTAGCATCAGTACTAAGCTTTGTAATGCTTGTTTGCTTTTGCGGCTGTAGTGGTAACAACGATGATGTTTCCAGTGGACCTATCGTTGAATACGAACATCAGCAAATAATCGTTGACCAAGATGGTAATGTTGTATCAAGTATAGTGTCAGATAGTGCTTCACAAAATGATGCTTCAAGTGTTACTTCAACGCCTACAACAAGCGATAATTCTTCGACAACGAGCAGTAATGATACTGTAAGCATTGATTATGATACGGTTGTTGAGGTTGATATATGTGATGACGTTGTTCGCGGCTATCTTGATGCCACCACGCCCGAGCGTCAATTCTCATGGCTTAATGAGTACAGTGGAACAAGATATGACCATCAGGTTCTAGAACTTGATTGGGAGTTTGATGGTAGCACAATGTACACCATTACATTTTCAGAGAGTGCAGATTTCAGCAATCCGTATGTTTTACAAACCAGTTATATGACCCTTAAAAATGTACTTCTTGTACCGGGTAAAACATATTATTGGAAGGTCACAGGTACTTGGAGTGATAAACTTCTTGGCGGTGGTAGAATACACGTAAAGGATGCTCCTGTGCGTTGGATTGAAATGGACGGCGTAGGCAATGTACGTGATATGGGCGGTTGGAAGGCCGAAGGCGGAAAAAAGGTTAAGTACGGTATGCTTTATCGTGGGCAAAAACTTGAGGGAGTTACTGAAAAAGGTATTGCAACAATAAAACAACTGGGTCTTAAAACCGAGCTTGATATTCGTTATGCAAGTCAAAAATTTCAAACACCGGGTACCGGTATGAATTATGAATTTATTGAATCACCCGGGCAGTACGATACTGTAATGAAAAGAGAACCTGAGGTGTTTAAGGCAAGCTATAAAAGAATATTTGAACTGCTTTCTGATGAAAATAATTATCCGTTCTATGCACACTGCAATGCAGGTGCAGACCGTACGGGTACATATGCATTTATAGTAAATGGTGTTTTGGGTGTGTCTTATGAAGATTTAACACGTGATTTCGAGCTCACATCTTTCTCCTCGAGCGGTAAGCGTTGGCGCGGAGTGGGCACAGGAAACACGTTTGGTGAAAACGACCTTGTTATGCAAGAGGACAGCAGCAATACTGTTGCTTGGGGCAGACTGTATAAAGAGATGATGGCGTTTGGCGCTAAAAACGGTTGTACAACGCTTCAGGACAGTATAGAATACTGGCTTACAAGCTACGTAGGCGTACCACAAGCTCAGATTGACAGTTTTAAGAGAATTATGCTTCAGTAAAAAAATAAAGTCAAGGGATTAGCAAAAACCCCTTGACTTTTTTTCTTTTATAAAGTAAAATACACAAGGTTGAGGTACTTATTACTTCTTCACTATTACTTATTATTTCAAATACGCGGGTGTGGCGGAATTGGCAGACGCGCTAGCCTTAGGAGCTAGTGTCACCGATGTGCAGGTTCAAGTCCTGTCACCCGCACCAAGCAAAAGGTCTGTCTTTTGACAGACCTTTTGTGTTTATTGTTTTAAGGAGAATATTATGGCCGAAGTAAGATTTATAAAACTTGAATCAAATGCTATAGTACCAACTTATGGTACTGACTATGCTGCTGGGGCGGATTTATATACACTGCCGGGAGATAAAATAGAGGTAAAATCGGGAGAAACGGTTATGATTCATACAGGTATTGCAATGGAAATTCCCGAGGGTACGGCGGCGTTTATATTTGCACGTAGCGGTATTGCTACAAAACGCGGTCTGGCACCTGCTAATAAAGTAGGTGTTATAGATAGTGACTATCGTGGCGAAATTATGGTGCCTATACACAATCATTCGGGGCAAACACAATGTATACAGGGTGGCGAGCGTGTAGCGCAAATGATAATAATGCCGTACGTAAAGGCTGAATTTATAGAAAGTGAAAGTCTTGATGAGACCGAGCGTGACACCAAAGGATTTGGTTCAACAGGTACAAACTGATAAATTTGTGCAAAATAAATATTTTTTTACTATTGACACTCAAGAATTTTAGCGATATAATGAACATACATATTTATGGCGATTTGAGAATTTTTAAAATTCTCTTAAAATAAACTAAAAAAAGGAGTTAATCGCAATGAAAAAAATTATTTCAATTCTTGCTTGCGTATGCTTATTATTAAGTGTATTGGTTATTCCAGTCGCAGCAGAAACCAGTGCCACTATCACATTCGATGATAAGGCAAAACGTACTGTTTTTGACAGTTCATCTCATCAGGTGTGGGAAGAAAACGGTATTACAGTAACAAACAATAAGGGTACATACGCTAACGCTCTTGGTGATTACGCTAACCCTGCTCGTTTTTATGCAGGAACAGAGACTATTATTGAGTATCCCTCAATGACCAAGATTGAGGTTACTGCAGTTAGTGCAAAATATGCTCAAGTATGGGCTGATTCTAATACCGATGCTAATGCAACGGTAACAGTTTCGGATTCGGTTGCAACAATCGTTTTTGCTACAGCAGTAGATTCATACACAGTTGCTTCTATGTCAGCTCAAAGCCGTGTAGCTTCTTTGACAGTTTACGCAGCAGCTGAAGCAGGCGCTTGCACTCACGATGCAACTACTCTTACAAGCAATGGCGACGAAACACACAGCGTTGTTTGTGACAGCTGTAGCGAAACAGTAAGCACTGCAGATTGTGAAGACGTTAATTTAGACGGTATATGTGACACTTGCGAAGGTGCAGTTGCTTTGCCTGAAACTCTTACAATTGCAGAAGCTGCTGCACTTGGCTCAGAACAAGCAGATAGCGCATATACTACCGAAAAATATTTAGTATCAGGACAGATTACTGCTGTTGCAAATACACAATATGGTAATATGTACATTGCCGATGAAGAAGGCAATGAAATTTACATTTATGGTATGTATAGCGCAGACGGTTCAGTTAGTTATGATGGTTTAAGTGAAAAACCTGACGAAGGCGATACTGTTACTGTTCTCAGTGTTGTAGGTAACTACCGCGGTACAGCTCAGTTAAAGAATGCTTGGCTTATCGAATTTGAAGCAGGCGAGCTTGCTCCTACAACACCAGACCCAGAAGCAGACACTGCTCTTACTATTGAAGAAGCAATCGCTCTTGGCGAATCTAAAAAGAGCAACGTATACACCGAAAATAAATATTATGTAACAGGTACTGTTACTGAAGTTTACAACGAAACTTACGGCAATATGTACATTGCCGACGAAAATGGTAATACTCTTACTATTTACGGTACTTACAGTGCAGATGGCGAAACCGCTTATGCAGATATGGAAACCAAGCCTGTAGCAGGCGATACCATTACTGTTTATGGTATTATCGGTAACTATGGTGGCACAGCACAAATGAAGAATGGTTGGATTACTGAAATCGCTGCTGAAGAAGAAACATTCGAAGGTACTGATCCTGAAGCTCCAATCGAGCTTGCAGTAAACGATACTACTCCTGCAACTCTTAAGGAGATCAAGGTTCCGGCCGGCGGTACAGTATTTGTAAAGGCTGCTGATGCTAACGGTATATTCCACGTTACAAGCACAACAGGTACTTGTATGCTTATCAACGGCAGAACAAATCAGGTTGAAATTTCTGATGCATATGACCTTACACTCTGCGGTTACGAAATGGTTAACATTTATAACTCAGGCGAAGAGACAGTTACTCTTTACGTATTCCTCGAAGCAGGTGCAGGCGAAGTGTTTGGTACTTGGGATAACCCAGAAGTTCTTGAACTTCAGGAAAATCCATGGATGCCATCATTCCCACCTGAAGCAAACGTACAAACCGAACTTGAAGCTGGTAATCAGGGTTACTTCTACACAATTACCGCTGAAAAAGACGGTGCTTTCGCATTTAGCATTACAGCAAATGATGCCGAGTATAATGATGTTGGTTATCAGCTTAGTGTAACCAACAACACAACAAGTTGGCAGTCTGATTTAATCGCAAGAGCTGCAGGTGCAGATGACTACTACGATACAGTTATGATTCCTGTAAAAGCAGGCGATGAACTTCTAATTAACGCAGGTACATTCGATGCCGCAGATATGTGGAACGCTCCGGCAGGTACACTTAATGTTCGTGTAAGCTTTGCAACAATTGGTTCATACGAGTATCCTGTGGTTCTTGAAGAAACTGGCGACTATGCTGCTACAGTTGAGGCAGGTTCACAGGGCTACTACTATGAGTGGATTGTAGAGGCTGACGGTACCGTAACAGTTACAATGAATGATGAAGCTGGTTGGCAGTACAACATCAGCAAGGTTCCTGTAGATGTTGATGATTATGCAAACTACTATAACAGTGATACACACTGGTATAATGATGATCCTGTAGTTGCTACCGAAACAGTAGACGTTAAAGCAGGCGAAACCATTAAGGTTTGGGTTAACACCTACGATGCAGCTGATGAGTGGAATCCACCTGCAGGCACAGTAAACTGGACTCTTAGCTGGTCTGAAAAGGTTTCAAATCCTGGCGTATTCTCAATGGCTGACGCTGAAGCATACGCAGGTAAAGAGTTTACAGTTGCAATTGATATCAGCAACAATCCTGGTATCATTTCAGCAGTACTTGATGTAGTTTATGACAAAGACGTTCTTGAGCTTGTAAAGGCTGAAGCAGGCGAGTTCAACAACAAGACTACAAGTGTCGGTGAAGAAGTAGATTGCTACTTCTTTAGCGAAGATTTCTCAAGAATTAACTGGGTTGACGCATTAGCAGCTGAAAACTGCACTGCAAACGGCACATTCGCTATTCTTACCTTCAGGGTTAAAGAAGGCGCTACAGGCGAAACTCAGATTTCAATTAACTTTGATGCAGATAACGTATTTAACAAAGACCTTGAAAACGTTGAATTCACCGCTACAGGTGCAACCATCACAATCAAAGAAGGTATGCCCGGCGATGTAAACAGCGACGGTAGCGTTGACAACAAGGACTATGCACTCTTGATGCAGCATCTTAATAATTGGGATGTTGAAATTGATTTGGGCGTAGCTGATGTTAATGGCGACGGTAGCGTTGACAACAAGGACTATGCACTCTTGATGCAGTATCTTAATAATTGGGACGTTGTACTTAAGTAATTTAACTTAATACTATATAAAGACCTTGTGAAAGCAAGGTCTTTATTTTTTGTGCGGTTATTTATTGAAAAATAAGTGGGATTATGTTATAATTTAAACATAAATTTTAGAAAGACGATTGACTTATGAAAAGAACAAAGCTTATTGACAGATTGCTTCCCGATTACACAAACGGTGAAGAAATTTTTAATATGGTAACACACATTGTCGGTGGCGGACTTGGTGTTGTTTATTTGGTATTATGTGTTGTGTTTGCTGCATTAAAGGGCAATGTGTGGGGTGTGGTATCGTCGTCAATTTATGGTGCTTCAGTAATTGCACTTTTTACTATGTCAAGTGTATACCACGGACTAAAACCTGTTATGGCTAAAAAGGTAATGCAGGTACTTGACCATTGTACAATATATTTTATGATTGCGGGTACATATACTCCGCTAATGCTGTCACTACTCAGAAAAACTAATCTGGTTATTGCGTGGGTTATATTTGGCGTGGTTTGGGGCATTGCCGCACTTGCTATCACACTTACAGCTATTGACCTTAAAAAATACAGTGTATTTTCAATGGTTTGTTATATTGGTATGGGTTGGTGCGTTATTGTAACTATAGTTCCCGTGTATAAGGCGCTTACTTTTTGGGGATTTATGTGGTTGCTTATGGGCGGTATAATGTATACTATAGGAGCAGTGCTTTTTGCTATAGGCAGTAAGGTACGATATATACATTCAATTTTTCATATATTTGTTGTGCTTGCAAGTGTAATGCACTTTATTTGTATTTTCTTTTTTGCTATATAAACTCACACATAGCCCACTTTTTCGTAAGATAAAGTGGGGGTGTTTTAATGAAAAAGCTTTCCATATTAAAACGTTGGATTATTGTATTTTTAAGTTTATCAGTTGTTTTTGTGGCTTGCTTTATAAGTGTAAAACCATTTGTTTTCACATATGCTAAAAGTGCGGCAGAAACCATAATTTTAAACGCCGCAAACGAGGCAGTGCTAAACGTATTGGCGCAAAATGAAATTACATACAGTGATATTTCAAATGTATCACGTGACAACGCAGGACAAATTACAGGTATTGAAATAGATATAGAAAAGGTTAATTTGTTAAAAAGTGCACTTTCAAATGAAATTGCAGGTATTGTAGCTTCGAGAAATAAGTATGATTTGAATATACCTGTAGGAACGCTTTTTGGTAATGAATATACAACAGGATACGGTCCAAAGATAAAATTCAAAATGCAGCTTACCGAAACGGCTATACTGGATTTTGAAAGTCGATTTGAAGCGGCGGGTATAAACAACGTATTACATCAGATAATTATAAAAATAGATGTCAATGCCAGCGTGCTTATGATGGGCTGTACCGATGGATTTAGCGTTTCAACTACAGCGCTAGCTGCACAAACTGTTATAGCGGGCGCAGTACCTGACTCATTTACAAATGTAATAGAACAACCAAACAACGACCTTGCTGACGAGGTGTTTAACTTTGGCGGCTTGGGTTAAAAGGAGAAAATGATGGATTTTAAAGAAGCAAAAAAAAGGGCGGCACAGCTTACAAAAGAAATAAGGCATCACAACGAGCTTTATTATAATCAGGATGCACCCGAGATTTCTGATTTTGAATATGATGCTTTGACAAGAGAGCTTAAAGCCATAGAGAAAGAATATCCCGAGCTTATTACACCCGATTCACCTACACAAAAGGTTGGCGGTGTGGCACTTAAGCTTTTTTCTCCGGTTAATCATGCGGTTAAAATGGAAAGCCTGCAAGATGTTTTTAGTATAGAGGAATTGCGTGAGTTTGGTGATAAAATTGATACATCACGAACGGTTTTTTCAGTAGAACCTAAAATTGATGGCCTTTCGGTTTCACTTGAATACAGCGGCGGCAAATTTGTTCGTGGCTCAACGCGTGGCGATGGAACAACAGGCGAGGATGTAACTGCAAACCTTATGCAAATAGAGTCTATACCTCATACTATTAATTATGGCGGCGATTTAGAGGTTCGCGGCGAGGTTTATATGCCCAAAAAATCGTTCTTAAAGCTTGTTGAAAGACAAGAGCTTTTAGGCGAGGCTCCTGCTAAAAATCCGCGTAACGCTGCGGCAGGTTCACTCAGACAAAAAAACAGCGCCATAACTGCGAGTCGTGGACTTGACATATTTGTATTTAATATTCAAAGTATTGATGGCAAACAATTTAATTCCCATATAGATAGTCTTGACTTTTTAAAGGGATTGGGATTTAACGTTTTACCGTTTTATACTAAATGTACTGTAATTGACGAAGCTATTGCCGAGGTTGATAAAATTGGCGAAAATCGCGGTAGCTATGAGTTTGATATTGATGGCGCTGTTATAAAGGCGGATAATCTCAGTTACCGTGAAGAGCTGGGTAGCACCGCAAAATATCCGCGATGGGCGGTTGCGTTTAAATATCCCCCAGAAGAGAAGGAAACAGTACTTAAAAGTATTGAAATTAACGTTGGCCGTACCGGTGCGCTTACCCCTACGGCCGAGTTTGAACCTATTCAGCTTGCAGGTACTACTGTGAGTCGCGCAGTGCTTCACAACGAGGACTTTATAAATGAAAAGCAAATAGGTATTGGTGATACAATAATTGTAAGAAAAGCGGGAGAGATTATACCCGAAGTTTTGTCGGTAAGTCGTCACTGTGAAAATTCAGTAGTTTTTAAAATGCCAACACACTGTCCGTCTTGTGGAGCACCCGTTTCTCGAGCAGAGGGTGAAGCGGTAATACGTTGTACCAATTCTGATTGTCCTGCACAGCTATTACGTAACCTTATTCATTTTACCTCGCGTGATGCTATGGATATTGAGGGATTGGGTCCGGCCGTATTAGAGCAATTGGTTGATGCTGATCTTGTTCATAACATAGTTGACCTTTATACACTCGATTTTGATAAGGTAATGGCGCTCGACCGTATAGGTGAAAAATCAACGCAGAATATGCTTGATGCAGTAGAAAAATCTAAAAGCAACGATTTGTCGCGACTTATTACGGCATTGGGAATTCGTCATATTGGTACCAAAGCGGCAAAGCTGCTTTCGGACCGCTTTGGCGATATAGATGCAATTATGTCGGCTACTCGCGGAGAATTATTAGAAATTGAGGGATTTGGCGAAATTCTTGCAAACTCGGCGGTAGAGTATTTTGCTGTTGAGGATAACCGCGATATGATACATCGGCTAAAAGAGCTTGGTGTAAATACCGTATTGACTAAGACTGTAGCGGGAGATAAATTCGCAGGTATGACCTTTGTGCTTACAGGCACATTACCTACCTATACACGTTCGGCTGCTGCAGAAATAATTGAGTCTTTTGGCGGTAAGGTATCGGGCTCGGTTTCTAAGAAAACCACGTATGTTCTTGCGGGTGAAGAAGCGGGCAGCAAGCTAGACAAAGCTAATGCTTTGGGCGTTACAGTAATAGACGAAGAAGAGTTTAATAAAATGATTCTCTAAATTTAAAATATACTCTTGACATTCTATATACACTTGTAGTATAATGGCTTTTGTAAGTTTATACCCCTGCACTATTGCGGAGGGAGGGAATGTTAATGAGTCAGGTAAAAGTAAAAGAAAACGAATCACTCGATAACGCACTTCGTCGCTTTAAGCGTCAGACCGCTAAGGACGGCGTTATTCAAGAAGTTCGTAAGAGAGAGCACTATGAAAAGCCCTCTGTAAAGCGTAAGAAGAAGTCGGAAGCTGCTCGCAAGAGAAAGTTCCGCTAATTTACGGCACTTAAAAGGCGATTAGGGGAACACCCTTATCGCCTTTTTAATTTTTTGTTAAGGTGGTCAGTTATGCTACTTAAACCAGATATCAAGCTTTGCGGTATTACAGATATTACCGTAGAACTTTTAAATAGATATAATATAAAAGCATTACTTTTAGATGTGGATAATACGATGTCAACACATCATGGTACTGTTTTAACCGATGGTCTTATGGAATGGATTGCCCAAATGCAAGAAAACGGAATTAAGCTAATGGTGCTTTCAAATTCTAAAAAAGCAAGAATTGAGCCCTTTGCGGCTCGCATAGGGTTGTCGTTTATAAGCCTTGGATGTAAGCCGCTGCCAACCGGCTATTTACGCGGTGTTAAGGCTTTGGGTGAAAAATGTAAAAACGTTGCTATTGTGGGCGACCAGATTTTTACCGATGTTTTAGGCGGAAATATTGTTGGAGTGAAAACCATATTATTAACTCCTATAAAGCTTGAAGACGGTTGGTCATTTAAAGTGCGACGCAGATTAGAAAAGAAATTATACAAAAAATATGGTTTTGAAGAGTAAGAGGTGTGATTATGTCAGCAAAATTTGGACCTGCAGGTAATTCAGATAGCTTTTTTGCTATGGGCTATAAAGGCAGTTTACATATTCCCGAATATGTGGAGCGTATGGGACTTGATGCATTTGAATATCAATGTGGCAGAGGTGTAAATATTGGCGAAGATAAGGCTCGGGAATTAGGCAAATTGGCTGCTGAGAAAAATATTACGCTTTCACTTCACGCACCTTACTATATTTCTATGTCTTCAATTGAAGAAGAGAAGCGTCTTAACTCTATAAATTATATTTTAGCTTCGGCTCGAGCTGTTGATTTTATGGGTGGAAACCGTATTGTAGTGCATACAGGCTCTTGCAGTAAAATTAGTCGTGAAGCAGCACTTGAGCTTGCAATTGACACTATGAAAAAGGCCATTAGTGCGTTAGATAACGAGGGTCTTGGGCACGTACACATCTGTCCCGAAACTATGGGTAAGGTTAATCAGTTAGGTACTCTCGATGAGGTTTTAGAGTTATGTAAAATAGACGAGAGGCTTATTCCATGCATTGATTTTGGTCATTTAAATGCACGTGATTTAGGATATTTTAAAACCAAAGAGGATTATAAATCGGTATTTGATAAAATAGAAAACGCTTTAGGTTATGAACGACTTAAGACTTTTCATTCGCACTTTTCCAAAATTGAGTATACAACAGGCGGTGAGAAAAAACACCTTACATTTGCCGACACGGTATACGGCCCCGATTTTGAGCCTGTAATAGATTTGGTTGTGCAAAAAAATTGTAGCCCTACGTTTATTTGTGAATCTGATGGCACACAGGCCGAAGATGTAAAGAAAATGAAGGACTATTACAATTCGATTAGATAGGTTAGCGAGTATGAATAGGTTGTTTTTAAACAAAAAATTAACTGCTATAGTGCTTGTGACTGTTTTAATGATAAGCTCTTTTTTAACTGCTTGCCGAAAACCGTTAGTAGAGATGTCTTCAAATATTGAAACGGACAACATTTCTCAAAATGTTGTTATGGGTGATACAGCCGGCAATGAATCACAAAGCGCTACATTAGGTAACTCGTCTACAATTCAGCAAAACAGTCCGCAGTCACAGGTATCTAGCGGTACAATATCTTCAAAAGAAGAGTTAACAAAGCCATCGATTCCTAATGTGTCACCTGAGTCTAATTTTTGGTCTGACAACACCGATCCCGAAGGGGTTGTGGTATCTGATAAAAATACTTTTATTATTAATACCGCTAATACCGGTAAAACACTTTCAAGTTTTTTTAATAATATAAACGTATGGGGTGTTCACGCACCATCTAAGGACAGCAAATATGATATATATGAGTTTGTCGATTACGTTCAACTTATGCAGTGTTCTGGCGGTTCGGGTAACCGCGACCTGTTTAAAAATCCAGCCGACAGTTCAGTGCTTGATGACTATGATTTCACAAGACTAATAAACGCGTGTAGAGGAATTTTAAACCTAGGGGCAAAGCCTATTTTAAAACTAGGCGGAGTTCCTATAAAATTCACAAAGAACTACCAAAACGGTTATTATAATATGAACGCAAATCCGCCGGATGATTATAACGTGTATTATAATTACATATACGCATTAGCTGATGCTTTGGTAAAGGAGTTTGGGCGACAAGAGGTTCTTTCATGGCGATTTGGCGTTATGACCGAATATGAAAACAAGGAGTGGTTTATTGCTAAAAGTGGTGACGCAAACGATACAAAAATAGCTTATTTTAAGCTGTATGATTATACTGTGCAGGCACTTATAGATGCTATAGGTGAAGATGTTTTTGTAGGCGCACATTCTATGACTTGTACCGAAGGTATGTGGGATGAAGCGGAGTTTATTGAGCACGTTGCAAAGGGAACCAACTATGCTACAGGTAAGATAGGCACAAAAATTTCTTACCTTTCGGCATCGTACTACCATCAGGTTGCAGGAACTATGACGGCGAAAAGACAAAAAACATTTGTGCAGACTATGTCGTATTTGCAGGATGCTGCCAAAAAACACGGACTCAATAATCTTGAATTTGGTGTTGATGAAGGCAGAATGCTTATGGGTATTAATCCCGGAAGAAACAGTTTTGACCTTAACAACCGTGTGGTAGGATATAGCTATCAGGGTGCTTTTGACGCAAAGCTATACAAAGATGCTGTTGATAACGATATAGACTATTTTTCAAGCTGGGGATTTTTAGGTAGCACGAATATGCCTACGGTGTCTTACTATGTAGCAAAAAACACATCTAAATTTGATGGATTAAAGCAGCTTGAAACAGTAAAGAAAACTACATCAAGCAAAGAGGCAGATATTCAGGCAGTTTCTGCCTATGATCCTGCCACAAAAACCCTTCGCATTATGGCATATAATTTTAAAAACGATTATGAATATAACAAAAAGGCAAGTCTTTCATTTACAATAGCCGCGCCTATACAATCCGGTAGCGTTAGTATAATAAAAGAATATGTAAATGATGATTGCAATTATTTTGATGAATGGTTAAAAGATAGAAAAGACTATAATATAACAAATGATATGTTCTCCTGGTCCCCTGATGACCCAAGTATAGAAGCTTTTTTAAGTAATGCAAGTGAAGAATTAAAGAATGTATACTATAAAAAACTAAAGCCTAATTATCTAAAAGCATCAGTTCTTAATCCAAAGGTTGAAAATGCCAATATTAGTGGTGGTAGACTCACGCTTAACGACACGATTGATGGAAACAGCGTAGTGTTTTATGAAATTAAATTTTAATTTGTTTGAGGTGAAATGAAGGTGAAGAAATTTATTTCTGTTGTTTTGTCGGTTGCAATATCGGCTACGGCCATTTTGTCGGGTTGTAGTAAAATAGAAACTAGCATTTCTGAGCTTGCAGGTGACGATGTGGAACCGAATTTTAGCTTTGTTAACAGCTTTGACGTTGATACTACAAAAACAGGAAAAGAACTAACGAGTTTATTTAACAACATAAATCTTTGGAATGTTTGGGCACCCGGTAAGGACGAAAGTTACAATATTTTTGAATTTACCGATTATGTGCAGTTAATGCAGTGCTCTGGTGGCACTGAGACACGCGATTTGTTTAAAGACCCTCTTGATACCTCTGTGCTTGATGATTACGATTTTACAAAGCTTTTAAATGCCTGCCAAGGTATTTTAGACACCGGCGCAAAGCCGCATCTTAAGCTTGGCAGTGTGCCGCTTAAATATTCTACCAATGCTACAAACGGCACTTTTAGTATGAATGTTTATCCGCCCGATGATTACGATGTTTATTATAAATATATTTACGCTTTGGCATCTGCTTTAGTAGAAGAATTTGGCAAAAAAGAAGTTCTTACTTGGCGATTTGGTGTTATGACTGAGTTTGAAAATAAGGATTGGTTTATGCATCCAAGCGGTGATCCCGAAAAAACTAAAGATGCTTATTGCAAGTTGTATGATTATACTGTTCAAGCACTTATAGATGCCATAGGTAAAAAGGTGTTTGTTGGTGCACACGCTATGGCTTGTTCTGAAGGAATGTGGGATTATTCCGAATTTATAAAGCATGTGGCAGAGGGCACCAATTACGCTAACGGTAAAAAAGGTACTCGTATCTGTTATTTGGCTTCATCGTGGTATCATTCTCAGGCAGGAATGCCTATATACAAAACAAATTTGTCATTTGTAGAAACAATGACAAATCTACAAAAAGCGGCAAATAAATACGGACTTGATGATTTGATTTACGGTGTGGATGAGGGTAGAATTCTTATAGGTAGTAAACCCGGTTACGAAAAATTTGACCTTAATACCCGTGTGGTAGGACATACTTATCAAGCGGCATTCGACGCAAAACTTTATAAGCAAGCAATGGATACCGGTGTGGATTATTTTTCAAGCTGGGGCTTTGTTACAAGCGGTATGCCGACAATGTCGTATTATATAGCAAAACATACAGCCGAATTTGAAGGAATGACACGTGTAAAAGCGGTGCAAACCGATACTTCGAGCTTTAATTCCGAAACAAAGGCACTTGCGGCTTATGACAAAGATACTAAAACACTTCGTATTATGGCATATAATTACGAAGAAACACTCGATGATGTTACTGCAAAACCGCTTATGTTTAATATAAAAATGCCTCAAAATGATGGCAAGGTAAAAATTACAACACGCTATATAAATGATGATTGCAATTATTTTGATGAGTGGTTAGAGGACAGAAAAACCTATAATATTACTGATGATATGTTTAAGTGGTCGCCTGATGACCCTGCTATATCCGTATTTTTAGATAAGGCAGATGACCAATTAAAAAATACGTTTTATAACGAGATGTTACCCAAATATAAAGAAGCGGCAAAGCTAACACCAAAGGAAAGCACGGCCGAGATAAAGGACGGGGTGCTTACTGTTAATGATACAATAGACGGTAACAGCGTTGTGTTTTATGAAATTCAATTTTAAATAACAAAATGCTTATTTCATACTATGATGAAATAAGCATTTTATTTATCTACCCAGAATTGTAGGAATCAGTGACATAAGTCCGTCGTTTTCTGTTTTGTTATACAAAAATGGCATCATACCACTTTGCTTTAGATTGCCGCCTGCCACACCAAGTGCTGCAAAACCGGCAAGTCGTATCGACATAACGCCCGCTGCGGAGTCTTCGATACCAATAATTCGACTTTTATCGGTAACTCCCAAAGCCATTGCGGTTTCAGCATATAGCCAAGGATGAGGCTTAGCTTCAATCTCGCCTAAAGTACCGGATTGACCTTTGCGTATGGCAGTACCGGCAGTAATTATCGCATCATAAAAATCTACCGGGTCGCCCATACCCAAAGTTTGAAAAGCATTAAGTATTTCGGGCCAAGCTTTTTGATACAAACCCGAAGTTACAAGACCAATTTTTACCCCGTTTTCTTTAAGAGTATATAAAAATTCTTTAAGATTTGGTGCAGGGGTAAAAGCACCTGGTTTACCACGACCCAAGAGAATTTCGTTCATCTCATACTCAGTGATTTCAAAGTACTTGTTTACAGCATCCTTTAAATCGGTTTTAGGTGCATATTTTTTTATACAGTACGAAAGGTGCTCGCTTACAGAATACCCAGAAACGTGGGGCAAATCATCGGTCTCAAAGCTAAAGCCGTTGTTACCAGTCATCCAAGCCGTAACCTGTTCTATAATCCAAATCCAAAAGCTTTCGCTGTGAACACTGGTACCGTCAAGGTCCATAAGCACTGCATGTGCAGGTGCTATAAACTCGGGGTTTTTTAGCTCGTAAATAGCAGGATGACCGACCGAAGATTTAACATAGGTAAGTGTTTTGTTATCGAACTCTACAAGCTGTAGTTTTTTATCAAGGGTAGAGTATACACCTTTAACGCCGTCTTTACCGTTTACAAAAAGGCTGTTTTCGCTTTTATCAAGCGGTATAAGACATTTTTGTTCTTCTTGGTTTAAATTACCAATACCGTTTATATACATTTTGTTACCTCTTATCTGTCCCACTCGTCAAGCCAAGTTTTTACCGCTACGTCTTTGGGGTCAAAAGGTTGGTCGGCTTTAATTTCTATAACTCGGGTTTCGCCCTTTTCCATATCAAAGAAGTTGTCAGACATATATGTACCGCTAAATTCGGGTACGACAATGTTTACCATACGCGCATAAGCAGAGGTAGCTGTAATTGTAACAGTAGCACATTTGTCGCACTTGCGTTCAATACTTACTTGAAGCTTAGGATCTTGCCATGGAGTATCTTTCCATAAATCAGGGAAGAAGAAGGTTTTTGTGGTTTCACCATTTGCCACAAGCTCGGCAATAAGAATTTTATTTGTGCCAAATTCAACAATATCATCAACACAAATCACCTTTGTAGATGCGTTGGAATTAGCAACAACATCAATTGATTTTTGACTATAAATATTGCCTGCAGCATCAACATAACGAAGTGTGAGTGTACCAGCTACATCTAACAAAGTATCATTTACAACAAATGCAAACATACCGTCTTTATGCTTTGTTATAATAGGTGTTACGGGTTTGTATGAGCGTTTAGCCGCATAATATGATGCTTTGGGTATCATATAGTAGTCAAGCAACGCCCAAGTACCGCTAGGCCATATATCTGAGCACATCCAGAACATTGCACCACCGCAATCGCCCTTACGAGAACGGTGGAATTCGCTGTCAGCTCGTACATATTCACTGTGAAGTGTCATTGAGTATTTTACGTAGTCGGTAAGACAGTCAAATTCACCAAAAGCCTCAGTTGCTGCATTGATTTGCTTTTCGACAAATGGAATACCGCCAAAACCGTCGTAGGGATTACGTGTATAGTGAAGATTGTAAATTTCGTTTACAGGCCAAAGACTTTCTTCTGGTATGTATTTTTTTAGTGATTCAACACGGCAAGCACCTTGAACGGCAATTTCAGATGCCATTGGTGCTTCACGCTCTGCCAAAATATCACGGAATTCTTTAAATCTTCCTCTACCAATAGATGGCTCATAGCTGTTTACGTGACTATCGCCTGAGGTTAAATCGTTACCAATACTGCCAAAAGAATATGGGGAAGAGGGCATATAAGGACGGGTTCCGTCAAGATGATGACACATACCGCAAATGGTATAATATACAAGATGGTCGCCACGACTTTTAAGCGTACCGGCAGTACCGGTTTTTTCATTACCGCCTGTAGCCACAAAAAAGCTAGGGCGTGTTTGCAATCTTGCTATTTGATATTCAACCTCATCAATTACTTGCTCGGTAAAACCTGGGTAATCATCAGGAATATCAGCACAAGCAAACTGAAAGTCTTGCCATACAAGCATACCGGTTTCGTCGCAAATATCATAGAAAATTTCCTTTTCATATATACCGCCACCCCAAACGCGTAAGCAGTTAAAGTTTGCCTCGTGCGCCATTGCGATAGCCTTGCGGTATTTATCCTCAGTGATACAACCAGTCATAATATCAAGCGGCACCCAGTTAGCACCTTTAAGGAATATTTCCTTACCATTAATTTTAAACTTGCAGTAAAACTTTTGTGTATCTGCAGGGGATTGGTCGTGTTCTATTGTTCTAAAGCCAAAATGACCGGATTTTTTGTAAGTTTCTATATCGTCTTCGATAAGTGTTGCTTCGTAATTATAAAGATGTGGCTCACCCAAAGATTTTGGCCACCAAAGTTTTACATTATCTACAAAGATGTTGCATATTGTTTTATAACCTGCGACGCTTACGGTTTTCTCGATGGTGGTGTCATTGTCCCACACCTTTATGCGAATAAACTTTCCGCCTACATTCCATGGATCAAGCTCTTTGCCCAAATGAACAATAATAGCCGCTCTACCGTCAAGCTCGGGCTTAATAATTACGTGAGTAATTTCGTTGGCGGGTAAAACCTCTAGACGAACGTCAAGCCAAATACCCATAGCGGGAAAGTTTGGAGCCCAGTCCCATGAAAAGTGACATTGAGCCTTACGGATAAATATGCGCTGAACATCAAAACAGCCAAAATAGCCTTCGATTGGATATTCACTGGCTTTTTGACGGATTGATAAGAGTTTTACAGTAAGTGTGTTTTCGCCCACGGTAACATAATCGTTAACTCTAAACGTATAACGCAAAAACATATTATTGGTATCGGCGATTTTTGTGCCATTAATATAAATTTCAGAAAAGGTATCAATGCCGTCAAAAACAATATTGATTTTATTTTGAAGCATTTCATCTGTAACGGTGAATTTTTTTTCGTATATCCAATCCTGTTCAGTAACCCAAGCACAAATATTTGCATTGTCTGAATAATAAGGATCGGGAATTACTGCCGATTGTAAAAGATCGTTGTGAACATCGCCTGGTACAGTTGCCTTATATGTGGTGTTATTGCGGGGATTTTTAAGTACCCACTCACCATTAAGAGTTATTTTTTGCATAATTTGAGTCCTCCGCTGTACGTTAGTGTGATTCAAACCATTCGCGTGCCGATTTTACGATTTCGGTGCTTTGATTTAAGTATTCTTGCCACTCTGGCATTACGCTTTCCCAAGTGGTCTGCATAAAACCAAGCAAATGTTCATCAGAAATATTTTCTTTGCAGTATTTTACAAGCAATTCAAGGTTTTCTTTGTAGTATTCATTGCTTCCGGTTGGTAGTTGGTCAAAGCCGGCCGATTCCAGTATATCGATGGGTCTTACCCTAATTTCATTTTCAGCCGAAAGATTCTCTTTTCCAAATTCGGTAAAATAGTACCATACACATTGAACAATATCTTTAGGACATTTTTCAATAAACTCTTGCGGTTTGTGGCGTGCATAGTCAGACCACATCATAGTACGGGCGCCGTTTGCACGTATACAATCGTTAAAGAAATTTAAGTCATGCCACCAAAGATCGTTTTGGCGAATTACAACAAAATCATATTTGGACTGATTTGTATAAACCTCTTCATCAAATCCTATGTGCAAATATTTGGCATTAAAAAGCTTACAAACTTCATCAATTATGTCTTTACAAACTTCATAGTATGTAGGTGTAGAAATCATATGGGAGTAAATACCGAGCCATTCGTCGTGACAGGTTGAGAAATTGAGTTTAGGAATAACATCAATTCCCATTTCGTTAAGTTTGTGTATTTCGGCAGTAAGTTCTTCGTGTGTCCATGCGCCGCGACAAGCAATTTCAGGGTGAGACTTATATTGTAATGCATCGGCTATATCAAGAATAATAGTGTTAATGCCGTTTTTCTTAATGTTAATTAAGTATTCATCCCATACACTGCGGTCAAAACGTATGTCTGGTGAGGCCGGAGACTTCCACAGTTTATTTTCGTCTTGGCCGTGGTAATTTCCTTCTTCATACCATAAATTTGTTCCTAGATGTACAAGTGTACTCCAAATTTTTTCACTCAAAGCAACTACTCCTAACACAAAATGGTAATTACCTTTAATTATAAATATAACAATATAATAATGCAAGCAGAATATATACTATATTTATGTAATTTTAAACTTGCTTTACTGTTCTAAATGTGCTATACTTACTCCCGTACGAAATTTTTTATTAAGAGGGGATTTTTGTGGAGATTTTACTCACATTGTCTGTAGCGATTTTTGCAGGACTTATGCTGTCACGTGTGGCTAAAAAGTTAAAACTGCCTGCAGTAACTGCTTATCTTGTAGCCGGTGTGCTTATAGGGCCTTTTGCTTTGGGCGCTTTGGGCATTGAGGGCCTTGGCTTTACAAGCCACGAAAACGTAAAATCATTTAGTCTTTTAAGCGATATAGCACTCGGCTTTATTGCATTTGCTATTGGTAATGAGTTTAGACTTGCACAACTTAAAAAGATTGGTAAGCAGGCAACTGTGATAGGTGTTTTTCAAGCGGTATTTACAACCATTTTGGTTGATGCGGTGCTTATTGGCTTGCACTTTATTATTCCCGATAAATTTCCAATTGAGGCGGCAGTGGTTCTTGGTGCGGTGGCAGCCGCAACGGCGCCTGCGGCAACGCTTATGGTAGTGCGTCAGTATAAGGCAAAGGGCCCTGTTACCGACGTTTTGTTACCGGTCGTAGCGCTCGATGATGCTGTTGGTCTTGTGCTTTTTGCAATATCTTTTGGTGTGGCAAAGGCGATAAGCAGTGGAACAGTGGATATGATATCTGTAATTGTAGAGCCTATTGCAGAGGTTGTTATGTCGTTATTGCTTGGTTTTGTAATGGGTGCAATCTTTACATTTTGTGAAAGATTTTTCCATTCCCGTTCAAAACGTCTTGCAATGTCGGTGGCATTTGTGTTGGCAACCGTAGGTCTTTCAAAAATAAATTTTGAAATTGGCGGTGTGCATATTGCCTTTTCATCACTGCTTGTTTGCATGATGCTTGGCACCGTATTTTGCAATATGTGCGATTTTTCTGAAAATCTTATGGACCGACTCGACCGTTGGACCGCGCCGTTATTCATACTTTTCTTTGTAATATCAGGCGCAGAGTTAGAGCTTTCTATATTTAAGGATTTAGCCGTTGTGCTTATCGGTGTGGTTTACATAGCTTCGCGCTGTGTCGGTAAATACTTTGGCGCACGCATTAGCTCTAAGTGGGTAAAGTGCGATGAAAATATTGTAAAGTATTTAGGTATAACCTTGTTCCCACAAGCCGGTGTGGCTCTTGGTATGGCTATAAAAGCGGAGGAACTGGGACCGGTTGGTTTAATAATTGCAAATATAACCTTGTTCGCAGTTTTGATTTACGAAATCGTTGGCCCTGCGCTTACAAAAATGTCACTTCTTAAAGCTGGCGAAATTAATCCCGAAGGCGCTGTTAGCGAAAGAAATAAATAATAATAGTATTAAGCACCCGTCGTATGAGTATGGCGGGTGCTTTTAAAGTTAAAGTTGAAAATATAACAAAAATATGTATAATCGTTTATGTAAGGTGGTGAATATAATGTCAAATTTTAAAGGCGATAATCAATTGCACAATATACAAGGTGAACTGATATCGGTTAACGATACAGAAGAAAATTTATTAAAAAATACCGATTTGATTCAAAAAGCAATTAACGGTAATAAAGCTGCATTTGAACAGCTTTATATGCAAAGCTATCGCTACGTGTTTTTTGTTGTGCGACAATATATTCCCGATGATGAAACGACATATGACGCAATACAAGAAACCTTTATTAAAGTGTTTAAGGGTATATCAAGTCTGCGTTCACCTAATGCATATTATAGCTGGCTTACTACAATTGCAAAAAACACTGCAAAAAACTTTTTGCGGTCTAAACGCAATGAAAGTTCTATTACAGAAGAAGAGGATTACTCTGAATTTTTAAGGCAAGATCAAACGCAAAAAGATGTTGAGTTAGATGTTGCAGCGGTTCTTAGAGAATTACAGCCGCAAGACGCTGAACTGCTTTCCTTGGTATATTATGATGGTATGCGTGTTACACAAATCGCAAAAATGCGCGGTGTACCCGCTGCTACTGTATATACCCAGTTAAATAGGGCAAAACGCAATTTGAAATCTCAACTTGCGGTTCACGGAATAGACAAGTCGGTATACAGTGGCGATTTTGTTGCAATGATTGCAACTGCAATACGCAATGTGATTGGTACAGCATTGCTTAGTGTTGCTATTGCACAGCAAATATTAAACGGTGTTGTAAAGGGTAGTAACCAAAAAGAAATAGCTGTATCAAAGGTTATAAAGCAACAACAAAAAAAGAACGTTTTAAAAATTGCCTCGTGTATAGTTGCGATATCAATGATTACAACTTTAATAACTTTGATAACGGTATTTGCGCTTATTGGCTTTGGCAAAAATAAAATACAGAGCCCAAATATTAGCACAGAATCATCAAGTGACAGTGCTATTATTATTTCATCACAAGAAACAAGTAGTAACGAGTACCAAAACAGCAGTGTGCAAACGGCAGTTGATGATAATACACACGAGTCGACTGCAACCGACAATCCGCAACAGCCCGATAATAATAAAGAGCCTTCTAACGAAGAAAATGAAAATTTATCGACTGTGATTGATTCATCAATTACGTCTTCTGTGATAGAATCTTCGTCAACGAGCGATGTGTCTTCAGAGACCGAACCGCCAAATTCAAAGCCGACAGAAACACAAAAACCTACTGTATCAGCAACCTATAGTTATCGTGATGCTACGGCAGAGGATTGCTTTACCAGTGGTAATATCCCCGCTACACCGGTGGAAAATGTTATAGTTATTACGGGCGTTTCAACTGCCTCGAGTGACGGAGTATATATAATACCCGATATTATTGACGGAAAAAAAGTAGCGGCAATTATGCCTTCGGCGTTTTGTGATGCTGCGATTAAAGATTCGGTTAAAAAGGTTGTTGTGCCTTCGTCGGTAAAAACAATATGGCAAAATGCATTTTCTGATTGTTATAATTTAACCGACATTTATTTACGTGGTAGTACCATAGATATATTTGAAAACGCTTTTGCCGATTTATCTAAACGTACTTCAAAGCTTACAATTCATTGCTCGCGGGAATGCAAAACATCTACGTTTTATTATTATAGAAATATAGTACAAGATTACGACGCAGACTATCAGCAGTGGAACGGCGAAGAAATACAATAGCATTTATAATTAATTAAGACACCATTTTTATGGTGTCTTTTTTTATGCATTTTTAAAAAATTTTAAAAATAACATAATTTTTTCAATTTGCTGTGTCTTTATATACGTAAAACGTTTTTACAACAAATTGCGACATCTTGTTTTGACAAAAAACATTGTTGTAGGTCTTTTGTAATATCAAAAGAAAAAGTTTATCATATAAAGGAAGGATGTATATGAGGTGCGATTTGGTTTGAAATTGGAAAATAAAAAGGAATATTTTAATGGTTCATATAAAAAGTTTGTGGATTTGATCGGTATAGAAAACACAAAATTGGTTTTTGAGGAATTTAAAGGCCAGCAAATATCCTTCCCATTAGAGCTTTATACCAAGCAGTACATATATGAACAAATATACAGCGAATTTAATGGTGCAAATTACAAGCAATTGGCACGTAAATATGGCTATAGTGAACGAACAATCAGAAGAATTTTAAAGGATTTGAGAGGGTAATAAGCGTACAGCGCATTATTATAAATTAATTATCGAAAGAGGTAAAAATTATGGGATTTATGGACAAGTTGAAAGATGCAGGTAAGAGTGCGCTTAAGGGTGCACTAATAGCAGCGGCACATTCTTACGGTACGGTTACTGATGGTAAGTATAAGCTTTGCAAAGTTTCAATGAACAGTGCGTTTGATAAGCTTACATTTATAAAGGTAGCCGCAATTGAGGCTGAGCATGTAATAAAAGAGGATATAACAACCTTTTATTTGGACAGTGAAAATGATTCAAGCGGTCAGCACTATATAAAAATCGAATTTAACGATGGTGAAACTAGTAAAATTTTGCTCAATGTTGAAAAAGATCAGGGTAGTGCGCTCCCAACAGCAGAACAACGTATTGCAGCACAATATTCAAAAGTTGCAGATTTAGTTGCAGGCTTAGCAAAGAATGTGCCTCAGTTGTCTGAAGAAACAAGGAATTGGGCAAACAAAATAATGAGATATGCCGGCAAAAAAGAAATTTAATTTATAACAATTTAATTAAAGGATGTAAAACGAAATGGAACTACTAAAAAAAGATACTGCGTGGTTCCTCTCTGACGAGGGTGGCAAAAAATTTGCTACCCTTAGTTCCTTAGAGGAGCGTACGATATTTATTTATTCTTATCTAAAAACAATAGCAAGTGAGAGTTTTGAAAAAGACAAAACACTTTTTAAGTTGGCTTTATTTATTGCTGATATCGTTTGCAACTCGGATGTTGATTACAATAAATATCCTGAAATATTAAAATCGGACAGCAATCCGTTTGTGGCTTTTTTAGCAAATGCTCCTAAATTTTACGGTAATGAAATAACATATATTATATTGACAGCGATTTTGCACAACAAGGTTAACCCCTTTGATAAATCAGAATGGATATATAATGAAGCAGTAATTGATTCGGATGATTTTATAGAAGATTTAAGTGAACGTGGTATAAAATTATTTTCTACAAGTTCTTTAATTATGATAGACCCTGAAAATTACGATATCGATCAAAAATTACAACAACTGCAATTGGCTTTGGTATGGATGTTTCTTAAATGAAAGAGGGGGTAAATGTGATGACTGAAAATAAAGAAATTATAGAAAAATTAGAAAAACTGCAAAGTTTACTCGACGAATCATTTGAATTGAGTGAATATGTAGAACACGGTTGTACAAGTGAATATGCCGAAAAAGTAGCAAAGGTGGTAAAAACCGTTGATGATTTAAAGGGTGCACCTTCGGTTTTTTCGAATTTACCATCATTTCCAATAGACCAAGCCAAATACGATGAATCACGACAAGAACGCGACAAGTCAAAAAAGATATTTATGGTTATATTGTGTATCACCATCGTTTGCGTTTTAATATTCCTTATTAGTAATTGGCGCTTTTTTAATAGCGTTGCTTCGATAGGAATATTGGCTTCTATATTTTTCGGTTATTTGTTTTTTAAATCAAACGGAACATATAATCTAGAAAAAAAGAAATATGATGATTCAGTAGCTGCTTATGAAAAAAGCATTAAAGCATTTAGAAATTCATTGAATTTTTATGATCAAGAAAAGACGGAAGGCATTGCTGCAGCAAAGGAATTTGCTTGTCAGTATAAAGAGGCATACGAAGAATATGATCGTTTGTTAAAAGAATGTGTAAGTAAAAAAGCAGATGCTATGGAAAACTTCGTAGAAAAAATGAAAGAAGCCAAAACATACGACTTCGTTCCGACCGAGTATTATCATCTTATCCGTCATGTAATCAAATTGCTTAAATCCGGCAGGGCAGATAATTATAAAGAAGCACTTAATCTTGCTATTCAGGAGGATAGAGAAGAGCAAGCCGAGGCTGCAAGAAGAGCTGAAGAGGCACAACGCACTCAGATTATGCGCGAACAGGCTGAAGCAGAAGAAAGACGCGCACTTGAAGCACAACGTCATAATCAGGAGATGGAAAGACAGCAGCAAATGCACAACAAGGCTATGATTGAAGAACAGCGTGCTGCTAACAGGGCTGCTGAAAGAGAGGCGGCAAGACAGGCCAGTGAAGCAAGACGTGCAGAACAAGATATGAGAAATGCCGCATCACATATGTGTTCACGCTGTGCAAACGCATCTAAATGTTCGGGTAGTGTTAAAGGAAGAACCTTAAACTGCGGCGGATACAGACCAAGGTAAATATAAATCAGTTAATTAGGGTACACTTCTCTGATTGACCAAACGGAACGCATTAATGTGTTCCCTACAAATAAAACATTAATCTCACGGCGGGGAGTCATCCCCGCCTTTTTCATTTTCACACTACGCATTTATTTTTCATAAAATGCATTAAGGCAAAATTTATATTTTGCCGTGATTATATTTTTACAAAATCGGTAAAAATAGTAATGCAACAATGTAATATTTCGGAGTGTGAATAGTCAATGAATATAAAACGAGGAGAAATATACTACGCCGACCTAAGCCCCGTTGTTGGCTCTGAACAGGGCGGGGTGCGGCCTGTGCTTATAGTTCAAAACGATGTTGGAAATAAGTACAGTCCTACGGTAATTGCCGCCGCGATAACCAGTCAGCACGAAAAATCAAAATTGCCTACGCATATAGATATAAGCGCCGAGTGTTGCGGTCTTGCAAAGGACAGCATTGTGCTGCTTGAACAGGTGAGAACAATTGATAAACAGCGACTTAAAGAAAAAATGGGTAGTATTGACCCCGGAGCTATGAACCGTGTGGACAAGGCTTTGTCCGTCAGTTTTGGACTTGGAAGCTTTAGTTAAATGAAGAATGAAAAATGAATGATGAATAATTTTGGAGTTCGCTATGCGAACGAAATATAAATGTGCCATAGGCACACCATAATTTTCAACTTTCAATTTTCAATTTATTGTCGAAACCTCTTACTAAATTTTGGTTGACAAGTTACTCAATACATTATAAAATTATAATGTATAAATTTAGGGAGGTTTTGGCAATGGTTAATGAACAATATAAACTTTGGTGTGAAAAAGCAACAATTGATGCTGACTTGGTTGCAGAGCTGAAGGCTATTGAGGGTAACGACGAAGCTATAAACGATGCTTTTTATAAAGATCTTGAATTCGGTACAGGCGGTCTTCGCGGCGTTATTGGCGCAGGTACCAACCGTATGAACGTTTATACCGTAGGTAAGGCTACGCAAGGTCTTGCAGATTACGTTAACTCGGTAACTAAAAACGGCAGTGTAGCAATAGCTTATGACAGCCGTATTAAATCAGATGTTTTTGCGCGTGACGCCGCTGCTATTCTTGCGGCAAACGGTATTAAGGTATATATTTATAAAGAGCTTATGCCTACTCCAATGCTTTCATTTGCAGTACGCCATTTAAAGTGTGATGCGGGTATTGTTGTTACAGCCAGCCACAACCCATCAAAATATAACGGCTACAAGGCTTATGGTAACGATGGTTGTCAGTTAGGTCTTGAGGCGGCCGATTACGTGCTTTCGGTTATGAATCAGGTTGATATTTTTGACGGCGTTCGTCGCATGGATTTTGATACCGCTTTGGCTGAAGGCAAGATTGAATACATAGGCGAAGATGTAATTGATGCTTATCTTGCCGCTGTAGAAGACAGACGCGTAAACCGCGATATTGATATGTCTAAGCTTAATGTGGTTTATACTCCGCTTCACGGCTCAGGTAACAAGCCTGTTCGCGCAATTCTTTCAAAAATCGGTGCTACTAACGTAACTGTAGTTCCCGAACAGGAGAAACCCGACGGTAATTTCCCGACAGCGCCGTACCCAAACCCTGAAATCCGTCAAGCATTTGAGTGCGCGTTAAAGCTTGCCGAAATAGTAAAACCCGACCTGCTTCTTGCAACCGACCCCGATGCTGACCGCGTTGGTATAGCTGTACCAAACGGTGACGAGTATCGCTTGTTTAGCGGTAACGAGGTTGGCGCGTTATTGCTCGAATATATATTAAAATGCCGCAAAGCAAACGGCACTTTGCCCGAAAATCCTGTTGCGGTAAAGACCATTGTTACAAGCGACGTTTGTCTTAAAATTGCCGAGGATTACGGTTGCGAGCTTCGTGACGTTCTTACAGGCTTTAAGTTTATAGGCGAGCAAATTGCAAACCTTGAGGCAGAAGGTCACCCCGAGCGTTACGTGTTCGGCTTTGAAGAAAGCTATGGCTATTTGGCAGGCACCTACGTGCGTGATAAGGACGCGGTAATTGCGTCAATGCTTATCTGCGAAATGGTAGCTTATTATAAGTCACAGGGTAAAAATCTTATTGAGGTTCTTTCAGAGCTTTATGACAAATACGGTTATTACTACTGCTCACAAAAGAGCTTTACCTGTGAGGGTCAAGCCGGTATGAAGCAGATTGCCGATATTATGGAGCGCTTGGCCAATAATCCGCCCGGTGAGGTTGAGGGTATTAAGGTTGCTCGTTTTGATAACCTTAATAAGAGTGAAAGCCTTGATATAGCAAGTGGTAAAATCACAGCTATCAATTTACCAAAATCAAATGTTTTAGGCTTTTATCTTGCAGACGGCAGCTCGCTTATAGTTCGTCCGTCGGGTACTGAACCTAAGATTAAGCTTTATATCAGCGCAGTTGGCGCTACCGATGCTGATGCTACTGCTTGGCGTGAAAAATTGGAAATTGCAGGAACTAAATTGTTGGGCTTCTAAAAAACAAAAAACGACTCCGATTGGAGTCGTTTTTTTATACGTTTACAGTTTCTTTTTTTGTCGCAGTTTTATGTTTTGTTATTTTGTTTGCTATGATTATGGGTATTGACATAATTAACATAATTATCGGCAAAAGTATAGGGAATGCCCACTGATGCGCGCCGAATATATCTTCAAAAATTTGCAAAAAGCCGATGTCTGCCGTGTTCATTAAAAACATAAAATTTTGGTCAAATATAATGTTTAACACGAGGGCAGGTATTGCAAAGCCAATAAGCAGCAACACGCACTTGGGCATCGATTTAAAATCGGGTTTAAGGTCGCCGCTTGCTACCAAAACAAACGGGTAAATCACCAAAAACATATGTATTACAAAGCTGTGCATATGAAAATAGTTAAGGCATGGCATATTGGTCCAGTCGGGAGTAAGAAGCGCTAGCATTGCGCCCGGTATGCCTATGTAATACAAGAAATTTTCAACTGTTTTACTGCGTTTAAAAATACAAAATGTTACAAGCAACACATTTATACCGCACAAATGAAACGGCATATGGCCTATACCAAAGTCGCCTACTGCAAATGCCACGATGTTTTTTGCAGTTTCAAGTGTTATAACCGTCACGGCAATTCCAATTCGCATTATGTTGCGGTGCTTTGTATTAAGTTTTTTATAAGTTATAACGCTTACTATGCACAACAACACAAAAATGCCAAGCCACATAAGATGCGTTAAATCATAAAGGCTAAAGCCTAAGCCCTCGGGGATGTTAGCCTCAGGAGTAAAAAACATAATTCTCACCTCAAAAACATAATAACATACGGATGACAAAATGTCACTAAAAAGTTTAAAATTCGCTATTTTTTACGGTATAGTATCATTGACAAAATACCTTTTGCGGTATATAATCATTGTGTATGTTTATCTTTATTTTAAGGAAGTAATAATTATGAAATGGATGTCACTTAACGAACTTAGAGAAAGGTATTTATCATTTTTTGAATCAAAGGGTCACTTGCGTCTTGGCAGCTTCTCTTTGGTACCAAATAATGATAAATCATTACTGCTTATAAACTCGGGTATGGCGCCTATGAAAAAGTATTTCACAGGCGAGGTAACCCCACCAAGAAGTCGCGTTACCACTTGTCAGAAGTGTATTCGCACACCCGACCTTGAGCGTGTTGGTATTACTGCGCGTCACGGTACATATTTTGAAATGCTTGGTAACTTCTCTTTCGGTGATTACTTTAAAAAAGAGGCTATTCCGTGGGCTTGGGAATTCTTGACAAAGGATTTGGAAATTCCTGCAGAGTTACTTTGGCCATCTGTTTATGAAGAGGATGACGAGGCTTATGCACTCTGGCGTGACGTTATCGGTGTGCCCGAAGAAAGAATTGTAAAGCTTGGCAAGGCAGATAACTTCTGGGAGCACGGCACAGGTCCTTGCGGTCCTTGCAGTGAGATTTATTTTGACCGCGGCGAAAAGTACGGTTGTGGCAGTCCTGATTGTAAGCCAGGTTGCGAATGTGACAGATATATGGAAATCTGGAACAACGTTTTCACTCAGTTTAATAATATGGGTGACGGCACCTACACCGAGCTTGAACACAAAAACATTGATACAGGTATGGGCCTTGAGCGTCTTGCTTGCGTAATGCAGGGCGTTGACAATATGTTTGAGGTTGATACCATTCGCAATATACTTGACAAGGTTTGTGAAATCTCGGGCAAGACTTATGGAGAAGACCAAAAGGTAGATATTTCTATCCGCGCTATTACCGACCACGCACGCGCTTCTACATTTATGATTAGCGACGGTATTATTCCTTCAAATGAGGGACGTGGCTATGTGCTTCGCCGTCTTATTCGTCGTGCTGCCCGTCACGGACGCCTTATAGGCATCGACCGCGCATTTCTTGTAGAAATGGTAGAGGCTGTTATCAAAGAAAACGCTTCAGGTTACCCAGAACTTGTAGATAAGCAAGAGCTTATTAAAAAGGTTATCGCTAACGAAGAAGCAAGCTTTTCAAAGACTATTGACCAAGGTCTTACAATACTTGCCGACCTTACAACAAACGGCGGCACACTCTCGGGTGAGGATGCATTCCGTCTATATGATACCTACGGTTTCCCGCTTGACCTAACACGTGATATTTTGGCCGAAAAGGGTATGACTGTTGACGAGGATGGCTTTAATAATTTGATGCAACAACAGCGCGAAAAAGCACGTAATGCTCGTAAAGCATCTGACGGCGAGAGCTGGAGCAGTGACGGCATTAACTTTGACGATATTGCCACTACCGAATTTTTGGGTTATACACAAAATGAATGTGATGCTACCGTTCTTGACATAGTTGTTGAGGGCGAGCACGTATCTTCGGCAATGGCAGGTCAAAAGGCTATTGTTGTGCTTGACAAAACCGTTTTCTATGCTGAAAGCGGCGGTCAGGTAGGTGATAGCGGTGTTATTACAGGCTTTGATGTTGTTGACACCAAAAAGACTGTAGATGGCATATTTACTCACGTTGGTACTGCAAATGATACTATTTCGGTAGGCGATAAGGTAAATGTAAAGATTGACGTTGCTCGTCGTGAGGCTATTCGCCGTAATCATACTGCGGCTCACTTGTTGCAGGCGGCTTTGCGTAAGGTTCTCGGCACTCATGTTGAGCAGGCAGGTCAGCTTGTAAATGAAAAGGCAGTACGTTTCGACTTTACTCATTTTTCGGCCCTTACTGCAGAAGAAACCCAGCAGGTTGAAACTTTAGTTAATACCGCAATTCTTGACGGTATTGTGGTTGATAACCGTGAAATGCCTATTGACGAGGCTCGCGCACTTGGCGCTATGGCACTATTTGGCGAAAAGTACGGCGATATCGTTCGCGTTGTAAAAGCGGGCGACTTTTCTACCGAGCTTTGTGGCGGTACCCACGTTGACAATACGGGCAAAATCGGTCTTTTCAGAATTATAAGTGAAAGCGGTATTGCGGCAGGTACAAGACGTATTGAGGCATACACAGGCTTTAACGTTGTAAATCTTATAAATCATTATAAATCATTGCTTGCAGACACTGCGGCTACCCTTAAAATCGGCAATATCGAGGATGTTGCAACAAAAGCTGCGGCTACCGTTAAGCAAATGAAAGAGGATTCAAAGAAAATTGAATCTTTGGAAGCCAAGCTTGCTTCCGGCAAACTCAATGACCTTATGGCGAATGCTATCGATATAAACGGTGTTAAGGTTGCAACCGCTAAATTTGACGGTACTGCACCCGACGAGCTTCGCAAGATGATTGATACCATTAAGGCAGAAAATGATGACGCTGTAGCAGTTTTGGCGGCCGTTAACGGCGAAAAGCTTACTTTCTGCGCAGGCGTTGGTAAAGCGGCGCTTGCAAAGGGCGCACACGCAGGTAACATTGTAAAGGCAGTTGCTCAAATTGCCGGCGGTAACGGTGGCGGTAAGCCCGACAGCGCCATGGCAGGCGGTAAAGAAATTGCAAAGGTTGACGAAGCTTTGGCTGCAGTAAGCTCTATCGTTGAAGGTCAGTTGAAATAAGTATTATGAAAATTAAATTTTTAGGTACAGCCGCGGCCGAGGCATTTCCCGCAATGTTTTGCGATTGTGAAAATTGCAAAAAGGCAAAAGCTCTTGGCGGTAAAAATATTCGCACACGGTCACAGACACTCATAGATAACGATTTATTTATAGATTATCCGTGTGATACCAATTATCACGTAATAACGCACAATATAAATCTTTTAGATATTAAAAATGTTCTTATTACCCATATACATGACGACCATTTTTATCCTAATGATTTAAACTGGATGGCAAGAGGTTTTTCTTGTCCTCCTGAGGATTGGCACGGTATTACGGTTCACGGTAGTTGTGATATTGAGTCACCACTTTCCGAAATAGTGGCAAATTCGCGCGGGTTTTTAAGGTGTGAATCACATTCCTCGTTCAAGCCTTTTAATGTTGGCGATTATACTGTAACTGCCCTCAAGGCTACTCACGGCACCGAAAATCCGTATATATACATAATTGTTAAGGAAAACAAAACGCTACTTTACGCGCAAGATACAGGTTTGCTACCCGAAGAAACTTGGGAATATTTAAAAAACAGCGGTCTTTATTTTGATGCGGTTGTAATGGATTGTACCGCAGGCACTACCGATATTTCCTATTCGTCACATATGGGCTTGCCACGCAACATTAAAACCCGTGACGAGATGCTTGAATGTGGACTGGTTGACGGCAACACTAAATTTATACTCAATCATTTTTCGCACAATGGCGGAGATGCCGTGTATGATGATTTTGTGCCTATTGCAAAAGAAAACGGTTTTATTACTTCTTATGAAGACTTAGAAATAGAGATATAGGAGAATGAAATATGTCTGATTGTCTGTTTTGTAAAATAATCGCGGGGGAGATACCCTCTACCAAGGTTTATGAAGACGAGTGGGTTTACGCTTTTTTAGACATTGACCCACAAGCACCATTTCACGCAGTTATAGTGCCAAAGATACACGTTGTATCTGCGGCTGAAATAAATGCAGAAAACAGTTATTACGTTTCAAAAATTTTTGAGGCTGTGGCAAAAATCGCAGCACAAGAAAATCTTGAAAAAGGTTTTCGTGTTGTAAACAATTGCGGCGAAGAGGGCGGCCAAACAGTAGGTCATATACACTTCCACCTACTTGCACGCAGATATTTACAGTGGCCACCAGGCTAAAATTAATGCACAATTAAATTAGCATTATATTGTAGGGACCGGCATCCTTGACGGTCCGTATTGTAAGGAGAAATTAATATGTCTGAATTTTATACTTTAAAAATTGCTGGTCTTGAGCGTAAGCTCGAAAAATTCCCCGTAAGCGACAAGCTCGATATTGCCGCTTTTATAATCTTTGGTGACGTTGAGCTCACTATTGCGGGCTGTGCTGAGCTTCTTAAAAAGGTTCCTGAATTTGATGTAATTCTTACCCCCGAGGCAAAGAGTATTCCTATGGCTTATGAAATGGCTCGTCAGAGCGGCAAGCCTTACATAATTGCTCGTAAGGGCGTAAAGGTTTATATGCGAAACCCGCTTGACGTTTCGGTAAATTCTATTACAACACAAAATGAACAGCATTTATATCTTGGTGAAACCGAGGTTAACGCTATAAAGGGTAAGCGAGTGCTTATCATTGATGACGTTATCAGCACAGGCGAATCACTAGCCGCTGTTCGTGAACTTTTAAAACAGGCAGGAGCCGTTGAAGCCGCTGCTTGCGCATTCTTAGCCGAAGGCGATGCCGCAGAGCGCGATGATATAATCTTTTTGGAAAAATTACCTTTATTTTTTAAATAAAGAGGTGCTTTAAATGGATGCGCTTAATCAATTTGAAATAGGTATTCTTGATTTTATTAGAGAAACATTTTCTTGCAAATTTTTAGATTACTTTTTTGTAGGCATTACAAGTCTTTCAAACAAAGGCATTTTTTGGATAATCTTGGCGGTAGTTCTACTCTGCTTTAAAAAGACTCGCAAAACGGGTATTTGCTTGGGCGTTGTACTGCTTATAGGTGAGATTTTGGGTAATCAAATTCTTAAAAAGCTTTTTGAAAGACCGCGTCCATATACCGTAAATCCCGATGTAACGCTTATTGTCGATAAGCTTTCAAGCTTTTCTTTTCCGTCAGGTCATTCGCGTTGCGCAGTTGAGTGTGCCGTAGCCATTTTTTATAACAATAAAAAATGGGGCATAGTAGCAATAACGGTTGCGGTGCTGACCTGTCTTTCAAGACTTTACCTTTATGTACATTATCCGACCGATGTTTTAGCGGGCGCAGCCTTGGGTGTAATAGACGGCTTGCTTGCAATATTTATTGTTAAAAAGATTGGCGAATACATAAACAACCGAAAGTCTAAATTACAGCAGGTGAGATAATATGTTAAAAGAAATACTTAAAGAACGCGACTTACTACCTATTTTAAAGATGAACGACGGCAGCGTAGTTACAGTAGAAAATTGGCGTGAGCGTCGAGCCGAAATGCTTGACATACTGCAAAAATATTCTTACGGCTACACTCCCGATTGTTTGGGTGAGGGTACGGGCGAAGTTATTTTTGAAGATAAAATTGCCTATGCCGGTAAGGTAACCGAACAGCATATAAACATTACCTTAAATACGCCAAACGGACCGTTTACATTTTATAGTGAATTATATATTCCAAACGGTGTAGAAAAACCACCTGTATTTTTAAATCACGCATTTCGTCGCGCGCCCGACCGTTATTTACCTATTGAAGAAATAACCGACCAAGGTTTTGCGTTGTTTATAATGGTTTATACCGATGTTGTAAACGACAATTTGGGCGGCGATTTTTCGGACGGAATGGGTAAAATGTTTGGTGTAACGCACCCACGTCAAGATAAAAGCGAATGGGGTAAGATTGGTATGTGGTCGTATGCCGCATCACGTGCGCTTGACTATCTGCTTACCCGCGACGATATTGATGCTATGCATACTGCGGTTGTTGGTCATTCACGTCTTGGCAAAACTGCGCTTTGGACCGCCGCACAGGATGAACGCTTTTGGTGTGCGATATCAAATGATTCGGGTTATGGCGGCGCCGCAAGCTCAAAGCACAGCACAGGTGAGAAGATAGAGGCATTTTTACGATTTGGCAGTTGGGATTGGTTTTGCGAATATTTTAAGGATTTCGTAGACGCTGAAGATGATAAACCCTACGACCAAGCGCATCTTATAGCATGTATAGCGCCGCGTCTTGTGTGTGTTGGATCTGCAGTAGAGGATTGGGGTGCTGACCCCGTGTCAGAGTTTTTGACCACACTTCATGCAAGCAGCGCTTGGGAGCTTTTGGGAGAAAAGGGACTTATTACTCCCGATAAAATGCCCGAAGTAAATGACCACTTAACCGACGGTAACATAGGTTACCACCTACGCGCGCACAGACATTTCTTCTCACGAGAAGACTGGAATCATTATATCAAGTTCTTAAAATCTAAGTTATAAAAAAACAAATTCTCTGCTTTTGATCTAAGCAGAGAATTTTTTATTGTAGGGACGAGCATTGCTCGTCCGTTATTCTTTTTAAAAAACAATACCTCACGTTTTTAGTTGTTGGGAGATGTTGTTTCTTCACTATATTCTATAATATCTGAAACTTCACATTTTAATATTTTACAAAAATCATCAATTTTCATAGTAGAGATACCATTACCTTTTTTCATACGGTCGATGGTAGCACTGCTGATATGATATTTATTTATTAAAGTGTATGTTGTAATGTTTTTCTTTTTTAAGGTTTTCCAAAAAGGTTCATAACTTATCAACAACACTCACCACCTAATATAACATATTATTAGGATATAAGCAGATTTTATTCTTGACAATAGTCATAATTGTGACTATAATGTAGTTATGTTAATAAATAAAAAGAAAATCTTAATTTTTATAATGTTAGAGATTAATGCATTGGTTATTGGTGGCTTTATATATTTGTTGTTCAGAAAAAACACGTATATAGCAGAATGCATTTCACATTTGATAAGTGTTATGTTTTTGCGTGAATTATTTTCATTTTTAGATATAAATTTTATTAAGTATTATTTTGTCGATTATTTATGGGCTTTTAGTTTGAATTGTGGTTTACATACTATTTTTTTACCTAATATAAAATGTTCGTTCTTACTAACAACAATAGTATTTTTAATAGGTGCTTTATATGAAATTTTACAAACGATAGATTTTATAAATGGTACAGGTGATATTGTTGATGTTATTATGTATTTATTGGCAGCAATAACTGTCAATTTAATAAATTTATTTTTACAAAAAAGAGGAGAAACAAAATGAAAAAAATTATTAGTCTTATTTTAGCAATGATTTTAATTGTAAGTTTTTCGCTTTTTGCTTTGGCAAGTGGCGAAAGTGAAACGGTCGACCAAGGAAGCGGCAAGGTTCAATCATCGGACAAAGAAAGCAACATAGGTGTGTATAAAGTGGAAATTGAAGGTTGTCGTTTAGCACCCGCAACAGGATTTCAGGATAAGGATGTTGTTATTGTAAAATATAAATTTACGAATAATGGTGATGAACCGGCATCTTTTATGTTTGCTTTCGATGAGAATGTATATCAAAATGGTGTGGGACTTAACGAAACTTTTTTTGTTGATGATAGCGCGAATTACGATTCAGGCAATCAAACTAAAGAAATAAAAACCGGTGCGTCGCTTGAGGTTGAAGCAGCTTATGAATTAAATGATTCAACAACTGATATTGAGGTAGAAGTAAAAGAATTGTTTAGCTTAAACGATAATGTAGTTAAGAAAACTTTTTCGATTAAATAACAAAACAAAAAGGGATGGCAACAGCCATCCCTTTTATCTTTGCATTTAATTATGCTCTCTTTGAAAGAACATCCTTTTCGTACTCATGAACTTTGCTAAACCACTCGCCGTCTACCGGTGCGCCACAGCACTCGCAGTAATAGTTCCAAATATCACCGAAAGGTAAGGTCTTAACCTCTTCACTTCTTACCATAAGCTCGGTGTAATTGCCCTTGTCTTGCAATTCTTTAAGTTGGGCGTTTGGTGTAAGCATTGCCATAAGTAAAGCCTTTTGCCAGCTACGAAGACCAACAGTCCAAGCGGCAATACGGTTAATGCTTGCATCAAAGTAGTCAAGCGCCATATAAACTCTATCAAACGCATCGCAACGAACGATTTCCTTTGCCATCTCGCGTGTTTCATCATCAAAAAGCACTACGTGGTCAGAGTCCCAACGAATTGGACGAGTAATATGTAATGCGATTTCAGGGAAGAAGGCAAGAAGGGCCGGAATCTTGTCAGATACAACCTCGGTTGGATGATAGTGACCGTTGTCCATAAGTGGTAAGCAACCGTCATGTGTTGCGGCAAAGGTTAGTGAAAATTCAGCCGAGCCTACTGTATAAGCCTCTACACCAATGCCGAATACTTTAGATTCTACGCAAGGCTTAACAAGATTTTTGTCAAATGGCTCTGATAAAATAGCCTCGATAGATTCTTTATATCTAACGCGTGGTCCCATTCTGTCGGCAGGAATATCCTTAAGACCGTCGCCTGTCCAGATGTTCATAACGCAGGGCACGCCTGTTTCTTTTGCAAAATACTCTGAAATTCTTACACAAGCCTTACCGTGCTCAATCCAGAAATTACGGATATTCTCGTCAGGGCTGGAAAGTGTAAGACCACTGTCAGCCATTGGATGCGAGAAAAATGTTGGGTTAAAGTCAAGACCCATACCATGCTTCTTTGCAAAGTCTACCCATTTTTTAAAGTGCTTTGGCTCTAACTTATCGCGGTCAACAAAGCCATCTTCAAAAATCGCGTAGCACGCGTGAACGTTAATCTTTTTCATACCTGGGCAAAGTGAGATAACCATATCCATATCTGCCATTAATTCTTCGGGTGTGCGCGCTTTACCTGGGTAGTTACCTGTGGTTTGTATACCGCCGGTAAGAGGGCCGTCGTGGTCAAAACCGATAACATCGTCGCCCTGCCAGCAGTGAAGTGATACAGGCTGTTTTTTTAGTGTTTCAATTACAGCGTCAACGTCAATACCAAGTGCTGCATATTGTTTTTTAGCTTCTTCTAATCTACTCATTTTTTTGTACCTCTTAAATTTAAAGTTTTGAACAACCGTGACAGTTTACAAGCGCGTCAATTTTTTCGCCTGCTTTACAAAGCGGACATTCGTGCGGCTTGTAGTTTTGGTAATCGGGAAGGTCTTCCGGATTAAATACCGAATGTACAGGAATACCTGCACGCTCTTTTTTGGTAGCAAATATTGAGCATATACCTGCAACGTTACCACCATAATATTTAATAGCATCAACAGCAGCTTCAACCGTGCGACCTGTGGCTACAGATACTGCTAAAATAAGCACGTTTTTACCTTGAATCATGGGAATAATATTATCACGGAACATAAGCTGGCTAGAACCTGTAAACTCAGGTGTTACAACATAGATTGTCTGATGTGCGTTCATATTAGCGTAGTTGGCTTCGGTAAGGCGAGAAGCAAGACACGCGCCTACAACTTCCATACCGTCAAGGCACAAAATAGTATCAACTATTGTGTTAGTGCGGTAGTAACTACAAAGCTCTTCAGCAACGGCACGAGCTTCGGAAAGACGTGTCTTTTGAGCAACAACATCAATATAGTAGTTACTGTGGCTGTTACTGGTAGCAAAGTGGCCTTTACATACGCGTAAAAACAAGTCCTTACGCTTGGTTTCAATCTTCATTGTGTTAGAAGTTGGCATAATACAACCCTCCCAATTTTATATATTATATATTTTACAATAATTATTCTACAAATACAAGTGAATTATTGATTTTTTTATAAATTTGTTGTATTATGGATAATGAAATGGAATGTTTTTATGATAAGATTAACATTAATGCTTTTATATATTGGGGACTTAAATAATGAAAAGGAAAACTAACAGACAAAAAGCGATAGTAAGGCGCAGAATTTTTATAGCGATTTTGGCGGTGTTGTTGGCTACAATAGTTGCATTATTGTCAGTTGTTATATGCGCTATTGTTAAAAATACTCACAGAGATGATAAAGAAGCACAAAGTAATTCAGAGCTTACTTCAAGCAATAACGAAAGTATAAACTCAAAACCCGAAAGCAAAGAAATTACTGCTACTATTCTGAATACAGGGGACATACTCTTACACGATAATGTTTTATGGGGTGCTAAGCAATCTGACGGTAGTTATAATTTTTCTCAACTTTTTAAGTTTGCCAGACCGTATATAACAAAAGCTGATTATGCCGTAGCTAATCTTGAGGTAACACTTGGTGGTACCGAAGCCGGTAATTATCGTGGTTACCCTGGCTTTAATAGCCCCGATAGCATTTTAGATTATGTAAAAGCTGACGGTTTTGATATGTTGCTTACGGCAAATAATCACTGCTTAGATACAGGCCTTGCCGGTATGAAACGCACTGCAAAGCAAATAAAGGCTTCGGGTCTTGACATTTTAGGCACAAAAGAAACAACCAGTGACCCTATGTATGTTGTAAAGAATATAAACGGTATCAAAATTGGTATGGTGGCTTATACTTATGGTACAAATAGTTCTGCGGCAGGCGCAGATGAATTAATAAACTATTTTAGCAGTGCAAATCTACCCGCCTTTTATAGCGAAGCGCAATCTGTGATTGATGATATGAAGCAAAACGGTGCAGAGGCAATAGTTTTTTATATGCATTGGGGTAACGAATACCAAACCAAACCTAACGTATATCAAAAAGACATTGCGCAAAAACTGTGTAATATGGGTGTAGATGTAATAGTTGGTGGGCATCCGCACGTGTTGCAGCCAATAGAACTAATACATTCAGAGGATAGCCAAAATACAACGGTTTGTCTTTACTCGATGGGAAATGCAATATCAAACCAACGAATTTCGGAAATGACAGGTCTTTGCGAAACCGGACACACCGAAGACGGTGTGTTGTTTAGCTACACCTTTACAAAGGATCAAAGCGGTGATGTATCTCTTACCGCTGTAGATATCATACCCACTTGGGTTGATAGATACGGTGAAAGGGGTAGTTATCAATACACAATGTACCCGCTTGAAAATATGGCTACGGCTGAAAATTACGGTCTTGATGCTGCAACTGTACAAAAGGCTAAAGATTCATACGAGCGAACACGAAAGATTATGTCGGACGGATTAAGTGTGTGTCAACAGCATCTCGGTTGTGAAATACGCTTTGCAGAGCAGGAGACCGAATAATGAATAGCACTCATATTTTATTGTCGGGATTAAAAATTAAAATTGAGCACAAATACGATTTTATGACATCGTTTTGCAAAAAATATATTGCGGATTTTGATACCGCTGATATTTATGCATCGGCCGAAGAAAACGCTGTTTTAAAGGAAAAAGAAGCGGTGCCAGCAGCTCCGATAGAGGTATGCGAAAGCTTATGTATTTATCGTGATATTGCCGAACAACTACCCGAATATAACCGTTTTGTATTTCATGGTGCAGCTATTGAATATGGTGGAAATGCATATCTTTTTACAGCACCAAGCGGAACAGGAAAAACCACGCATATAAATTTATGGCGTCAGTATCTGGGCGATAGAGTTAAAATTATAAACGGCGACAAACCAATAATAAATGTTGCCGACTCTCCTATGGTTTACGGTACTCCTTGGGCGGGGAAAGAAGGACTTCACCGAAACGCAAATGCACCACTTAAGGCTATTTGTATTTTAAAACAAGGAAAAACAAATTCTATCAAAATGTTAAATACAAATGACGCAATAAATCATTTAATGCGTCAGGTATACCTACCCCAAAATGCAATGGCTCTTTCAAAAACATTGCAATTATTGGGCGATATGTTGCAAAAAGCGCAGGTGTATCTGCTTGAATGTGATGTATCGAAGCAGGCGTTTGAAGCATCGTTTAATGAGATGACAAATTAAAGAGGGAAATAATGCAAAAATTTAAAGTTACAGGTATGAGCTGTGCGGCTTGTAGTTCACGCGTTGAAAAATCCGTATGTGCTGTATCAAGCGTTACTGAATGCAACGTTAATTTGCTTACGGGTGATATGACTGTAAATGACAGTGCCGAAACTCAATCGGTTATTGATGCGGTAATAAACGCAGGATATGGTATAGAGCAGTTAAACCATAGTAAAAAAGATTTTAAATTAAAAGAAGATAATAGTTCTAACAAAAACACTTTGGCAAGGCTAATAAGTTCCTGTGTTTTGTTGGCGGTTTTGATGTATTTCTCAATGTTTAGCAATATGTGGGGAGCACCGCTACCAAAGATAATTGCCGAAAATTATATAGCTCAGGCGCTTATACAACTGCTGCTTACTACAGCGGTTATGGTAATTAATCAAAAGTTTTTTATAAATGGATTTAAGGGTATTATTAACCGCGCGCCTAATATGGATACCCTTGTAGCACTTGGTTCTATAGCGGCTTATGGGTACAGCCTTGCAAACGTATTTAAAATGACTGTAGCAAGCGGCGAAATGGCACATCATCTGCTTCACGGATTGTATTTTGAATCTGCTGCAATGATTTTAACACTTATAACTGTGGGAAAACTGTTGGAGGGTTATGCCAAGGGCAAAACCACAAATGCCATAAAATCATTACTTCAATTGGCGCCTAAAACAGTTCGCATTATAAAAGACGAAAAAGAAATAACTGTAAACGCTGATGAAGTTTTAAAAGATGATGTGTTTATAGTATTACCTGGTGAAAGCTTTGCGGTCGACGGCGTTGTGCTAGAAGGAAACGGCGCGGTAGATGAATCGTCACTTACGGGCGAAAGCATACCCACAGATAAATCGGCAGGCAGTCGTGTTTTTGCAGGCACTATAAACAAAACAGGTAAGTTGATTTGTCGTGCAACTGCGGTAGGCGAGGATAGTACGCTTGCCAAAATAGTAAAAATGGTAAGCGATGCATCTTCTACAAAGGCGCCTATTGCCAGAATAGCAGACAAGGTGTCGGCAATATTCGTACCTGTCGTGCTCATAATTGCGGTTATAACGCTTGTTGTTTGGTTGGCTTTGGGTGAAGGCTTTGGTTTTGCTATAGCGCGCGCAATATCGGTGTTGGTAATTAGTTGCCCGTGTGCATTGGGACTTGCAACACCTGTTGCTATAATGGTGGGTAGCGGTGTTGGAGCACGTAACGGAATACTCTTTAAAACGGCCGCATCACTCGAAATGTGCGGTAAATGTAATGTTGTGGTTTTTGACAAAACCGGAACAATTACAGTGGGTAAGCCAACCGTTACTGATGTTATTGCCTTAAACAACAATAATAAAGAAAAATTGTTGCAAATAGCATACACGCTTGAAAATGGGAGCGCACATCCTTTGGCGACGGCAATAAACGAATACTCTAAAGAAAAAGGTGTAACTGCCTTAAAAATATCTGATTTTACTGAAACGGCAGGTTTTGGTGTAAGTGGTACCATTAATAATAATTATTATTACGGTTGCAGTGTAAGCGCCGCTAAAGAAAAGGGAATAAACATAAGTGACGCCATTGAGTTTACCGACAGGTTGGCATTAGAAAGCAAAACACCGCTCTTATTTGTTGAAAACGATCTTTTGCTTGGAATTATAGCTGTAGCGGATACCATAAAAAAAGAGGCTTCAAAAGCAATAGCCAAGTTTAAAGAGATGGGATTTCACACTGTTATGCTTACGGGTGATAATGAGTCAACCGCCAATGCCATCGCAAAACAAATTGGCATCGAAGATATTAAGGCGGGAGTTAAACCGGATGGAAAGGCTTTTGTTATAAATGAACTTAAAAAACAGGGTCCGGTTATTATGATTGGCGACGGTATAAACGATGCGGTTGCTCTCACAACAGCCGATATTGGTATGGCAATAGGAAGTGGTATGGATATTGCTATAGAATCGGCCGATGTTATTCTTACCAATAGCAGTATTAATGAGGCGGTAAATGCAGTAAGGCTTAGCCGAAAAACACTTAAAAATATAAAAGAGAATTTATTTTGGGCGTTTATATATAACACAATAGGAATACCTCTGGCTGCGGGTTTATTTATTTCGGTGCTAGGTTGGGAACTTAACCCTATGTTTGGTGCCGCGGCCATGAGTTTATCGAGCTTTTGTGTTGTTACAAATGCTTTGCGTTTAAACTTTTTTAAGGCAAAGAATACAAAAAGAGAGGGAAATAAACCTATGAAAAAAACGGTTAAAATTGAAGGACTTATGTGCCCACATTGTGAGGCTCACGCTAAAAATGCATTAGATGCTATTGGCGGTGTAGTTGTTTTGGATATCAGCCATAAAACAGGTATTGCAAGCATTGAACTAAATGCTGATGTTTCTGATGAAACAATAAAAAATGCAATAGAATCTCAAGGATATACCGTAATCGAAATTAAGTAAAACAACGATGCACAAAGGAAAGGCAGGTGGCGTAATTGGGTAGAATTATAGCACGAATAGCCGACTTTATTCGTGAAACAGATAAACTTATGGTAATACTTTGTGTGGTGGCTACAAGCTATGGTTGCTTGGCGGTTTATTCGGCAACGCGCTATCTTGACACAATGCGTCCACTTCTTGTACAGGTAATAGGCTTGTTAGTTGGTATTGTGGCCGCAATAGTTATATCCAGTGTTGATTTTGATAAAATATCTAAATATTGGTATTTGTTGGTCTTGTTGGGTGTAATACCGGTAATATTAACGTTTTTTATCGGTTGGGCACCTGAGGGTACCGACGATAGGGCATGGCTTGATTTGGGTTTTACCACATTTCAGCCGTCAGAGCTTTTAAAAATATGTTTCATTGTAACGTTTTCGACTCACTTGAGTCGAGTCAAACCTACCATAAATAAATTAAAAACCTTAATTCTTGTATGCTTGCACGCTGCATTTCCGGTTTTGCTTATTCATCTACAGGGTGACGATGGTACAGCGCTCGTTTTTGCCGTTATGGTACTTTGTATGATGTGGGCGGCAGGCGTTTCGTGGAAATATTTTGTACTGGCATTTACATCGCTTGTTGCTGCATCACCACTTATATACTTTGTAATAATGAATGATGAACAGCGCGCACGACTTATAAATATATTTGATATCGAGTCCGACATTATGGGATCTACTTATCAGCAGTATCGTGGTAGAATGGCGCTTGCAAACGGCGGCTTTACCGGACAAGGTCTGTTTAATGGAAGCCTTACTCAAGTTGGTGGTGTTCCTGAAGGACAAAACGATTTTATCTTTGTAAGTATTGGCGAAGAACTTGGATTTTTGGGTTGTATGGTAGTACTTTTATTGTTGGTTGCCATCAGTTTGCGTGCTGTAAATATTGCGCGCAATTGTAACAAACAAAGCGGTAAAATAATATGTATTGGCTTTTTTGGTATGATGCTTGCGCAAGTTACAATAAACATAGGTATGTGCGTGGCGCTGCTTCCCGTTATTGGTGTAACGCTACCGTTTTTTAGTGCGGGCGGCACATCACTTATTTGTATGTACTTGGGTGTTGGTTTGGTACTCAGTGTCTATAAGCATCGAAACACAAGGACGCTATATCTTAGGGACAAGAGGTAGTATTATGCGAATTTATGAAAATCCTTTTAAAACGAGCGAAAACCGTTGTGCGCCACGTAGTTATTATATACCAAGCGGAATATCGCAGTATAATCTTTTAAATGGTATCTGGAATTTTAAATATTTTGAGCGCGAATTTGATGTGCCTGAAAAAATTGATAATTGGGACACTATTCCCGTGCCTTCGTGTTGGCAAACCGAAGGGTATGATATAGTGAACTACTCAAATCAGGAATACCCATATCCTGTCGATATGCCTTATGTACCCGACGATAACCCTTGCGGTGTTTATAATCGCAGTTTTGAAATAGATAAATTATGGGGTAAAGTTTATTTTGTGCTTGAGGGCGTGTCTTCTTGCGCTTTTCTTTACATAAACGACAAATATGTTGGCTTTACCGAGGGTAGTCACCTGCAGGCTGAATTTGATATTACCGAATATGTTAGTGAAGGTTCAAACGATATTACTGTGAAAGTGCTTAAATGGTGCTGTGGCAGTTACCTTGAGGATCAGGATTTCTTTAGAATGAACGGTATTTTCCGTGACTGCTATATTTTACAGCGTCCGCTTGACCACATAACCGATATTGATGTTAAGTCTTTTGATGGTAAAATCACTGTAAATTGCGGCAAAGAAGTGAGTATTTCGCTTTATGATACAAACGGCAATTTTATCGCCGAGCAAAGCGGTGAAACGGTAGAATTTACAGTTGAAAACCCTGTTTTTTGGAACGCTGAAAAGCCACAGCTTTATACTGTAAAAATCACACGTGACGGTGAAGAAATAACACAAAAAACAGCCTTTAGAACAATAGAGATTTCAAAAGAGCGTGAGCTTCTTATAAACGGTGTACCCGTAAAGCTTTATGGTGTAAATCATCATGATACAAGCGCTAAGGGCGGTTGGTATCAGACTGATGAGGAGATGCTTACCGATATTAAGCTTATGAAAAAGCTTAATATGAACTGTGTACGCACCTCACACTATCCACCACCACCAAAGTTTTTAGAGCTTTGTGACCGGTACGGTCTTTACGTAATACTTGAATGTGATATCGAAACCCACGGCTTTATTTGTCGCTATGCATCACAGCCCTATAACTATACCGAACCTGCAGGCAACTGGCCGGGTACACATCCGGATTGGAAAAAGGAACACGTTGAGCGTATGATGCGTACTGTAGGTCGTGACAAAAATCACGTAAGTATTATTATATGGTCACTCGGTAACGAATCGGGTCATGGTGATAACTTTGTTGCAATGGCAGATTATGTTAAATCACTCGGTGACGGGCGACTTTGTCATTGGGAATGCTCTTGCCGCGAAGGTTTCCCCGGTGTATCACAGGTATATTCTCGTATGTATTCGTCCTTTAGCGATTTAGAGGGCTTTGTTGCAAACGAGGAAATTACGGAACCAATTTTCCTTTGTGAATATGCTCACGCTATGGGCAACGGACCCGGTGATGTTTACTATTACACCGAGTTGTTTGACAAACATAAATCTCTTATAGGCGGTTGTGTTTGGGAATGGGCAGACCATACAGTGCTTAAAAATGGTGTGCCGTGCTATGGTGGTGATTTCCCTGGTGAGCTTGTAAACTTTGGTGAATTTTGCTGTGACGGTGTAGTTTTTTATGACCGCACACTAAAGGCAGGCTCACTTGAGGTTAAAGCCGCTTATCAACCAATAGTAACAAGCTTTGAAAACGGCGTGCTAAAGATAAGAAACCGCTACAGTTTTACAAATCTTAACGAATTTAAGTTTATATATGATATTACTGCTGACGGCAAAAAAGTGGCCGAAGACACCATCAATTTAGACGTAAAGCCTCTTGAAAGCACCGATGTTAAGGTTGATATTCCAACACTTCACTGTCAGTATGGTGCATATCTTAATTGCACGCTTTTAAAGGGCGACGAGGTTATAGCGCATACACAGCACGCTGTACCTTATGAGGAAATAGAAGATGAAGTGATGCCGCTTGCCACTGTTTGTGAGCAGGGCAATGATTATATCATTGAGGGCAATAATTTCCGTTATGTTTTTTCACGTTACTATGGCAATTTTACCGAAATGGTGATTGATGGTGAAAAACAAATTTGCGACGCAATAAAATTAACGAACTGGCGTGCGCCCACAGATAACGACCGAAAAGAAAAGTCACATTGGGGTAGCACCTGGGTAGGCGAGTGTTACCACACCAGATTTGGTAAGGTTTATGAGTGTACTTGCAACGATAATGTGATTACTGTAAAGGGTAGCGTTGCCGCAGTGAGCCGCGTTCCGTGGATAAGATACACGCTCACAGTTAGCGTTGATGTTTTAGGTAAAATCAATTTTTCACTTGACGGCGATATTCGTGAAAACGCATATTGGTTGCCGCGCTTGGGTTTTGAAGCAACTTTGCCACAGGAAAATGCCTATTTTAAATACTATGCAAACGGTCCTTATGAAAGCTACTGCGATATGTGCCACGCGGGCGCAATCGACATGTATGAAAGCACTGCCGAACGCGAATATTTTGAGTATATCCGTCCACAAGAGCACGGTAATCATACCACTGCTAAGATGCTAAATATTGGTAAAATGTGCATAGAGGCTGATAACTTTGAATTTAATGTATCGTCATACAGTACTGATGCACTTACCAAAGCACAGCACATAAACGAGCTTGTACGTGACGGTAAAACCCACTTGCGTATTGACTATAAGGTTTCGGGTATAGGCTCAAACTCCTGTGGCCCACAGTTAGCAGAGCAATACAGGGTTAATGAAAAGAAGATTAGATTTAATTTTTCAATTAAGCCGACAAAATAATTAAACAAAGGGTTGACAAAAACATGACAATAGAATATGCTTTGACAGACAGACAGACAGACAGACAGACAGACAATCGTAATTATGGAATAGATGCATTGCGCCTTCTTTCAATGTTTTTTGTAACAGTACTACACACCATAGGTCATGGAGGTGTTATTGACAATACGGTTGGAATAAAGAATGATATGTTATCCTTGGTTAGAATAATAGCGTATTGCGCTGTCAATTGTTATGCCATTATAAGTGGATTTGTAATGTATTCGGACCAAGAAAAGCCATATCGTTATTCTAAATACATAACGATGTGGATTCAGGTATTCTTTTATTCTTTTGGTATTGGTTTGTTAATGTTTTTAATAAAAGGAAATGATTCTATAGCATTAAAAGAACTTGTAAAGCTTGCGCTACCCGTTTCAACCAAAAGATATTGGTATTTTAGCGCATATACGGGACTTTTCTTTATTGTTCCTTTTGTCAATAAATTTGTACGTGGGTTATCCAGAAAATCAAGTACAATCTTTGTTATAGTGCTTTTTGTTTTATTTGTATGTTACGGACGTTCTGGTAGTTTTTATTTGAATAGTGGTTATAGTTCTGCCTGGTTGATTATAATGTATATGTTTGGTGCTTGGCTTAAGAAATGCGACATAATTCAAAAAGTAAGTTGCAGTTATTCGTGGGGTGGCCTAATAGCGTTTACTTTGGTAACGTGGCTGTTTAAAATTCTATCACCAATAGGAGAAAATTTATTTGTTTCATATATTAGTCCAACTATCGTTTTAAATGCTATTTGCTGGATTTTGATTTTTGCGAGAATGAATATAAATAGTATTTTTAAAAGAATTATCAAGTTTTTGTCTCCTGCTGCATTTGGTGTTTATTTAATTCACGAGCACGATATTATAAAAAGGAATTTCATTAGCGACAAATTCATCTGGATAGCCAAACTTGATTGGTGGCTTATACCACTGGTTGTTTTAGGTTGCGCTTTTTGTATTTTTGCTGTATGCCTGTTTGTAGAAAGGATAAGGTTAAGTTTGTTCAGCACTTTGAGGATTAATAAACTGGCAGAGAAAATTTGTTATAAGTTTGAAGTTTTTATACGCAAATTTGTAAACAAAATTTGTGATTGTATGAATGATTAATGCATATAAAAAACTCGTCAAAGCTTAACTTTGACGAGTTTTTGTTATTTTACAATAATAGTTTTATTTTTGCCATCTTTTTCTAAGTAATGGGTAATATCTGCATAGTCGGTAACAATAAAATTTACATCGTTAATCGGCATTAAATTATATGGTGTAGATAAAGTGAATTTTGTTTTATCACAAAGAAAAACCGTTTTTTTAGACTGATTAATGGCAACCCTTCTAATTTGTGTTTCGGGTAACGAAGGGTCGGTAAGCATACCATTATCATTTACACCGTGGCAAGAAAAAAACATTGTATCTATATTAAATCTTCTAATAAAATCTTCGGCAAAGCTGCCAAAATGAGCTAACGAATTTTGAAAAATTTCGCCGCCTGTACAATAGGTTTTAATACCTTTTTGTACAAGTAACGTAGCAAGAGAAATACCGTTAGTGATTACGGTAATATTCTTTTTTTCGCTTAAAAAATCAGCCATTTGAAGTGTGGTGGTTGACGAATCGATAAAAATTATTTCGTTATCACTTACCATGTTGGCGGCCGCTTGACAAAGAGTTCGCTTTTGTAACGAATTAACGGTTTTTCTAAAATTTAGCGGTGTTACAATATGCTCGGGTTCTATTGCTTTTGCGCCACCGTGACTGCGTATTATTTGATTTCTGTGGTCAAGCTCTGCAAGGTCACGTCTTATGGTAGGCAAACTTACAAAAAGCATTTCGCTTAATTTTTGAGCAGATATATACTTTTCTTCATCTAAAATAGAAAGTATTTTATCGTATCTTTCTTCTTTTAACATTTTAAACACCTCATTTGAGCGTTTTTGATTGTTTATCGTTGTTTTGGTCACTTATTGACACGCGTTTTTGATTGTTTTATTATAATATATACTATTTTACCTTGTCAATAGGAGGTTTTACTAATGTACGATGTAGCAATTGTTGGGGCGGGTGTTATTGGTGGAATGACGGCACGCGCATTATCAAAATACAATTTAAAAATATGTATTTTGGACAGAGAAAACGATGTTGCCATGGGTGCCAGTAAGGCGAATTCGGCAATAGTTCATGCAGGTTTTGATGCCAAAGAGGGTAGCCTAAAGGCGCGACTTAATGTGCAAGGCTCAAAAATGATGCCTATAGTTTGTAATGAACTTGGTGTTAAGTATAAAAATAACGGTTCGTTAGTAATAGGCTTTGATAATGAGGATCGCGATACTTTAAACGAACTTTTAAAAAGAGGAATAAAAAACGGCGTAGAAGGGTTGCGTGTCGTAGAAAAGCAAGAACTAAAACAAATGGAACCTAACCTTTCTGATGATGTGCTATGTGCGTTATATGCCCCAACGGGTGCTATAATTTGCCCGTACGACCTTACCATTGCGGCTATTGGCAATGCTATGGATAACGGTGCCGAGTTAAAACGCAATTTTGCGGTCGCAAGTATTGATGACACCTCAAACGGTTATATAATCAAATCACAAAACGACAGCGTTGAAGCGCGTTATGTAGTAAACTGCGCAGGTATTTATAGTGATAAAACAGCCACTCTTGTAGGAGATAATAGTTTTGACGTTCATGCCCGTCGAGGAGAGTACATCTTGCTCGATAAAGAGTGTGGTGATATGGTAACGCACACCATTTTTAGAACTCCTACCAAGATGGGAAAGGGAATATTGATATCGCCTACCGTTGACGGTAATTTGTTGCTAGGACCAACGTCGGTAGATATTACTGACAAGGAAAACAAAGCCACCACACAAGACGGAATTGACGAAATAATTAAAAAAGCAAAGGAAAATTTGAGCGTTTTGCCACTTTCAAGAACAATAACATCCTTTTGCGGCCTAAGAGCCGTGGGCAGCACCGGAGATTTTATAATAAATTCACCTAAAAAACGCTTTATAAATGCCGCAGGTATAGAGTCACCGGGGTTGTCGGCTTCTCCTGCAATAGCAGAATATATTGTAGAGCTTTTAAGCGAGCAAGGCCTAACGCTTGTGAAAAAACAAAACTATAATCCTATCAGAATGTCGAGCCATACATTTTTTGAAGCCTCAACAGAAGAAAAGAATAAAATGATAAAAGAAAATCCATCTTATGGCAGAATAGTATGTCGATGTGAGGGTATAACCGAGGGCGAAATTATTGATGCTATTCATTGTAATCCCGGCGCACGTGATTTAGACGGCATCAAGCGCAGAACACGCGCTCAAATGGGGCGCTGTCAGGGCGGCTTTTGCGGACCTTATATAACCGAGATTTTATCACGAGAGCTTGAAATTCCTTTTGATAAGGTTACAAAATTTGGCGGACAATCATTGATAAACGTTGCAAAAACAAAGGGAGGTGCACCCCAATGAGAGATTTGGTTATTATTGGCGGCGGCCCTGCAGGAATGAGCGCGGCAATAGCTGCGCGTGAAAGCGGTGTACAAGATATACTTATTTTAGAACGTGACGGTCAGCTTGGCGGCATTTTACAGCAATGCATACACAACGGCTTTGGACTTCATATGTTTGGTGAAGAGTTAACGGGCCCTGAGTATGCGTGGAAATACGAAAAAAAGGTAAATGAATTAGGTTTAGAGTACAAGCTAAACACTATGGTGCTTGACATTACAGAAGATAAGGTAATAACGGCTACCAACTCAAGCGATGGAGTGTTTCACATTAAGGCGAAGGCGATAATTCTTGCTATGGGTTGTCGTGAGCGTTCAAAGGGTGCGCTTAATATTGCGGGCACTCGTCCTGCAGGTATTTACAGCGCCGGCACAGCGCAAAAATACGTAAACACTATGGGTTATTTGCCGGGAAAAAATGTAGTAATTTTAGGCAGCGGCGACATAGGACTCATTATGGCAAGGCGAATGACTTTAGAGGGTGCAAAGGTTCACGCCGTGTGTGAGCTTATGTCATATTCAGGAGGTCTTGCCCGAAATATAGAGCAATGTCTTAATGATTTTAACATACCGCTGCGCCTCGAGCACACCGTTGTTGAAATACACGGCAAGGACCGTTTGGAGGGCGTAACCATTGCAAGGGTTGACCAAAACCGAAAACCGATTCTTGAAACAAGGGAATATATTCCGTGCGATACGCTGCTATTGTCTGTGGGGCTTATCCCCGAAAACGAGCTTTCTAAAAAAGCCGACATTAAGCTAAGCGGTATAACAAACGGTGCCGTTGTAGACCAAGATCGTCACACCTCGTGTGTGGGTATATTTGCTTGCGGCAACGTTCTTCACGTACACGATTTGGTGGATTTTGTGTCTAAAGAGGCAGAAATTGCCGGGAAATCAGCCGCAGAATATATAAAAAGCGGCAAAAAGCAATCATTTGTTATTCCAATTAAAACCGATGGTAAAATCAGATATACCGTGCCGCAAATTATAACCGAGGCAAAGGACGTAACGGTGTATTTTAGGGTAAATGACGTGTATAAAAACGCAAAAATAGTTATAACCGATAGCAACAAAACTGTTTTATCAAAAACCAAAGCAAAGCTGGCTCCTGGTGAGATGGAAAAAATAACATTAAAGACCGAGCAAATAAAAAGCGCAAAAGAGTTGCATTTTTCTTTGGAGGTGTAGTAATATGATAGAAAGAAAACTTACCTGTATAGTGTGTCCGTTAGGCTGTGAACTAGTTGTAACATTAGAAGAAAACCGTGTGCTTGAGGTTCGAGGTAATACCTGCAAGCGCGGCGAGGCTTACGCACAAAACGAGTGTACCAACCCAAAAAGAACGGTGACTTCAACCATATTGTGTGAGGATGGATGTACGGTTTCGGTAAAGACTGACGAGCCCATACCCAAAGAAAAAATATTTGAGTGTATGGAAGTTATCAATTCCACAACGGCGTGCTTGCCGATAAAAATAGGCGATGTAATTATAAAAAACGTGTGTGGCAGCAATATCGTTGCTACACAAAACAGGAGTAAATAATGCAAAGACTTAAAAACGTAAAGCTATATCTATTAGATATGGACGGAACAATCTACCTTGACGAGTGTTTGTTTGACGGTGTTATAGAATTTTTTGAACACGTTAAATCGGTGGGCGGCAGATATATGTTTCTTACCAATAATTCGTCAAAAAGTGTGGATAAGTATATCGAAAAATTAAAATCACTTGGCATTACAGCTACAACAGATGATTTTTTGACCTCTGTTGATGCAACCGTCTTTTATCTTAAGCCAAAAAATTATAAAAAGATATACGCTTTAGGTACTGAATCGTTTAAAAGTCAGTTAAAAGGCGAGGGTCTGCCCATAACCGACAAGCTAGAGGATGGTATCGACTGTCTTTGTATGGGCTTTGATACCGAGCTTTCTTTTCGCAAGCTTGAGGATGCATGCATCTTGCTGCGAGAAGATATCGACTATATTGCCACCAACCCCGACCTTGTGTGTCCAACGTGGTATGGCTCGGTACCCGATTGCGGCTCGGTAAGCGAGATGATATTTAACGCTACTGGCAAAAGGCCGTTTTTTATTGGCAAGCCAAACTCTTTAATGGTTGACTTGGCTGTCAAAAAAACAGGTTTTAAGAGGGAGCAAGCAGCCATTATAGGCGACCGACTTTATACCGATATAGCCTGTGCAAAAAATGCTAATATAAACGGCATATTCGTACTGTCGGGAGAGGGAACAATGGACGATATCGCGCGCTATAACGTACAACCCGACTACATATATAAAGATATCAAAACACTGTTGACAGATTTAACTTAAAAGTATTGTTTAAAATAAATTTCTTTGAATTCGAATTGTTTTTTTCTTTATTTTACAGCATAAATATGTTAAAATAAATTTAGAATAGTAATAAGGAGTGGATTCGGTATGAAAATAACATTTTTAGGTGCTGCACATGAAGTTACAGGTTCTTGCTCTTTGATTGAGGCTAATGGTAAAAATATACTTGTAGACTGTGGCTTAGAGCAGGGCGCTGATATATATGAAAATTGCGATATTCCTGTCGCGGCTTGCGATATCGATGCCGTATGTCTTACACATGCTCATATCGATCATTCGGGAAAAATTCCCATGCTTACAGCGCAGGGGTTTAAGGGTGATATTTATACAACACTCGCTACCCACAAACTATGCAACATTATGCTTCGCGACTCGGCACATATACAAGAATTTGAAGCCGATTGGCGTAACCGCAAGGCAAAACGCGCAGGTCGCGAAGAATATGTACCGCTTTATACTCTTAAAGATGCAGAAAATGCGTTGAAGCAATTTAGGCATTATGATTATAATGAGCCTGTGCAAATTTTTGACGGAATAAGAATTACATTTATCGATGCAGGGCATCTGCTTGGCTCGGCCAGTATATTATTCGAAATTACTGAAAACGGTAAAACCGAACGAGTTATCTTTTCGGGTGACCTTGGTAACACCAATCGTCCCCTTATTAATGATCCTGCTATCCCGCCTGTTGCTGATTACGTAGTTGTTGAATCAACCTACGGTGACCGTACGCACGGAGCTAGACCTGATTATACAGTACAGCTTACTGAGATTTTGCAAGAAACCTTTGATCGTGGCGGTAATGTGGTGATTCCGTCCTTTGCTATAGGCAGAACGCAAGAAATGTTGTATCTTATACGGAATATTAAAGAACAGAGGCTTATAAAAAATCATTCAAACTTTGCGGTGTATGTAGACAGTCCTTTGGCGGTTGAGGCTACAAATATTTATTCGTCAGGCCTTACTGATTATTATGATACCGAAACCCTTGACTTGTTAGAACAGGGCGTAGATCCTATACGCTTTAATGGACTTAAGCTTTCGGTAACGTCAGACGATTCTAAGATGATAAATTTTGATGAGAGTCCAAAGGTAATACTTTCGGCTTCGGGTATGTGTGAAGCGGGACGAATCCGTCACCACTTAAAGCATAACTTGTGGCGTAGTGATAGCACAATACTTTTTGTAGGTTATCAGTCGGAAGGTACTGTAGGTCGCAAGCTTGTTGACGGTGAAAAGGTAGTAAAACTTTTTGGCGAAGAGATAAACGTAAACGCACGCATTGCCACACTTACGGGAATTAGTGGTCACGCCGATTGTAATATGCTTGTTGACTGGCTTTCTAATATAAAAAACAGCATCAAAACCGTATTTGTAAACCACGGAGATGACAGCGTATGCGACACCTTTGCAAAGCTAATAAAGGATAAGCTGGGTGTTAATGCAATAGCACCTTTCAGTGGGGATAAATATGATCTTGCAACGGGGGAATGCCTTGAAAAAGGTAGAATCGTACGCATTGAAAAGAAAAGTGAAGGACGCCATCGTGCTAATACAGTATTTGCGCGTCTTTATGCTGCAGGCCAACGTTTGCTTTCGGTTATTAATAAAAATAAGGAAAGTTCAAACAAAGAAATCGCAAAGTTCGCTGACCAAATAAATGCGCTTTGTGATAAATACGATAGGTAGGAAATAAAATGGATAAAAAAGTATTGTGTGATATGGCAATTAGCGCTACGAATAAGGCATATTCTCCATATTCAAATTGTAAGGTTGGTGCCGCGCTGCTTAGTGCTGATGGTCAAGTTTTTACGGGCTGTAATATTGAAAATGCTTCATTTTCGCCCACCATTTGTGCCGAACGTACAGCGTTTGCAAAGGCGGTAAGCGAGGGCGTTACTAAGTTTTCGGCTATAGCTATTGCGGCTAAAAAAGACGGTAAGCTTAGCACCTTTACACCTTGTGGCGTGTGCCGTCAGGTTATGTCAGAATTTTGTAGTGATGATTTTACCGTTTTGGTAGTGACGGGCGAGGATAAATTCCAAGAATATACTCTTTCCGAGCTTCTTCCCGCATCGTTTAAATTGGATTAGGTGTTTTATGGAAAATCAATACACACGTTCTGTTGCTGTTTTAGGTGAGTATGCTATAACCAAGCTTAAAAACTGTCGTGTTGCGGTTTTTGGTGTGGGGGGTGTTGGCAGTTATACTGTCGAGGCGCTTGCGCGCGCGGGTATTGGCGCTATAGACCTTATTGACAACGACACATTTAACGTTACTAACATAAACCGTCAGCTTTATGCCACACACAAAACAATAGGGCAGTATAAGGTTGATGTTGCCCGTGAAAGAATACTTGACATAAACCCCGAATGCAAGGTAACGGCACATAAAATGTTTTATCTGCCCGAAAATGCCGACGGGCTTGATTTGTCACAGTATGATTATATTGTTGATGCTATTGATACGGTTGCCGCCAAGGTAGAGCTCATAGTTCGTGCCGATAAAGTTGGCACAAAAATCATCAGCAGTATGGGTACGGGTAATAAACTGCACCCTGAATTATTTGAGATAGCCGATATATATAAAACAAGCGTTTGTCCGCTTGCAAAGGTTATGCGCACCCGTCTTAAAAAAGAGGGCATTAAAAAACTTAAGGTTGTATATTCTAAAGAAGAGCCTATTACAAACCCCGATAATATAATTGGTTCGGTGCCTTTTGTACCAAGTGTAGCAGGGCTTATAATTGCAGGCGAAGTGGTAAAAGATTTAGCAAAATAAATTATATTGATATTAATGCCTCCCTTGCCTAAAGGGAGGGGGACCACGGTAGTGGTGGAGGGATAACAATGCCAAACACAATTAAAATTGAAAACAAAAACGGAACAAAATTTGTAGCGCATAGAGGTCTTTCTGGCCTTGAACTTGAAAACACAATCTCTGCCTTTGTTGCGGCAGGTAACCGTAGCTATACGGGTATTGAAACCGACGTTCACGTGACACGTGACGGCAAGTTTGTGTTGTATCACGATGATACTACCGAGCGCCTTTGCAACGAGGATGTAAAAATTGGTGACACCGATTATAAAAAGCTTAAATCTCTGACATTAAAGCCACAAAAGAATCGCACTGTAGGCAGTGATTTCGTAATTCCAGATTTAAAGGATTATCTTTCAATCTGCGCATTTTATGATAAGGTTGCAGTTCTTGAATTAAAAGAGCGAATGACACCTGAGGTTATAAAAGAAATTTACGCTGAGGTAGAAAAATATTACGACCCCGAAAAGCTAATATTTATTTCTTTTTCTCTTGAAAACCTAAAGGATTTAAGAGCCTTGCGACCAAATGCTAATATACAGTATCTTGTTCAACGCTTTGATGACGAGATATTAGGTTATTTAAAAGAGTATAAGCTTGATTTAGATATCGGCTATTGGGTATGCTCGAAAGAGGTTATTGACATCTGTCACGAAAACGGTATAAAGGTAAATTGCTGGATAGTAGATAACCCCGGCGACGCCGAGCGACTAATAGACTACGGCGTAGATTATATAACAAGTGATATATTGGAATAAAACGAAACGGACGAGTACACCTCGTCCGTTTTTGTTTTGTTTTATTATTCGGCAAACATTTACAAGTCATTTTGCATTTATGTACACACCGGTTGGAACCGTCATTGAGCCTGAGACTCCCGGAGCAAATGTATACACAGGAAAAAGTAAAATAATTTCACCGTTTTCGAGAGAAAAATTAAATTTATCTAAAGTATAATCCTGCAACGTATCGTATGCCTCTGCAAACAATTCGTCTCCTCGTTCGTTTGTTAAATAACTCCACGTTTTTTCTTTAAGTCGGGATTCCAGCGTTTTAGAATCTATACCTGTAAGTTCGGTAAGGGTTGCATGTGAACCTGTGTTAAGGTTAAACGTCATACCATACCAAATGCTGTTGTTCACACCACCCATATACCATTCTGTAAACATTTTAATGGATATATATCCGTTAGCGTTATGTGTTACTTCTGCTTTATAATTCGACATATACGCAAATTCTGGTGTTGCATGTTGTGCATAATTTTGCATATCCTCGGGCTTAAGAAAATTTTTATGCATATCGTTACTAATCGCACTATTTATTAAAAAAATACTTTCACTATCGCCTTTAAGAATAACTTGATCGTAGTAATTTTCAATCAAAATCTCACCGCTCTGGTTCCGATATGAATTGTCCTGACGTGAAATTTCATATTCGACGCTATCGATTTTTTTATCTTCCGGCGATTCTTTTATAGCCTGAATATCGGAAGATTTATTGTAAAAAGAAGAATAATCATCCGTTTTGGTTGTGTCTATTTTATTACAAGCACAAAGCGATAATGTAAGAAACAATGCAGTAATAGATAATAAAAATTTTTTCATAAAATTCTCCTTGATTTATTGCCCACCCTCATTAACCTTGTCTAACAAAAGTAGGGAATAGAATTTTTGTGTGCCAACGGGTACCCAGTCCCATTTGGCTGACATTTCGTGTTCTTCTTTACTTACCCAAATGTATCGTATATCGACATTTGACGCTACGTATGACTGATAGCATTTACCGTCCATTGTGATAATTTCGGTAGTTTCAGGCTGCATTTCACCTATGCCACGGCTTGTAGCTAATGAGTTGTTTGGTGTGTTATAGGCATACCAAACTGTGTCAGGTGATTCGAAAAAATGCGGCGCAAAGAACTCAGCTTTAAGCTTATAAAATTCGGATTCGGTTATTTTGTTTTCGTTATGATAAAAAATCTCTTCATCGCCCACTTGCTCGGTTTTACCGTCAAAATAGGTGTTTACCGTAACGTTAAGGGTTTTATCAAAACTTGCAATTTCGTATGAAACGCCTGTAGTTGTAAGGCTCCAATAAATCTTTTTGCTTGCCAAAAGATATTTTAGTGATGATGAACCTGCGGGGGATGAATAAATCATTTTCAGCTCGCCATTATCGTATGAAAAGACATCCATAGTATAGCCATCGGTTACAAGCTCGGGAATACCGTCGTCATTAAGGTCAAATAGCGTAAACGCATCAATGCCAGGCAGTGTAATATTGCGACAATTTAAGTCGGATATATAAATAAAGTCTTTGCTTTGTGCCGGCTTATTGGGTGTTATGTTTTTTGCAACTGCTTTACCATTTAAAAAGTTTGTGAAAGCGTCAATGGCGGGTTGTTGTTTTTCGTTTACCGCAACCAATTTTAACAAATAGTTATCGACGTTTATTTTATGGCTTTCCACTTGCGTGTTGGCAAACCGCCAACCGTTTTCGGTGTTTTGTAATATAAATATACTTGTTTCATCGGGTAATTCGTGGTCGTTTACACTTACAATAATTGTGTTTTTAAATTGATTTAAAATTTTTAAACTTGAGATATCAAAATTAGAATTATAACCGTGCCCGTTGCAGTTGTAGTAAAGCTTACCATCCTTTTCTAAAAAGCGGGGAGATATTGTCTGTTGGTCAAGTCTCATACCAAACGCTCTGTGAGCAGCATCCATAGTGAATGCAGTATAGGTGTAATTCCATACATCGTCTAATTTTTGAAAGTTATTATCGGTTATGAGTGAATAAGAACTTCCGTCATCGGTTTTGAAAGTGATTTCTTTTTCATATTTAAAGGTAGCAGAATCGTTAATTATGGTTTGCTCTACTTCTACCGCTTTTGCAAGCAGCGGCTCAAATATCTTTTTAACCTTTTCGATTGATAACGGATTATCGCTTGGTGTAGTATCCACCGAAAAATCGGTTTCCATAGTTGTTACTAATTTATTCCACTTATCAGAATCTAATTCCCAAAGGCCGCCATCCTCGTAATAGGGAACTACGTCGTGGTTTTGTTTTGGTATAAGGTAGTACTCGTGCAGAGGCACGTAAAACTCGTTTTTTACACTTCTTTTGCCATCTTTGTAACTGTATTCTACAAAATGATATTGGTCGTTCTTTGGTGATATTGATATGCTGCCTATCGACACAAAATCTTTTGTGTTATCATCATAATAATCCATACCGAAGCTCATTATACTGTCACCGCTACTGCTATGTAAAATGCGGCGGTTTTTAGTATCAAGTGCAGGGTTTGGTAGTTCTTTGAAAGAAGGTGCTTCTATAAACTTTTGTTGTTTTGTGTTGTAAATATATGCATTATAGAATATGGCGCGAGCAGGGTGCATATCGGGAATAAGTATATCAAGATACCCGTCAAAGTTAATATCTGAGGCATAGATGCTTCTGTCAGTTTTAGGTAGGTCCTCCGAGCGATTAAGCGGTATTGTTTGCAATAAATCCTTTGTTGTATCGTTATAAATTTTTAAACTCCTTGCCACTACTTCCTCAAATTCGACAACGGCTACGTATTTATTGGTGCCACATACAAGGCTTACTGCATCGTTGCCTTGAAAATCGAGTGGAAGATATTGAGTAAAGTTTATGAAATCGCCGTTTTCGGAAACTTTTTTTGCTTCGGCAATAAGTTCATTATTTTCGTTTATGTCTACCCAAACGGCCTTATCTCCCGTATAATCATATTTGCAAACCTCGGCAATAGTGATATTTTCATCAATTAGTGTCAAATAACGATAATTATCACAGCTGCCGCCTTGTGTAAACACAAAAATACCATCATAATTTTGAGACTCTAAAAATTGAAAGGTACCCGTTACAAAATCGTGACTGCCAATTTGTCGTACTCCGTTATCGTCGTATGTGTAAATATAAAGTGCACAGTTTTCAAGAATAAGTAGTTCGTATACTCCGTTACCATCTAAGTCTTTATAATAATAGTAAAATTCCGGCACATTTTCGTTAAAGCTTTTCATAAGGTCGCCGTAGGTGCTCGGTATTTTTGATTGTGTTTCATTTGGGGTTGCAGAATTTTGAGTTTCTGTTTTTTTGTTATTGGTTTCAGGCGGCATTAAAACAAAAACTGATAATATAATACTTGCCATTAATATAAAAATGCCCATGATGAAAATTATTTTTCTTTTGTTTTTAAATTTCATTGTAATGCCCCCCATTTTTTACTATATATTTGACGAACAAAATTCCAATTTTTCTCAGTAATTTAATTGTATATTTTGAAAAAATTTTGGTCAAACAACAATTTTGTAATGTGAGGTAACAAAAAACACACAATTTGTAACAATAGGTTACAAAAATGTAAAAAGTCATTGCGTGTAGCACGTAATGACTTTTGGACTATATTTTATTATATTCCTTTTTCGGCGCTTTGCCGTATTCTTTATAAAATGCGCGATAAAATACCGAATAGTCGTTAAATCCGCAAAGCGTTGCGGCTCGGGTGGGGGAGATGCCCTCTGATAACATTCGTTTAGCGTTTACAAGTCGCTTGGCGTTTATATAGTTTTGCACGGTAGAGCCGGTAGCGGTCTTAAAACTGCGGCACAGCTGCGCTTTGCTTATATAAAACTTATTGCATATAGTATCAAGGGTTAGGTTATCATTTATGTGGTTGTTTATATATCTTACTATACGCTGTGTGGGGGATTCGCCCTGTGTTTCTGTGTCGCGGCGGGATTTATATACTTTATAGATTTCGTTTAGTAGCGACAGCATATTACAGCTTACCTGCAAATGTCGATTTTGTGATTCGCTCAAAAGATTTTGAACCAATAGGTTATATATTTCAGGTTTAAAGTCGTCACGGGTATAGCGGTTAAAGCTGCCCGGCTCGTGATTTAAAAAAGCTTCAAGCAACACGCCGTCTTTATCAAAGGGCTTGAAAAAATCTTTGCTAAAGTGCGCCGAAAAACGCTCATAGGGACGTGTGGCGTCTATATCTATGTAATGCGCTTCGGTAGGGCGCATCAGTATAATATCTCCGTGAGATAGGGGGTATTCATTACCCTCTATCAAAAATTTACCGCGCCCGTGCACAAAGATATATAGCTCAAACGTGTCGTGCGTATGTAGTTTAAAAGACTCTTTGTCGGGGTGCTCGTCACAGTAGTAATGACAGTTAAGCCCGTCTTGTTTATGCGAAAAATACTTGCTCATATTATCACCAAAGGCCATTATACCACACTTTGATACTATTTGCAATGTTTAAAGATAATATTTGCAATTCCATTGTTAAAAGTAATTGGGTATAATGTATTTAACAATGGTATACTATGCCTATAAAATTGTTGAAAAAATTTTAAAAACGGATGGTGTAAGCACATGCAAATGACATTTCGTTGGTATGGCGAGGGTAATGACAAAATCTCGCTGCAAGATATCAAGCAAATCCCCGGTGTTACGGGAATTGTTTGGGCTCTTCACGACAAAATGCCCGGTGAAATCTGGAGCGAAGAAGAAATCGCAAAGGTAAAGGCGCAGTGTGATGAGTACGGCTTTAACATTGATGTTGTTGAGTCGGTTAACGTTCACGATGATATTAAAATCGGTTTGCCTTCACGCGATAAGTACATTGAAAACTATATTCAAACAATACGTAATCTTGCAAAGTTTGGTGTAAAGGTTATTTGCTATAATTTTATGCCTATATTTGACTGGACCCGTTCGGACTTGTTCCACCCTGTAGGTGATGGATCTACCGCACTTTTCTATGAAAAGGGTATGATTCAAGACGACTACAATGCAATGGCAAACTACATTCTTGAGTTTACCGAAAAATATAATATGTCATTTCCGGGTTGGGAGCCTGAAAGAATGGCAAAGCTTGACGAGTTGTTTAAGGCATATGAGGGCGTTGACCACGAAAAGCTTTGGGCAAATCTTAAATACTTCCTCGAAAAATTGATGCCTGTTTGTGAAGAAACAGGTATTAAGATGGCAATACATATGGATGATCCACCATGGGATATATTTGGTCTTCCACGTCTTCTTATTGACGAGCCAAGCATTGACCGATTCTTAAAGATGGTTGACAGTCCATATAACTGCTTAACACTTTGCTCGGGTAGCCTTAACGCTAACCCCGAAAATAACGTGGCAAGCATTGTTAGAAAGCACTGCGACCGCATTGCTTTTGCTCACGTTCGTAACGTTAAGCATTTCGAGAACGGCGATTTCTCAGAAGCCAGCCACCGCGACTGTGACGGTGACACAGGTATTCTTGATATACTTAAGGCTTACCACGATTGTGGCTTTGACGGATACATCCGTCCCGACCACGGCAGACACCTTTGGGGCGAAAAGGCAGGTACAGTAAGACCAGGTTATGGTTTATATGACAGAGCACTCGGCATTATGTATATGCTTGGTGTTTGGGATACACTTGAAAAGGAAGGTAATAAATAATGGAAAAAGTAATAGTAGTAACTGGAGCAGGCGGCGTGCTTTGCTCAGGCTTTGCTGAATTTTTAGCATCAAAGGGCGCTAAGGTAGCGCTACTTGACCTTAACGAAGAGGCTGCTCAAAAGGTGGCTGACGGCATCAATGCCAAGGGCGGCATTGCAAAGGCTTATAAATGTAACTGCCTTGATAAAGCAGATATTGAATCTGTTCACGAGCAGGTTCTTGCTGATTTTGGCAAGTGCGATATTCTTGTAAACGGTGCAGGCGGTAACAATCCCAAATGCACAACCGCTCACGAAGAGTACGTTAAGGGTGATGAATCTGCAGAAGATATTCTTACATTCTTTAACATTGATGAAAAGGGCTTTGATTTTGTATTTGACCTTAACCTTAAAGGCGTACTTCTTCCAAGTCAGGTATTTATGGTGGATATGATTGGCCGTAAGGGTTGCTCGGTACTTAACGTATCTTCAATGAACGCTTACCGTCCCCTTACCAAGATTCCTGCTTACTCTGCAGCAAAGGCAGCAGTAACTAATTTTACCTCTTGGCTTGCAGTTCACTTTGCAAAAGAAGGTATCCGTGTAAATGCTATTGCTCCCGGTTTCTTTGTATCAAACCAAAACCGTGCATTGCTTTTCAATGAAGACGGCACACCGACACCACGTACTGACAAGATTTTGCGTTCAACACCTATGGGACGTTTTGGTGAAGCTGAGGAATTACTCGGTACAGTAGAGTGGTTGCTTGACGAAACAAAATCTGGTTTTGTTACAGGAATAACAGTTCCCGTTGACGGTGGCTTCTCAGCTTATTCTGGAGTATAAACTTTAGTAAAACTGTGGTTTATGAAAGGAATGTTTCTTATGGACAATAACGTAAAAATTTACGGTTTTGCTGACGAAGCAAGCCCAATGATAGACGAACAAATCAAGGCTATGCACCGCAATGGCCTTGCAGGTCTTGAAATTCGTAACGTTGACGGCACTTGGATTGCAGGTGTTGAGGTTGACAAAATTCGTGAAGTAAAGGCAAAAATGGACGCCGCAGGTCTTGAAACATGGGCTATTGGTTCATCTATTGGTAAAATCGACATCGAAACAGGCGATTTTGCAGCACACCTTGAAAACCTTAAAAAGATGATTGAGTTTGCGCACATTCTTGAAGCTAAAAATCTTCGTGCGTTCTCATTCTTTATTCCAAAGGGCAAGGACCCCGCTGATTACAAAAACGAGGTTATGGACCGCTTGGGTAAAATGCTTGATATAATTCGCGGCTCGGGTGTTACATTCTGCCATGAAAACGAAAAGGGCATTTACGGTGACATTGCTCCTCGTTGTCTTGAAATTCTTGATACCTTCCCCGAAATTGAGGGTGTATTTGATACTGCAAACTTTGTTCAGTGTGGTCAAGATACCGCTGAAGCTTGGAATATGCTTAAACACCGCATTAAGTACGTTCACGTTAAAGACGCAAGAATGTCTGACGGTGTTGTAGTGCCTCCCGGCAAGGGTGACGGCAACTATAGCCTCATTATTCCAGAATACTTGGCTCAGGGTGGCACAGTGTTTACTATGGAACCACACCTTACCGAGTTTGTAGGCCTTGCAGGTCTTGAACGCGAAGGTGAGGAAAGTAATGTTGGCGAAATATCATTTGACAGCAACGATGCTGCTTTTGATTATGCTTGTAACGAATTTAAAAAACTATTTTAAAATAGTTTTAGGGGGTACAAATTATGGAAATAGGTATTCAGTTTTATACTTTGCGTGACCATTGTAAAAATCTTGATGATTTTGCAGAAACACTTAAAAAGGTAGCCGACATTGGTTATAAAAATGTTCAGATAAGCGGTGTTTGTGACTACGAACCCGAATGGCTTAAAGAAAATCTCGATAAAAACGGCCTTAAGTGCGTAGTAACTCATACTCCACCCGCACAGCTTAAAGAGGATATTGTAAAGGTTTGTAAGGGCCACGATATCTTTGGTTGTGACAATATTGGTCTTGGCTATCATGACTTTTCTACCAGCCGTGAAGGTCTTACATATAAAGATTTTTATAACGAATATGTTGACATTATCAAGGCTGTTAAGGCAAATGGTAAATACTTTATGTACCACAACCACGCTAAAGAGTTTTTAAAGTTTGACGGCAAAAACGTTCTTGAGCACTTGGCAGAGGATTTTACTGCTGATGAGCTTGGCTTTATACTTGATACCTTCTGGGTACAAGCAGGTGGTGCAGACCCTGCGGCTTGGATTGAAAAGCTTTCGGGTAGACTTCCTGTAATTCATCTTAAAGACTATGCTTTTAGCGATACATTTAAAGAGTTTAACGACAATATTGCAGTAGTAGGTGAAGGTAACATTAACTTTGACCGCGTATTTAAGGCAGCTGAAGGTGCCGGCGTTAAGTATATGCTCGTAGAGCAGGACAACTGCCACGGCGAAAACCCATTTGATTGTATCACACGCAGCTACAAGTATCTCAAATCTTGTGGTTTTTAAAATTGCCCACAGCACCATTTTTTGCTCGGGGCGGTATAAAATATACAGCACCGCCCGCGTCAAAAAGGCACTGTGAACAATTTCCTTTAAAAATCTTTTTATATTCTTTTTAGAAGGGAAAGTAATTATTATGGATAAAATTAAACTTGGTATTATAGGCTTTGGTAATATGGGTACAGGCCACACCTCTAACATTATGGGTGGCAACTGCCCCGAGGTTGAGCTTGTTGCTATTTGCGATAAAAATCCAGATAGATGCGAATTTGGTAAATCTAAATACCCCGATGCAAATATTACATATTTTACCGATGCTATCGAAATGCTTGACAGCGGTCTTATCAACGCTTGTCTTGTAGCAGTTCCTCACTATGACCATGCTAAATATTCAATGGAATGTATGAAGCGTGGTATTCACGTTATGTGTGAAAAGCCTGCAGGTGTTTATACCCGTCAGGTTCGTGAAATGATTGCTGAATCAGAAAAGCACCCAGAGGTTGTTTTTGGTATGATGTTTAACCAACGTACAAATCCCGTTTACCGTAAAATGCACGAGCTTGTTCACTCTGGCAAGTACGGTGAAATCCGTCGTACAAACTGGCTTATTACCAACTGGTACCGTTCACAAGCTTACTACAATTCAAGCGACTGGCGTGCTACCTGGGCAGGCGAAGGCGGCGGCGTTCTTCTTAACCAGTGTCCTCACCAGCTTGACCTTTGGCAATGGATTTGCGGTATGCCCGTTAAGGTTCAGTCAAAGATTAAGTATGGCAAGTGGCACGATATTGAGGTTGATGATGACGTAACAACATTTGTTGAATACGAAAATGGTGCAACAGGCGTATTTATTACCACAACAGGCGACGGTAAGGGTACAAACCGCTTTGAAGTTCAAATGGACGGCGCAAAATTGGTTGTTGAAGACGACAAGCTTACTGTTACTGAATTTGAGATGAAAGAGTCTGAATTTACCAAGACAAATACCGAAGTATTTGGTATGGTTAAAACCCACAATCTCGAAATTGAGATTGAAAGTAAAAACCCACAGCACATTGGCGTTGTAAATGCTTGGGCAGGTAAGATTCTCCACGGCACACCACTTATCGCTGAAGGCGCTGAAGGTCTTAAGGGCGTTATTCTTTCAAACGCTATGCACCTTTCTGATTTCTTAGGTCGTGAGGTTGAAATTCCATTTGACGAAGACCTTTACTATGAAGAACTTATGAAGCGTGTTGCTACCTCTAAAAAGAAAGAAAATGTAACAGCTACTTTTGCTGATACGAACGGTACTTACGGCAGCGCAAAGGTATAATTTCTAAAGTAGGTGTTACTATGGATAAAGTTCGAATAGGTATTGTGGGTGTTGGCAATATTGGTACGGCTCATGCAAATACAATTTTTGCCGGCAAGGTAGCAGGCGCAACGCTTGGCGCTATTTGTGATATTTCGGCTGACCGCAGACAGTTTTGTAAAGATAATTATACAGGCGTAGAAATATTTGAAGACTATAAAACTATGTTTGCAAGCGGTCTTATTGATGCGGTAATTGTTGCTACACCACATAAATTGCATTGTGATATTGCTATGGATGCTTTGAAATCAGAGCTTAATGTTTTGGTTGAAAAGCCTGTTGATATCACGATTAGCAAAGCAATGGCAATTAACGAACTTGTAAAGGAAACTGATAAAAAGTTTGCTATAATGTTTAACCAACGCACAAATGATATTTTTGCAAAGGCAAGAGAAATTGTAAAAAGCGGCGCGTTGGGCGAGCTTAAGAGAACTGTTTGGATAATTACTAACTGGTATCGTACACAGCGCTATTATGATTCGGCTGGTTGGCGCGCTACATGGGCAGGCGAAGGCGGCGGCGTGTTACTTAACCAAGCGCCTCATAACCTTGACCTATGGCAATGGATTTGTGGTATGCCTGTAGAAGTTCAGGCTAACTGCGAGGTAGGTAAATACCATAATATTGAAGTTGAAGACGACGTAACCTTGCTTACCCGTTATGAAAACGGTGCTACAGGTATGTTTATTACCTCTACAGGTGAATTTCCGGGTACTAACCGACTTGAAATTTCAGGCACAAAGGGTAAAATCGTTGTGGAAAGCGGTACACTAAAGTGGTGGAAATTACCCGAGGACGAACGCCAGATTTGCTTTAATGCGGAACAGCTATTTCCAAGCATTAAGTGTGATTACGAAGAATTTGTCACACAAAGTAAAGATGGCGAAGCCCATATGAAAATTATTCAAAACTACGTAAATGCTATCCTTTATGATGAAGAATTGCTTTCTCCCGGTACCGATGGTATTTATGAGCTTACTCTTTCAAATGCGGCATATCTTTCAAGCTGGAAGGGCGGCGTGCCGGTTAAGCTTCCATTTAATGAGCGTGAATTTGATAAAGAGTTAAATAAAAAAATTAAAAACTCAAAAACCAACGACCCAAAAGAAAATAAAAATGCAAGCGGCAAATATTCAAAACGCTGGCAGGTAAATTGGTAAAAAAATACCTCGACTGTCTCATTGACAATCGGGGTATTTTGCTATTTGTTAGGGTTAATCAGCTACCTGATGATGAGCGTGTTCGCTTCGAAACAGCAAAGATATACACCATACACCAGCAAGAGCTATTACAGTGTAGATAATGCGGCTTAGCAACGCACCGGTACCGCCAAAAATCCAAGCCACTAGGTCAAAACTAAAAAGGCCTACAAGACCCCAGTTAAGGCAACCTATAATGGCGAGAATAAGACAAATTTTATCAAACATTAAATTCACCTCTTTAAATAATATATTATTAGTTTGAGTGTGTTTTTTAAAAAATATACTCGCGACTTAAAAAAGCGTCGACAGATTTAACTGCCGACGTCAAATTCGGTTAGTTGCAGTAACCTACAACTTATTTCATGCTGTTTTCATAAGATTCGATCATCTTCTTAACCATCTGACCGCCGATACTACCTGCCTGCTTAGAGGTAAGGTCACCGTTGTAACCCTGCTTAAGATTTACGCCAACTTCGTTAGCAGCTTCCATCTTAAAACGGTTGAGAGCTTCTTTAGCCTCTGGTACTACGTTCTTTTTAGCCATTGTGTTTCACTCCTTACATACACAAATTTTGTTTGCGTTTGCAATATTATCTTGTGGAGTATTTATTTTTTTATTATAGGTAATTTTTTCATAAGTTTTTTAAAATTAAAAGCACTTACTGCAGCAGTAAGTGCTTTGGTTTTATTGTATATCGTTTGCGTTTTGCATGTGTACTACAAAATGATGGTTGTGACCAAAATTAGAGTTATGCCTTTAAAGTGATTTTTACATAACGTTTTATGTGAAAACTAACCTTTTAATTTATTATATATTAATAATTATCATTATCCGCAGTGCTAAATGAATTTAATTTAGGCAGGGGAATTCCTATTCGGCTATATGCTTCTTTGAAAATATTTAATGAAGAACGAATACCGATTCCAAAACGGTCACATCCGGCATCTACCATAGCAAGCATGGTATCAAGATCACGCACACCGCCCGCAGCCTTTATAAGCGCACTGTTGCCAATAGTTTTTTTGATAAGATGAATTGTGTCAACGGTGGTTGGTTTTGGTCCCCAACCTGTACCGGTTTTTACAAACGTTACGCCTGCCTTAACCGCAATTTCACTGCCGCGCTTAATTTCATCATCTGTAAGATAGCAGATCTCAAGTATGGATTTTACAGGAACGCCATTTGCGGCATCAACAACGGCTTTTATGTCGTCATATACAATATCGTACTGTCTGGACTTTAAGGCACCTACGTTTATTACCATATCTAGTTCTTTGCATCCAAGAGAAATCATTTCTCTTGCAGTAAACACCTTCATCGATGTTGTGTCTGCTCCTGCTGGAAAACTAACAACACCGGTAACAACCGTTTCGGGAGTGTCGGCGAGTTTGTCTATAACATATTTTGTTACGGCTGGCATTGGACTAGCACAAATACAGTTAAAACCTTTAACTATATCTATAAGCTGATCTACTTCTTGCATAGTAACATCGGTACGTACAGTACTTATATCGGTTATTCTTCCAATTTTGGATAAATCTATGTTTTTGCTACACATATCATTTGCATCCTTTCAAAATATCAATCAATAAAGATAATGATGTTTCTTTTATATATTATCATAATTAATATACAATTTCAACATTAAAATTTATATTTATTTAAATTATTTATAAAAAATTACCTTACAAATGATTGAAGTCTTGACAAAACATAATTATGAATATATAATCAAAATATAATTGTCATAGTTATATTATGAGGTGTAGATTTGAATATAATTGCATATGATTTAGGAACCGGTGGGGTTAAGGCCTCGCTTTATGATAACAAACTGCAAACATTAGCAAAGGTTTTTTTGGAATATAATACTTTTTATCCAACCGCTTCAATGCACGAGCAACGTCCTTTGGATTGGTGGAACGCTATTTGCGAAAGCACTAAAAAGCTGCTTGATAAAACAAAGACAAATCCACATAATATTGAGTGCGTTTCTTTATCAGGAGCAAGTTTAGTGGCTATACCTATGGACAAAGATAATAACCCCTTGCTTGAACAGGTTCCAATTTGGTCAGACACCCGTGCCGAAGCAGAAAGTGAAGAGTTTTTTTCTATTATAGACCGCAACGAGTGGTATATGACCACGGGTAACGGTTTTCCTGCGCCGTGTTATTCAATTTTTAAGTTAATGTGGCTAAAAAAACATATGCCAGATGTTTTTGAAAAAACTGCTTATGTTCTCGGCTCTAAGGATTATATCAACTTTATGCTCACAGGCAATCTTGCAACTGACTTCTCATATGCTTCGGGCACAGGCGCATATGAATTAAAAACAGGCAGTATGAAACGCGAGTTTTTGCGTGCGGCAGGACTTTCAGAAGACATATTCTTAGAACCGGTTGTATCGCATAAAATTATAGGTAGCGTTACCGAGCAGGCCGCACAAAAAACTGGCTTGTGTGTTGGTACCAAAGTAGTCTGTGGCGGCGTTGACAATGCGTGTATGGCGTTGGGGGCTGTAGGTCCCGAAAGTGGTAAAGCATATGTTTCGCTTGGTTCATCAAGTTGGATTCCTGTAAATTCACAAGATCCGGTTTTAGATGTTAAAAAAAAGCCATATGTTTTTGCACACATACAAGAAGGAATGTTTACATCAGCCTTTTCTATTTTTGCCGGCGGTAGTTCATTGCGTTGGGCGCGTGATACGTTATTTGCCGATGTTACAGATGATAATATTTATATAACTATGGACAAAATGGCTGATAAGGTTCCTATTGGTTCGAATGGAATTCTTTTTAATCCCAGTCTTGCCGGCGGCACGTCGCAAGATAAAAGTATTCACATAAGAGGTGCTTATGTTGGACTTCATCTGGGAACAACCCGTGATGATATGGTTCGTGCAACGATGGAGGGCATAGCATTAAATCTTAGAATGTCGCTACAGTATTTAAAGGAAAAGGTTGAGTTGTCGGATAGTATTTTATTTTGTGGTGGCGGTAGCAAAAGTCCGTTTTGGATGCAGATGTTTGCCGATGTGTTTAATATGCCAATAGCAAAAAGCAACATCGATCAAGATGCAGCTTCTCTTGGCGCGGCAGCAATAGCGGCACGTGGAATTGGTATTTGGAAAGATTATTCTCCCTTAAAGGAACTTCAATGCGTGAATAAGTTGTATTTACCTTGCGAAGCATCAGCCAATAAATACGATAAACTTTTCACAGTATTCACTCACATAAACGAAATAGCGGCCGAGCTTGGTGATTATATGCAGGCTGCAATGAGAAAGGTTGATAAAAATGGTTAGTAATCCTTGTAAAACCGACTTTCGTCTTGACGGAAAGGTGGCTGTTATTACAGGCGGTGCCTCTGGTATTGGACTAGCAACAGCAGAACTTTTTAGTGAAAAAGGCGCAGTAGTATGTATTTGTGATTTAAGCGGGGAAAAGGTAGTTGATGCGGCAAGTAAATTATCTAATGCATACGGATATGTGGTTGATATTTCTAATACATCGTCGGTAAATGCACTTGCCGAAAAAATAATATCAGATCACGGTAAGATAGATGTTCTTGTTAACAGTGCCGGAGTTGGTGATATAGAATGGGCAGAGGAAATGTCTGAAAAAACTTGGCGAAAGGTTATTGATATTAACCTTTCAGGAACATTTTTTATGTCTCAACGATTGGGTCAAGAGATGATTAATGCCAAAACTGGTGGAAAGATAATAAGTCTTGCTTCACAGGCGGGTTTGGTGTCTATTGATAAGCACGTGGCTTATAGTGCCTCTAAAGCGGGCGTTATCTCTATGACAAAATCATTGGCTTATGAATGGGGTAAATATGGTATACAGGTTAATGCAATTTCCCCTACGGTTACCAAGACTCCGATGACTGAGGGTTTTTGGTATGAAGAACCGCGACACACCAAAACAATCGAAAACACACCTGCAGGTCGTTATTGTCAACCTGTAGAAATTGCCTGTGCGGCATTGTTTTTGGCCAGCGATGCATCAAATATGATAACCGGAGAAAATCTGGTTGTAGATGGCGGATACACAATTCATTAATATTTTAGAAGGGAATAGTACATATGAAAAACGATATTTTTAATTTAAAAGGGAAAGTGGCTGTTATTACGGGTGGATATCGCGGAATAGGAAAGTCCGTTGCAATGTCACTTGCAGATGCAGGTGCCGATATTGTTTTATGGGATCTTATCGATGCAACAGAGGTTGCCAATGAGATTGCAAAAGAATACGGTGTTCGCGCGTGTGCTTTTGTTTGTGATGTTACAAATCCGGAACAGGTTACCGATACGGTGAATAAATCAGCAGATGCTATGGGTACGTTAGACATTTTATTTAACAATGCGGGTATCGGACCTCATACTCCGGCTCTTGAAATCACACCTGAAGGCTGGAAAAAGGTTCTAGATGTTAACGTTAATGGTGTTTTTTATGTGGCAACAGCTTTTGCCAAATACCTTATTTCGCAAAATAAAGGAGGCTCCATTATAAATACAGCCTCTATGTCAGGATTAATAGTAAATATCCCTCAAAGTCACACGCATTATAATTCATCTAAAGCGGCAGTTATTCAAATGACAAAATCTTTAGCAATTGAGTGGGCTGATAAAAATATACGTGTTAACTGTATAAGCCCCGGATATATAGCTACAGATATGATCAAGGAAGTAAGACAGGATTGGAAGGATGCATGGGTAAGTAAAATCCCGTTCGGAAGAATGGGCAAGCCGGAAGAACTTGGTGGTGCGGTAATTTATCTTGCATCTGATGCTTCAACCTATACATCGGGCAGTAATATTGTTATTGACGGTTGTTACACCGTGATTTAACATATTAAACAAGAAAGGATAAAACATGGCAAGAATACCGACGTATCTTACGGTTTATCATGCTTTAAAACAACAAATTAAAGAAAAGAAATACCCGTGTGGCACATTACTGCCTACCGAACCAGAACTTTGTGCGGAATTTGCTGTCAGTAGAACAACTATTCGCAAGGCTATTGGAATGTTGGTTGATGATGGTTACATAAAGGTGACACAGGGCAAGGGAACAGAGGTTTTAGATGCATCTACCGTGCAAAAGCTTAATTGTGTCAGTTCCATAACTGAAACATTAATCACAAAGGGTTGTGTTGTTACAACAAAGGGTATGGATATAAGGATTGTTTCTTCATCGCCCGATGTGGCAAAGGCGTTACAAATCACACCCGGTGAAGAGGTTTATCAGATACAACGAATACAGTGCGCTGACGGAGAACCGATTGCTATAATGATTAATTATCTTAAGGTTGGACAGACACCGGAGTTAGAGAGTTATGTTAATACTTTTTCGGGGCTTTATGCATTTCTTGAAGAGAAATACGGCATATTGATGCGAGAAGCAGTCGAGTATCTTTCGGCGACAGTGGCCTCCTTTACCGAATCACAGTTATTGAATATAAATGTTGGTGATCCGTTGCTATGTAGTCGCAGAATCACTAATAATAGTTTAGGAATTTTCGAGTATAGCGTAAATAAATTGGTTGCAAGCAAGTATGAGTATTGTGTGTATTTGCAGAGTAAAGAGAATTTATAAAGATTATTTTTAACGAAATAAAAGGGAGACCAAATTTATGAAAAAATATAAGGTCGGATTATTGACAATGTCAGACGGCAGATCGTATCTGCACGAGACACAGTTTGAAATGAATATGCAATACCAAAATGCCATAAAGGCTGCACTTGAAGCAACCGGACAGGTAGAGGTTGTTGCGGGAACAGCTCCTATTAATTCTAATACTGCCGCCAAAGAAGAAGCGATGCGGCTTAAGGATGCCGGTGTTGAACTTACCATTTTTAACTATGCTATATGGTGCTATCCGCAGTTTAGTGCGGTAGCTGCAAATTATGCGCCGGGACCATATATTTTGTTTTGCAATATTCATCCTTCTGAATGTGGAATGGTTGGCATGATGGCCGCAGCAGGAACTTTTGACCAGTTGGGCGTTCAATACGAAAGAATATGGGGCAAAATAGAGGACCCTGAAGTTTTACGTCGAGTAATGGCATTTATTCGCGCAGCAGCCTCTGTTGGAAGACTTCGCGGAAACACATACGGTAATTTTGGTGGCAGACCAATGGGTATGTATACTGCTGTTGCCAATCTTGATCAATGGCAAAAGATGTTTGGTATTGATGTGGAAGATATTGAGCAGTATGATATTGTCAGATATGGCGAAATGGTTTCTGACGACAAGGTGAAAAAAGCAAGGCTTTGGCTTGAAGAGCACGCTCGAACGGTTGGATATAACGATTCTAACTTTACTCCGGAAAAGCTCGAAACTCAGATACGTTCTTATTATGGCCTTAGAAATATTATTGATGAGCGCGGTCTTGATTTTGTAGGAATCAAGGCGCACGGTGATTTAACCGATTGGTATGTTACCGTCGATCTTGCCGAAGCTTTTTTAAACGATTCATACGATATGGATGGTGAGCACGAGCCTATTGTGGCAGCAACCGAATCGGATATGGACGGCGCACTCACTATGCAGATATTTAAGTATATGACAGGCAAACCCGTGCTTTTTGCAGATGTTCGTCATTATGAGCAATCGGAGAATGTTTGGTTTTTTGGTAATTCGGGAACCTCTGCTACGTACTATGCCGGCGGCTCGGAAGACCCATATGAAAATATGAAATATGTGTCGCTTTTGCCCGAATCAAAAGATTATCCTGCAGGCGGTGGCAGTGTTCATTATTTTGCGGCACCGGGTAAGGTTACAATGGCACGCCTAGCGCGAAAAAAGGATAAATATTATCTTACGCTTGTTCCGGCAGAAATTGTCCAGTTTGATCGTGAAAAGATGGAAAAACTTGGTGGTATGGCAACGCCGCAATGGCCGGTTGCGTTCACAAAGGTTGCACCATCTGCTGAAACGTTTCTAAAATATTATCCCTGTAATCACATTCACGGTGTGTACGGCGATTACATAGAAGAGTGGAAAACAGTGGCTAAGCTGCTGGGAATAGAAGTGCAAATACTTGATGAATCATTTAAATAAGTATAGTTTTTGGTAAAAATTTTTTAAGTAAAAATTCAATCGAATTAATTTTATTTGAGTATTTATGCAAAAAAATAATGCATTTTTTATAAAAAAATAAAAATTCTTATTGAAATATTGTTTAAATTGTATTAAAATATAAAAAAATATTTATTAAATCGATTGATTGTGTACGGAAAATTTAATTTGAAAGGGAGATGTTAAGACAAATTAAACAATGTCAATGGCATAAATTTAAAAAAGGAGAAAAAATTATGAAAAACTTCAAAAAATTATTGGCAGTAATTATAGCAGTTGTGCTTATATGCTTGCAGATACCTATGGGCGTATTTGCGGCTGATGGCATCGAATGGTCAACAACAAATCTTGTAGAAGGTCAGGGAGACATTGTACTTAACGGCTACAATCCTGCGTACCTTGACGTAACACTTGATGGGGATACTGGTTATCGACTTGACTATACCATAACCTTCAACACCAACGTTGCAGGTAATTGGAACTATATGTCCAACATGCTTCGTCAATCCGAAAGCGACCTTATTTCATTTGGCGCTTGGAATGATGCAGGTGACGGTACAGGTCAGCTTCGTTTTGCAGAAAACGATATTAGTAATGCTTCTCAAACCGCCGTTGAGGGTGTTGGTGTTATCGCTGCCGGCGTGGGATACCCAATTTCTATCGTAATTATGCCGGATTATGTCGAGCTTTATGTTGCTGGTCAGCTTCAAACTATGTACCTTACCTCTGGTGGCACTGCTACACAAATCCCCGTAAGCAAGCGTATTGCAGACGGTAAGATTGGCTTTATCGGTCAGGGCTCACATCCGGATATCACCATCAGCGACATCGCGCTTTACTGTGAATCAGGCGCTGAAGAGCCTGTTGAGCCTGAAATTGAATGGTCTGATAACAACATCGTAGCAGGACAGCCAAATCTAACTCTTGACTATTTCTGGAAATGGATGACTCCAACAATTAAAGGTAGCGAATCGTACAAATACAGCTTTGATATTATAGCTTCGAACACAGAAGGCTATAGATTTCCAACAGTCGCTGTGCGTGATGTAAGCGCAAATTCCGATGGTACAGACGGTTTATATGTAGTCTTTAATAATGCAGATGATCAGATTAGAATTGGTTATGAAAATACAACAAATTCTTCACTTATAGCGGTAGCGATGAATGCAGGATTTAAGCCTGCCGGCACCTATAAGGTAGATATTATTACAACACCAAATGCTATTGAAGTGTATATGAACGGTAATTTGATGACTTTTACCGATATGGTCAGCGGTACTTATCAATCTATGACACAGGTACCTACAAAAGAGTTTGCCGATGCAAAGGCTGGCTTTATCACACAGGGTAATGTATTGGATACCCAAATTACCGATATAGCTATTTACAGAGATAAAAACGTTGAAGCAATGGATACTCCAAGATGGTCAGAGACCAATATGGTAGACGGTTTCCCCAGTATTACACTTACCGATTATTTCTGGGATTCGATTCCGGGACACATTTATGCTGACGCATCATACAAATATAACTTTAATGTAAATACAACCACTACCGAAGGCTATTTATTACCTACATTTGCAGTACGCGATAGCAGTGCAGCAACTGATGGTTCCGAGGGCTTATTCATTGTGTTTAATGTTCTGTTAGACCAAATCAGAATTGGCTATGAGTATACAACAGATAAGGCACTCATTGCGGTAGCAACGGCATCTAATTACGGTGTTGTTGCCGGAGCGAATTTTGATGTAGAGGTTATAACGACACCAACCACTATTGAAGTGTTTGTAGACGGTACACCTGTTGTATTTATAGATATGCTTGACGGCTATCAGTCAAAAACAGTAATCCCTGTAAGCGGACTCAAGGACGGTAAAGCAGGCTTTAACGCTCAGGGCACAGTTTTGGACACCGTTATTTCTGACTTTGCTGTGTATACTGAGTTTGGCAAAGAACAGATTACTCCAATTGTGTTCTCAACCCAAAATACAGAGGCTTACGTAGGTGACGAGTTTGACGTTGTTATCTCGGTTGACAGTAACCCCGGTATAATCTCAGCTAAGTTGGATGTTGCTTATGATTCAAATGTATTTGAATTAGTAGGTGTTAAAGAAGGCAATTTCGACAAAACAATAGAAAGCTTAGGCGAGAATATTAACTGCTATAACTTTGGCGATATTACAGCAAATCCATTTGCTGTAAACTGGGTTAATCCGTTTAGCAAAAACATATTCACAAACGGAACATTTGCTATAGTGACATTTAGAGTTAAAGACGATGCCGCTGAAGGTAATTATGATATTTCTATTGTTCCGGATAACACAGGTAATATTTTCAACGCTAAGTTTAACGATATTCCCGCAGAAACCATTACTGCAACTGTTGGCGTAAAAGGCAAGTTGGCAGGCGATGTTAACGGGGATAGATCTGTTGACAATAAAGACCTTGCATTGCTTATGCAGTATATGAACAACTGGAATGTTGAAATTGATCTCGATGTAGCTGATGTTGATTCAAACGGCAAAATCGGCAATAAGGATTATGCTTTGATTATGAGATATATCAATGGTTGGGATGTACAGCTTGGTTAATATATTCTAAGAATCAATTTGGTTTACTATATGTACAATAAAAAAGGCTGTTGCGATTTTCGCAACAGCCTTTGCTTATTTAATTTATGCATTTTTTACGGTGCTTTCGCGTACTACAAGTTCGGGTTTTAAAATAATCTTTCGGACCTCAGATGTCGGATTCTCTATTTTGTTAATAAGCTGCTTAATTGCCATGCTACCAATGGATCTTGAATGGGTATCAATCGAGGTAAGTGGAATTGGCAGGTGTGACGAACTGTCAATGTTGTCGTATCCAACAATAGCTATATCATCGGGTATGGATTTGCCCAACGATTGCACAGCCTTTATAACGGGGAGACACATATCGTCGAAGAGACAGAAAAAAGCATCAACATTATGATTTTCGATAAGAGATATTGTAGAATTAAATATGTCGTCAGGCTCGTTTTGGCAAAAACAAATAAGGTTTTCGTCGTATGCAAGTCCAAAAAACTCATGAGCATCGCGATAGCCGGATATACGACTTTGTGCTTGAGATTTTTCTTTAACAGCACACAAACAAGCAATACGTTTTTTGCCACACTTTATAAGATGCTCGGTGGCTAAATATCCGCCCATATGGTTATCGCATTTTACAAAGGTGATTTTTTCGCTTGATTTAGTTGAACTGCCACATAAAACTAATGGAATAGTAGCATCGTCCTTTCCCTTTATAAACTCGGGAAAAAGTTCTTCAAGAAATGAGGGAAAAAGAACAATACCATCTACACGTTGTTCGGATAACATTTGAATGTAGTTACGTTCTTTGTCGATCGACTGTTCCGATGACCCTAACATAATGTTATAGCCGTAATCGTTTGCTGTGTGAACAATTTCGCTTAGCGTTGTAGTAAAAACAGGATTTGTCAGATTTGGAACTACAACTCCTATGGTAAACGATCTATTGTTGATAAGACTTCGTGCTGCGTAGTTCGGTGTGTATCCCAAGCGTTTGGCTACCTCGCGGACATATTGTTTGGTATCTTCCTTTATTTTTTCGCTGTTGTTCATAGTAAGCGACACGGTAGATGGCGATACACCGGCTTCTTTGGCAATGTCATAAATTGTAACGGACATAATCAGCTTCCTTAAATTTAATTTACAAGTATAATCATATTATAATTTTACCATTTTTTACATATGATTGCAAGTGCAAGAGTAATAATTCAATCGATTGAATTCAATAAAATAAAAGCATCTAAAATTTGTTAATATTGCATAAATATAACGATTTATTTTTTAACAACGAGGTGATTAAGCAATAAAAAATCTTTATTAAACCGATTGACTTAATTAGTGTTTTATGCTAATATATAAAAGTAAAATAATGTAAATATATATATATGCAATTTTGTCATTAAAAAAGGGGTGAAAAGATGGAAATATGCAACAAAAATGTGTCGGTTTGTTTTTGGAGTTGGAACAGTGAAATTACTCGCGAAGGCATAGATAAACAACTTAAAGATTTTGCTGATGGACGCATAGGCGGTGTTGTTATTCACGCCCGAGGCGGTCTGAAAATACAGTATATGGGCGAGGAATGGTTTGAACTGTTCAAATACGCTGCAGCACGGGCAAGCGAACTTGGATTAGAAGTTTGGATTTATGACGAGGAAGGTTGGCCAAGCGGATTTGGCGGTGGCGCTGTTACGGCACTTGGTGAGGATTATTGGCACAAATGCTTGCAGTATTCCGTTTTTAAAGATTTAAGTCTGTCAGATTTATCTTCTCATCAGATTGTTGCGGTTTACAATAAAAAAGGTGAAGGAGAGTATGAACGTTCTGAACTTGCTATAACGGATAGTACTTCTCCTGATTCGATAGTTTTTTGGTATGAAGCTGATAGTCATTATGTGGATTTGATGAATCCAAACGTGACGGTCGAGTTCATAAAAAGCACCCACGAAAAATATTACGCAAAAATGGGCGAGTATTTTGGAACCGTTATAAAAGGTTTTTTCACTGATGAACCTCAAATGAATAATTCCGGATATCCGTGGAGCATTAGTTTGTGTGATGCATATAGGTGCAAGGAAAACTGTGAATTGTTAGATAAACTGTGGCTTTTGGCCTTTGATACTTCAGAAGCCGAACAATTTAAACTAAGTTTTTGGAATATAGTATCTGATTTGTATTATAAAAACTTTGTTTGGCAGTTGTCGGAATGGTGCAGTAAGCATGGTGTTAAGCTTACAGGTCACTTTGCGGCAGAGGATGGTTTGTGTCAACAAACTGCTTCCTGTGGCGATCTAATGCGCAACTACAGCGCTATGCAGCTCCCAGCTATTGATCATCTTGGTTCGCGTGTGGCAAGTCCGGTGCTTATGAAGCAGGCATCAAGTGTTTCACGTCAATATTGTGACGGCAATGTGCTTAGCGAAACGTTTGGTTGCGCGGGCTGGGGAGTTACCTTTAAACGCCTTGAGTGGATATGGGGCGGACAGTCGGTTTTGGGTATTACAAAGCCATGTTATCATTTGTCGGCCTACTCTATCGAAGGAAGACGCAAGCGTGATTATCCGGCGTTTTATTCTTATCAAGAACCGTGGTGGAATGAATTTAAAGGGTTTGCTAACTGGATGCAAAGACTTAATTCTCTTATGACGCAGGGTGAGCGCGAGCTTCATACCTTGGTTATTCCACCACAAAGTAGTATAAAAAGCAGTTATCAGGACGAGCAACATAATCAAACCGAAATCAAGCGTATTGCCTCAGAATTCAGAGAATTATCTGAAAATTTATTGGATATGCAGCTTGATTTCGATTATGGTGATGAATTTTTGCTCTGCCGTGATTCTGTTGTTGAAAACGGAAATTTGCGTTTGGGTAATGTAAAGTACGACACTGTTATTCTATCGGAAACTATTGAAATAGATAAAAAACTATGCACGTTGCTTTGCGATTTTGTGAAATCGGGCGGTCGTCTTATAGCGGTAAACCGTTTGCCGCGCAACTGGTGCGGGGAGACACCTGCAATAATAGTAAATCGTAGAAATACTTTTGAAAAATACGTTGAGTATTACGGTATAAAAAGAACAATCTCTGCCGTTAGAACAGATAATCTTAAACCTGTAAGTAATCTGCGTTTACATACAAGACATATAGAAAACGGATACCGTGTACATATTTGGACCGATGATACATTTTTATCTCAAAATATATTTTTGCGCTTTGATAAAAAAGCAACGGTATACGAAGTTAATTTATACGACGGAAGTCGTCAGAAGTTGGCGGTTAAATATTTTGATGATGGTATATTGGTACCCATTACAATTGATGCATTCACAAATACTGTCATAGAGCTTGATATGACCAATGAGCAATATATTATGCCACAGAAGCGTATGGTTTCTAAATGTGCGGTAGAACCAACAGATATATATCTTTGTGAAAAAAATTCACTTACTATTGACTACGCCGAGCTTTCGCTTGACGGTGGAAAAACATTTGCACCGAGTGAACCGGTTATTCGCTTGCTTGATAAGATATACGAAAAAACCGACGGTAGAGAGCTTGATTTTGCAGTACGATACAGTTTTTATTGCAAATGCTTATCAGTGGCAAAAACACTTAATGTTGCTGTTGAAGATATCGAGTGTAAAAAAATAGAGGTAAATGGCATTTCTGTTAGCGATAGGCGCCTAGATTGGTGGATAGATAACTGTATAGGACTTTATGATATTTCAGAACACGTCAATGAAGGTTTAAATACAGTAACAGTGCATTATTCGGTAAAGCCTAAGAAAAATTCTGATGGATTACTTGAAATGTTTGAAACAGAACGCAACAGATTCTGTTATCCGGTAGAACCTGAAAGCATTTATATTTTAGGTGACTTTGATGTTGTAACAGATGGTGATATAACCGATAGAGGATATTGCTATAGCGTTGGCGGAGGGTTTACACTTGTGCCGCCTACAAAAAAATGTTTAGGTGACCTTACAAAGCAAAATATGTGGTTTTATCGCGGAAATGCTTGCTATAAAATTCCGGCACCTGAAAAAATTGACGGCAGAAGAACCATAATATGCGTCGATAATTATCATGGTACTTTAGTAGCATTTGAATGTGGTGGTAAAAAGCTTTATTCAAGCAAATGCCCTGCGAAATTTGATGTTACAGACATACCGTTTGCTGATAATGAGGAAATCACAATCACCTTAATTGGTAGTAACCGTAATCTATTTGGCCCACATCATCATGTTAATGGAGAGAGCTACCTGATAGGTCCAGCTACGTTTGAGGGGCGTTGGGATGCGCTTACCGGATTTATGGTTCCTGAACTTTACGGCAAAAATATATGGGACGATAATTATGGCGTTATTCCTTTTGGAATAGAAGAAATTACAGTTGAAATTATACAAGCGGAATAATAAATATTATTAAAAAGTGAGGTTTTAAAAATGGAAATCACAAGACCAATAATGCCTAAATATGTACCTGATGATCAAGTTGAAATGGAATCATGGCATCCTGATTGGGTAAAGAGTATGGTTCTTGCTGAACTGAGAATAGAAAGCGCAACCGATGAGGGTACCTTTGAGGCGGCAATTCGCGTTTTAGACCATTATGCAAAAATGGGTGTTAACGCACTGTGGCTTACACCTATTTATGATAAAGGAACATCCGGTAACGGTTACGGAAATATGGGTATACATACCGTTAATCCTGCGCTTACAGGTAAAGACACGTACGAGGAAAGCTGGAAGGTTGTTAAATGGTTTGTTGACGAAGCTCATAAGCGCGATATACGCATTATTTTAGATGCTATCGTTTGGGGTACAGTAAAAGAAAGTCCACTTGTTGAAGAACATCCTGATTGGTACAGTGGAAAGTTAGAGGTTTGGGGCGGCTATAAGTGGAATTGGCATAGCGAAGGCCTTAAAACTTGGTTTGCTGATCAGATGGTTGAGGTTGCACTTAAAACCGGAATAGATGGTTACCGTGTTGACCTTGAGCCGTTTGTAACCGGTCATCAGTATATTGCGGGCATTCGTAAAAGACTGCTTGATATGGGTAGAAAACTTATGTTTATTGCCGAGTGTACCAGCGAACGTGATGAAGCATATGATTTTGACGAACAAATAACCAATGAGGATCCTGAACGTTGGAATATGCATACAATGTTTACCGAACGTCTTAATATTGTTGACGCTGTTAAAAACGGTAACGGTCACGGAACAATTTATACACAAGATCGCGGACTTGGCGGTATGGCAAGATTTTATTGCTTGTGTCTTGCTTGTCACGATAATCCACGTCCTTGCCTCGAAGGCGATAAAATACGCGCGGGTTATCAGGCAATTTTTGGGCCATATATTCCGTTATGGTTTCTTGGTGAAGAGTGGAACAATCCGCTTGAAACAGGCCGTGTATTGTTTAACAATGTTATTCGTTGGGATTTAATCGATGATCCGAAAAATAAAGCATATCTTGAAGCTATGACAAATATGATGCGAGTTCGTCGTCTGTATCCGGATATCTTTGAATATTTTCCTGAAAATCATCGTGAATCGAATATATGCAAGGTTGAATCAAACTGCAAGCTTCAGGCATATGCAAGATATTTTGATAATCACGGAGTACTTGTATTACCGAACACTTTAGATGTCGAGGCCCAAATAACTGCCCAGATACCATATACAGATATGGGTCTTAATGATTCAGAGTATACAATAACCGAAATATTGCACGGTTACGATATTAAAACCGACAAAAAATCGGTAAGTGTTAAGGTTGATGCCGGTGATATGGCGGTAATACTTATAGAAGCAGTTAAGTAGGAGTAGATAATTGTGTATAACAGCCATTGTTGTTGCTGTTGCCATTGCGGTTAAATATGCTTCGATTATATTTTAAAATAATTGAGAAAGGAATGTTGGTTTATGAAAAAGAGCTTATTATCGATAATTTCTATTGTGCTTGCTCTTGTTATAATAACACCTTGTTTAGTCTTTGGAGTTTCATCAAATATAAAATATTCTGACTATAAGGTAAACTCACAATCTCAGTTTTCGGAAAAATATGAATTGGGTGCAGAAGCGGCTACAGATGCAACTTTAAAGGATGACGCTGACAAGGGTAAGGTCCTTTCTCTTGAAGAGGGCGATAGTGCAACATGGAATGTAGATATTGCTTTAGAAGGAAATTATTGGATAGAGGTTGAGTATTTTGCTCTTCCCGATACATATGATTCAATAAGTATTGATGTGCTTGTCGACGGGCAACTTCCTTTTTCTGAATCGTCAAATTTACCATTGGAACGCAGTTGGGTGAACGATAACACCGAGCAATATGATATATATGGAAATCAAATTCGTCCTAATCAAGTTGAAGCACAAATGTGGCGTACAAAGAAGTTACGTGCGCTTGACGCTTCTTCTGGCGATTTGGAGTATTATTTTTCAAAGGGCTCGCATACTTTAACAATTCAAGTATCGCGTGAACGTTGTCTAATAAAAAAAGTAACACTTAGTTCTTCGGTAAAAGCAAAAAGCTACAACGAGGTTATGGCTGAATATAAAGAAAAAGGATACAAGTCGGCCAGTGTTCAGAATCTGACGTTTGAGGCGGAGGGAAAATCGGTAAAATCAACCCAAAGTCTTTATCCTATAACAGATCGTTCGTCAGCTGCTATAACACCGTATAGCGCAGAGCTAATATACTATAATGCGGTGGGCGGCACACAGTGGAAAACTGCAGGTCAGTGGATAGAGTGGACTATAGATGCAAAAAAAGACGGACTATATGAATTGTCGTTCCACTTTAAACAAAACAATAAAAGTGACGCTGTAAGTGTCCGCGAACTGTATATTGATAATGAACTCCCGTTTATAGAAGCTTCTAATATATGTTTTCCATATTCAAGTGTTTGGGAAATGTATACTTGTGGATATGAAGATGGCGACAATTTTGTGCCATATAAATTTTATTTGACCAAAGGCGAGCACACTATAAGATTGCAGGTAGGACTTGGTAGTTATCACGAAATAATTGCTGAAACAGATCGCTTAATTACAGAACTAAACGGCGTTTATAGAAAAATAGTAGTTGTAACCGGTGTTTCTCCTGACTTATATGCAAGTTATGAGTTTGATAAGGTTATTCCAGATGTTTTGGATTATATGAAAACCTTAAGCAAAGAACTAAAATCGTTAGAGGAAAAAATACGTAGTCTTGGTTTTTCGGGTAATCAGGGAACCGACACAATAAAACGTCTTTATAATCAGATTGATTGGATGCTCGAGGACACTGATACTATTGCAAAGCGCCTTACCACCTATCGAGAGGCGATTTCATCGCTTGGAACTTGGCGTAACAATGTATCGGAGCAGCCTCTTACACTTGATAAAATATATATAACATCAAGCGGCGAAAATCTTCCTGATGAAAATGCAGGATTTTTCAAAACACTTGGTCACCATATCCGTCAATTCCTATATTCATATGTAAGCGACTATTCTTCTATTGGAGAAATTGAAGAAAATGCTGATAAGGAAATAACGGTTTGGATGAATGCCGGTCGTGATCAGGCACAAATATTAAAGTCTTTGATAAGTCAAAAATTCACACCGGATTCCAGTATTGCCGTTGATTTGCAGATTGTTTCACCAGATTCACTTTTACCCGCATTGCTTGCGGGCACAGGACCTGATGTAACGCTTGGACTTGGTCAAACCGAACCCTTAAACCTTGCTTTGCGTGGGGCATTGGTAGATCTTAAATCTTTTCCTGATTATAACGAAGTATCAAAACGTTTTTACAAGGAATCAATAGTGCCGTTTGAATTTGAAGGCGGTGTTTATGCATTGCCAGATACGCTTTCATATACAATGTTGTTTTATAGAACTGATGTTATTGATGAGCTTGGCATTACAACAGATAAATTAGCCACATGGGACAGTCTTTTACAAAAAGTGCTTCCCGTAGTGCAAAAAAACGGCCTAAGCGTTGGTGTACCTGCCAATATTAATACATACTTAAGTATGTTTTATCAAATGGGTGGCGAGCTTTATATTGAAAACGACACCGCATCAGGCTTGTCATCGGCCGAGGCTATTAGGTCAATGAATTTGTTTGAAAAACTTTATTCTCAGTACAAGCTAGACCTTGCTTTTGATGCAGCTAACCGCTTTCGTTCGGGTGAAATGCCTATACTTATAAGTGATTATTTATTTTATAATCAATTAACTGTTTTTGCGCCTGAAATCGATGGCGCTTGGAGCATGTTGGTTATGCCCGGTGTTGAAAACGCTGATGGAAGTATTAGTAATATTTCAACCTCTACAGTTACGGGAACCGTAATTATGAACAGTTCAAAGGATATCGAATCATCGTGGAGGTTTGTAAAATGGCTTCAGTCAACAGAGGTCCAATCTACCTATGGTCGTGATCTTGAGAGCGTTGTAGGTATGGCCGCGCGTTATAACACTGCAAATATTGAGGCAATGGATTTGATAAAATGGGATGCAGATATCAAACAACAGCTTGAAAAACAACGACTTCAAATTAAAGCCTACCCGCAAATAGCTGGCGGATATATAACTGACCGTGAATTTAATTTCGCTTTTCGCAAAATTGTTTATGAGGACGAATCGGTCAGAGAATCTATGAATGAAGCTACAGAGAATATAAATTATGAAATTATCCGAAAGCGAGAAGAATTCGGATTAGAATAAAGTGAGGTGTTTTAAGTGACTTTTATTAAAAATATTAGAATCCAAAAGGATAAATCTCCGCAAAAAAACACATCAAGGCTTCGTAAAATGCGAGGTTATGCGGAAGACTATCTTTTTATGATGCCATATTTGCTAATATTTTTTGTATTCACGGTATTACCTGTAATTATTGCTGTAATTTTAAGCTTTACATATTTTAATGTGCTTGAAACACCTTCATTTGTCGGATTTGACAACTATGTTCACTTATTGGTAGAAGATAGCCTGTTTATGTTGGCCTTTAAAAACACATTGATTTTATCAGTTATCACAGGACCTATAGGATTTATTTTAAGTCTTTTTCTTGCATGGGTTTTAAATGAGTTTGGGCCAAAATTGCGTGCATTTTTAACTCTTTTATTTTATGCACCTACAATCAGCGGCGGCGCATATATGATATGGCAAATAATATATAGCGGCGACTCGTACGGATACTTAAACGGAATTTTGTTGAATTTTAATATTGTGTATACACCAATACAATGGACCACCGATGAGCAGTATATGATGGTGGCTGCAATTATTGTAATAATTTGGATGAGCTTTGGCGCAGGCTTTCTGTCGTTTGTTGCTGGATTTAGAAATATTGATAAAAGCCTTTATGAAGCTGCAGCTGTTGACGGACTTAAAAACCGTTGGCAAGAGCTTTGGTACATTACATTACCCGCAATTAAGCCGCAGATGATGTTTGGTGCGGTTATGAGTATAACAAGTTCGTTTGGTATGGGCGATATTATCTCTGGAATATTTGGTTTTCCGAGTACTAATTATGGACTACATACATTGGTTCATCATATGCAAGACTACGGTAATATAAGATATGAAATGGGATACGCATGCGCTATAGCTGTAATGCTCTTTATAATTATGGTGGGAGCTAACAGCTTAATACAACGCTTGTTGCGAGGTATTGGCGATTGATTACCACTATGTAAAAGTGCCGAAGTTTATTGGCAGAATGGAGAAAAATATGAAACATTCTTTTGCAGCGGTCATTCGCGGAAAGCGTGTAAACCGTTCCCGTATAGGAACTATGGCTATGTTTTGTGTGCTTATGGTTTTTGCCGTTTTTATGGCATTGCCTATGATTATAATTGTTGGAAATGCTTTTAAACCACTTGATGAATTATGGGTTTTTCCACCAAAATTATGGCCATCAAATCCAACGCTCAAAAATTTCCGTGATATGTTTAGCGTATTGTCTGACTCATGGGTACCTTTTTTAAGATATATTGTAAACTCTCTGCTTATAACAGCAGTTGGTACGGCGGGACATATAATTATTTCATCTATGTGCGCCTTTTCTTTAGCAAAAAAGAAATTTCCCGGTCGATTAATCATTTTTAATACGATTGTACTATCTCTTATGTTTAACGCCACAGTAACACGTATACCAACCTACATAATTATGGCAAAAATGAATTGGATAGACAGTCACCTTTCACTTATTATTCCGGCTTTTGGCAGCTCTTTGGGACTGTATCTTATGAAACAGTTTATAGAACAGATGCCCGATGCGTTGCTTGAAGCGGCGCGAATTGACGGCGCATCACAGTGGAAAATTTTTTGGGGTATTGTAATGCCCAACGTAAAACCAGCTTGGTTGACGCTAATATTGCTTTCGGTTCAAAGTTTGTGGGGAATAGGAAGCAGTGCTTATATTTATAAAGAAGAACTTAAAACATTACCATATGCACTTAACCAGATACTTGCCAGCGGAATTTCGCGTGCAGGTGTGGGTGCGGCAGTAACATTTATTATGATGCTTGTACCTGTTTCGATATTTGTTGTAAGTCAAAGTAATATTATTGATACAATGGCGTCTTCAGGTATAAAAGATTAAATGGAGGTTGATAGCAAAAATGAAAAGAATATTTTGTTTAACGCTATGTCTTTTTTTGCTTTTTTCTTTTGCTGTCACCGTATCGGCTGAAACATCAACAAACGATCTTCCATATGATTCTTATGTTTACCGCAACGGCGAAACACCACTCGCTGTTCCCGCGCCATACTCTTGTGACCAAACGTTTGATGCATCTGATTTGGGTCTTGACAGCTTTAAAAGTATGTCAGATATGTATTATAACGGAGAGCATCTTTTTATATGTGACTCGGGAAACAATCGCATAATTATGCTTGATAGTTCTTTTAATTTGTTACATACCATAACGGAGTTTGATAACAATGGTGTTAAAGACACGTTTAATGCACCTAGCGGCGTTTATGAACGCGATGGAGTTATTTATGTGGCAGATTCTAAAAACGAACGAATTGTAGAAATTGATTGTGAAACATTTGCGCTTAAAAAGATTTTAGGTAGACCTGAAATTTCAATTCTTGATCCCAACTATACGTATACACCTCAAAAGCTTACGGTGGATGCGGCCGGTAATATTTATATAATTGCCGAGGGTATAAATCGAGGACTTATCGAGATTGATGAAAACGGTGAATTTTCTACATTTCTTGGTGCTCCTTCGGTAGTACCGGATTTTATTGAACAAATATGGCGACGTATCGCAAGCAAAGAACAACGCGCTAAGCTTGATAAGTATGTTCCAACAGAGTATAACGCATTGCATATGGATGATTACGGCTTTATTTATGCGGTAGCCAAAAACACTGAAAACACACCGTTTGTAAAGCTAAACAGCCAAGGCACTGATGTTCTTCGTTTTGAGGATCAGTTTGGTGATGCTGAATATATTAGTCCAAACGGATTGCTACTTAATCCGTATTTTATTGATGTCGCAATAGACCAAAGTGGATTTTATTACCTGCTTGATTCTCAGCAAGGTAAGATATATGTATATACCGATCAAGGAAAGCTACTATATGCATTTGGTGCAAATGGCTCACAAAAAGGAACCTTTTATTCGGCATCTTCTATTGAATTGGTAAACGATAAACTACTAGTTATCGATTCCTCTAAAAATACACTTAATGTTTACAAGCTTACTAAATTTGGTAATGCTGTTATAAACGCAGTAAGTGCCCACAATGCAGGTGAGTATGATAGAGCGCGTAGTTACTGGAAAGATGTTAAGGATATGTGTTCTCACTATCCGTTGGCGATTATAGAGCTTGCAAATCTTGATGTTATTGACGGTAACTATAAAGCAGCTATGACCACCCTTAAAACCATTGATGCCACCGAAGAATATGATGAAGCATTTTTAGCTTGGCGCAGTGATTTTTTGCGGTCTAATATGGTCGTAATGATTTTTGCGGTTGTTATTATTGCTGTTATTGTAGTGTTTGTGGTTAAGATAATTAAAAAGACTAAACTATGGACCAAGATTTCAACCAATAAGCTTTATGCCGAATATACATACGGAAGCTACGCAATGCGACATCCTTTTGATGGTTTTTGGGACATTAAGCGCGAAAAAAAGGGAAGTCTTGGAGGCGCATTAATAACACTTGCGTTATTTACTGTTTTGTATGGTTTACGAGCACAATTCAGCGGATATATTGTACTTGAAGAAGAAAGCAGTCAAATAAATGCATTATATGAATGTGCAACAATTCTTTTACCTCTTTTGTTATTTGTTGTTGCAAACTGGTGCTTTACCACACTGATGGACGGTGAGGGTAGTTTTAAGGATATTGTGATTTTTTCTTGCTACGCCTTAAAGCCATATATTGTGTTCAGTGTTCCTATGTTTATATTTTCTCACGTTCTATCAAGTCAAGAACTTATGATTTATAACATGATAGATATATTTACACTTTTATGGATACTGGCACTTTTGTTTGTTGGAATGATGATGACACACAATTTCTCTTTATCCAAAACCGTGCTTACAACAATATGCACGTTAGTTGGTGTTTGTCTTATATTATTTATTGCATTGTTACTGCTTAACATTATTCAGGATGTAACCGATTTTGTTATGTCATTATATAACGAGATGGCATTTAGAACCTATTAAAAGGAGGATAAAAAAATGATTAATAAACATAAATTATTCTTCCTTTTCAAAGTAGCGGCAGTTTTGCTAGCGGTTGTTTTTGTGCTGTCGGGGTGTGCATCAGGTGAATATTCACACAAGGCTTTTGTCGATAGTATAAAAACTGTCAGTGCAAAGGACTGGAACACAGCCTCCGAAGGTAGCATTAAGCTTACAAACGGCAGTCTTGAATTGGTTATGGATGCGGCTACAACCCATTTTACAATTACTAACACTGCAAACGGACAAAGTTATACTTCGGTTCCACAGATTACAAGTGATGCATATTCTACAGAAACACTTCAACGTATAAAGTCTGACCTTAGTATTACATATTATGACAAGGACAGTACTAAATTTGTTATGACCTCGAATGGTGACAGTGTTGAAAAAGAGCTGTGTGAAGTGCGTTTTACCGATAACGCCATCCGTGTGTATTATACTATGGGCGCTACCGCAAAATTGTTAGTTCCGCAGGTGCTGCCTGTACAAGTTTTTGAGCAGGAGATTTGTAATGAGGACATACTTTCAAAGAGTATTATTCGCAGAATAAAACGTTATTATGAGCTTTATTCTACCGATGATGGTCCAAGTGATGAGCTTAGTGAAATGATTGAGAAATATCCTGTTTTAAAAAAGCAGGCGTTATATATACTTAAAGATACGGTTGACACTCTCAATGAAATGGAAATATCCGATGCTTGTGAAAAGGTAGGCTTTAGTGAAGAACGCAACACACAACTTATGAATGAGCTTGGAGTTGAAGCGGCACAAAGCGACGAACCCGGATTTAAAATCGTTGTCGAATATCGCTTGAATAGTGATGGATTTACTGCAGAGCTTATAACCGAAGAAATAGAAATAATGTCGCAGAATTATCATTTGTACAGCATTGATTTGCTTGAATATTTTGCGTGTGCCAGCAGCGAACAAAGCGGATACTTCCTAGTTCCTGACGGCTCGGGAGCGTTGATTGATTTTAACGGCGTAGAGGGAAATTACAGTCAGCCCGTTTACGGCAATGATTTATCAATACAAAGCGATAGCAAAACTCAACTTGCTAAAGAGGTTTTGTTGCCGCTGTATGGTGTTTCATTTGGTGATAATGCGGTGCTTGCAATAGCCGAATCCGGTGAAGCCAACGCAATTCTTCATGCAAATACCATATCGGCAAGTAATCCTCAAAACAATGCATATTTTACATTTAATTTATGTTCTCTTGATGTAACTGATTTAGGTGAGGAACGAAGCATACCGGTATATAATCTTTACGGTAAGCATATTCAGTACGAGCATCCACAAGTCAGATATGTACTGCTATCGGGCGATAGTTCAGACTATGTTGGAATGGCTGATTATGTGAGAAAGTATTATATCGATAACGGCATAATACCGGAAAAAACAGAAAAGCAAAGCGATTTATTTGTTGATTATAGTTGTCTTATAATGCAGGATGCGACAGCTATGGGTATACCATACCAAAAGCGAACGGTGCTTTCAACGCTTGCCGACATTAAATCACAACTTGACATTTCTGATTTAAGCGGGTTGTCAGTTCGTCTGCTTGGGTATACCAAAAATGGTTTAACAAATGGATTACAAAATAAGTTTTCACTGTATAAAAAGGTTGGTAGTAAATCTGAGCTAATAGATTTGGCATCATTCATAAGCGGTAATGGCGGACAGCTTTATCTAGATGCTGATTTTGCTACGGTGCTTACTGACACAGCCTTTGACGGATTTGCCGTAAGACGCGATACGGCAAAATATATTAACAGAAGCCTTGTTATCAATAAGGATTATGACATAATAACACGTAAATATTACGATGGAATATATAGCAGAAATCTTGTTTCACCAACCTGTTATCAGGATATAGCAACTTCGTACATTAAATCGATCGAAAAGACATTAGGAACTAATTCGGGCATAGGACTGAGTTATTCTAGCGCAGGTAGTTTGCTTTATGGTGATTACGATAAAAACAAGGATTATGATCGTAGTATGTCGGCTGTTGCTATGGAAAAGGTATTGGATAAAGCAAATAAAGAGTTTTCGATTCTTACGGAAAACGGTTATTTATATTCACTTGATACAGCAGATTATCTGCTGAATGTGCCGCTATACTCATCGAATTTTGATATGGAAACCGATTCAGTACCGTTTTATCAACTCGTTGTTCATGGAAGTATACCATATACAGGTGTTGCAATGAATATGACTACCGACAGCGATAACCTAATGCTTAGGTCGCTCGAATATGGCGCAGGCCTTTATTGGTCGCTGATAACCGAAAACGACCATGTGCTAAACGATACCGAATATGAAGCAAGAATGTACTCAATGAACAGTAAAAATAATTTTGTTAAGATAAGCGAGTTTTATTCAGAATTGAGTGATTATTACAGTTCAATAAGCGCAAGTCAAATGACTGCACATAAAAAATTAGCCGACGGAGTATACATTACACAATATGCTTCTGGCGCCGGTGTTATTGTTAATTATAATGATACCGAATACATTTCAGAAAACTATTCTGTTGATGCGAGGGGGTATAAAATATGGCTCTCGTAAAAAAAGGTAAAAGCAATCTATTACGTAAAAGGGGATATTACGGATACTTTTTTATTCTTCCTCTTATAATTGGTGTATTATTTGTTTTTATTCCCAATCTGTATCATACTTTTCAATATTCTGTAAGTTCGCTAGAGCTTGGAAAAACGGGGTACGATGCCACCTTTGAGGGTTTTTCGCAATATAAGGCCGCTTTTACAAAGGACGCTAATTTTGTACCATATTTGGTTAATGAGCTTAAAAGTTTTTTAACTGATGTTCCCGTAATTACCATTTTTAGTATGTTTATTGCTGTATTACTTAACGGTAGATTTCGCGGAAGAACTATTGCAAGATTGATATTCTTTATTCCTGTAATTTTATCAACAGGTATAATTTCATCAATCGAGGCCAATACCGATTTATTGGCTAATGTAGAATCTAATATGGCTTCGTCTGAAACATCACTTGTTTCGGGACTCAGCAATATGCTTTTGCAAATGAATTTACCCGATTTTATTATTGATATTATTGATAGTGCAATAAGCGGTATTTATAGCGTTGTGCAACGAAGCGGTATGCAGATATTTATACTACTTACGGGTCTTCAAGAAATACCACCCTCGCTGTATGAAGCGGCTGAGGTTGAGGGCTGTAATGGTTGGGAATCGTTTTGGAAAATAACCTTCCCTATGATGGGACCTCATATACGTATATCGATCGTATATACAATTGTGGATCTTACTTCGCGTACGGATACGGTTTTAGCGGAGTATATAAATTTGCTTGCTTTCCGCTCAAATATGTTCTCACTTGGAACCGCGATGTACGTTATTTATCTTTTAATAGTACTTATAATGGTAGGCATAGTATTGTATGTGCTTAACCGTTTTATTAAGTACAACGGTGAAGTAGGGTAAAGGGGGCATTTGAATGGAAATTTCTAAAAAGACTAAAATGCGCATAAAAAAATGGCCGCTTTCGATACTTCGTTTTGTTATAATATTTGGTCTTGCTTTTATAATTCTTGAACCGTTTGTGTACAAAATACTTATGGCATTTATGCATCCGGATGATCTATTAGATTCTACGGTATGGATTGTTCCACGTATAGGCTCAACATATTATTGGCAGCAAGCACTTGAACAAATGAAATTACCACAGTCGGCACTCAATACATTTCTTTTGTCGTTAATTGTTGGTGTTTTGCAAGTGTTTTCTTGTACTATGGTGGGTTATGGACTGGCGCGCTTTAATTTTAAAGGAAACAAATTAGCCTTTTTTGTTGTAATTTTAATTATGCTAGTACCTGTACAGGTAATCAGCATTGCCAGATATTTGGATTTTAACTACCTTAACATTTTTGGAAAGGTGGTATCCTTAACCGACACCTTTTGGCCGGTAATAATTTTATCGACAACCGGATTGGGAATAAAACAAGGACTTTATATTTATATGATGCGCGAACTGTTTCGCTCATTGCCCGTTTCTATTGAAGAAGCGGCATATATTGATGGTGCCGGTCCAATTAAAACATTTACTAGTGTTATGCTACCTAATGCGCGTACAACAATGGCAACAGTGTTTGTATTTTCATTTTGTTGGCAATGGACCGATACGACATATTCATCACTCTATTTCAATGAAATGCCGGTGCTCGCAAATGTGGTGGAAACAATGTATATTCGCGTAGGACTTAACCCAGATCCACTTGCGACAGGGATTTTACGAAATGCAGCAGCAATTTTAATTATGCTTCCTTTGATAGTGCTGTTTGTGTTTGGACAAAAGCTATTAGTTAAGTCTATGGCACTTTCAGGACTTGCAAACTAACAATTATATATTTTTGCGTTGGTAGAGAAAAATATTATCGCAATTTTATAAAAATATCGTGAAAAGGAGTTAAAAAAATGAAAGGGTTTAGAAGGATTGTTTCAATTCTTGTTGCCTTGATACTCGTTTGTTCGCAGTTACCGTTTGGTGTTTTTGCGTCAGGCGACAATGGTATTGAATGGTCAAAAACCAATCTTGTAGAAGGCCAGGGGGATATAGTTCTTAGCGATCCAAACGCCCGATGGCTTTCAAAAGATATTGTGGCCGAAAACACATATAAGATTAAATTCGACATTGTGGCTTCGGCAACAGAAGGTTATCGACTAACCACACTTGGCTTACGCGATGCCAACTGTGATGGTTCCAGCGGATTATATATCGTGTTTAATGCAGCGTTGGATCAAATAAGAATCGGATACGAGTATACTACAAACAATTCATTGATAGCGGTAGCATCACCATCGGGTGTTAAGGAAGCCGGTACATATGAAGTTGAGGTAATAACATATCCCGATGCCGTTGAGGTATATCTTGGCGGAAATTTGGTTACCTTCACAGATATGGTGAGTGGCACCTATCAGTCTATTACACATGTGCCTACAAAAACTTTTTCAGGTAGTAAAGTAGGTTTTATTGCCCAAGGCACCGTTTATGACGTAAAGGTTGCCAATATTGCGGTCTATGGTGTAGAAGGAGCCGAGGAATCGGATGATTCTCAAGATGCAATTGAATGGTCCGACAATAACATCGTAGCAGGACAGCCAAATCTAACTCTTGACTATTTCTGGAAATGGATGCCTACACAAATCAAAGCTGACAAATCATATAAATATAGCTTTGATATTATAGCCTCAGATACAGCGGGTTACAGATTTCCAACAGTCGCTGTGCGTGATGTAAGCGCAAATTCGGATGGCACAGACGGTTTGTATGTAGTATTTAATAATCTTGACGACCAAATTAGGATCGGATATGAATATACGACAAACCACTCGTTAATAGCAGTAGCGAGCGATGCAGGATTTAAACCTGCCGGTACCTATAAGGTAGATATTATTACAACACCAAATGCTATTGAAGTGTATATGAACGGTAATTTAATTACCTTCACAGACATGGTCAGCGGTACCTATCAGCCTATGACACAGGTACCTACAAAAGAGTTTGCCGATGCAAAGGCAGGCTTTATCACACAGGGTAATGTGTTGGATACACAAATTACCAACATTGCCATTTTCGGTGAAGCAGGCGTAGATCAATCGGGAGCAGAATCAAATATAGAATGGTCGGATACCAATCTTGTAGAAGGTCAGGCCAATATATCCCTCAAGGATTACGAATGGGATTGGTTACCGGTTGAGCTTGAGGCTGATAAATCATACAAATACAACTTTGACTTGGTATTAAGCGATACAAACGGTTATCGTCTACCGACGCTTGCTGTCAGAGACAGCAACGAAGCTTCTGAAGGAAAAGAAGGCTTGTATATTGTATTTTATGGTGTGGAAGATCAAATACGTATTGGTTATGAGGCGACAACCTATTCATCACTTATTGGTGTAGCTAAAGATGTAGGAATGGATCCTGCGGGTACCTATGCTATCGAGGTTGTTTCTACGCCAAGTACAATCGAGGTTTCTGTCAACGGCACACCAATTACATTCTACGATTATTCAGATAGTCAAATGAAGCGGGCTGTCAGCGTTAGTGGAATTAAAGACGGTAAGACCGGATTTAATGCTCAGGGTACTGTTATGGATACTCAAGTTATAAATATTGCACTTTACGGCGAAAAAAATCCAACCGTCCCCGATGAGCCTGTAATTGACACTGCGGCTGTAGAGAACGTTATAGCTCTTATAGATGCAATTGGTACGGTAACGGAGGATAGCGGTAGTGCTATTGCTGATGCACGTAATGCGTATAATGTGCTTACCGATGATGAAAAGGAACTTGTTACCAATATAAGTACACTTCAGGAAGCAGAAACTATATATGTTCAACTTACCGCATCACAAGATATTATGCTTTACTCACTTTCTGCTACCGATGCAATGGGATATAACCATTGGACGCAGTGCGTTGGTATAACAAATGTTGTCGGTGGCGGTATGAAATTTAATTGGAAAAATGCCGGAACAAATATGCGTCAAGGTATAAACCGAAAGGTTAAGCTTGACGGTCTGCACGCAGTATTCTCCGGGTGGGAAGCGACAAAGGGGTCAAATGCAATTGCAATATATCTTGCAGACCTTGATTCGCAAGAATCATACACTCAGATTTTAAAAGATAGCACAAGCTATTATTACCCACTTGCACTGATATTAAACGGTGTTGACGGTACTCTTGGAATTGCTTCAGCCGATGATAATACATATCCTATAAGTGTTATAGCTAAAAGCGATGCTCTTAAATATGAGGCTCTTGCGGGTAAAGAGTGGTCAATGTTTATGGATGACAACGGTGACGGCAGTTACACCGTAACTATTAATGGTGTGTCAGGCATTATTACTAAAGAAATGTTTGATGCATGCAACAAGCTTACCCAAACTGAAAATGTTTATTTAACAATTTGTCCTTGGGATTGGGCTGGTCAAACTACAGGTTCGTTAAATGTTCTTTCACTACATGATGGCAATAGTGCATGTGCCAATAATCTTACTTCTACAGAAATGAGTGAGGTATTAGCACTTATAGAAAAAATTAAAACTATTGGCATAGTAACTGTTGACAGTTTAGCAAAAATAGAGGCTTGCGAAGCTGATTATGTAAAACTTAGCGATATACAAAAGGGCTGTGTTGTTAATTATAGTACTCTTGTAGCGGCACGCTATAGATACGAGCAGATTACGCAAGAGGTTAATGAGCCTTGTCTTAACTATTATTCAATAAGCACGGCGGACCTTGCGGGTACCAATCACTGGCCCAATAATCTGTTCTATAACGATATTGCAGACGGCGGTGTAAAGTTTGAATGGATAAACGCTGGAACAAACTATAGACGTTTTATTAACCGTGAGGTTACGCTCGACGGTCTGCATATGCTGTTTAGTGGATTAGAAGTTGAAGATTCGGTTAAAAAACTTGCTCTTTATTGTGCTGATATTTATGATACAGCAGCCGACTGGACATCTCTTTACTCAGAGTATGTTCAAGGCGAGCCTAGCATACTTGCTCTTATATTCGACTTCTCAGAGGGTACTCTTACCGCACATGTTGAGGGTCAAAGTGATGTGGTGATTATTAATGATTCTCGTATCACTTATGAATATCTTAAAGATGTTGTTTGGGAATTAAAGGTCGAAAAGAATTCAGAGGGCGATTATGTATTTGATGTTGCAGGTGCTACGGGTGTGCTTCCCGCATCATTGTGCGACGCTGCTACACGACTTACAAATCCCGATAAATCAATGTATATTACAATTTCACCTTGGAACTGGAAGCCGTATAATTTGGCTATTGATGTTCTCGCAATTCACGGAAAATCCGTTGTTTGCGCTGAAGAACTTACTGAAACTCAAGTTGTTGAGCTTAATAAGGTTATCGATACAATAAACGCTATCTACACGCAAGAAGGAAAAATTGTTCCTGAGTCAGAAGAAAAGTATATTGCTGCTTGGGAACTCTATGATTCACTCGCAACAAATTTACAGCCGCTAGTTTCTAATTACGGTTATTTGCTTGTGGCAGAAGAAGTTTTAGACGTTGTTTTGGCTATCGATAGTATTGGAACAGTAACATACGAAAGCGGAGAAATTATTGAACTAATTCGTCAAATGTATAAGGATCTCGCTGTTTCTGTCAAGGGAAACAACAGTACGGCATTACAAAGGGTTGACATTGATATTGACAAACGTGTTATGGTAGGTAACTATGACGATTTACAAAAGGCAATATCCGATTATTATAACCTTAGAAAAGAACTTGACCTTGAAGGTAAGTTGCCTGACAATAATAGCAACACTAACAACAATAGTAGCAATAATAATGGTGAAACCTTATCACCGATTACAGGTGAGGTTATCTCATATTCAACAATTACTGTAATGCTTATTTCAATAATTGCAATTGCTGTAGTTGTTTGCAGAAAAAAATTCGGAAAGGAGTCTTAAGCAATGAAAAGAATACTTAGTGTTATTTTAGCAATTGTTCTTCTTTTTGCAGTTTCAGCAACAAGCGTTGTTATTTCTGCTGAAAATACAACCAAGAACTATATTGATAATTCCGACGTAACACCTAAATATGTCGATGACAAAGACGTTGTTATGGAAGACTCCGGTGGCGGACTTTTAAGTCTGGATTGGGTAAAGGATCTTATAATCGTTGAAATGCAAATTGGTCACGCTACTCCCGAAGGAACATTTGAAGCGGCAATTCCGCTGCTTGATCACTATCAGGAAACAGGCGTTAACGCAATATGGCTTACTCCTATTTATGATGATGATGACGATTCCAACTATGGTAACTTTGGTATACATACCATAAGCAAGGCGATGACTGGTTGTGATAATTACGAAGATGGTTTTGCTGTTTTTAAGAACTTTGTTGACGAAGCTCATTCACGTAATATTCGCATAATTCTTGACGTTGTTACTTGGGGCTGCGACTGGGAAGCACCTATGTACAATAGTGGAGAATATCCGTCTGACTGGTTTGCTGGCGAAAACTATTGGGGCGGTTGGACATATAATTGGTCGAATACCGATTTTTACAACTACTTTGTTGATACACTTGTTTGGTGGACTACCGAAATGGGTGTTGACGGTTTCCGCGGCGACTGTGAGCCGTCTTATACCGGATATACAATGTTTAAAGACGTTCGTACCAAAGCACTTGAAGCCGGCGAAAAGATAGTTATTTATTCGGAAAATACCAACGAGCGCATCAACGGATGTTATGACTTTGACGAACATAGCGCAGGTAGAGACCAATGGCAGATTTATGAGCTTTTTACTGAGCTTTATAACATAGTTGACTACGTTAAAAACGGTACAGGTGTAGGTACGGAATATTTCCAACTTACCGACGAAGCGGGTAGATCTAGATATTATTCATATCTTATGAGCTGTCATGACTGCAATTATTACGGTATGAAGGGTAACGTCGGACTTACCGCTTATCAAGCATTGTTCTCACCATTTATTCCAATTTTCTTTATGGGTGAAGAGTTTGCGTATGACGGAACATTAGGTCCAATTTTGTATTCTACAAACTTGGATTGGAGCGTAATTGACGATAAAGATAATCGCGAGTTCTTTGAAAACTTTAAATATATGATTCGTTTACGCAGACTTTATTCAGATTTGCTTACAGAATTCCCGAACTCTCTGCGCGATACAAATATGGCTGAGGTCGAGGTATTAGGACTTGAAACAATACAAGGCTATGTGCGTTATAATGACGAATACGGTATTATGGTTGTTGCAAACAACAATCAACACGGTAATACCTCGTTTACCTGCCGCGTTCCTTATCAGGATATGGGTTGGGAAAATGCAAAATATGAAATAACTGACCTTTGGACAAATGAAGTTATTGCCGAGGGCACACAGAGAAGTCTTTATGATTTTGATGTTCAGATAGAAAAAGATTTTGCTGGTATCTATCTTATAAAAAAGGTTGGTACCACCACAGAAGCGGGTGTAACCCGTGTTGACATTGATTCTATAATTAATGACAACGACGATTCTGATTTAACCGATAATTCTGATAACAATTCTTCAAGCAGTACAGATAATAATACTGATAACAAAAATGACAAGCCAAGTACAGATTCAGATAACACTTCTGATGAATCGGTTGACGAGGATGATAATGACGGTAAGGTAAACAAAAAACCTTCCAAAAAGAAAAAGACTACATCAAAGGTTATTTACGAAGTTGATTACGGTGTTATTATAGCGTCTGTTATAGCGGCAGTTGTTGTAATAGCTGGAATTGTGGTTCTAATAGTTGTTCGTAAAAAGAAACAATCAAAGTAATACAAATTAAGACACTAAGCATTATGCCTGATGCTTAGTGTCGGGGCCATTTTACGAAAGGAATGATTTTTATGAAACGAAATTGGTTTACCAGAGCAATGGCGATATGCTTAGCTTTATGTCTTTGCTTTTCTTTGACAGCATGTAGAAAAGTAATTGTTACAGACAGTAGTTATTATTATGAAGATGATTCTGACCTACTTACTTCCGATACTCAGTCAACCGATGATCCGTCAGATGAAACCAATTCTGATGTAACGGATAATACTGATAATACCGATTCAAGTGGTGGCACTTCAACTCCAAGTGGAAACAATAATAACAGTAGCAGCAACACACCTACGCAACAACCTAGTGGCGGTGGTCTTGGTGCAGACACAGGTGAAAAGCTTGCAAAAGATAAGGTCGTTGATATGAAGGGATATAATTTTACAATTCTTTCTGCTCATCTACCAACCAAACTTTCTAAGAATAGTACATTATTTGAAGAAAATCTCTTTACTCGTATAAAAGAAGTTGAAAAGCAGTACAATTGTAAGATCACCATTCTTAACTCGCCGTATCCGGATATGGAAACAATACAGACATATGTTGCAGCAGGCAAAAAGGTTGCCGACTTGTTAGAATTATCTCCATATCAAATGGTTTCTGCCAAAGAACTTGGATATATTGTTCCTTGGGACAATTGTAGTGATATAAATGTTGATGATCCTCGTTGGTGTGATAGCTATACAAAACTAGGATTTTACGATGGCAAACAGTATGGATTGCAGTTCTACCGTCCTGAAGAAGTTAGATATTGCGTAGTTTTCAACAAGACCTTACTCAAAGCAAATGGTATAGATCCTGAAGGTATTTATGATATGGTAGAGAACGGAACCTGGACCTTTGATAAATTCCAAGAGATTTGTGTTAAGATTACTAAAGATACTAACAACGATGGTAAAACTGATCAGTTCGGTTTCTGTGGATTACCAAACTATATTTCATGGGGACTTATCGGTGCAAACGGCGGTTCACTTGTTAAGGATTCGGGAGGTAAGGTTGTAGCCAACTTTACCGATAGTAAGGTAGTTAACGCTCTTAACTATTATGACAAGTGGGTAAATACTCAAAAGATAATGTACACAAATAACCACGAAACCTCTGCTACACCGTGGGATACTGTTAGCGCAATTAACAACATAGATTATTTCTTAAAGGGTAATTGCGGTTTCTTGTTATATGAATCTTGGGTTCTTAACCAGCAGATAAAACCAAGAGCTACGTTTGATTATGGTATGGTACCATATCCAAAGGGACCTGATGCTACTACATATACTTCAAACTCTATGAATGCGAGACTTATGTGTCTTACAACCACAAATAAAAATGCTGACAAAACAGCAATCATCTTTAATGCGCTTGCTCGTCCTGTTGACGATCAGCTTGATTGGGCTGATGATGTGCAGGCAGATTACTTCCAGAGCAACGATAGTCGTTCTTTGAATATGTATGATTTGTGTTTGCGTAATGTAACATTTGATAAGGCATATGCAGTAAATTCTGTTGCAAATACTTTGAATGCGGTATATGCTGATACTATATTTGGCAGAGTTACAACACCAAGTGCTAAGCTTAGCAGCATTGGCAATACACTTGATGACCCAATAAACGAACTGTTTAATAAATAATTTGATAAAAGCGGTTCTGTCGTGTACAGCGCGGCGGAGCCGCTTATTAAAATCCGAGAGGTTTTCACTATGAAAATGAATCTTGATAGAATTGATAAATCCTGGGCGCTTTCGCCTTTTTGGAAAGGGAATACCGTTTATAACGAGAGCGTAGTATTCGTACCTGATAAGGACGGAAATATGAGAGCACCACTTTTTTATAAAGCAGATAAAGTTCTTTCTGTCAGAGACTATACACTGCGTATTGAGTATGAAGAAGGACTTGACTATACTATTGAAAATAATATGATTTGCTGTACTAAAAATTCGCGTATGGCGCATTTTACATATAACGAATTTTACTGTCCTGATGAAATTGGCGAAAATATAATGAATTATGATTTTGGCGGACATCTTCGAGTCGACGGTGGATGGTTTTTTTACCCCAAAAATATACATGTTACATATACTCATTCTGATGAATATCCTTTTGCAAAGCCAAAATTTAAGGGTGACCTTTTGCCACGCACTATGGAAAAACTGCGATCTTGTCAGGTCTTGACGGCTGTGTTTTACGGCGATAGCGTAATTAGCGGCGATGAGGTGTCAAGTTTTCTAAACATTGAGCCGCATCAACCAATATGGGAATCGCTGTTTTGCAAACAACTTCAGTCAAAATACGGTGTCGTTATTCATGAAATAGATACCGCACTTGGCGGTACCGAAACCACGTGGGGTATAGAAAACGCCAAGACACATATAGCAAACTTTAAGCCGGATTTTGTAATATTAGGCTTTGGAAGTAATGATAGATGCTCGGTTGATGAATATCTTAACAATATACGCACAATAGTAAATACTGTGCGTCAGGACAGCCCTGAAACAGAGTTTATTCTTGTTGACCCAATGACACCACATCGATTTATAGCGCGTACTACCGACAATTACCGTTGGAACGTGTATCAAAAGGATTACGCGTTAGCGCATTTGGCACTCGAACGTGAAATTCCGGGACTTGCTGTGCTTGAAATTATGCAAATGCATCTTGATATGCAAGAACGTAAACGATTTTGGGATATCAACAGTAATAATATAAATCATCCCAACGATTTCTTTTATCGAATAATGGCACAGGTCTGTACGGCAATGGTTGTGCCGCCTGAAATGCTTTTATAAAAATTATATAAAATAGCGAGATGCTAAAAGCGTTAGAATGATGCTTGTATATCAGTAGCATAGTTTTCGGATCTATATGATGAAGGAGGATATAAATGAGTTCGAACAAACTTGAACTGGGGCAGTTTATCAATTGGAATTGTGGACAAAATTATCCATTCGGTGCCTGTATGGCAAAATTGATTGAATGTTTGGGTGGCGATTCTGCTCTTTATACATACGACTTTTTTGCAGGAATTGCCGGTGACGATTTTGTCATGTGTTACGGCGATAATGAAAGATTCAACGACTGCGTATCTGTCTGTGTTGATAATGAAGCCTTCATTGCACGGGTGTTAGGTATGATCGGATTAAAATATCGTTTGGTTAAACACAGCGAATGGACAGGTGAATTGCAACAGTATTATACTTTAGTCAAGCAATTTATTGACCGTGGTATTCCTATACTGTGCGCGGGTGTAGCTGAAAACTCAAATTATGATCTTTTGATTTCTTACGATGATGAAACAGGCAAATGCCATCTTTCGTGCGGGGACGATATTCAGTATGGGATAGACATCCCATTTGATGATATCGAATGTGACTTTGTTTTTATTGAACATCTGCCGGAGATTACTGATATCGCATTAGTATACCAAAATGCTGTAAAGCAGATTCCTGATTTGATGACTGCTAAAAAGACAGCTGATGGCGTAGTCTTTGGACCTGATGCCTATCGAAATTGGGCTGAGGATATCATAAGCGGCAGATATAATCGATATACCTCTGAAGATTATGATAGTTGGCGTCATTGGTGTATCTATATTTGTAATCTTGCTACAAACGCAGGTCACGGGGAAGGATTCCTACGTCGTGCATACGACTTAAATTCCAATTTGACATTTGTGCCGAATGTGATTTCCTTACTTCATGAAAACAATAAAATATGGAGTGAATTGGAATTGTTGGGCGGTGGATTTAATTGTACGCTTGAGGTATTGCACGATAAAACGAAGGCAATGTCTATTGCAAAAACAATTTTGAAGTTGGTTGTTACAAATGAAAAAATCATAAATATTATTAGCGCATATACTAATGGTTGTGCCTGACGAAATGCTTTAAGGAGATGTAATTATGAAAGAAAGAGAATTACTTAAAAGTCCAGGGATTATGGGTGGCGACGGTACTGCTGCCGATGCTCTCAGAGGTGAATACGACCTTAAGAATATGCAAATTTTTTGTAATGAAGCAGAGGTTGATATTTGCTTCTTTGGGGATTCTATTACATATTTAATGGAACCGAGTGTTTATTATAAAAAATTCGGAAATTGCATTAATCGCGGAATATGTGGTGATAGTGTTCATATTATGAACAAAAGATTTGAAGCAGATGTTTTACAGTTAAAACCACGCGTTTGTGTTATGATGGGTGGAATTAATAACACATGGTGTCTTGATGAAACGGTAGATGAAAACGGAAATCCCTCTGAAGAAAGGTTAAATACCGAGCTTGATGTAGTGAAAAATTCATATATTGATATACTGGAAAGGGCAAAAGAGCAAGGTCAGAGAATGATTCTATGTTCGGTAATGCCGGTAACGCGCCAAATTGCCTATGCCGATATGCGAAATAAAGTTGTTTTAAAAATAAATGCCATTATTAAAGAACTGTGTGAAAGATATAATGTTCCTTATGTTGATTATCATTCGGCAATAGTCTGCTCAGACGGCTTGACATTACGAGACGGCTTGTCTGATGATGGCTTGCATCCGCATTATAAGGGTTATATCGAAATGGCTAAGGTTTTAACTCCCGTGTTGGAAGAATTTTTCAAATAGCATAAAATTTTTGCGAAATGAGGTATGAACTATGAAAACGGAATCGTTCAACTATCTAAATCAAGGAAAAATGCGTTTTATTGGGATTGATGCGTGGCGCACGGGTGACGACTGGGGCGGTCTTTGGGAACGCACAGAGGATTTTTTGCCTGTGCTTGATACTTTGATGAAAGATTATTCTGTAGGTGTTTTAGAGCCTTGCTCACTGCTCCATTCAGGCGGCAAGGATGTTGGCATTGAAGAGCATTTTCTTGCAGGTTATTTCTTTAAAGCTGATACGCCTGTTCCTAAAGGCTATGATTTTTATGATATTGAAACCGAGTGTGTCGGTTACGCAGTTTATGTTACCGACAATATTGGTATTGATATGGAAAATGCGTATGCTATGACAAGGGACAAAATCTTAGGTGACGGTCATCTTGTTCCGTATCCGCAAGGCTATTGGCATGCAGAGGTATATACCAACGGTCGTCCACACGATGGCGAATACCGTTTCGGTTATATGTTCCCGGTTATTGATGATGTCAAAAAGGTAAATAATAGATATGCCGAGTATTGAAAAGTTTAAAGAATCACTTTCACTTTTTAGGATAGATGATAATGTCATTGCGCAGATCAATGAAGGATATTCAAATATAGATAATAAGGCTCCCCAAAAAGTGAGATACGCGTACTTTAAGCGGGCTCTTGATATTATGGAGACGCAGGTCGATTATGAAAAACTCAAAGAGGTTTTTGAGTGGAATGCCTGTTGCAAAGGCGGTGTGAGGGCAATGGCTTCAAATACGTTTGCAAAGGAAAACGAGTATTTATCCATTGATGAACGGATTGAGAAAATCAAATACGTCTCTAATATGGGATCTCCGGTTCGAAATCAAGACGGAACAATAACAGTAAATGCGGTTAGTTATTGGCGGGATGGGCGATTTTTGTGTGCATGTTCAAATTGTAATGGTCTTAATTTGGATTATAAAATGTCAAAAAATTATTGCTTTTGTTGTGCGGGGCATTTTAAGCATCATTATGAGATAATGTTGGGTGTAGCATTAAAAACTCTTGAAATTATATCTTCGCCTTTGGACAGCGACGGTAAAAATCCGTGTATTATTAAGTTTGCAATCTCAAATTAAGAAAATTGACATAAAAAGGGGAAAGTGTTGTGAAAAAAACTTTGACGGATAGGGATATACGCATTATTTACCTTCCTCCTATGACTGTGGCAAGTATACACATAGCAAACGGAGAGGGTTCGGAGCAAAGGTCTGCCGAAATACTTGATAAGTTTATAAAAGATAATAATCTAAAGAATGTTTATCCTTCTGCACGGTGCTTTGGCTTTAATAATCCCGACGGTGTTCCCGACAATAACATATCTCACGGTTATGAACGATGGATTTCAATTCCAGATGATATGGATGTGACACTTCCACTTGTAAAGAAGCATCTGAACGGCGGTATATATGCAGCTTATATGATTCCAATGGGTGCATTTGACGAGGGATGGTTACCTCTTCACGAATGGGTATCTAATAGTGAAAAGTATGATTTTCGTTGGAATACCGTTGAAGGTGTATGCGGCTGGTTAGAAGAGCATCTAAATTATTGGAGTTGGGGCAAAAAAGGCTATGAAATACAGCTTGACTTGTTATTGCCTATACGACCTATCGATTAAATTGTTATAATTTAATATATTTATTTAATTTATACCTTCAAAATCACCTTTATGGGAGGAAACGACAATGAAAATTAAATCTCTTGACGAAATAGAGCGCGAGCTTTTGTTTAGCGGTAAAACTCCCGCAGAGGAATCCGAAATATCGCTTACAGAGGTATCACACTTAAATATTTCTGATAATGGTGCAATAGAAATTTCCTTAAATGGAATATACCAAATGATTGATGGTGGTGACAGCATACCGGACTTTTTGAATAGCGTTGAGGCAAATGTACCGTGTACTGTTCAAACAGCGCTTTTTGAAGCAGGAAAAATACCAGATCCAATGTATGCTAAAAACGACAAATTTGCCCGTGAGGAAGCATATAAAATTTGGTGGTTTAAAAAAGAGTTTGATTATGATGGCTCACTAAACGACCCGCATCTATATTTTAGCGGTGTATGTCACAGGGCAAGCTTTTATCTCAATGGGGTTTTTCTTGGTGAGCACACAGGTATGTTTGGCGGACCCGATTTTGCAGTAGGGGATTTACTAAAAGGTCACAACATCTTAATTGTTAAAATAGAAAATTCTCCTACTGATAGAAAAAAGTATTCTGAATATGCCGATTATGACGAGGGCTGGAGAAACGGTGTTGTTGTAAACTGCGTATACGGTTGGCATTATGCCTGCATTCCTTCGCGCGGTATATGGGCTGATGTTTCGCTACAAAGTAAACCTCGTTGCGAATTTGAACGACCATTTATCTTAACCGAGGATTATTCCACAGGTAAAATGGGGATATGTCTTAGGTCATTTGGTAACGGAAACGGCAAAATTAAAATTGCAGTATCACCGGCGAACTTTGTGGGCGACACACAATATTTTACTACCGATTTTATTTGTAAAAAAGGACAACGGTTGCATTATACACTTAAAATAAAAAATCCAAAGCTTTGGTGGCCTAACGGATATGGTGAACAATCGCTTTATAAATTTGTAATTAGCATTGAGAATGAAAATGATCTTATTCAAACATTTGAGGAGACTGTTGGTATTAGGCAAATTGAAATGCGACCTATTGGCGAAACGGCAAATCCCGAATGGTATAATTGGCGTTTTTATATAAATGGTAAATATATTTTTATCAAGGGAACAAACTGGTGCACTACCGATGCGCTTCTTCGCTGTACCGAGAAACGCTATGACCGCTTTTTAGAGCTTGCTAAACACGAAAATCTACAACTCCTTCGGGCGTGGGGCGGCGGTCTGCCTGAAAGTGATTATTTTTATAAAAAATGTGATGAATTAGGTTTGATGGTACAACAGGAATGGCCTACGTGTTGGGAATCACCCGAGACTCAGCCGTGTGATGCTCTTGTAGAGACTGCGCGCATACATACAGTAAGGCTGCGTAATCATCCAAGTCTGGTGCGTTGGGCGGGCGGTAATGAGCTTATGGCAACCGATGAGCCATCTGTTCGTGAGATGGCGAGTATCGCCTTTGAGCTTGACGGTTCAAGACCGTTTCATCGCACGTCTCCGTATGCAGGCTCGCTTCATAATTATGATACCTATTGGGGAATGAAGGAAATGGATATTTCTCTTAATCTTCGTGCCCCGTTTATTGGTGAGTTTGGTATGGCATCGTGCCCTAATATTGAAAGTGTTGCTCGATACGTTCCGCAAGACGAGCTTGAGGATAAAATTGACCGTGCGGCAAAAAATGTTTTCAATTATCATACACCGCGTTTTAATGAAATGGTGTCAGAGCAGAATACGACAGATATGGATAATTTGTTGCTTCATGCTAAAGATTTTGTAGATGTAAAAAATATAAAGGATTTTGTGTTTGGTACACAAATGGCGCAAATTGTTGCCATTCGTCATACACTTGAGGCTCAGCGTGCTGATACCAAAAACGCAGCAGGTATATGCTACTATAAATTCACCGATGTTTATCCTGCTTGCTCGTGGTCAACAGTTGACTATTACGGCGTTCCAAAAATTCCGTATTATGCATTTAAAAATGCATTCGAACCTGTTCACGCTATGTTGAGTGTAAACTCTATAACCGCGGCAGAAGAATATCCGGTTATATTGTTGGACGATATAAGGACTGTTTCAGGGCATAAATGTAAAGTTTGCGTTTCGGCATATGATAATAAATTGATTGAGCTACAAAACAAAGAATTTAATTTTATGCCCAATAATACAGTAGAACACATAGGAGTATTTAAACTTGATGCGGACTTAAAAAAACAGGTAAGAATCATTGCCGTTAAACTTTGGGTTGATGACGTTTTATATGACGATACATTTTATATGTTTAACTATAAAGAAGATGTGGGTTGCTATACGCGTTTGCCAAAAGCTGAACTTTCAATAAGAGCAGAAGGTTCGTATGCGGTTGTTGAAAATAATTCTGATGTTTTGGCAGTGGGTGTGTTTGTAGAAAACTTGGAACACGATACTGAATTTATCGCTGACAGTAATTTCTTTTGCCTTGCTCCGCACGAAAAACGTGAAATTAAGGTTTCTCATACCGAGGGAATTTCGGTTCGCGCTTTTAATTTTAGTCGATAGAATTATATTGAGGAGAAAAAAGATGAGAAACATTAGATATTCCTTGTTGATCATTTGCCTTTTGTTGACTGTTCTTTTATGCGGTTGTGAAACAACTTACATTATATCTTCGGATGAAGTGATTATATCGGTTGCAGATTCTGATGCTAGTGATACAAGTGGCGATTTAGTTCAAAATGAGCAAGACGCTTCTTCAAAGGCCGAGTCTGATTTAAACACCTCAACTCCTATTGAATCTGATTCGCCACAAAATCCAATACAAACCGATGTTTCTTCTATAGAACAAAATACTTCATCAATGGTTGAGACTTCTATAGAAAAAAGCAAAAATAATGTAGAGTTTATCGGTCGCTTTTCAACTATTAATACAGGAATATATCAATTCGAGTGGTCGGGAAGTACAATTACGGCAGGCTTTGAAGGCACAGAGATAGGTGTAGTGCTAAAAACCCTTCGTTGTGGTCCGTATGGCGATGTTGATTATTTTAACGTAACTATAGATAACGGTAAGCCATTTATTCTTGAAATTAAGAAAGGCACCGATAAATACCAATTGGCAAGTGGACTAAAAAATGGTTATCATACCGTTAAATTAACAAAACGCACTGAATCACAATTTGGCTCGCTTATTCAGTTTGAAGGATTTGATTACGGCTCGGGTAAAGCAGCACCGGCCCCCGCAAGAAAGACAAGACGTATAGAAATATATGGTGATTCAATTTCAGCAGGTTACGGCAACGAAGGAACCGGAGAGGGTTTTCGATTAAAAGAGGAAAACGCTGATCTTACTTATTGTGCGCTTGCTGCAGAAGCCCTTAATGCCGAATATACCGACATAGCGTTATCGGGTCACGGGTGTCATATAAGTCTTTCACAATCTACAACAGAGGTTGTACCCAAATACTTTAATCGTGCGCTTTACAAGACGAGCACGCTGTATCGCTTTAATCAGCCTGATCCTGATGTTGTTATAATAAACCTTGGAACCAACGATTTTGCTATAAATGTAAGTGAGGCTAGTTTTTTTAGTTCTTATATGGATTTTATAGCAACAATACGTAAAAAATATCCAAATTCTTATATTGTCTGTACTACTTGCGGTGGAACGTATAAAGCCTTAAACACTCTACAAACCGTGGTAGAAAAGCGCAAATCACAATTTAATGATAATAATATAGGTGTGTTTGCGGCAGTTATCGAAGATACAAACGGTGCCGTTGGTGCCGATGGACATCCGTCTGTTTATGGACACCAGCAATTATCTGAGCAGCTTATAGAGTACCTACGTAAAGTAATGAATTGGTAATTTTTTAGTTATTGCATTCGACTTCTTACATACACATATTTTATTATAGATAATTCTTTCCATAAGATTTTAAAAACCAAAGCACTTACTGCAGTAGTAAGTGCTTTGGTTTTATTATATATCATTTACATTGTGTATGTGTACTCCAAAAGGAATATTTGTTTTATCTTTAATTTCAAATAATTTATTGGGAGTTACAAGTATAAAGCCACGTTTTTTAAGTTCGGGTAAGATAGTTTTAAGTGCTTCACAAGTATGTTCTTTTACATGCATACAAGCAATGGCGCCATCGCAGGCGGTATCAAGTGTTTCGTGTATAATGTTTTCGGGTGTGGCGTCTACAAGCCAATCGCTACCACATTTCATTCCGTGACCGAGTAGTATTAAATTTAACTCTTTACAAATTTGCAAAACCGATTCATCTCGGCATAGATGCGGCAGCCTTGCCCAATTTTTCATATCATAGCCGATACGTTCTTTTATGTCATTTACAGGCTTGGTCATTTCTGATATTACCTGTTCGCGCGTTAAGGTTTCAAGTTTTGGGTGTGAGTGTGAGTGGCCAACAAGCTGAAAACCGTTATCTACAGCGTATTTTAGCATATATTCGGTATCGTCGTTTATTCTACTACCCATTACGGCAAAACCTGCTTTAAAGCCATACTGCTTAAACAAGTCTACCATTTCGCACATAAAAAGTAGGGGACCGTCATCAAAAACAATTGTCATATATTTTGTCTGCATAATAATCACATCCTTTGTGATTATTATAATTGTTTACAATAAAAAAGTAAATATATAAAAACAAAGAAGTCACAACCTAAAGGTCGTAACTTCTTTATTGGCACGCTGAAAGGGATTCGCTCGGCGTCAACGACGCCGACACGCCCACGGGCTTTGCAACCGTTCACCGAAAGGTTGCAATTTGCCTTACGGCAAACCGTCCTTTTCGAATCCCTTATACACATACGAAAATTAAAAAAGGAACCAATCCTTGCGGACCGATTCCTTTTTTAATTGGCACGCTGAAAGGGATTCGAACCCCCGACCCTCTGCTTAGAAGGCAGATGCTCTATCCAACTGAGCTATCAGCGCGTGTGTTGTACTTTCGACAACGCACTGTATTATATCATAATACAAAGAAATAATCAAGTGTAAATTTAATTTATTTTAATACTTAAAAAAGTGTTCCTCAACCGCGGCACATAGGTAGTGATAAACCGGCAGATGTAATTCTTGTATACGATATGTTTTAATGTGGTTAACGTGAATAATTATATCTGAGAGTGAATCAAGACCACATTCTTTTGCGCCTACAAGTGAAATAACCTTGCATCCGATAGCGCGTGCAGTTTTTGCTGCATTCACCACGTTTTGCGAGTTGCCCGAGGTGCTAATAGCAAGCAGTACATCGTCTTTTTTGCCAAGAGCGTAAAGCGCCTGTGCATATAGTAGCGACGGGTCCTCGTCATTTAAGAATGCAGTTAAAAAGGCTGTTTGCGAATGAAGTGATATTGCGGGTAAGCCCTGCATAAGACCGGCGGCTAACTGTTTATCATCAAATGCTGCTATCTGATTTTCAGTAAGCGGTCTTTTTTTAAGAAATCCTTTCATAAGCTCGCCTACAATATGGTCGGCATCAGCAGCACTGCCACCGTTGCCGCAAATATAAAGGCGGTTGCCGTTTTCAAATGTTTTTACAAGTAGTTCGGTAGCCTCTTTAATTTCGCTTTCACAGGATGAAAGCAGTGGGTATCTTGTTATAAGTTCTGATAAGGTTTCCATATTAAAATCCCTCAAAATGACCAATTTTAGTTTTGTTTAAGAAGTCAATATATGTATCGTAGTCAATGCCACGAATATTATTGATAAAATGATTGCGGTAGGTATTGCCGTCGAATTCCCACTCAATAAGGAACATTTCCTTTTTATCGGGGTCAATCGTTACGGCATCAAGCTGTAAAATTCCACTCGCTTCAACTGGGCTTTCGCCACTGCAAACAACCACATTGTCGTTTATGCGTGTAACCTTATAGCTAAAGGTTTTGTCTTGCGGAATTTCGTTTGCCACGAAAAGATTAATTTTGTTGTTTTCATCAGGCTCGTCAAACATAAGACAAAGCGATTGCTGTGAATTTTTTATGTAATCGTAAGCAAGTTTTTTTGTAAAGTAGTAGTCAACCACCGCGTCAGAAATTTGTGGCCACCCGTCTAAAAGATTCCACCAAATAAGGCCGCCGTGGGTGGCTTTTCGTATGCGGAAGCGCTCTATCATAAACTTAAAGGCTTCTGCTTGGAAAATTTGACTTGCTTTAGCAATACCCTCGAGTGCTTGTTCACCATCACCAAACAGTGCTTTCATTCGCTTGAAATAGTCAACCGATTCTTCTGCTGTGGCACGACCTGTGTTACCGTCCGGCATATCGCTAAACAGTACCGCTACTTGTCGTAGCATAAGCGCTATGCGGTATTCATAGTGACCTATATGATCGGTTTCCATACTTGCTGCGTGAACAATGTAATCTTCGTTAGGGCGACCGTTTGGTAAAATGATTGGCCACAGTTTTTCTGGGGTAATAAATTTCTTTATAGACTCAACGGATGGACAGCCGTGAAAACCTGTTTCAGATGCAAAAAGCGCTGTCGCATTTTTATAATAATCACTCTTAAAGTAATTGCGCGGACCCCAAAGATGATCTTCGGCAGGGCGGCATTTATCAATTAAAGCAAACGATGTTTCGTCTATGTAGGGTGAGCTTGGCAAATATGGTCTAAAGCCGTCATAAGCGCGCAAAACCTCGGGTAAAACCTTACGGGTAAGAACATTTTGATTTGGGTCAAGGCGTTGAGCATTTTTTTCGGCATAGGTATAAAACGCATCACATTCGTTATCACCCGCCCAAAGCACGATAGACGCGTGTGAACGCAAGCGCTTTACGGCAATAATTGCTTCATTGCGTAGTTTATTACAAAATTCTTCATACTGCGGGTAGTAACCGCAGCCCATAATAAAGTCATGCCACAGCATAATACCGTGCTCGTCACACCAGTTGTAAAATGTATCGCTTTCATAGATATTACCGCCCCAAAGACGAATCATATTACAGCCGATATCTTCTACCATTTCGAGTGCCTTTATAACACGTTTTTCATTTTGAGAAGGGAATGCGTCAAGCGGCACCCAGTTAGTACCCATAATAAATACTTTTTTGCAGTTAATTAAAAATTCAAACTTGCCGTTTCCGTTTTCGTCAACCGTAGAAGTTCGAACGAGTTCAATAAGGCGAATGCCTATACGTGTGTTGTAGATGTCGCAAAGCTCACCCTTGCGGTATAGCTTTACCTCTACGTCATAAAGGTTTTGTTTGCCTTCGCCACGTGGCCACCAAAATTCAGCGCCGCTAAAGTTTATGCTAAAATTGCGGTTTACACCCCAAAAACGAACACTGTGCTCAAAATGCGAGTCGCCGCAAACACCCGTTACAACAGCTTCATAATCTGAAAGCAAATCATCGTCGGTATGTATGCGAATTTGTCCCGAAAGCTGAGCGGTTTTATGCTTTAAATTCATATTGGCAGTGCCAAGATAAAAATCGTCTATACGGTGACGGGGCTTTTCTATGAGTGATACACCGCGCCAAAGTCCGCCCGATACTGTACGGGGCATAATGTCCCAACCAAACATATATGGCGCCTTGCGCACGTGTAAAGAGTCTTCGTTATAGGGAAGTCCCACTGCCAAAGCGTTTTCTTCATATTCACGAGCTTCAATTACGGTTGGGTGAATGTGAACGATAATTTTATTTTTGCCTTTTTTGATATGTTTGTTTACGCAATATTCATGCTCTATAAGCATATTATCACTGTAATCTATAAATTCGTCATTAAAATATATTTCCGCAAATGTATCAATACCATCAAAGCGTAAAAATGCATCATCCTCGGGCAATTTATCGAGTGTGAATTCTTTTACATACCAAAGGTGACGGTTTTCGTATTGCTGGCAAAGCAGTGTGTTAGTGCCTTTAAAAATTTCAGGCAGTAGCCCTACACGCTCTAAATCAAGCTCAAAGTTACCTGGCACTTCGGCGTCAATTTTTATAAAATCAACATTTTTCTCAGTGTTCTTACAAAGACAGTCAGGGTTCATAAAATCCCACTCAACAAGGTCTTTAACTTGATTGTGTGGCGCTATATACAGTTCCCATTTACCGTTTAAATCAATTAACTGCTTCATATTTTCCTCCTTAATGGTTGTCTGCTGCTAAAGATAAAGCGGCATAATCGCCAAGGTTTTCACCCAAAGCGGCAGGTAGTATTTCTACTACCGAAAGTGATGGCGCAAGTGCTTCTTGCTTTAGTGCTTCTATCATTGTTTCTTGTAACAGGTCTTGGCTTCGTGTGTAAATACTGCCAATAACAATTTTTTCGGGATTTAGCACATCTATCAAAACAGATAAACCATAGCCCAACATTTCACCACATTTTTTATATACCGAAATAGCGGTTTTATCACCCATGTATGCGGCTTCGGCAACCGATTGTGCGGTGACAGTGCTTAATTCGTCAAGACTTTTGCAGTAAAGCGGTGTTATACCTTTTTCTAATTGTTCTTTTGCGGCAGACTTTGCCATTTGGGCAATGCCTCCACCGCTTGCAAAGCCCTCAAAAGAACCTTCTTTTCCGTAGCCTATGGGGCCCGTGTCACGCATACGAACGTGGCCTATTTCACCGGCATTACCGTTTGTTCCCGAATAGAGTTTTCCGTCTAGAATTAGTCCTGCGCCCATACCTGTACCAAAGGTTAAGAAAATCATATTTTTCGAGCCTTTACCCGCACCGTATTTCCACTCGGCAAAGGCGCAGGCGTCGGCATCATTTTCAAGTCTTACATAGCCACCGTATTTTTCTTTTAAATAATCTACAACTTTTATATCTTTAAATCGTGGTAAGTTAGGTGGAGAAATTATAATTCCCTTTTTATTGTCAAGCGGTCCGCCACAACTGATACCAGTGCGGCTAAAGTCGTCGGTCATATCTTCGGCTAAAGCACACATTTTATCTATCATTTCATATCCCGAAATACTATGGTCGGTAGGTATGACTTTTTTATCTAAAATATGCATAATGCCATCTATTTCTTCGCCGATACTTACGGCGCATTTGGTTCCGCCTATATCAAAGCCAATCATAATCTCAACTCCTTTGACACAATTATACAATAAATGTATATCTTGAAAAATAATATTTTCTATGATAAAATTAAGAAAATCAATACATTAGAGGTAATTATGTCAAAACAAATAGTTAAATATGATTCATCGTTACAAAATAATAAGGATTATTATATTGAAGAACGCTTTATATCAAAAGGGGAATATTTTAGCCCACACTGGCACGATTATTTTGAGCTTGAAATAGTGCTTGGTGGCGGTGGTGAGCATATATATAATAATACAAGTTATATGTTGCATCGCGGCAGTATCTATTTAATGTCATATTATGATTTTCACGAGCTGAAAGCAAAAGAGGATATGCAAATACTAAAACTGCAGTTTAATGAAAATGTTTTACCAAATGAACTTAACGATTTTTTGTTTTTAAGTCATAACCGTTTTTGTTGCTCGGTGGACGAAAATGAGGTGCAGCATATTATAAAGTTGTTTGATATTCTAAAACGTGAGGAAAGTCGGGGCGGTCTTTTTAGCGAAATGCTTATTAAAAACCTTATAGCCGAAATTATTATTACGGTTATAAGAAATTCGTCACAAAATGAAGATACCGTAATACCGTCGCTATTGCAAAATGCCGTGGCATATATACGAAATAATTTTAGAGAACCATTGACATTAGGACTGCTAGCCAAGCACTGTAACGTAACTCCCAATTATCTTGGTGTTCAATTTACAAAAAAGATGGGAATATCTTTTTCGGATTATCTTAATACTGTGCGGCTGCGATACGCTTGCAACCTGCTTGACAGCACCAACCTTACGGTTAAGGAAATCGCTTTTGCTAGTGGTTATAATTCGGTTGAGCATTTTGGGTATACATTTAAAAAAATGTTAGGTGATTCGCCACTAAATTATAAAAAACACTAACCGAGTGGTTAGTGTTTTATGCTTTTTATAACTTAATGTTAATTTCTTTGTTAGTTGGTTTGTATTGTCGGTAAACAATGCCGGCGCTATTTAGCATACGCTTTGATGCCTTTACGCCGTCGGTGTCGGCGTATTTATCACTCATATATACAATTTCTTTAATGCCCGACTGTATGATCGCCTTTGTACATTCGTTGCAAGGGAATAGCGTTACGTAAACGGTACATCCCTTTACCGATGAGGTATTGCAGTTAAGTATCGCGTTCAGCTCTGCGTGGCAAACGTAAAGATATTTAGAGTCAAGTCCTTCACCGCGTTCCCAAGGATATTCATCATCGTGACAGTGGTGTGGCATACCGTTATAGCCCATAGAGAGTATGCGTTTTTCTTCGTTTACAATGCAAGCACCAACTTGGGTAGAGGGATCTTTGCTTCGCAACGCTGAAAGCGATGCTATACCCATAAAGTATTCGTCCCAGCTTAAATGGTCTTCTCTTTTCATAGTTACACCTCAAAGGTAGATTTTGTATATTTATATTGTAACTGATACTATTTCATTTTTCAACAATTTTCTTTGCGTAGAAAGGGTGCCGCAATAACCATAATGGCAGGAAAGATGGCGCATACCAAAAATCCCGTTTCAAGTGTGGTGTTGTTTGCGACAATGCCCATAGTCCACGGGCCAATTGAACAGCCAAAGTCACCGCATAGCGCAAGCAGGCTAAACATTAGTGTGCCGCCTGCAGGAAAATGGCGAGCCGCCATAGAGTACGTACCGGGCCACGAAAGACTTACACTAAATCCGCAAAGCGCACAAGCAATAAGTGAAAGAGCGGGAATATTTAAAACCGCAACGCCAATATAGCAAAACACACAAAGTATATTATTTAAAACAAGAGCCTTTTTGGGATTGAATTTGCCGTCAAAAAGACCAAATATAACTCTGCCACTGCCCATACAAATTGCAAATGCACACGGTCCTAAAAGGTCGCCTGTGGTTTTGCTGACACCGAGTGCTTGCTGAGTAAAAATTGATGCCCACTCTGCCATTGTGATTTCACTGGCTCCCGCACAAATCATAATAATCGCAAAAATCCAAAAATCACGATTTTTAAATAGTGTCTTGGCGGTTTTACTGACAGGCTCATCAGATTGCTCAACAATTGGTACACGCATAAAGTTGAACATATTAATAAGTGGAATCACAGCCCATATAATAGGTATTAATTGCCACATATCTTGCCCTAATATAAATATAAGCAGGGTAGAAACCAAAACGGTAAAGGCTTGTCCCCAGCAGTAAAAGGAGTGCGAAAACGCCATATCAGCGCCCTTTTTATCGCCCGGTAACATTTCTACAATTGGGCTTATGCAAACTTCGATTATACCGCTACCGGTGGCATAAATTATAATTGAGACAATAACACAACTGTATATTTGTGCAGGAAACAGCAAAGGTAAAATGCCTAGTGAACACAGACCAATTGCTGCAAGTCCGTGACAGGCAATTGCCGCACCGCGATAACCAATGCGTTTTACAACCATAGGGGTAAGCGCATCAACAATGAGCTGAACAAAGAAGTTTATAAACAGCAGTCGACCCAATTGCTCATAGTTAAGATTATATCTTGTATTAAAAATAATGAACAACAGCGGTAAAAAATTATTAATAATTGCTTGAACTACAAAACCTGCAAAGCAGGCAATTTTTGTTGATTTATAGGATGCACTCATTTGTTAAGTTCCTCTATTATACTTAAAAGTTCTTCGGGTTTTTGGATTATATATTTTGCTCCGTTTTCAAGAAGTTCGTCTTCTTTTCTAAAGCCCCAAAGCTCGCCTACGGGCACCGCACCACTGTTTACAGCAGTGGCAACATCCATGCCTGAGTCACCTATAAATACACATTCATTGGGTTTTACGCCAAGTTCTTTCATAGCCATAAGTGCGGCAGTCGGGTCGGGCTTTGCCGGTATGCCGTCACGTTTGCCAAAAATAAGGTCAAATACGTCACCGTAAAGCGAAGTTACGACCTCGTTTGCCATATGCTGCTCCTTATTGGTAACAACCGCGACAATAAGGCCTTTTGCTTTAAGGGTATCTACAAGCTCGGGCATACCGGTGTAAGCATATGTATTGTCAGCGTAGTGCATAGCATAATAGGGTAAAAATATATCTTTTATTTCGTTTACATCTTCTGTACTGCGGTGTTCGGGTGGTAGGGCGCGTTCAATCATTTTTGGTATTCCGTCACCAACAAAATATTTAAAGGCTTCTACATCGTGTGTAGGGTAACCTTTGCTTTTAATAGCACGATTTACACCATCTGCGAGGTCTATAAGAGAATCGGCAAGGGTGCCGTCAAGATCAAATAAAACTGCTTTTATCATATAGAATTATTCCTTTCGATACGCAAAGAAAAAAGCCCGTGTAAAAAGCTTACACGGGACTTTTAAGTCAAAGAATTGATTAGATAGCTCTGGTAACCTTACCCGAACGTAAGCAACGAGTGCAGACATTGATGCGACGGGGTGAACCATCAACGATAGCCTTTACCTTCTTAACATTGGGCTTCCATGTTCTGTTTGAACGTCTGTGTGAGTGAGAAACCTTAATACCAAAAGCAATTTCTTTGCTGCAAATTTCACATTTTGCCATTGGTTGCACCTCCTTTTTGAATCGACCAAAAACTTATTCGGTCACATAGCAAACACAATATTAACACAAAACTTCAAATAATGCAAGCATTTTTTTAAAAAAATGTAAATTTTATTCTATGTTACTAATGCCTTGGTTATCTGGTGAAACATTTTTAAGCCACGATTGACATTGAGCTTTCATATTTTGCAATGTTTTATACTGATCTGCGTTTATATTTTCGCTTGATAGCAGTGCATCAATTTTTTGTATAAGTTGATTTATGGCTTCAGTATCGCCTAACAAAGGAGTGTTTTCTTTGAACTCGTTAATTGTATTTGAAATTTCTTCAATGTCTTTTATCAATGCATCAAGGCGCGTTAAATAACGGTCACAAAAACCTACAATTTCGTCAATAGCTTCACCTTCGCTTGGGGGTGAGTATCTGGTTTCTAAAGCTAACGCTTTATTTTTGATATCTAATATCATATCGTAATCATCTACTGTAACAGTGTATTCATTCAAGTGACTGATGGGTTCGAGTAGCGAGGCGATGGGCTTGGTATAAACTGTATAGGTAATTACGTTGCCACTAGTGTCGATGGCTTCAATAACATACATATTGGTTGAATTGCCCTCAATGAGAAACTGTGTACCTACTTCTTCTCCGTTTAGTGTAACTGATGCGAGATCGTAGTCCGCAACTGCTACATATTGTGTCGTATAGTAAAAATCACCGTTTTTAATGCCGTTAATAACCGGTAGTTCTTCAAATACAACACATTGTGAGTGTAGGGCAAGATAGCGTGATTTTACGGTTTCGAGGTTATATTCAACAATACCTCGCTGAGGATCGGACATTATTGCGATGTGTCGGTCTGCATCATAACCAATAAGCACCATACAGTGTTCGGGCGCTATCCATTGTAGTTCCTTGCCGTCTATATTCCATTTAACAGTTGTAAATGGTTTACGTAAATCATTTTCTTTTTCATCATACATTGTCCCCCATATAATTACCGGTGTGCCGCTTTCTACAATAGTAAGTAGGTTTTCAAATTTAGTGCCGCTATAGTCTACCGCTTTGTAGCGACTGTTTTGCGTTGCAAGATATTTGTTGGCGGCATTAACTATGGGTTTTGCATAGCAACCAAACCCGTTTTTGCGTGGGTCACCGACAAAAACTTCCCAAAAGTTACCGATTTTGTCAATGGTTTTTACAAGATATTTATCGGACATTTCGGTTTTTGATACATCAAAGCCATAATAATTCAGTACAGTTGTAAGCGAAGTTATTTCGCAACCAGTAGGTAATTCAGGATTTTGAGGCAGATATTTTACATTTAGTTTTACACTTCGTTTTGTGAGTGCGCTTGTATCAACAGTGTTATTTGGTGCAATAACCGTATTTTGAGGTGTTTGCTCTATTTTATCTACTATTTCAATGATTTCTTCTATATTTTTGTCATTGCTTTCAGGTAAAATTGTGACAGGAGATTGGGGAATAAACATTACCGATGAGTTGCTTCCTTCACTCTGGCTTATGACCGAAAAATACGACCCACCGTTTGAATTAAAAATGATGGAAGGGGGATTGTTAACGGTATGTATTAAAAGAATTACTGCAGTAATAGCGGCAATTATTGCCAAAACAGCAGATGAAATGTATATTGCCATCTTTTGCTTAGTGTTTAGTGTTTTTCCGTGTTTTGTCAATTTACTGCACTCCTTTGATATTATGATAATATAATACCACATAACCGCATTCTTGACAAGAAAAAACAAAAAACGCGGTCAAATATGACCGCGTTTTTTAAATTTGATTTTATTCTTCGCTAAAATCTTCTTTACCTACACCGCAAAGTGGGCAAACAAAATCGTCAGGTAGATCTTCAAAAGCGGTGCCAGGTGCTATACCATTATCGGGGTCACCTAAAGCCTCGTCATAAACCCAACCGCAAATGTTGCATACATACTTTTTCATGTGTGTTTCCTCCAAAAATTATTTTATTTCTTCAAAATCTGCAGCACCATGCTTGCAAAGGGGACATACAATATCTTCAGGAAGAGTATCACCCTCATAAACATAGCCGCAAATTTTACAAACAAAGCCTTTTACGCCATCAGTTTGTGGCTTTGGTTTTACGTTATCAAAATAGTAACTATATGTCATAGTTTCTTTGTCAGAAAGTACTCTTGCCTCAGTAATTTCACAAATAAACATACCGTGTGTATCTAGGTCAACGTATTGCTCTACCTTGAGTGACATAAACGAATTAATGTGTCTTGGCAAGAAAACAAGTCCGTTATCAGAACGTAGTGGTTCACAGCCTTCAAATTTATCAATGTTTCTACCACTAGCAAAGCCAAATTTTTCAAATACAGCAAATGGCGCGTCGGTGCTTAAAACATTAATGTTCATTTTTCCTGTTTGTTTAATAATATGGTGCGAATAATTTTCTTTATTTATTGTTACGGCAATTTTGTTTGGCGTGTTGGTAACCTGAGTTACTGTATTTACAATAAGACCGTTGTCTTTTTTGCCGTCATTACAGGTTACAACGTAAAGTCCATAACCAATATTAAATAAAGCAGAAAGGTCGTTTTTATTTGCGGTAGCATCTTGTTGAGCCAAATATTCCATACAAAGCTCATCGGCGAGGGCATTAAGCTGCTTACCGCTTTCTTCATTGAGTGCAGACATAATTTTAACGGTATTTTCAGCAAAGGTAAGGTTTTTGCTTTTTGAAAGCAGATCTTTCATTACCTTGGCGGCAAGAGGAGCCCAACTGCCGTTTTCGATAAATGCTACCGTTCGATTTTGAAAATTGCGCTCTGTAAGATGATTTATAAATTCACGCATAAAGGGGAATATTTCGGCATTGTAGGTAGTTGTTGCAAGAATAAGCTTACTATATCTAAATGCGTCTTCTACTGCTTCTGCCATATCACATCGAGCGAGGTCGTTTATAACTACCTTTGGACAACCGTTTGCACGAAGCTTGTCAGCTAACTGATAAATAGCTTTTTTTGTGTTTCCGTAAACCGAGGTGTATGCAATTACAATACCTTCTTCTTCAATCTGATAGCTTGACCAAACATCGTAAAGATTGAGGTAATATCCAAGATTTTCAGTAAGAACGGGTCCGTGAAGAGGGCAAATCTTTTCGATATTTAATGTAGCTGCTTTTTTGAGAAGGGCTTGCACCTGGGCGCCGTATTTGCCCACTATACCTATATAATAGCGTCTTGCTTCGCAGGCCCAGTCTTCATCGGTGTCGGGTGTGCCAAATTTGCCAAAACCGTCAGCAGAAAACAATACCTTATCGGCGCTGTCGTATGTTACGATAACCTCGGGCCAATGTACCATAGGCGCTGTAATAAAGGTAAGCTTATGAGTGCCTAAATCAAGTGTATCACCTTCACCGACCACGATGCGATTTTCAGTGAAATCGGTGCCAAAAAATTGTTTCATCATATTAAATGCTTTTGCTGATGATACAATAGTGACATTTGGATAGCGTTTTATAAAATTCATAATATTTGCTGAATGGTCTGGTTCCATATGTTGGATAATGAGATAATCAGGAGCCTTATTACCCAAAACATTTTGAATGTTATCAAGCCACTCGTGAGTAAAAGCGGCATCTACCGTATCCATAACTGCAATTTTTTGGTCAAGTATTAGGTACGAGTTATAAGAAATACCATTTGGTACAATATATTGACCTTCGAACAAATCTATCTTTTTGTCATTAACACCTACATATTTGATATCGTTTGTAATAATCATTTTATCACGGCCCTCTTGAAAGTATTATCGAATATTTTTAGTATATTATACACTTTTGAATAAATCAATGCAAGATTATTAAAAAATTTATATTTTGCTTGACAATTATTGTTATTGGTAGTATAATTCATCACATTAATACATTAGTACGCTAAAGTGATTTTGAAGGAGAATATATTATGAGTAATTGGCACAATCAAAGCACAGACGAACTTTGTGATGCATTACTGTCACTTAAAACAAAGGAAGAGTGCTACGCTTTTTTAGATGATATTTGCACCATAAAGGAAGCACTTGATATTTCGCAAAGGCTTTCGGTTGCAAAAATGCTTAAAAAGGGTGTAAGCTATACAAAAATTACCAAAGAAACGGGTGCCAGTGCCGCAACTATAAGTAGGGTAAGTAAGTGCTGTGAGTATGGTACCGGTGGTTATGATATTGTTATTAGTAGATGCGAGGGAAAAAGATAATGATTGACAATAGTATTTTAAGAAATGAAGAAAAGGCAATTTTTGCTTTAAGGGAACTATATGGCAAATATGGCTATAAGCCTTTTAAGATGAGCAAGTTTGAAGAGTATGAATTTTATATTCAAAATAAAGACTTTTTAGTAAGCGACCGAATTATTGCTTTTAATGATACAAGCGGTAAGCTTTTAGCATTAAAGCCTGACGTTACCTTGTCGATAATTAAAAACGGTGAGGATATAGATGGCTTTAAGCAAAAGGTTTGCTATAACGAGAACGTATACCGTGTATCCGAAAACACACATCAGTTTAAAGAGATTATGCAAACGGGTGTTGAGTGTATAGGCAATATAAACCTTTACGACATATATGAAATGATAGTTATGGCGGCCGAAAGTCTTTCGCTTATATCGGATGATTTCGTGCTCGAGGTTTCACATCTTGGGTTGCTTTCTTCGTTACTTGATAATATATGTAAAAATTCAAGTTTTAAAAATGAAGCCATAAAATATATTTCTGATAAAAACGCACACGATCTCGCCCGCATTTGTGATGAAAATAATGTGACAGATGATAACAAAAAAGCACTTTCTAAGTTCGTTTCAATTTACGGTGAAAGAAATAATGTTTTGCAAAAATTGGAAACACTTAGTAAATATGTAAATAAAGATAATATAAATACATTAAAAACATTATCATATATGCTTGACAATCTATCATGTAGTGGTAAAATAAAATTTGATTTTTCGGCTGTCAGCGATATGAATTACTATAATGGTATTGTATTTAAAGGTTATATCAACGGTCTTTCTCAAAGTGTGCTTACAGGCGGTCAATATGACAATCTGCTTTATAAAATGGGTAGAAAATCAGGTGCGATTGGCTTTGCTATTTATCTTGATTTACTTGAGGATTTACCAAACGAAAAAGCAGGATACGATGTTGATGTTCTACTGCTTTGTGACGATAAAACTGAAAATTCGGTTTTGATTAATACGGTAAGCGATATTATAAATAGCGGAAAAACTGTATCGGTTCAAGCTAACGATATAGGCAAAATAAGATATAAAGAACTTAAAAATATTAAAGGAGGGGTATAAATGCTAAATGTTGCACTACCTAAGGGTAGACTTGGTGAAAAGGTTTACGCTATGTTTGAGGCAGCCGGTTACGAATGCCCCTCTATTAAAGAAAATAATCGAAAGCTTATTTTTGAAAACGAAGAGCGCGGAGTTCGTTACTTTTGGGTAAAACCGTCCGACGTTGCAATCTACGTTGAACGCGGCGCCGCTGACATAGGTGTTGCAGGCAAAGATATTTTGCTTGAATATGCTCCCGAGGTTTACGAGCTTTTAGATTTAAACTTAGGTAAATGCCGTATGGCTGTAGCCGCTCCAAACGAATTTCACGACGACGGGCAAAAAACCTTAAAGGTTGCTACCAAGTTTACAAATATTGCGGCAAATTACTATGCGTCACTTGGTCGCGAAATTGATATAATTAAGCTTAACGGTTCAATAGAAATAGCTCCTATTTTAAAGCTTTCGGACGTTATTGTTGATATTGTAGAAACGGGTACTACGCTTAAAGAAAATAATCTTGAAGTAAAAAGTGAAATCGTTCCCATAAGCGCAAGACTTATCGCTAATAAGTCAAGCTTTAAATTTAAGGGCGATGATATTGAAAAAATAGTAGAATCTATTAAGAAACAGGTGCAGGCAAATGATTAAAATTTATAATTACGGTGAGGTTTCTAACGACGAAATCTTTGCGCGTGACAATATTGCCACAAACGTAGAAGGTATTGTAAGCGATATTATAGCAAACGTAATAAATCGTGGCGACGAGGCAATTTTTGAATATGCTTTAAAGTTCGACAAGGCAGATTTGAAATCTCTTGAGGTTACTGCAGAAGAAATTGACGAGGCTTTTTCACTCGTTGACGAAAAGTTTGTAAACATAATAAAAGAAGCTGCCGAAAACATTCGTGCTTTTCACTCAAAGCAGGTTAAAAACAGCTTTATTATAAATGAACAAGACGGTGTTGTGACAGGTCAAAAGGTTACACCTATTGAAAAGGTAGGCCTTTATGTACCGGGTGGCACAGCGGCATATCCGTCAACTGTGCTTATGGACAGCATTCCTGCAAAAATTGCAGGTTGTAAAGAAATAGTTATGGTAACACCACCGTTAGCAAGCGGCAAGGTTAATCCCGTAATATTGGCGGCGGCAAAAATTGCAGGCGTTGACCGAATATTTAAGGTGGGCGGCGCTCAGGCTGTAGCAGCTTTGGCTTACGGCACCGAGTCTATTCCAAAGGTCGATAAAATTGTGGGACCGGGTAATGCCTTCGTTGCCGAAGCTAAAAAGCAGGTATTTGGCAAGGTATCTATCGATATGATAGCAGGACCAAGTGAGATTTTGGTGGTAGCCGATTCTACTGCAAACCCACGTTTTGTAGCGGCCGATCTTTTAAGTCAAGCCGAACACGACAAAATGGCAAGCGCTGTGCTTGTTTGTGATAGTGCCGACTTTGCAAACAAGGTAAGCGCCGAGCTTGAAATTCAAATACCCGAGCTTCCTCGCACCGAGATTGCAAGAACTTCTATCGATAACAATGGTAAAATCATAGTAGCAAAAGATAATTTAATGCTCGCAATTGATATTGCAAATGAAATAGCACCCGAGCACCTAGAGCTATGTGTCGAAAATCCGTTTGATTATCTTGATAAGGTTAAACACGCAGGCTCAATCTTTATGGGTAAATATTGCCCAGAGGCTTTAGGCGACTATTTTGCGGGACCTAATCACACATTACCTACAAGCGGCACCGCAAGATTTTCTTCACCGCTTTCAGTAGATGACTTTGTAAAGAAATCGCAGTTTACATATTTTACTGCTGATGCACTCGAAAAGGTAGCAGATAAGGTAGCATATTTTGCAGAAAAAGAAGGTCTTTCTGCACACGCAAGAAGCGCTACTATTAGATTTGAGGACAAATAATGAGTAAATTTTTTACAAGCAAATTAAAAAATCTTACCCCATATACCCCCGGTGAACAGCCAAAGGATATGCAGTATATAAAGCTTAATACCAACGAGTCACCATTTGCACCATCGATATCGGTTAGCGAAGCCGTTCTTAATGAAAGTAAAAAACTGCAGCTTTACTCTGACCCTGAATGTACCAATGTGCGTTGTGAGCTTGCAAGAGTTTATGGAGTAGACACAAATCAAGTAATAGTTACAAACGGCTCTGATGAGGTATTAAATTTTGCATTTATGGCTTTTGCTGACGAGAAAAATCCACTTGTATTTCCTAACATTACCTATGGATTTTATCCCGTTTTTGCCGAGCTTAATCGTATACCGTATACTGAAATACCGCTTAAAAGTGATTTTACAATTGATATAAACGATTATATTGGCGTGAACAAAACAGTGGTTATTGCAAATCCAAATGCACCTACAGGTATTGCGCTTACACTCCAACAAATTGAAAAAATTGTTTCATCAAACCCTAATAATGTAGTTATCATTGATGAAGCTTACGTAGATTTTGGTGCTGAAAGTGCTGTTTCTCTTGTAGATAAATATGACAATTTGCTTGTTGTACAAACCTTTTCAAAATCGCGCAGTATGGCAGGTGCCAGACTTGGTTTTGCAATAAGTAATAAATCGCTTATAGCTGACCTCAATACAATAAGATACTCAACTAATCCATATAACGTAAACCGTATGACCGATGCGGCAGGTGCTGCAGCGCTTATTGATAACGATTATTACATGAATAACTGCAAAACAATTATCGATAATCGCGAGTGGACTGTGGAGAAGCTTCAAAAATTAGGCTTTGAGGTACTAGCGTCAAAAGCAAACTTTGTATTTGCAAAGAATGACAAAATTGATGGTGAAAAGCTTTATCTTGAGCTTAAAAATCGCGGAATATTGGTTCGCCATTTTACAAAGCCTGTAATTTGCCAATATAATCGAATTACGATAGGCACTTTAGAGCAAATGCAAAAGTTAATTGAAACAATTACCCTTATTTTAGAGGAGAATTAATAAATGAGAAAAGCAGAAATTATAAGAAAAACAGCCGAAACCGATATTAAGCTCACCCTTAACCTTGACGGCAAGGGCGAGTCGGTTTGTGATACAAGCTGTCCGTTTTTAGACCATATGTTAACCCTTTTTGCCCGTCACGGTCGCTTCGATATGACGGTAAAATGTGTAGGCGACATAGAGGTCGATTATCATCACACCACCGAAGATATCGGTATAGCATTGGGCCAAGCCTTTAAAGAAGCGCTGGGTGATAAAAAGGGTATTAACCGTTATGGTGATACTACACTGCCTATGGATGAGTCGTTAATTCTTACCGCTGTTGATATTTCGGGCAGAGGTGGCTGCTATTACGAGGTGGAAATGCCCACCGAAAAGGTAGGCGATTTTGACACCGAGCTTAATCACGAGTTTTGGTCCGCTTTTGCCTATAATTCGGGCATTACTACACATATGGTTAAATTTGCAGGAGAGAATTCTCACCATATAATTGAGGGATGTTTTAAATCAATTGCTCGTACTTTACGTACCGCAGTGGCTATTGATAAGGCGTTTGCCGATGATATTCCCTCAACGAAAGGTGTTATAGCATGATAGCAATAGTAGATTATGGTGTGGGTAACCTTTTTTCGCTTATTTCTTCATTTAATAAAATTGGTGCGGATATAGTAGTTACTGCAGATCCGCAAGTAATAAGCGACGCAGACGGAATAATACTACCGGGTGTTGGCGCATTTGAGGATGCGGTACGCAAACTGCGTGACAGCGGTCTTGATAAAGTAATAGTTGAACAAGCGCAAAAAGGCAAAAAGCTTATGGGTATCTGCCTTGGTATGCAAATGCTTTTCCAGCAAAGCTATGAATACGGTTGCCACGAGGGTTTAGGTCTTTTAAAAGGTAATATTGTTCCTATGAAGGACAGTATTCCTGCTGATTTAAAAATTCCACACATTGGTTGGAATGCATTGCATTTTACTAAAGAAAGTAATTTGTTTAAATATATAAACCAAAACGATTGTGTATATTTTGTTCATTCTTTTTATGCAACCGACTGTGATGACAGTGTAATTGCTACGGCAGAGTACGGCAAAGAGCTTACTGCAGCGGTACAAAAAGATAACGTTATGGGATGTCAGTTTCATCCCGAAAAAAGCGGTGAGGTAGGGCTAAATATCTTGCGAGCTTTTTGTGAAATGGAGTAAAAAATGATAATTTTTCCTGCAATAGATTTGTATGATAAAAAGGCAGTTCGTCTTTATAAGGGTGACTACCAAAATATGACCGTTTACAGCGAAAATCCCATTGAAATCGCGCGTGATTTTGAAGCGACGGGTGCCACACATATTCATATGGTGGATTTAGAGGGCGCTAAAGACGGAACAACACCTAATCTTGACATAGTGGGGCAGGTGGCAAATGAGACAAGCCTGTTTGTTGAAATTGGTGGCGGAATTCGTGATATGGCTACTGTTGAAAAGTATTTGTTAGCGGGCGTAGGTCGCGTAATACTTGGCACTGCGGCAGTTACTAACCCCGAGTTTTTAAAAGAGGCAGTTAAAAAATACGGCGATAAAATTGCCGTTGGCGCAGATGTAAAAGACGGGTTTATTGCTATAAAAGGATGGCTCGAAAAGTCACAAATTACACTTGAAGATTTCCTTTATGATATGCAAAATATAGGTATCAAGTATATCATTTGCACCGATATTTCAAAGGATGGTGCTATGCGTGGCACAAACCTTGAGCTTTATAAAAAATTATCACAAAAATATTCAATGAATATTACGGCATCGGGTGGCGTATCAAGCCTTGATGACGTTAAAAAACTTCGTGAAATGAACATTTACGGCGCTATAATAGGCAAGGCTTATTATATAGGTGCTATTGATTTAAAAGACGCTTTGGAGGCGGCTAAATGATTACAAAAAGAATTATTCCCTGCCTTGATATAAAAGACGGCAGGGTAGTAAAGGGAACGAATTTTAAAGGTCTTAATGATGTATCGTCACCAATTGAGCTTGCAAGGGCTTATTCTGACAGTTTAGCTGACGAGCTTGTGTTTTATGATATAACAGCATCTTACGAGGGCAGACAGCTTTTTACCGATATACTTACTAAGGTTGCAAGTGAAATCTTTATACCGCTGACAGTTGGCGGCGGCATAAACACTGTTGATGATTTTGACCGCGTGCTAAAGTGCGGCGCTGATAAGGTTAGTGTAAATTCGGGCGCTATAAAAAACCCATCTTTAATTAAAGAGGCGGCGCACAAATACGGCGACCAATGTGTTGTATTATCGGTAGATATAAAACGTGTTGACGGTGCATTTCACGTTTTTGCTAAAGGCGGCCGAGAAGATACAGGCATTGAAGCAATAAACTGGATAAAACAGGGCGTGGCAAACGGTGCGGGTGAAATAGTTGTAAACTCTATTGATACCGACGGCGTAAAGCAAGGCTTTGATATAGAGCTTTTAAAACTTGTTTGTGATGCTGTAAAGGTTCCCGTAATTGCATCGGGAGGGGCCGGTAATATACAGCACTTTATAGATTTGTTTAAAGAAATCCCCGATATTGATGCGGGTCTTGCGGCTTCAATCTTCCATTTTGGAGAAGTTGCTATTCCTGATTTGAAAAGAGAATTAAAAAATAATAACATAATCGTGAGGTTATAATTATGGTAAATATTGACGAACTTAAATTTGACGAAAAAGGTTTAATCCCTGCTGTTGTGGTAGACAGTATCACAAAAAAGGTTTTAACCGTAGCATATATGAACCGTGAAAGTCTACAGATTTCTATAGAAAAAGGACTTACTTGTTTTTACAGTCGCTCACGTAATGAACTTTGGCTTAAGGGTGAGACCAGCGGCAATTATCAGCATATAGTAAGCATAACGGCCGATTGCGACAATGACGCTTTGGTGGTAGTGGTTGAAAGGGATGGTCCCGCTTGTCACAAGGGAACCGATTCTTGCTTTACAAATTCTGTTTGGCAGTCAGACGAATTGCACGAATTTTCTTTGCAAAATCTTTACGATATGCTTGTAGGTCGTAAGGTAGAGAAACCCGAAGGCTCATACACAACCTATCTATTCGAAAAGGGTATTGATAAAATACTCAAAAAAGTGGGCGAAGAGTGTACCGAGGTTATTATTGCGGGTAAGGCCGACGATAAGGCAGAAACGGTCTACGAGCTTGCAGACCTTGCGTATCACGCAATGGTGCTTATGGTGCAAATGGGCATTACTGTAGAGGATGTACATCGCGAACTCGCATCCCGTCACATAATAGACCACAAAGTAAAACAGGAAAAGATGACAAAATAATGCTTTATAATTATCATACGCACACCACCTATTGCGACGGCAAAAGCACAGCTGAAGAAATGGTGCAAAAGGCAATAGAGCTTGGCCTTTCAGAGCTTGGCTTTTCGGGACATTCCTATACCGAATTTGATCTTGAGCCTTGTATGACGCGCGCGGGTACCGAGCTTTACAAAAAAGAAATAAATGCTTTAAAAGAAAAATATAAGGATAAAATTAAAATACTGCTCGGTATTGAATATGATTATCATAGCAACGAGCCGACGGATGATTATGATTATATTTTAGGTTCGGTGCATTATATTTATAAAAACGGTGAATATCTTTGTATTGACTACAGTCGCGAAAAGCAGATAGAGGCTGTAAACAAGTATTATGGCGGCGATTTTTATGCCTATATTGAGGATTATTACACCACTGTTGCCGAGCTTTATAATAAGCTAAAATGTGATATAATAGGTCACTTTGATTTAATTGTAAAATATAACGCTGACGGAAGCCTTTTTGATACAAAGCATCCGCGTTATATTGCGGCGTGGCAGGCGGCGGCTGACACTATTATAAAAACACCTGCCGTGGTAGAAATTAACACAGGCGGTATTGCACGTGGTCACGTAAGCAAGCCATATCCGTCAAAAGAAATTATTGAGTATTTTAAATCGCACGGTAAAAAAATGATTTTCTCATCCGACTGTCATAACAAAAATTATTTGCTTTGCGGATATGAAGAGATACAAAAATATTTGTAATAGGGGACAAAAATGAAAGAAGTATTAATAACTGCACTCGGCGTTGGTATGGCAACCGTTATAGGTGCTATAATAGGCTTTGTGTTTAAAAAAGTATCGCACAAATTTTCTGATGTTGTTATGTCTTTTGCTGCGGGTATTATGCTTGCGGCGGCTGTTATAGGACTCATATTACCTTCGGTAGAATTAGGTGGTAAGTGGGGACTTTTGTATGCCATTATCGGCATCTTTGCAGGTGCTATATGCCTTAATCTTATGGACAAGCTTATTCCTCACTTGCATCGACTTGCCGGTGTAGACAGCGAGAATCATAATAATGCCAATATTAATAAGGTGCTGCTTTTTGTATTAGCTATAGCCATTCACAACTTGCCCGAGGGCATTGCCGCAGGTGTTGGTTTTGGCACGGGCGATAGCGGTCAGGCATTGCTTATAGCAAGTGGTATAGCACTTCAAAATATCCCCGAGGGTATGGTAATTATATCACCTATGCTAGCTGCAGGCATTAGCCCGCGTAAGACTATGGTTTCTGCTATTGCTACGGGTGTTGTCGAGGTTATCGGTACGCTTATAGGTTACTTAGCAGTAAACATTGCAACTGTTATTTTGCCAATAGCTTTAAGCTTTGCAGGCGGTACAATGCTTTATGTAGTAAGTGACGAAATGCTAAACGAAACCCACGCCCACGGCCACGAGCGCGCCGCAACCTACTCAATGATAGTAGGCTTTTGCGTGATGCTGGTGTTAGATGTTTTATTAGGGTGATGTAATATGAAAAAATTAGTTTGTTTAAGTTTTTGTTTAATTTTAACTTTATTTTGTGGGTGTAATAATAACAATGATACGCAGTCAAATTATTCTGAAGTGGTTATAACAGAAGAGGTTGTAATAGAAAACACAACAAACACTTCTAATAATGTGCAAGGTGATGATAATATGTCAAGTGCAACCGATATATCAAGTAAAAGTGAAATCTTAACATCATCGGATGAAATTTCTTCTAAAACCGATCCCCAAAATTGCTCGCATAAATACAATGAGACAATCGAGCAAACAGCCCAGCTTTTTAAAGCGGGAACGAAAAAATATAGTTGTCAAAACTGCGGTGACAGCTATACAAAGGAATACCCTATAGAAAGTATAAAGCTACTTTCAATAAGCAACAGCTACGGCAAAAACGCTTTGTGGGAGCTGTATGATATTTGCAAATCAGAAGGCGTTAAAAACGTAGATATTGCGGTTATGTATATTGCAGGCTGTTCGCTTGATCAACATTGGGAAAATATACAAAAAAGCAATGCCGCGTATGAGGTGTTTAGAAACAATAACGGTAATTGGACGTCCACTAAAGACTGCACTATTGACAGCCTTTTGGCTGAGGGTGATTGGGACGTTATAACCACACAAAACAGTTCGGGTCTTTCAGGCAAAGCCGACGGTTACAAAAACCTTAACAATGTTGCAGATTATATTAAAGCAAAATGTCCTAATTCAAAGCTTATATGGCACTTAATATGGGGTTACCAAAACGGTTCAAAATGGTTGACACCGAATAGCTATAATGGCGACGAAAAATTTATGTATGAAAGCATAGTAAATTGCACAAACGATATAGTTATTCCAAGCGGTAAATTTGATTCGGTAGCACCTATTGGTGCTGCAATTATGAATGCTCGCACTTCAAAGTTAAAAGATATTGTTCATCTTGATGACGGCTCGCATCTAAGCGAAGAATTTGGCTATTTTGTTGCGGCGTTTACCTGGTATTGCCATCTTACAGGGCAAGGTGTATATGATACGAATTTTGCTGCAAACGTTATGATTCCATCAGAAGAATTAAACATTATAGTTGAATCGGCAAAAAATGCAATAGATAATCCATACAAAATAACACAATCGTATTATACAAGGTAAAAAGTTACCCCACGATTTTTTAAAAATCGTGGGGGTTATATTTAGTTGCTTTAATTGTAAAGTCATGGTTGCTTGACGGTAATAAAACAAACTGATATAATTTAAAAAACTCCATAGAAAAGGAGAATCTTTATGAAAACCTTGTTAAACATAGATGAGCTATCAACCGAACAAAAGCTTGGTATGCTAATGTGCGCGCGATATTTTAATCCTAATGATAAGGAAAATTTAGAATATACGTTGGAGCTCATAAAAAACCATTCTCTTGGTTGTGTTCAGGTGCCCCTTTCTCAACTTGATGTTATGAAAGGGGTATTGGCTGTAGCAGATTATCCCATTATTATAATTACCGATATGGAAATGGGATACCCCAATGGTAAACTACCCAAAATTCCGCTTATGGCTCTTGCCGCTTGTGATAACGACGAATACTATCGCGCCTTTGCCCGTGGTACAATTTACGAGGCAAGGCTTGATGGCTACAACAGTATGTGGGGTCCTGTTTTAGACGTTTTACAGTCGGACGGTCCTTGTAGCGTTCACAGGCATTTTTCTGATGACCCTGAGCGTGTAGGTCGCGCGGCCGAGCTTATAGCCGAGGTTTGCGCTCAAAACAATTTTTTAACCTGCGGCAAGCATTATCCCGGTGGTGAAGCGGTAACTATAGATTTACATATGACCAACACACCGTCCGATGTATCAAAAGAATCAATTATAAACTTAGATCTTGTGCCATATAAGTATTTGATGGAAAAAGGTTTGCTGCCATCAATTATGACAAGCCACCGAGTTATTCGCGACATTGACCCCGAGCACCCTGCATCACTTTCAAAAAAGGTAAATGATATTATAAGAGATATGGGCTTTGACGGCCTTTGCTTTACCGATTCTATGGCAATGATGGCTATTTTGCAGGATTGGGGCGAAGAAAATATTTTGGGGTTAGCGGTAGCGGCAGGCAACGATATTGTATTGCCAAACTATCGCTCTACCAATAAGCAGTCGTTTGAAATGCTTAAAAAGAATTATTATGACGGTGCCTTTAGCGAGGAGCGACTTAACGAGGCGGTGCGTCGTGTACTTGCAGTACAGCAAATGCTGGGTAGCGTACCCGATAGCTGCGAGTTTACCGATGCTGACCGCATAGCTCTTGACAACGTTGCTAAAGACTGCATAACCGCAATAACTGATGACGGTGTTACAGCGGCGCTTGATACCGATAATAAAAAGCTGTTTGTTATACTTACCGACAATAAAACATCAAAAGAAATCGCAGGGGAAGTGTGTTTTGGCAAGTGGTATAACCCGAATAATATTGCCGATAAAATCAGACAAGAATTCCCCGATTCTGATATAGAGTTTTTTCCTGAATTTCCATCCGCTACCGACAATGAGCGCGTGCTTCTTGCTGCTACAAAGCATAGTGAGGTTGTGTTTATTACCTATTGTGCTACAGGGCCATACCTAGGTACCGATTGCCTTACACGCAGAGCAGAGTATGTAATTAATTCGCTTATTATGTCGGGTAAGGTATCGGCTGTTTTGCACTTTGGCAATCCTTTCGCTGTAAAGCCACTTCTTCATACACCACGTCGTCTTTTTGGCTATATGATGCCCGATTCTCAGCTTCACGCTATAGACGTGCTTGCAGGCAAGCTCGAAGCCAAAGGAACACTACCTTTTAAAATAGATTTTGAATAAGCAAAAGCCACCGAGAATTCGGTGGCTTTTGCTTTACTGATTTTTCATAAAATCAATTACAAACTGTATATTTTCTTGCTGTTTTGGTTTTATATCCTGATACTGCTTTGACAGTTCTTTAAAGTAATTAACGTATGGACCTGTCTGTTCGTTTTCGAGGTAGTCTTTTATTGCGTCCCAACGCTGTTGCTTAGTTGTGGTAAAATCATCATTTAGTATAAAATGCTCAGTGGCAATGGTGTTACGCAGCTTGCCAACAATCTCGTGCCATTTTGCAACATCCTCGGGCAATGCTTTTTCTTCACCAATATCTAAACCTTGAAATTCTAAAAAGCACTTTGCCATATGGTATTGACCGTGAGGGGTTGGGTGAACGTAGTCGGGGTTATACAGGTTTTCGCTTTGCATAACACGAACAAAATAATCGTGATAATCACAAACGGGGTAACCCATTTCTTTTGCAAATTCGCGTATGTAATCGGCATAAGCCTGTAACAAAGCACTGCCGCCGCGCAAAACGGGTTCATCGCTTTCTATGTACTCGGCGTAGGGGGTAGGTGTGCAAAGTGTAATTTTAGCGCCCATATCTTCAAGTTTGTCGCAAAGCTTTTTAAGGTTTTCTTTATATGCTTCAAACGAACTTTTAAGAATAGTGTATTTTTCTTCGCCTACAAACGGAAGTGCCCAACGGGCAGAATCGTTTATACCAATCATAATAACCGCGTGAGTGGGGTCGTAGGGGAGTATATCTTCATCAAAACAAGCAAGTGTCGTGTTAAGTGTACCGCCCGAAATACCACAGTTGTAAAACTCTACCTTTGAATCAGCAAAATGCTCGCGGTAATAACTTACAATATGTGCTAAAAATAGGTTGTTATGCGTAATGCTGTCGCCAATAAAACAAACTCTTGCACCTTTAGGAAATATATTCACAACTATCACATCCTTTAAATGTAATTATAGCACACACAATCATTAAATCAAGAAAAAATTAAAGCCACAGACTTAATGTCTGTGGCTTTTTGCTTATCCAACATACCAAGAAGAAAATCTAGCATCTAAACGAGGAATTACAGTGTCAAGATAGTCTTGAATTTGTGACAAATCAAATCCGGGTATGGGGTCATCTGTTCGAGTCCATCTTGCAGTCTCACGGTCTAATATTTCTTGTGGTATTGTGCCATAAAACTCGTGGAATTTTGACATTACGTACTCGGTGTCTAAAACACTGTTACGTAGCTCGAAATAACGAGCAGCTATTTCAGGCTTAAAATGTTTTTCAAAACGTTGCCACAGTAAGCTGTTGCTACCGTTTACAACACCGGATGAATAGTTGTATAGGTAGCCGCCTGTCCAATGTGCGCCCCAGGTAGTATCGAGGTCGTAAAGTGACGGATACCATACGTTGCCATCATAGGTTGCAAGCAGCATATTTTTGCCGACGTTATCAGGCATCCAGGCATAGTTCATCATAACATAATAATTTAGAGTTGAATCAAGATTTAGATATTCGCTAAATTTTGATTTAAAATCTTCGTCACTACTGTTAAGAACAAAATCTACCAACCGTTGAACTTTTGAAAGGGTTGCGTCGTCATCGGGGCCCACTTCAACCTCCCAACCACTGAAATCGGTGGGAATTTCTTTAAACAGTACAGATTCAGCCCAATTATCACCACAAATTACAATATGGTTAGGATTGTCTTTATCCATATTGAATTGCCATTCGTCTTTTGGAATATTCATAGTGTAAAGGCCGTGAAATTCGCCATTTATATATACTTCCACAGGGAAACCATCGATAGCACCGTTATTGGGTGAGGTAGTAAGTAAATTGTATTTATTTTGCATTTCGCCGGCAAGTTTTGCTGTAACAACATTTCGAGAGTGTGTTTTATCTATCCAGTTGGCCTTTAAGCAATATTTGTTTTGCGAGCCCCAGCCAACATCTATGCCTTGCTTTTTATCAAAATTATTTTCCTCATAGAAAGTGATTGTGTAGTTCTTTTTGCGCCACTGTGTGCTTGATGAGCCTTGTATTTTTATTTTAGCACTTCTATTTACAATTTGTTCTTTGCTACGATATTCAACGTCTATGTTACAAACAATATCCTTATTTCTTTGTGATTCGAGAGTTATCTCTGACATATCGCCTGTAAAATAAAGCTTTGGGCAATAAAGTTCGTCGTAGTGAGCACACAATGCTCCGTTATTTACACGTACACATTCACCCGCAATATATTTGTGACCAAGTGCATCTCCGCGTGTAGCGTTGCAATTTATACAGCTTTCTGGGTTGGTGCAGGTTGCTGCTTTAAACTTGTGAAAACAAACTTTCCATAAGTTTATATATTGCATAAGTAAAGCACAGTCGCGATTGTCGATAATACCGTCACGGCTCGTGTCACAAGAAGGCTCAAAAACATACACGTTCCATCCATTGATATAACGCATTAAGAGCGCATAATCTTTGTTGTTTATATTGCCGTCATTATTTACATCGCCGTATTTAATATCCGCTCTATTTTCTCCGCAACTGTTACAAACATTGTCTATATCGTCATCGTACGTATGATTTGTTGGATTAACTATTACTGTTTCTCGTGAGATTTCTTCGCGGCATAATGAGCAATTGTACACCAAATCGTACGAGCCTGCAGTTATACAAGTGGGCTCTATAACATTTTTTTGTATTGGAGCGTCTTTAACGTGTGCTTCTTCGGTAGTTATTCCACAATCGCAATATATAACGTGTGTATTATTAACGCTGCTTATAGCCCGAAAATAGTGGAAAGAGCGAAGCTCGGGCAGAGATTTGGTTGCTACCCACGCGTCGCCTAATGTAACGCCACTTAAATCCGCCGCAGTTATTGATTTTACCTGTTGTTCGTTATATGTCCAAGATAGGCCGTCCGAAAATTCAACTGTACCGGCTACACCGTCGGTATAGCAATTCTCAAAGCAATTAGGTTCGTTAAGTCGGTAACTGTAGTGCATACGGGTGTTTACTATATTACAACCAAGCGCAACGGTGTTACGAACCATATTATAGTACATATCGAAACCTGTGTTTTCAACGTTTGGCTGAATTTTTAGTTCAAGTCCGTCTGGTTTTCTGCCGGGAGATTTTATGTTATTTCTTCCCATACCAACAAGTGGAATTTTGTATTGATAGGAATCCCCATAGTAAGCATCGTTGCCGTAAACCAGACAGTTGTCTACAACTACGGCTTCTTCGTAAGAGTTACCCATAATAATTCCTGCTCGCTTATTCGCATTGCTGTCAGACACACTGCTTCTCATATAGCAATTAGCAACTATGCAAGAGTCGAACCATACTACTCCATTTTCCTTTATACCGTAATCCACACCGTTTCCAACAGCGGCAATAGCGCCTATCTGGTAGTTGCTAGCCGTAGTAGTGATGTAGGAGTTCATAACAGCTAAATTATGTATTGATGCGCCCGCGTCTATGCTTGAGAAAAGGCCTGCATTATTATTTGATACTTGATAAAGTCCGTAAATTTTGGCACCGTTGCCGTCAAGATATCCACAAAACGATGTTTGTTCCCATCCACGATTGGGCCACGTATAAAACCAGCCGCTATATTTTTCAAAAAACGTTTTTACTTCGGCAGAAGATTTAAGTGAGGTTATGTCATCTGCAAAAAATGATTCTTGTAAAATAATGTTACCAATACCATCGGCAATCTTAAAATATTTAGGACTACCGTCACTAAGTGTACTCACTTCTTGTGTGCTTGTAACAAGGTAAGCGAGCTCTGACGCTGTATTAATAATAACAGGGTCATCTTTTGTACCTGCTGACCGGTCGATAAAACCGGTTGCTATAGTACCGTCCCAAAAGATAGTTTCTTTTGTAGAGCAGGTTAAATTTGCTTCGCACACGGTGCATCGTCCGTACTGGTAGGTGCAGTCGCTTTTTATACCACCAAAGCCACAAATACAGCGTTCGCTGTGTGTATCATCGTTATTTTTGATATATGAAATATTTTTATGTGTTATGCGCAGTTGAGGGTAATCGTTTTCATCAGCTATCCATACATTCCAATCAAGGTCCATATTTTGTATTGCTGCCGCGCCTTTAATCTGGGTAGGGTCGAGCTGTATTACGCGGCCTGTAAAGTCCTTTGGTGTGGAAACATATCCCGTACCGCCGATTAATATGTCACTACCTGAAATTTGGTCGGTATAAACATTGGTAAAATGACTCGGAAGACCTGAGTGTTGAACATCTGGGTAAGTGTTACAGCTTGTAGTAGCATAGGGGGTAATACCAAGCACTACGCAATCACTTACTGACAAAGCATTTGTGCTTACAAATCCGGCAATACCACCGTGTACACCACGTAGGGTGGTATCGGTTTGAGTGTCTTTTTCAAAGCTTGAAATAAAGTAATCTTCATCAAGATTTACAAAGCAGTTTTTTATTGTAACAGCACCATTTACATATATGGTTTCGGTTGTATCGCCGTCACCGTCGGTATCTTCGGTATCTGTGTATGAACTAAGGTTTTCTGCATAGCCCACAATACCGCCGATGCCAACACGAAAACCGGATGTTGTAACCTCTAGATGAGAATCGCTTACAGAACAGTTTTCAATGGTGAGGGAGTTGTTGCCGTTACCTGCATGATAACCTACAATGCCTCCCACCGTGTTTTTTGCAGTAAAAGAAGCAAATTTAACGTTAATGTTTTTTATAGTTACATCGCCTCTGGTTACTGAAAAAAGGCCGGCATACATACCTATGTTTCCTTCGGTATGATTGGTCCATGCACCGTAAACCGTAACACCGTTACCGTCAAAATGCCCCTGAAAGCCGGGTGAACCACCCGAGTGGTTTTTGCCACTCGCTTTAATTCTGTCAATGTTTTCTGCCAGTGTACCGTTAAGTGAGAGGTCGCCTTTTGAAAGGTCGAATGCACTAATGCCGTCAGCAACCTTGTAGTATTTACCTGCAGTATCGTTGGAGATACCTTTTGCAAGGTAGACAAATTCCTCAGCACTATCTATTATAATAGGGTCGTATTGAGTACCTGTTTCGCCATTATCTACAAGAACAGAGTCATACCATTTGCTAGTACTTCCTGCGTTGATAAGGTATTCGCCGAATTCGAGCAAGTCGGTAGTACCACTAGTGCAAGCGGCACTTGCCACAAGAGTATTTGATGCGAGCGGTATCATAGATATTATTAATACCATTGCCATAACAAATGATAATATTTTTTTCACAAAACACTCCTCCAAGTTGAAAGAAAATTTGTACAAAATAATTATAACAGTAAGGAAAGTAAAATTCAATACTATGTAAATTAAATAATGCCTATTTTGTATAAGTTGAATTGTGCTATAAAATATTATAAAATAAAGTGTGAGGTTTTATAAAGTTTTGTTGTGTAATAAGTGAAGGGGTAAAAAATAGCACCCTTTCAGAGAGGAGTATCGTATGGACAACGGTGCAAGTAGCTACCGCCGTTTCCGCGAATCAGGTGACGATAGCGGTCTTATCGAAATAATAAAAGATTACCGTGACGGACTTATATTTTATCTTAACAGCATTGTCGGTAATATACATACAGCAGAGGAATTAGCCGAGGACACCTTTGTTTTGCTTGGCACCAAAAAACCGCGTGACAAGGGCAACGGCTCTTTTAAAACATGGCTTTATACCATAGGTCGCAATATTGCAATTAATTATTTAAAGAAAAGCTCTAAAAGAAAAGAGATTTCTATTGACGATTCTATTGAGCTGAAATCGCAAATCGACCTTGAAGAAAACTATATTAAAGAGGAAAGAAAGGTAATTTTGCATCGCTGTATGCAAAAGTTAAAGTCCGAATACCGACAAATACTGTGGCTTGTGTATTTTGAAGATTTTAGCTTAAAAGATACCGCAAAGCTTTTAAAAATATCATCTCACAATGCCGAAACGCTTGTCTATCGCGCCCGAAAAAGCTTGAAAAAAGAGTTAGAAACGGAGGGCTTTATTTATGAAGAATTATGACGAAACTATAAGTACTGTATTTGAACGTATAGACCAATATAAAACCGCAAGGCTAAGAAAACGAAAAATTATTACCCGAATTGCCATTCCCGCGTTTAGCGTATGCTTGGCAGTAGCCATTGGAATATTTGCTGTAAAGGGCAATGCTTTTAAAACAAAACCGCCCGTAACGCTTGATGATTCAACCGTTATAGGCGAAAAGGATTATATTGAGCCAGATGAATTAAATAATAGTTCTAATGACACAAATACAACGTCAGACGATATTGACGGCGATTGGTACGGCGAAGGTCAAGAACCACCGCCAAGTAATAGTAGTGGAAACAGTTCAACAAATAGCGAACAAGTAAGTGATCCCGCAAAATTACTTTGCTATATAAATCAAATTGAAAGCACAAAAGATTCCGATATAGCGCCGCCGCACCCTGTGGATGACCACTATCATAAGGATTGGAGCATTGACGAGGCGACAAAGTATTTAAACGTAGATTTTAGCGTTATTAACGCAAAATACGTTTTAGATTCTTCAAATTGTGGTGCTTGGTATAAAAAGAGCGATAATACCTTGGTAATGGACCACAATGCATTTGTTTATACTAATGAAAAGGGAAGCTATATTTTAGAGGCAAGTAAAACCTCTTTGCCCAAAGATTGCATTGTAGTTTCTAATGAAGAGGTAGTATCGACAATAGTTGGCACAAAAAACGGCCCTGTTTATGTAAAGTTTTACGGAACGGTAGGCTCGGTTATGTCACATAACTATTCCTCTATACAGACAACTATGATTGCAGAATTTGAGCATAAAGGTGTTAATTTCCGCATAGAAGCAAACGATATTTCTGCTTTCGCCTTTTACCAATTTGTATCAGCCGTTGCAAACGGATGATATACCGATTGCCACGATGCTGCCGCATCTAGCAATGATAAATATAATTTAATTTGTAGGGCAGGGGCTTGGCTCCTGCCGATTTTTTTATTTAATATCTATTTGATTATTGAAAATTATATGATATAATATATTTGTGGAAATTTACATTTGTGAGGTGAGAGCGTGAACAAATTTGAACTTGTATCAAAATACAAACCTACGGGTGATCAGCCCGAGGCGATTGACAAGCTGGTAGAGGGTTTAAATCGCGGCGATAAAGAACAAACCTTGCTTGGTGTTACAGGCAGCGGTAAAACCTTTACAATGGCTAATATTATCGAGCGTGTAAACCGCCCGACGCTTGTTCTTGCTCACAACAAAACTCTTGCCGCACAGCTTTGTACCGAGTTTAAAGAATTTTTTCCTAACAATGCGGTCGAATATTTTGTTTCTTATTATGACTATTACCAACCCGAAGCATATATACCGGGCACCGATACTTATATTGAAAAAGATAGTGCCATTAATGACGAAATTGATAAGCTGCGTCACAGTGCTACATGTGCTTTATCTGAACGCCGAGACGTTATAATTGTGGCATCCGTTTCGTGTATATATTCACTCGGTAACCCAATTGACTATCGCAATATGGTTATATCACTGCGTGCGGGTATGGAAAAAAGCCGTGACGAGCTTATCCGAAAGCTTGTCGATTTGCAATATGAACGCAATGACATAAACTTTGTGCGTAACAAATTCCGCGTTCGTGGTGACACGGTAGAGGTGTATCCGGCGTACTCTTACGGAAACGCTTTGCGTATAGAGTTTTTTGGTGACGAAATTGACCGCATTAGTGAAATAAATGTTTTAACGGGCGAGGTAAAGCAGTTTTTGTCTCATACCGCAATTTACCCTGCATCCCACTATATTGTACCGCAAGACAAGCTTGAAGAAGCACTTGCCGACCTTAAAAACGAGATGGAAGAGCGTGTAGAATTCTTCCAAGAAAACGGCAAGTTAATTGAAGCGCAACGCATTCGTCAGCGCACCGAATATGATATTGAAATGCTACGTGAAATAGGTGTTTGCAAGGGTATCGAAAACTACTCTCGTGTGTTATCGCGGCGCGCACCAGGTAGCACACCGTCAACACTCTTGGACTATTTCCCCGATGATTTTTTGCTTTTTGTTGACGAGTCGCACGTAACACTGCCGCAGGTACGCGGTATGTTTGGCGGCGATAGAGGACGTAAGGACAACCTTATAGAATACGGTTTCCGTCTGCCATCGGCTTATGATAACAGACCGCTTAACTTTGACGAGTTTTACTCGCATATAAATCAGGCGATATTTGTTTCGGCAACACCAAGTGATTTTGAAAAGCAGCACTCGGCGCAGATTGTTGAGCAGGTAATAAGACCGACAGGACTTTTAGACCCGCTTGTAACAGTAAAGCCAAGTGAGGGGCAGATAGATGATATCGTATCGCAGATAAACGAGCGTGTTGCAAAAAACGAGCGTGTGCTTATTACCACGCTAACTAAAAAGATGGCTGAGGATCTTACCGAATACCTCACCAACCTTGATATAAAGGTGCGTTATATGCACTATGATATTGATACTATCGAGCGTATGGAAATTATCAGGGATTTGCGTCTTGGCGAGTTTGACGTGCTTGTTGGTATAAATCTTTTACGTGAGGGTCTTGACATACCCGAGGTATCTCTTGTGGCTATACTTGATGCCGATAAAGAGGGCTTTTTGCGTAGCGAAACGTCGCTTGTGCAAACAATAGGCCGTGCCGCGCGTAATGCCAACGGCGAGGTTATAATGTATGCCGATACCGTTACACGCTCTATGGAAAACGCTATTCGCGAAACCGAGCGTCGCCGCGCAATTCAGCAAGCGTATAACGAAGCGCACGGCATAGTGCCAAAAACAATTGTAAAAGATGTGCTTGATATTATTGAAATCGGCACTAAAGCTGACAAAGAAAAGAGCGACAAACAGCTTTCTCGCGCTGAAAAAGAGGCACTTATTAAACGACTTACACAAGAGATGCATCAGGCGGCTAAAATTCTCGAATTTGAGCACGCGGCATATTTACGTGATAGAATAGAAAAATTACGCAAAAATAAATAATAAAATTTGCGATAATAACTCTCAAAGAGTATTTATTTCAAGTAAATATTTTAATTCCACTTATATGACTCTAATTGAATTTTTCATATATTATGCGTTTTTGGTTCAAAATTGTAAATATATCAATAGTGACCGCTTTTAAAAAAGTAGAATATAGTGTAAAAATATAAGAATATAGACATTCGATTTGAAAAAAGACCAACTATGTATTACAATGAGAATATGAAGTTGATTATTATGCAAATACGTAGTGTTAAAGGAAGCTTATATATGGATATCAATATTCTTGAATGTCGTAAATTTGCACCTCCGGAGCCGTGCGTTGCCGCTTCGACACGTATAGTAAAAGACTATGAAATTGATGTTGAATTAGGCGATGGTCGTATCACGTGTATCAATGGTGTTGAGTACTTCGTAAAGCGAGGCGACATATGCGTTCGCAAACCGGGACAAAATATTTATTGTAGCGGTATGGTTAACGCAGTTTTGCTAACTATTGACGTATCAGGCGTTCAAAGTGCACAAAATTATAGTCGCAATGTTGAAGGACCTATACAGCAAGAAACTGATAATAATCTTTTGTTGGACTTAGGCGATATAATACGTCCCGTTTCAGAATACACCTTTATTCCAATATATACCGAGCTTTTACAGGTTGCATTTTCAGATAAAAAGGCGTCGCAAGATCTTGTTATGGAGCTGCTACACAAGCTTAATGCCGAGCAGTATAGAAAAAATTATATCAAAAACAAAGCAAAAGAAACAGCAACCGACATAGTGCTTAAGTATATGAAGGAAAATCTAGCTGACGATATCAATCTTGAAATGCTTGCTGACCTTGTATTTCTTGATAAAAACTATCTTGTGCGTATTTTTAAAGAAACTTACGGTCAAACACCTATAAACGCTCTAATCTCTATGCGAATGGAGTATGCGCGTGACTTGATAGTAAGCACAGATATGAGTATAACCGATATTGCGGGCGCATGTGGTTACAGTTCTCCATCATATTTTACAGCGGAGTATAAAAGGCATTTTGGCACAACTCCGTTAAGACAAAGAAAATTAAACTAAAACTGAGCGTCTACCGAAAAGGTAGGCGCTTTATTATTTGCGTTATTTCTATATAATAGTTTTAAGTATTTTGGTATAACGATAATTAAATAAAGAAAAATAAATTAAAACAAATTATTTACTTTAAAAAATAAATGTCGTATAATATTTTAAAACAAATGTTCTTGGAGGAATAGATTTTGTCTAACGATAAAATTGTTATAAAAGGTGCTAGAGAAAACAACCTAAAAAATATGGACGTTACTATACCGCGCGATAAGCTTGTAGTGTTCACAGGGCTTTCGGGTAGCGGCAAAAGCTCACTTGCTTTTGATACCATATATGCCGAGGGTCAGCGACGCTATGTTGAGTCGCTGTCAAGCTATGCACGTCAGTTTTTGGGGCAAATGGAAAAGCCAAACGTTGACAGCATTGACGGACTTTCTCCTGCAATATCTATTGACCAAAAGACTACCTCTAAAAATCCGCGTTCTACTGTGGGTACCGTTACCGAAATTTATGATTATTTA
>SVOH01000016.1 GCA_015066515.1 Oscillospiraceae bacterium | reverse complement strand
CTCTGCTTTTTCTACAGTCAGATTTACTTTACGTCCCACCATCATTTCGGACATTTTTTCTTTGTCCGTATCTGCCACATCTATGGTTCCGATGTATTTACCGCGACGAAGCACCGTACATCTGTCTGCAACTGCTTTGATTTCATTTAATTTATGTGTGATGAACAAAATAGATTTTCCTTCTGCCACCAAATCCTTCATAATCTGCATCAGTTCATCTATTTCCTGCGGTGTCAAAACTGCAGTAGGTTCATCAAATATTAAAATATCGTTGTCACGATATAACATTTTCAAAATTTCTACCCTCTGCTGCATTCCAACTGTAATGTCGGAAATAAGCGCATCCGGGTCTACCAACAAATTATACTTTTCACTTAATTCAACTACTTTTTTTCTGGCATCTGCCATCTGCATCATACCGCCTTTAGTCGTTTCCATACCAAGTACAATATTCTGCAATACCGTAAAATTATGTACCAGCTTAAAATGCTGGTGCACCATACCAATACCCAGCGCATTGGCATCCAACGGTCCCTTAATCGAAACTTCTTTTCCTTTGATTTTGATAATACCTTTTTCCGGCTGATAAAGTCCAAACAGCACACTCATCAGCGTGGATTTCCCGGCTCCATTTTCACCAAGCAATGCATGTATCTCACCCTGTTTTACGCGCAGAGTAATGTCATCATTCGCTATAATCCCCGGAAAGTCTTTTGTGATGTTTAGCATTTCGATTACATCATCCCATGTTTGCGGTAGCTCAAGACCCAACTCCTGCAAAATATCTTCACGGTAAAACATCATATAAAATGACTGTGTTTCGGGAAGTCCCCACACACCGCCGTTAAATCGCATTGGTGTTAAAGCACTGTCATAAAAACGCGATTCAACCTCATCAAAACCTTCAAACTGGGTTAAATCTAAAACCGAATTACGAACGGCATAGTTAACGGGATCCGAACCCGACAGCGATATAGCAACATCGGGGCCCTTGCCCGCGAGCATTGCAGTAAGCAGCGAGTTCATTGATACAAGCTGTACCTCGACTCCAACACCCGATTCAACGGTAAACTGCTCGTCAACAAGCTGCTTGAGCATTTGCGCCTGATCGCGACCGCCCGACATACTGTTACCTAACCACACGGTAATGGTTGTATCACTTTCACTGTCGACACTGCCCGAAACCATAGCGTAATCTTCGGTAAAGGAAGATAAAAATGCCTTAAAACCAAAGGAAAGTCTTTTTAATATATTTACATTTGCTTTTGGCAGCTCGCACTCCGGATCAGACAAAATGAAGTAATCTATTTCAAGCGGTTGCTGTCCTGCAATTTGAAGCCAGGTGCCTAACGCTGAAATGTTGTTTTTAAAGCGTGTAAGTGTGCGGGCAATTTGGTCGGGGTCGTCAGACATTTCTTTTAGCTGACGCGCCAGCTTTGCCAATGATTGCGCCTGCTCACCGTTTTGCCCTGTGATAGTGCAATATGTGTTATAGCAATCATCCATCGTTTTGCTAAGAACAGCCATTCGCTCTATTACTTGTGGAATTTGCTTGTGGAACTGATAGTCAAAATAAATATCAGGTGAAGCGCCCGTTATCATATAAATATCTTGATATATATCATTAAGCTCTTGCACGGCGGAATCAACCTGCCACATAAGCTCCGATAACTCGCCAAGGGTAACCTCGAGTCGCAAGGTATTGTCGCCTTTGTCAAGCCATACAAGCAAATCCTCACCATCGGATTGCATTGTCACTATCTGCCAGCCCGTATCGTAATTAAATCTTAATTCGGCGGCTTCTTTAAAAGGTATCTCACCGTTGATTAAAAGTGTGCGTGTACTGTAAGCGCCGTTAATAATATTTTGTCTAGCCTTAAAGGTAAGGCGGTAAAATCCGGCTTCTTTGACGGGAACGGTCCACTCTATCCACTGACCTACCGATTGATATTTTTCACCACCGATAGTATTAACCATTTGCTTTGTTGGGTCATTCGGCACAACCGACGCCGACACTCTGTCAGAGGTTGGATACAGGGTACTGTCAGATTTAAGTGTAGCATCCTCACCTTGAATCTCGATATATGATTCGGGTACAACGCTGTAACCCTTTTTTTCATATTTAGATATGTATTCTTTGTATGATATCGCTTCTTTGACGGGATGAAATGTAAGTGTGCCAAGCGCCATAGGCTCTTGAACACTTTCAAGTCTGATGGTATGCTCACCTTGAGTTAAATATAAAGTAAGGGGCTCGGTATAATAACCCGATGTATCGGTTATATCTGCATTAGTCCACTCAGGCGCTTCCTTTTGCCTTGGGCGAATATCATTACCGACATTATCTTTTTTAATGGTATCGTTTTCATTTACCCAAATGCGACGGAACTTAATTTCTTGTAACTCGTCATAAGGAATTTTTCCATCTAACCAAAGAGTACGTAAAATAGCAGTACCCTTACCCTGCATTGGATAATACTCAACATTTAATGCGTAGTTACCTGCTTCTTGCACCAAAAAGGTATACTCTACATATCCATCCTCTTTTGTGCAAACAGCAGAGCGACCGTTATAGTCGGTTAATAATTCTGCGTTTTCACTACTAGTCATATCAGTGGGCTCAACACAAAACTCCGTTTTTGGAGTGCTGTACTGCTTAATATATTCACTATATGTATTTAAATTCGTAGTTGACTGTGCTGATTGTTCTAAAGGCTGTGCCGTATCGGTTGCAAAAACGCTTGTAAACGGCAAACCACAAAAACATAAAGCAAGCGCCAAAATGCCTGCTGTGAATCGCTTTATAACTGCTTTACGACACATTTTTCTCACCCTTCGTAACAAATTTCACAGTTTTTAATATTCTTACAGTATAAATTTTAATATTTTTAACCAAAAAAGTAAATGTACAGCCTTAATTCGTTCGTGGACAAAATTAAGATTTTAACTTTTTTCTTGCCCAACAAAATCGTTTTAAAACATTTAACTATAAACACTCTCTACAATTTTATGACAAATTTCTTATATTGCGGTCGTTCAACGTCCTTGCCTGATTGCTTATCAACGAATATATTCTTTTGGGGAATGTTCAGTTCAGACATAGCCAGCAACTGTCTATCCTCGTTTTGATCCATACTGGACACACGCACATAACCGTATATGTTCGTCATACCACCTCACCTCGAATATCATTTTATATCAAAATTATCGCATTGTAAGAATTGCAAAGGGGCAAACACGTCGCTCGCATACATCACACTCGCACGGTTTGCCCCTATGACTGCCGGGTGTCTCTGCCTGTTCTGCTCGAAAATTTCGCCAATGGCGAAATCCCCTCACAGAACCCATCGGCTTTCGCGGCTTTTCTATGTCAGACTGAGATTGATTATTGCGGCAAATCGGCGCATTTTTGCATCTTTTGAGTCTGCTTTTAAAATACAACTTTAAATTCTCTATGACGTTTTTGAGAACGTCATAGTTTTTCTGTTTTTGCACCAAAAACTGCACACCCCAGAAGGTCATCCAGCTCACAGACTCGGATAACTGTCTCGCCGTTTCCACCCCAGTCTGCCACAATGCCGCACGCCATATGCTCAAAATTATCATCTTCAAAAAAGATACCTTTCAGATTATTGATGATAACATTGATAGCTCGGTTAGAGGTATCCCACACCTTTGTATTTTTTGTACCTTTCGGTGTGGTAATTTCAATAAGTACAAATGCCTTTTTAAATTTAGGGATGCCGGTTTTACTTTCTTCAGCAATCGCCGTATGAATGAGTTTAACCCAATGCAGTTCAACCGCTTCTGTCAGCTCTTTGAGTGCCGGCAGTGGCTCGTCGATTTCTATTGTTACGACACGCTTATCGGTGATATTTGAGCAGGTGACGGCAACCCCTTCGGGTTGCTCTTTTCTGCATCCTCCGAAATCTTCCAAGTCGTTTATAGCACCGCGGACTTGTGCTCTAAGCCGCAAGATCTCTCTGTAAGCGTGTTCTAATTTTTCGACATCGACACCATTAGCCTCCGTTATCAGTTTGTCAATCTTTTTAAGCGTTGTCTTCAAATTTAAAAACATAAACGTTCACCCTTTCTGAATCTTTAACATCGGGATACATAGCTATAATAGGCAGATCCGCTTCTTGCATAATAATGGAATACTTCACATCCGAAACGGAAAAAGGATCTTTTTTTGCTAAAGCCTCACACATCTTAACCGTAGAAAAGAAATACACAAGTTTGAGCAAATCGTAAGCGGGGTTGATAAAAAATCTGTCCGGCCATACTTCAACATCACCTTCTTGTGCATTACGAATCGGTGTGCCGCCTTCAACGGTATTGTTGATAATATGTTCATCCTTATAAACCCACTTTAACCCGTCTTTTAGCTTGCTGCGCTCGATTAGATAAACCCGCTCATACTGAGCACGTAAGCGTATCGGTGAACGAGAGTAACTGACGGGTTTGTTGCGTTCAGTATATTGTTCTTCCAACAATGTACGGCGGTGCCACATAGTTTGGCGGATAATACTTTTTGCAATCTTTTCGCGTTCTTCATCATCACAAATGAAAATGATACCATCGGCTTTTGTTTCATAAGAACCGTATTTCGTATAAAACAAGGAACTTTCTGCACGTAGCTGCCACTCCATATTTCCGTTGCCAATATCATAAACTGCGTACTTTTTATCATAGGCACATAAAACACCTGCAAAACGAGTGGTGGATAAGATGCCTTTAGCGATATTGCGCCAGCAGGCAGAGGGAATGAAGTGCGGCTTTCTGTTTCTTGGCAGCTTGTCAGTAATGATTGCACCGTTTTTCTCCATCAATGCCGCCGTTCTCGATACATACAACACACGCTCTTTTCCCGTGGTATTGCTACCATCGGATATTAAGCGTTTTTCATCGGGAAATAGTGCTTTACCTTTTTGAAGAATTTTCACAATGCCTTTTTTATTTTTGGATATGTAATCATTCTTGGTAAGCGGACGAAAAGCGTAGGACAAAGCAACTCTATCACCAGTGTTTTCTGTATCTAATACTTTAAGGCAGTTTAGATAATCAAGCACATTAAAGCGAATAAGATGCCGTATCAGCCGTAACTGATTATCATGTAATTTCATTAAAACCTCCTGAAAAAATCAGGTGATACGAATAAGCATTAAGCCTGTCCATATCACCTGACATTAAATATTGATTGCTCGATCAGAAGACAATCACCTCCCTTGCGAAAGGTTATTGTTAATTGTTAATCCAGCGGTTCGCCGCGCAGATAAGCAATCAACCGACCGGTATAAACACGAGAATATTTCTGTCGCGTACCGATATTTCCGCCAAGCAGCGCATAAGGCTCACGACCTTCTGCAATAAGCCTGGATAACTGTCTGGGCGATACACCCAAATACTTTGACGCTTCTTCCAACGGGATATGATTGGGATATTTCTCTCGAAGCATATCAGCCGTCTTTTGATCCATAGGCATTTCCTCCTTTTCCTGCACAAACATTCTTTGAAAAATCAACATTCTTACGTTCTTTGCAAAAACGTATCGTTGCTTCTAAAAAAGTTGCACATAATAACTTCATTTCCATTTCTGGAATACTTTTCGGGTTGACCCGAATGCCGGGGATAGCGGTTATCACCTCCTGATGCAATTTGATTTCCAAACGGATGTTTTGTTTGTTTTTGCTTTGTTGAGTCGCCGTTTGAATGACTTGCAAGTTAATTATATATCATAAATTTGCCAAAAGTCAAGCGTTTGAGGATTTTTCTATAAAATTAACAATTTATACTTGAAACAGTTGATTTAATGTGCTATAATATGTTTGCAGATGTCAAAAAAGGAGATGACTTTATGGCTGAGAATAAAAAAATACAGGCATACATCGAGAGTATGCCCGTAGAAGAAATTCATTTTGTTACTTTTGGAGAGCGCCTTAGAGAGATACGTAAAGATATGGGTATGACGCAGGATGAATTTGCAAAGAAAGTGGGTACTTCCAAGCAAATGTTGAGCCGATACGAACTCGACCAGCGCACACCCAAAATAGACCAAGTCCTCAAATACGCTCAAAAACTGAATGTTTCTGTGGATTATATGATTCACGACACCGAATTTGAAGCGTCTTTTAGAGAACTGTGCGAATCTTTACGCGGAAAACCCTTTTACGAAATCTTTATTGAAATCACTTATGATATTTTAGGATTGAATATTCCGCAGGTCTGTGGCGTTACCGAACTTTCGGATCACCAAGTCAGAACGATTATTACCCGCAGAATGAAGGATGCACCGCTTAGTATTGCAATGCGATTGTCGGAAACACTTGGAATTCCGCTTGAGGTATGGATGGGTAAGGAAGCGTATGTGCCTACAAAATTATCCCCCTACGCACATCAGGTTGCTCGCGCATACGATAAAGCCAGTCTGAAGGATCGCAATATGGCGAGAATGGCATTAAATTTAGATACGATAAAGGAGTAACATAATGAACGCTGTTGTTTATGCCCGTTTTTCGAGTCATAGACAAGGTGAGCAGTCGATTGAAGGTCAGGTTGCAGAAGCTGAACGCTTTGCGGCATTGCACGACTTAAAAATCGTTCACGTATATGCCGATAGAGCGCAAACAGGAAGAAACGATAACCGAGAGCAATTTCAGCAAATGTTGTCTGATGCTGCCAAACACGCTTTTGATGCTCTTATCGTTTGGAAAACCGACCGTATCGGCAGAAATAAGGAAGAAATCGCTTTAAACAAGTATCACCTAAAGAAAAACGGTGTTAAAATTTATTACGTTGCGGAAGCAATTCCCGACACGCCCGAAGGAATCATACTTGAATCCGTAATCGAGGGTATGGCGGCATATTATTCCGAGCAGCTATCCCAAAACGTTCGCCGTGGTATGCGGGCAAGTGCTATGAAGGCACAATGCACGGGCGGCACCCGTCCGTTAGGATATACCACTGATGAAAATAAGAAATTTATAATCGATCCGAAACACGCACCGACTGTAAAACTGGTTTTCGATTTATACGCACAGGGCAAAACGGTTACGGAAATTGTAAACGAGCTTAACGCGAGAGGTCTTCGCACTTTAAAAGGCAAACCTTTCACGCATAACAGTTTACATCGAATGCTTAAAAACAAGAAATATATCGGTGTTTATTCATACAATAACGAAGTGTGCATTGAAAATGCCATCCCGCCAATTGTTGATACCGAAACCTTTAATAAAGTGCAGGAGCATTTAAAATACAATCAGAAAGCCGCCGCACATAAAAAGGCTAAGGTTGATTATCTTCTGACCGAAAAGCTTTTCTGCGGTAAGTGCGGGACAATGATGGTAGGTGTCTGTGGCACAAGTAAAACTGGCACAAGACATCATTATTATATCTGTACGGCACAAAAGAAAAAACTGTGCACCAAAAAGGCGGTGCGACAGTTGTGGATAGAAAACGTAGTTATTGATTATGCGGTAGAATTGGTAAATGACGAAGCACTTTTAAATGAGATTGCCGAAAATACGTATCAGTATTATTTGGCTCAAAATACGGATACCTCATATACCAAATCTTTGCAAAAAGCATATCAGGATACCGAAAAATCCATCAGTAATTTACTGAAAGCAATTGAGGCGGGTATCTTTAATGAGAGCACAAAGGCACGAATGGATGAGCTGGAAGCACAAAAGGCAGAACTGAAATCTGCCTTGACTGCGGCGAAGCTGAAAGAGGATTTGAGTCTGAAGAAAGAGGATATTTTAGAATTTTTACATCAGTTTACCCAAATGGATTACACCGACCTCGAAAGCCAAAAGCGGCTTATAAAGACCTTCATCAATTCGGTTTTTGTATATGATGATAAGCTTGTTTTAACCTTTAATTATTCGGGAGATAAACGGACTATTACCATTAAGGAAATTGACGCCGGATTACAACAGGGCGTTCGTATTCCAAAGGTAAAGGCTCACCAAAAACCCTCAAACGAATGTTTGAGGGTTTTTTAATTCATTTTTCAATACTAACACGCACATCTGCATACTTTTCAAGTTTTTTTACGATACCTATGAATTCATCACTATTGCGTATTTTATCGAAAGTAGAACTATTTATATCGTCCAAAACTATTTGACAAATGTTTTTGTTCGTGTTGTGTATTACACCACCAAATTTTTTACCCTTAAACAATATGCAAGTATATTCGTCGTCAGGGTTATATTTACTATCATAAACAATTGCATGTTCTGTGGCAATTTTCAAATGTTTTTTTGTAAGCTCATAGTTACTATCTCTCATATAAAAAGCAGCAAGATTTAAATTAGCTCTTGCTATCATTTCTCTGAAGAAACCAAAATTACCGTCTTCAAAAAATATATTCATAATATCTAAATATTTTTGATAAATTTTTATATTTTCTTTTACGGTATATGGACGACTTCCATCATCGAGTGACCCGCTATTATATAGCATACAATTATAAAGATCTGAAATATCGGTCCATAGTATATCCCTTACTAAATCAAATTGCATCGTTCCTTTAAAAATTCTTTTTAATAAGTGTTCTCTCGATAAATATATACAGGGCATTTTGTCTGCAAGTTCGACTGCTTTATCCGTTTGGTTGACGTTTGGATATGTAAAACAAAGCAATTGTATGGCGTGGTTTCTAATGTTGGTATCTGTAGATTCATTAAGTATTTTTTCACCCCAAATAATTATCTCTTCTGTCAAAGTCTGATAATTGTTTTTATTTTCAGGTAAATCACGCACACGCCAAATGCACTGCATAAGTTCACACATTATTTTATGACTGTTTGGATATTTTTTAATTCCCTCGCGTAAAATTTGAGAAGCTTTAGTACAATTTCCAACAATTCTTTCTTTTAGCGCTTGATTAACTATTGTGTCAATTTTTTCAGTTTGCATATTAATATTAACACCAAGTAAATAATCAGTAGTTACGTTAAATATATTTGCTATTATTGGCAATTGCGAAATGTCAGGCATAGTTTTGCCGCACTCCCATTGAGAAATTGCACGCGAGCTTATTCCTAAATATTCAGCTAATTGTTCTTGGGTTATATTTTTTTCTTTTCGTAGTTTTTTAATTATCATACCAATTTGCATAACAACACCTCAAAAATTTAATTCAAAACACCTTGTAATTGTATTATACAGAGTTTTAATTTTCTTTTCAATAAACTAAATCTTGGCATCAATCAAAGCAACACTTTGAAAACATAAAACGAGCGATAGTGAGTATCGCTCGTTTTATGCTATTTACAATCTTTAATATTAAGTATTTCAATCAACTGCTTAACTGCATCATCATAATCCTCAAAATCAATTACATAATCGCATATTTCCATATTCTTTTGCTCGTATTCGATTGCTGTAAGTCGATTTACTTTGTCTTCGATCGACGAGTTCTTGCGTAAAATATTAGCCATAAGGGCTTTTTTATCGCGCTTCATATAGATTGTTACAACGTTTTTAAAATACGTTTTAAGTGACATTGCGCCACAAATATCCATAGTAGTAAGCACGCGTTTGCCGCGAGATAAAATTTCTTTTACATCTCCCCTTTTAGAGCCATATCCGTGACCTGCGTACATGGTTGACTGAAACATTTGTCTGTTGTCACACATTTCTCTAAAAGTTTCAAGGGGTACATAGTTATACCAAGCGTTTTCCTCAAGCGCTGTCGGGTCTTTTGTTGTGTAGCTTGTAAGCTTTTCAAAGCATTTTGCTTTTTCTAAAAACTTTGTAGCAATCTTAGACTTACCGCTGCCCGATGGCCCTACAAGAACAACAATCTTTGGATCAATGGTTATAATATCCTCACTAACCGAATAACTCTCAGCAATAACTTCAACAAGTTTTAAAAACTCATCATAGTTATTAACAGCAAGCATTCCTGTAGCTTCCTGATTCCAAGGTCTACGCATTAAAATTGGATATTTTGCCTTTGAATTTAAAATATTATGCATAGCATCATCAAACAATATATCTGTAGCAATATTGTCTTTTCTAAAACCCATATAAATATGGTCTTGTGGTATTTCGGGAAACTCTTCTAAAATACGTTGTGCGCGTATACCCATAAATTCAGGCGGTACAGCTGTACAAATATATACGTCGGTCATTTGTGTAAGCTTTCGAACAAACTCTTTAGCACCTTTGTAAACCGGCTGTGTACGATAAAATTCAGCATCATTAAAATACTGATATATTGCATCGGCACGCGTACCGTTTTTACCCCAACTGTTTTTTTCATAAATTGTCATTGGTGGATCAAATTTATATTTTTCGTTTGCCAATTTAATGGCATAGGAAGTACATTCCATTAATAAATCGTCAATATCAAGAGCAGTTGATAATCTGTATTTTCGACTCATAATCAAGCCTCACTTTCTTAAATTAAGTTTTAAAAAAACAGCCTACCGCATTTGATACAGAAATACGGAAAGCTGTTATAATTTATTATATTATACAATATATGGATAAAAGAATCAAGACTTTTTTAATTCTCGCTAATATGACCTTTGTTTTTCATCCATCTTGAAATATAAACTACTGGTGTATCGAGTAAACTTGTAAAAATATAAATTACATAGCTTGATGCCATAATTGATAAAAATGTTTCTATGTCATACGTACCATAAAATGCAATTGTGGTAAATATCAATGTATTAACTACCTGAGAAATAAGGGTTGAACCGTTGTTTCTCAACCACAAAAATCGTTCGCTATCCCCTGTTTTTTTGTTTATAAAATCCCACCATTTATGATAAAGCCATACATCAAAGCGCTGTGAAATAACATAGCCTATAAAGCTTGCCGCAAGAAGACGAGGTGTGGTGCTAAAAATTGCAGAAATATGTTCACTTGCCCAATCATTTGAAGAAGGAGTATAAAGCATCCAATACTGTGTAAAAATCAACATAATTACCGAAGTAAATACACCAAGCCACACAGCCTTATTAGCGCTTTTCTTACCCTCATTTTCACTTAATATGTCTGTTACAAGATAGGTGGAAGCAAACATAACGTTACCGAGCGTTTGCTCCATACCAAATCCATCTACAAGCATTAAAACTTCTATATTGGCAAGTATAGTTGCAACAACGGTCATAACATACATACCAATTTTACCAAATAATCTATATGCAATAAGTACTACTCCATAAATAACAATTACAGATCCTAAAAGTAATAATTCATTTTTCATAAACATTTCCCTTTCACAAGGGGCAAAAAGACACACCTATACTATGGGTGTGTCTTTAATTTAAGCCCATAGTTTTGTTTTTAGACAGGATGGTTTCGAACTGTCTTATTTAATTTTAAGTTATTTAACTACAATGTTCACAAGACGTTTTGGAACATAAAGTTCTTTAATAACCGTCATTCCATTAATTTCAGCCGCTACGGCATTATCGGCCTTAGCAAGTGAAATTGCGCTTGCGGCATCAATATCGGCTGCAACGTTAATTCTAGCTCTGATTTTACCGTTTACCTGAACAGCGATTTCAACAGCGGAATCAACACATTTAGCCCCATCGTACTTTGGCCACTCTGTAGCATTAAGCATGCCGTCAAAGCCTGCTATTTCCCAAAGTTCTTCTGTCATATGAGGAGCAAATGGATTAAGCAAAGTAATAAAGGTCTTAAATTCTGCTTTATTGATGCTGCCAGTTGCTGTAATTGTATTAAGCAATGACATCAAAGCGGCAATTGCAGTGTTCATTTTAAGCGTTTCAATATCTTCGGTAACCTTTTTAATGGTCTTATGAATTTCAGACTCAAGCTCGGTACGGTAACTATCACCGTCAACCAAAATATCGGCGAGTGAGAATACCTTGTCAAGGAAACGCTTACTGCCCTTGATTGAAGACTGACTCCAAGGAGCTGCCTTTTCAAAGTCACCAATAAACATTTCATAAACACGCATTGTATCTGCGCCATAATCGCGGATAATTTCATCCGGATTTACAACATTGCCACGGCTCTTAGACATCTTTTCACCATTTTCACCCAAAATCATACCGTGACTTGTACGCTTAGCATAAGGCTCTTTGTTTGGTACTACACCGATATCATAAAGGAACAAATGCCAGAAACGACTGTAAAGTAAGTGAAGGGTTGTGTGCTCCATACCACCATTATACCAGTCAACAGGTCCCCAATATTCTAAAGCTTCTTTGCTTGCCAAAGCATCCTTATTATTAGGATCGCAATAGCGTAAGAAATACCAAGACGAACCTGCCCATTGAGGCATAGTATCGGTTTCTCGCTTAGCAGGTGCACCACAGTGTGGACATGTTGTATTTACCCAATCGGTAATTTTAGCAAGCGGAGATTCACCGTTATCGGTAGGTTCATAAGAATCAACATTAGGAAGTGTGAGTGGCAATTCACTTTCGGGAAGAGGCACATAACCACATTTTTCACAATATACCATAGGAATTGGCTCGCCCCAATATCTCTGACGAGAGAATACCCAGTCGCGAAGCTTGTAATTCGTCTTGCGTTCGCCAAGACCTTTTTCTTTAAGCCATTCTTGAATTTTAACCTTTGCATCTTCAACAGAAAGTCCGTTTAAGAATTCAGAGTTTACCATAACGCCGGTATTACAATCGGTAAATGCAGCTTCTTCTACATTACCACCTGCTACAACCTCAATAATTGGAAGACCGAATTTTTTAGCAAAATCCCAGTCACGAGTATCGTGAGCAGGTACTGCCATGATAGCACCTGTACCATAAGATATAAGCACGTAGTCAGAAATGAAAATCGGAATTTCAGTATTGTTTACAGGGTTTATCGCCTTAATACCTTTAAGCATTACACCTGTTTTATCTTTCGCAAGTTCGGTACGCTCAAAATCCGACTTTTTAGCGGCTTCTTGCTTATAAGCTAAAACTTCATCATAGTTTTCAATTTTATCCGCCCATTTTTCAATTAACGGATGCTCTGGTGACAACACGGTGTATGTAGCACCAAACAGTGTATCAGCACGAGTAGTAAATACTTGGAACTTATCGCCACTTGTAGTACCAAAATCTACAAGCGTACCGTAAGAACGACCAATCCAGTTGCGCTGTTGGGTCTTAACGCGCTCAATGAAATCAACATCATCAAGACCTTCAAGAAGCTTTTCAGCATAGTCGGTAATTTTGAGCATCCACTGACTTTTTTCACGTTGCACAACCTCACTGCCGCAACGCTCACAAACGCCGTTTACAACCTCTTCATTAGCAAGAACGCATTTACAAGAGGTGCACCAGTTAACTGCCATCTGCTTTTTGTAAGCAAGACCTTTTTTATAAAGTTGAAGGAAAATCCACTGTGTCCACTTGTAATACTCTGGATCAGTAGTGTTAACTTCCCTATCCCAGTCGAAAGAAAAACCAAGTGATTTAAGCTGACGCTTAAAGTTAGCAACATTCATCTTGGTAACTTCAGCAGGATGAATGTGATTCTTTATTGCAAAGTTTTCGGTAGGAAGACCAAATGCATCCCAACCCATTGGATAAAGAACGTTAAAGCCCTGCAAACGCTTTTTACGTGCAACAATATCAATTGCAGTGTAAGAACGTGGATGTCCTACGTGCAAGCCCTGACCTGATGGATAAGGAAATTCTACAAGACCGTAAAACTTTGGTAATGTGAAGTCATTTTTAGCGGCAAATGTTTTATTATCGTCCCAAATTTGCTGCCATTTTTGTTCGATTTCAGTATAATTATATTTCATATTAATCACCCTCTGCTTCGTTTAGAATTGTCGACAAATCAATTTCGGTTGCTTCGCTCCACATATTATCTAAATTGTAGAATTCTCTTTGGTCTGGAGTAAAAATATGAACTATAACCGATGTGTAATCGAGAATAATCCAACCGGTTGAACGACCTTCGATATGATGAACCTTTACACCCTGTTCCTCTAATTTTTCTTCCACCTCATCAGCAAGTGCGCGTACATGTGTAGAAGAAGTAGCTGTAGCGATTACAAAATAATCGGCAAGTGTAGTAAGATCATCAATTTTAAGAGCCTTTAACTGTTTAGCTTTTTTATTATTTAATGCATTGGAAGCAAGCTTTACAATATTTTGTGATTCCATTATTTATCTCCTTTCAAAACGTACTGATTATACGCTTTTATGGTATCAAGATGAAGTTGTTTTTTTCTAGAAACTAGATCCTTTATTGTGTATGAAAGTGCATAGTCAAGAGCATCTTCCATAGAAATCTCAACCTTTGCACGCATAATCTCAATATCGTCATAATCACGATCACTTGAAGTGAAATCCGCAAGATAAATGATTTTTTCAAAATGTGTCATATCTTCACGGGCTGTTGTGTGATATCTTACAGAATTAATAATTTCTTTATCAGTTATACAGAGCATATGTTCGATATATGCCGAACCACTAATTGCATGCCAAAGTTTTTCAGATTTTTTTTCAATATCGTTAAGCATTATATCAAATTTGTTAAAGATATGCAAGTGTTCTTCAACTGTTGCATTTTTTGTAATATCGTGTAACAAACCGGCAAGATATGCCTTCTCTTGATCACCGCCATATTTTTTTGCTAAACGAACCGCTTCATCAGCGACACAAAGCGAATGATTGTAACGTTTTGGTGTTAAACGCTTTTGTAAAATTTCTTTATATTCAAAATATTTTTCAGCCATTATAAATTCCTTTTTCAATTATATAATCATAAATTTTTGGAGGTAAATATTCTTTCGAAATTTTATTGCGAAGTTTTGTTGAAGATATGTTAGTAATTTTATCATCAATAATCTTAATATCAGCACCCAAATCAATTAGTCGATTATAAGATTTTTCAAAATCAGCAATTCCATCTCGCTTAAATGCTATAAAAGATACTTTTTTAATAAGTTCTTGCCAATTATACCAAGTATCAAGTGTAGATAACATATCTCCACCAATAGTAACAAAAAAGTTATCATTTGGATGTTTTTTTCTTAGTAAATTTATTGTATCTATGGTATAGCTCTTACCTTCTCGTTCAAACTCAATAAAACACGGTTCTGCCTTTATAAAATCCTCGCAAACTATTTTACACATATTTTGACGATGCAAGTCATCAACAACATTATTTAACGTCTTATGAGGTGGTATTTTATCAGGCATAACAAGAACTTTATCGATAAATTCAAGGCTACAAATGCTAGAAAGCATTTCATAATGACCAATATGAAATGGATTAAATGTTCCGCCAAAAATCGCAATATTTAACATTTATTTCACCAATTTTATCGTTTTGTTATTTTTGCTTTCACGGTAAAGAATAAAGCGGTAGCCTATCACCTGTACTACATCGGCACCTACTCGCTCGGCGATAGTATCAGCCGCTGTGCGTGAGGTATCTGGACAGGTTTCAAGAACTCGCATTTTAATAAGCTCGCGTGCTTCAAGTGCTTCGTCAACCTGTTTTATAAGCTGATCGTTTATACCACCTTTACCTACTTGAAATATTGCTTCGTATGTGTTGGCCATACCACGAAGTTGTGCTCTTTGTCTACTGTTTAACATTATATTTCCTCATTAATATATTTTTTTAATTTTTCTTTAAAAAGTACTAGTGCCTTACCACGATGACTTATACTATCCTTTTGTTCGGGAGTAAGCAAACCCATTGGTCCTAATTCACTTATGAAATATGGGTCGTAACCAAATCCACCTTCACCGACAGGTTCAAAGTTGATTTTACCTTCACATTCTCCGCGAACGGTAAAAGATCTTCCATCAGGAAATACACAAGCAATTGCGGCAACATAACGGGCCGTACGTTTTTCTAAAGGTACACCTTCAAGTTCACGCAACAATTTTTTATTGTTGGACTCGTCATCACCGTGTTCACCAGAATAGCGAGCAGAATAAATACCCGGCGCACCACCAAGATAATCAACACAAATACCCGAATCATCTGCAACGGAAATTAGTCCTGTATTATTAAAGCCGTCTTTAGCTTTAATAATTGCATTTTCTTCAAAAGTTGTACCATCCTCAATCGGATCCGGAAACTCCTTTTGAAAGTCTTTTTGACTTAAAACATTAAAACCCATTGGCTTTAAAATTCTTTCAAGCTCTAATAATTTTTTTTGATTTTTCGTTGCAATAAAAATTTTCATATTATTCACCTAAATCAAAAATTCCGTCAGCAAATTCTTTTGCATTAAATGGTTGAAGGTCGTCAATGCCCTCGCCTACACCAACATATTTAACAGGAATACCTAATTCGTTGTGAATAGCTATAACAATACCACCTTTTGCGGTACCATCAAGCTTTGTAAGAACAATACCTGTAATATCAGCTACATTTTTAAATTCACGTGCTTGATTTACTGCATTTTGTCCTGTAGCAGCATCTAGTACAAGTAAAGTTTCGATTGAAGCATCTGGAAGTTCACGTTTAATAACACGATATATTTTTGCAAGCTCGTCCATAAGATTTTTCTTATTATGAAGTCTACCTGCGGTATCGCAAATAATAATGTCAGCTCCCTTGGATTTTGCAGATGCAATTGTGTCAAAAACAACCGAAGCCGGATCACTACCTTCAACACTTTTAACCATTGTAACATCAGCACGCTCAGCCCATACACCAAGTTGATCTATTGCAGCCGCACGGAATGTATCTGCTGCACCCAAAACAATTTTTTTACCACTGTTTTTAAGCATCAAAGACAATTTTCCGATAGTAGTTGTTTTACCAACGCCATTAACACCGATAACTAAAATTATTGAAGGCTTTGTTTCGAGTTTAAGCGGAGTATCATTACCTAACATTTCAACAATAATATCGTGCATTATACTTTTAATTTTCGCAGGATCGGTTATTCCATCACGTTTTACTCTAGATCGCAATTCATTACAAATCTGAACCGATGTTTCAACACCTACGTCCGACATTACAAGTAATTCTTCAAGCTCTTCAAATAAATCTTCATCTATTTTAGTAAAGCTGTTAATAATATTTGTAATTCCATCAGAAATGCTTGCTTTTGTCTTTTGAAGACCGGCTTTAATTTTGCTGAATAATCCCATTTTATGCTCCTTGATTTTCAAGTAATTTCTTTTCAAGTTCTGCTACATTAAGCTCTAGTAGCTTTGTAACACCCTTTTCTTGCATGGTTACACCGTAAAGCATATCTGCCTGTTCCATTGTACCTCGACGATGCGTAACACAAATAAACTGTGTATTAAAATCAGAACGTTTCATATAATCGGCAAAACGATCGACATTAATATCATCAAGCGCTGTATCAACCTCATCCAAGAAGCAGAACGGAGGTGCATTCACCTTCATAATTGCAAAGTAAATAGAAAGTGCTACAAGTGCTTTTTCACCGCCCGAAAGTCCATTAAGACTAGGTACATTCTTACCCGGTAAACGAGCTTCGATATCAATACCGCTTTCAAGAACATTTTCAGGATCCGTAAGCTTAAGTTCGGCACTACCTCCACCAAAGAGCTCCCTAAATGTTTTAGTGAAGTTTTCATTAATTTTAGCAAAACCTTCAACAAACATTTCTTGCATTTGAGATGTAAGCTGATTGATAAGCTTACGAAGCTCTGTACGTGCCTTTTCGATATCTTGCATTTGCTCGTTCATAAAGTCGTAACGTTCTTTTACTTCCTTATATTCTTCAATTGCGGAAACATTAACATTACCCAAGGCACGAATTTTTGACTTTGTTTCAGCAAGCTGCTTTTTCGCTTCAGCAGGTTTTTCGATCTGTATTGCAATATTTTCAGCTTCGCTTTTTGTAAGCTGATATTCATCAAAGAGCTGACGAATTACATCGTCATACTCTTTCATCATAACTTCCTTACGCTCTGTAAGTCTTGCTAACTCTCCACCAATTTTTTCACGTTCTAAGGTTCTTTCACGTTCGCTTGCACGCAACTCAACCCCTGATTTTTCGACAGAATTACGTTCATTCATAAGTTTATCGATGTCGTTATTATACTCAATAATTTTATGCTTAATATCATCTATTTCATCGTTGTGTGATGAAATATCAGAATTAAGCTGTACAATCTTATAATTAATTGCAGCTATTTCGGCTTCAATTTCACTTAATCGAGCCGCACGATTAGAGATTGAGTTTTCAATATCATTTGCCGACAAGGTTAACGAATCAAAATCTTTTTTGTTTTCTATAATTTGTAATTTTATATTTGTAATATCATTTGTTAAAGCTTCACGATTTTGAGAAAGTGAATCCCTGCCACCAGTCATTAAATCAATTTCAGCTTGAATTGATGATTTTTGTAATTCAAGTTCGTTAATTTTAATAGACGCAGTATTTGCTTTTTCATTTAATAATTTAATTTTTTCTTCGCTACCATCACGTTCATCGTTTAAAGAATTAATAACATTATTAATGTTATTTATTAAATCATCAATTCTTTTAAGTTCAGCAATGGCACGAATTTTATCTTCATTTGCATTAGTCAAATCAGCTTTAACAGCAACAATATCAGCATTAACCTCTGAAACAGCTGATACAGCTGCATCAAGCAATTTTTGTGTAGATTTTTCCTTTTCAGAAAGTTTTTCAATATCGTCATTAATACGTTTTATATCCGCAGCTCTACTTAGCATACCGGCCTGTTTAACAAGCGAACCGCCTGTAAACGAACCACCAACGTTAATTACCTGACCGTCCAAGGAAACAACCTTAACTTTGTAATTATATTTTTTGGCAAGAGTTGTAGCGGAGTCAATATCCTCAGTAACTACAGTACCGGCAAGTAAATGCTTAACAATTTCGGTGTATTTTTTATCAACTTCTACCAAGTCAGACGCCACACCAATATAACCGTAAACATCATCAAAATCATTATCCTTAAATTCGCGTGACGTTATTGATGAAATTGGTAAAAATGTTGCACGACCAAAATTATTTGTCTTAAGAAAGTTAATTCCCCTTTTGGCGTCTGCATCGGTATCGACAACTATGTTTTGTAGAGCGTTACCTAAAGCGGTTTCAATTGCAACTGAATATTTTTTATCAACAGTAATTAATTTTGAAAGCGGGCCATGAACACCGCGCAAAACACCTTTATCAGACTCTGCAACAACTTTTTTAACAGCGTTAGAAAAGCCTTCCATATTATTTTCAAGTTCTGTCAAAATTTGAACTCTACGACGTTTGGCTTCAATATCCAGATGTAATTCATTGCTTTTATCAGTTAATTCTTTTAATTCATCATTACGGTTTTGTAGTCTAAGTTCGTAACCTTTTAATGAATTTTGTAATGATAAAATTGAATCTTCGGTCTTATCTAAAAGATCTTTTGTTTCATCAAAATCCTTAATCAAAATTTGCTTTTCAGAATCATTTTGTTTAAGCAGTTCTTCTATAATACCTCTACGAGAATTAATTTCTTCAATAGATGTATTAGATGTTGTCATTTCAACGCGTAAATCAGAAGTATTAGCCGATATTAAATTAAGTGTTTTAATTTGTTCTTCAATTTTGCGCGATATGCTTTCGCTGTCGGTTAACAAATTATTTAGATTATTTTCTAGATCAGAAAGTTTAATATTTAATTCATCAATTAATTTTTGCTTTTCAACTGCTAGATTACGCTTGTTTTCAATTTCTTGCTTGGCAGAAGTGTCTGATTCTTCTAAAGCCTTTTTTTCGGAATTCAAACGATCAATATTTTCTTTGTTGTGTAAAATATCATTATTTAAAACCGATATTTCACCCTCAAACTTAACTGTTTCTTCGTTTGAAAGGGCTATTCTTTGACGAATATTTTCTATCTGCGATGTAATAAAAGTAAATTGTGCTGTGTTTTCCTCTGATTTTGTATCAAATTCATTAAGTGCTTCTTCAATTTCTTTATACTGCATTTGTGCAGTTGCAATTTTACTTTCTTGAGAACGCAAAGCATCCTTTGAATTGTTAAGTGTGTACAACCAAAGTCCAATTTCCAGTTGTTTTTTATCCTCTGCAAGCATTAAAAATTTTTCTGCTTTTTTGCTTTGCTCTTCTAATGGACCAACACGAGATTCAAGCTCATCAAGAATATCTTTAAGGCGCAACATATTATCCTCGGCAGAAGCTAATTTGCGTTCTGCTTCGGTTTTACGATATCTATATTTAGAAATACCAGACGCTTCCTCAAAAATATCGCGACGTTCATCAGACTTTGTGCTGATGATGTTGTCAATTTTACCTTGTCCTATCATAGAATAACCATCACGACCAAGACCGGTATCCATAAAAAGTTCATGTACATCCTTAAGTCGTACAGAAACATTATTTATAAGATATTCGCTTTCATGCGAACGATAAAATCTACGTGTAATAGAAACAAAGTCATTGTCAAAATTAAGAGTTCTGTCTGCATTATCAATGTTAAGTGTTACTTCACAAAAGCCGTGCGGACGGCGATTATCTGTACCACCAAAGATAACATCTTCCATAGATTGTCCACGAAGACTTTTTGTAGATTGTTCGCCCAATACCCAACGAACAGCATCAGAAATATTACTTTTACCGCTACCATTTGGACCAACAACCGCTGTAATGCCGCGACCGAATTTCAAAACGGTTTTATCAGCAAAAGACTTAAATCCTTGGATTTGAATAGAACTTAAAAGCATTTTTATCTCCTTTCGACTCTGATATCATATTCGGGTAATTCATCATCACCCTTAACAATACAATCAAAGCCGATTTTTTTTAATAAAGTAATGTTGCATTTATTTTGACCAATCATTTTTGAAATGTTAGACTTATTAACATATAGTGTATATTTTCCTTCTTGCAAAAGAAGTTTTTTGACATTTTTAAGATATATCTTTGAGTAACACAACTCACTAAAAGCAGGATGCCACGGACCCGCAATATAGCTATTATCCTCTATAGAATGAAGGCCTAAACGAATAACCTTAATATTAGCATCTTTAAACATTATAAGTAATTCAGAACAAAGTTCAACGGCTTCATCGATAGTTTGTGGTTTATATTTTTTATCATCATAAAGAGCAGCTAGATCGGTGTTTTTAAGTACAATCGTAGGATAGATTCTAACAGTATCTGGGCGAAGTTTTATGATTTCATTAGCGGTATATATTGAATTTTCATATGTGTCACCAAAAAGACCTGTCATCATCTGTAAACCGAGAGAAAAGCCATGTTTTTTAATTAAATTTGACGAATTAATAACATCTCTTGCACTGTGTCCCCTATTATTCAACATCAAAACAGTGTCATTTAGACTTTGAGCGCCTAATTCTATAGAAGTAACACCATATTGCTTTAATAAGAATAAAATTTCTTCATCAATTGAATCAGGCCGTGTGGAAATTCGTATACCAGAGACAATACCGTCACATACAAACTTGTACGCGACTTTAAGTAACCTTAGCATATAATTGCGATTAATAGCGGTAAAACTTCCGCCAAAAAATGCTATTTCTGTTGTCAAAGGATCATAATTTTTGCTTTGAATTGCAACATTTACCGAATTAATTACATCCTGTACATTGGGTGGTGTTTTTTTTCCGGTAATATGCCGTTGATTGCAAAAACTACACATATTTGGACATCCGATGTGCGGAACAAATATAGAAATATTCGAATGAGTCCGACTCATATTGATTCACCCATAAGTTTAAGTGCTTGACAAGCTGCCATTTGTTCTGCCTGTTTTTTACTTTTGCCCTTACCGCAGCCTATAACATTTGAATTAAGATGAACCTCAACGGTAAAAATTTTATCGTGATCTGGTCCGCTTTCATCGATAAGAATATATGAAACACTTTCTTCAGGATTGCGTTGAATAATTTCTTGCAAAACAGTTTTATAATCTTTGAAGGAATCTTCATCGGAATGGTGTTCAAAATCACGTAAAACAGTATTTAAAACGTGTTTTTTTGCAGCATTAAAACCACCGTCGATATATATAGCCGCAAGAACCGCTTCAAAAGCATCAGCAAGTATAGAATCGCGCTCTCTACCGCCATTTTTATCTTCACCGTTACCAAGTAATAAATAATCACCAATACCTAATTCTCTAGAAAAAACACATAAGGATTTTTCGCAAACAAGAGAAGCTCGTAATTTGGTTAACTCACCTTCAGGCATATTAGGATATTTATTGAAAATATGTTCAGCAACAATTATAGATAAAACAGAATCACCTAAAAACTCTAAACGCTCATTAGAGTGTGTGTCGCCTCTAACTTCATTAGCATATGAAGAATGAATTAATGCGTTTTTCAAGTATTTAACATTATTAAATTTGTAGTCTAATCTTTTTTCAAGAGACTCCATTTTAATTACTCCGTTTTAATAAGATTTTCACTAATAGTATTTATTACATTCTTTTCTGTAAAAGTTTTTGCCTGCCTAATTGCGTTTTTAATAGCTTTAGCATCTGAACTACCGTGTGCTTTTATTACGGGTTTACTAACACCCAACAATGGTGCTCCACCAACTTCTGAGCTATCCATCATTGCTTTAAGTGAATATAAATCTTTTTTTAGAATTAAAGCAGCGATTTTATTAATTATATTTTTATAAAGAGCTTTTTTTATCATTTTAAATAAAGTTATTGATGTACCCTCAATAAGCTTAAGTGCGATATTACCTGTAAAACCATCGGTAATAACCGCATCACAAACACCCTTTGGCATTTCGCGTGATTCAATATTACCAACAAAATTTATAGGCGCTTCCTTTAATAATTTATAAGCTTCGGTACGAAGTTCATCGCCCTTTGTATCCTCTACCCCAATATTAAGCAGTCCTATTTTAGGATTTTGAATTCCCTCAACCTTTTCAAGATAAACACTTGCCATAATTCCAAACTGAGCAAGCATTTCTGCACGACATTCGGCATTTGCACCCATATCAAGTAGCATATAATGACCATCCGGTGATGGAATTAATCCACCAAGAGCAGGTCGCTTTATTCCCTTAATACGCTTAACAATAAGCGTACCGCCTACAACTATTGCGCCGGTAGAACCTGCCGAAACAAATGCATCGGCACGATTTTCACATAATTCTTTAAACGCTAAAGCCATTGATGAATTTGAATGAGCTTTAAGAATTGTTGTAGGGTCGTCATGCATTGAAATTACATCATCGGTATCGACAATGTGTAATTCCCCGAAAAACTTAAGGTTATTTTCAATAATAATTTTTTCTATTGTTTGCTTTTTACCTGTAAGTGTAATTTCGGTTTCAAATTGCATAGAAGCATCGGCCGCACCCCTAACAATTTCAAGTGGTGCATTATCTCCACCAAAAGCATCAACAACTACTCTCATAATTTTTACTCCCCAATATTTCTAAAATAATCTAATGACCTTTGTGATAAAGCCATGTAGCGCTCTTTTTTATCCCTGATATGTACATCAAGTGGTGGCAAGACACCAAAGTTTGCACCCATCGGCTGAAAGTTTTCTACAGATTCATCAGTTATGTAATTCAATAGTGCGCCTATCATAGAAAACTTCGGTAAAATAAGCGGCGGTTTATCGTTAAGCTTATTTACAGCATTTATTGCTGCTACAATACCGGATGCCGCAGATTCCATATAACCCTCAACGCCGGACAACTGACCCGCAAAGAAAATATTATCGGATTTTTTTAATGATAGGTCAGTGTTTAAAACCTTCGGCGAGTTGATAAAAGAGTTTCTATGCATTACACCAAAACGCATAAATTCCGCATTTTTTAGTGCCGGAATCATAGAAAAAACTCTTTTTTGCTCCGGAAATTTGAGATTTGTTTGAAAACCCACAAGATTATAAAGCGTTCCATCACGATTTTCTTTTCGTAGTTGAACAACAGCCCACGGTCTATGCCCCGTACGAGGGTCACGAAGACCAACGGGTTTTAGCGGACCAAAGCGAATTGAATCAGCACCACGACGCGCCAATACTTCAATAGGCATACAACCCTCATAAACCTTTAATTGTTTATCAAATTCATGTAACGGTGCACATTCCGCATTAATTAATTCATTGTGAAACGCTTCATATTCTTCTTTGTTCATAGGGCAATTTATATAATCACCCTCACCTGTATCATCACGATCATAGCGTGAAGCAACAAATGCAGAAGAAAAATCAATACTATCGGCCGAAACTATGGGTGCCGCGGCATCATAAAAGCTTAAATTACCTTCGCCGGTAATTTTTTCAATTTCTCTTGCCAACGCACCATCTGTAAGAGGCCCTGTTGCAACAATACAAATACCTTCTGTTGGTAATTTATCAACAACATCGGTGATTATATTAATGTTTTCACACTCTCTGATCTTTTTTGTAATATATTCAGCAAAGAGATTGCGCTCTACCGCTAATGCCCCACCAGCAGGAACAGATGAAACGTCTGCGGCCTCTAAACAAATAGAACCAAGCAGTCTCATTTCTTGCTTTAAAAGTCCTGCAGCCGAGTCAATACGATTTGCCTTTAATGAATTTGAACAAACAAGCTCTGCAAAATTATCGGTTTTATGCGCAGGACTTTTTTTAATAGGTTTCATTTCAATTAAATCAACCTTACATCCAAGTCGAGCAGCTGTATATGCCGCCTCACAGCCTGCAAGTCCTGCACCTATTACGGTAATTTTATTCATATTATTTTTCCTTTTTCTTTGTCGACTGTCTTGTCGGACAATCTGCGTTCATACAGTACTTGCGATTTCTAATACCCGAAATTATATATCCACCGCATTCACTACATTTTTCACCGGTAGGCACTCCGGGAGAAGCAAAATCACATTTAGGGTATGCAGAACAACCGTAAAATTTTTTACCTTTTTTTGAAATTTTTTTAAGAAGCGGTGCTCCACACTTAGGACATGGTTGCTTAACTTCATCAGCAGGCATTGGCTTAGTATTTTTGCATTCAGGATAACCCGGACATGCTAAGAACTTGCCAAATCGACCGGTCTTTTCAACCATTTTTCTTCCACACTTTTCACAAACAATATCAGATTCAATAACTGGCACCTTTACTCGTTTACCATCAAGCGATTGCTCCGCTTTTTTGTAGTGGCTATCAAAATCATCGTAAAAATCAGCTATGGTTTTTACCCAATCAAGCTCACCCGTTCCAATCTTATCAAGTTTTTTCTCGAGTCCCGCAGTGAATTTTGTTTCAAAAATTCGAGCAAAATACTCATTCATTAAATCACAAACTGCAAATCCAAGTTGTGTAGGTTTAAATGTTTTCTTTTCCTTTTCAACATAGTTTCTGTCCGAAATAACAGCAATTATTGAAGCAAAAGTAGAAGGACGTCCTATACCGTTTTCTTCTAATGTTTTTGTAAGTGTTGGTTCGGTATATCTTGGTGGAGGTTGTGTGAAATGTTGATTTGGAGTTAAAGACTTAAGTTTTAAAACATCTCCAAGTTTCATCTCTGGTAATTCAGCATCATCTGAGGAATTATCGTCTTTTCCTTCTTCATAAAGTTCAGTAAAACCCTTAAACTCAACTGAATAACCATTAGCCTTAAACAAATAATCACCAGCAGTAATATCGACTGCAACAGTTTTTTGAACACATGACGCCATCAATGATGCAATAAATCTTTCCCATATCAATTTATATAAGTTATATTGTTCTGAAGTCAATCCCGACTTAATTGAATCAGGAGTCATAAATACGTCGGTTGGTCTTATAGCTTCATGTGCATCTTGTGCACCGTCTTTTGTTTTAAAATAACGGGGTTTAGTCGGTAGATATTTTTTACCGTATTTTTCATCAATATATTTTGTTGCAGCAGCACGAGCTTCTTCAGATATACGAAGCGAATCGGTACGCATATAGGTAATAAGACCTGTAGCACCATGGCCCGGAATATCGACGCCTTCATAAAGTTGTTGTGCTATACGCATTGTACGTTGACCGTTATAATTAAGTTTTCGTGAAGCTTCTTGCTGAAGTGTTGAAGTAATAAATGGGGGTGCAGGTTGTCGATTGCGCGTACCTTTTTTGATTCCACTTACAACATACTGAGCACCATCTAAATCATTAACGATTTTTAATGCGGATTCTTCATTATCTATAGAATCAAGCTTAGTACCATTTAAATAACCATAAAGTTTAGCACTAAAACTTTTACGCTCAGCTTTTAATTTTGCATCAATAGTCCAATATTCTTCGCTAACAAATGCTTCAATTTCACGTTCTCGTTCTACTATAAGACGTAAAACAGCAGTTTGAACACGTCCGGCAGACAAACCACTTTTTACCTTACGCCATAAAAATGGGCTTAATTTATAGCCAACAATTCTATCAAGAACACGACGTGCCTGTTGAGCATCAACAAGATCAAGATTGATTTGATGTGGATTATTTATTCCGGCACTTACGCCTGTTTTAGTAATTTCGTTAAAAGATATACGATTTTTTTCATTTAAATCAAGACCCAAAATATGTGCTAAGTGCCACGAAATAGCCTCACCTTCACGATCAGGGTCAGTAGCCAACAAAACCTGCTCGCTATTTGCTGCAGCTTCTTTTAGTTTCTTAATTACATCTTTTTTGTCAGGCATATTAATATATTGCGGTTTAAAATTATTATCTATATCAACGCCAAGCTTCGATTTGGGCAAATCTCGTACATGACCAACAGATGCCATAACATCGTAGCCACTACCAAGATATTTTTTTACACTTTTAATCTTACTTGGAGACTCAACAATAACAAGTTTTGACATTAACGTTCTCCTTTAATTGTTAAATATTTCATACATACCGCCCGGTAACGCCTTGATAACGCCTTCTATTTCAAGCTCTGTTAGTGCGGCAAATAAGGCATCGTCACTTAAATTAAGATTAAGTAAATCGTCTACGGTAAATTTTTCATTATTCAAATTATTATACACTATTTTAGCTTCATTTGAAAGGTCTAAGTGTAAATTTTTTTTAATTTTTTTATAATTTTTATCATTTTCTTTCTCAAATGCCTTCTCTATATCAATTTTATCAGGAAATAAAGATAAATATTGATTAAAAATATCTATAGCATTTAATAAAGGTATTGCACCATCCCGAAGCAAAGCGTTAGAACCCTTGTAATTCTCTAAAATAGGATTACCAGGAATAACAAAAACATCACGTCCCTGTTCATTTGCTAATCTTGCCGTAATAAGCGAACCGCTTTTAAGTGACGCTTCAATAACAACCGTACCTAACGATAACGCCGAAATAATTCTGTTTCTAATTGGAAAGCTGTATTTTGTAGCTGGTGCAAATGGAGGATATTCACTAACTAAGCACCCATTGTTGCTTATTAAATTGCGAAGCTCACGATTTTCTGGTAAATAATCGTAACAAATGCCACAACCTAGCACTGCAATTGTTTTTCCATTAACAGATAGTGTTCCCTTATGAGCACAAGTGTCAGCACCCAAAGCAGCACCACTTACAATTATCATTCCGGATTTAGCAAGTCTTTTCCCGAGCGAATAAGCAGCTTTTTTACCAAAATCTGATATTTTACGTGGACCAACAATAGAAATCAAAGGTAAGTTATCAATATCTAAAAAATCACCCTTAATGTACAAAATCAAAGGACTATCTGAAATACATTTTAACCGTTCAGGATAATCAGCATCATATATAGTTAAAACTTTAATATTGTTTTTTACACAGTCATCAATAATTTTAAATACTTTATTTGTGTCAAATGATGCTAATTTATTAACATCTTTCGCTTCGATAAAAGACTTTAAACGTTTATCATCGAACTCTTTATCTAAAATGTTATTTTCACGTAAAATATTAAAAATTTTTACAGCCTTAATGCTTCCTGCACCAAAACATTGTTGCAAAATTAAAAGATTAATAAGAGTAATATTTTCTTTAGAAAGTAGCATATTATCTGAACCTTACCTTACCATTTCCCACATTGCAATAGCTGCCGCAGCAGCTGCATTAAGTGATTCAGCCTTACCTTTCATACTTATTGTAAGACAATCAAATGAATTTAATTTTGCTTCCTCAGATAAACCATTCGCTTCATTACCAATAAGAATTACATCACCATCTGAAAATTTAACAGTTGAAATATCGGTAGCATCTTTTTCAACAACACAAGCAAATGCGCGTAATTTATTATTTCTAATATACTCCATTATGTTATCAGTTATATATATTGGTAAACGTAATAGTGTTCCCATAGAACTACGCAGACATTTTGGTGAATATGGGTCGCTGCAATCTGAAGATACAATGATACCGTCAATACCCAATGCTTCGGCAGTACGAGCAATTGCACCAAGATTTGATGGGTCGGCAATATTTTCAAGTGCAATAAATCTTCCGTTATTTAAAATATTATTATTTTTTTGTGGTTTATTTGCTACTGCAATTATTCCTTGCGGAGAGTTAGTATCACTTATTTTTTTAAATAAATCCTCACGTAAAAAATAACAATTTTTACTTATAGAAACAAAATTATCAATTATATTTTTATGTTTGTTATAAGCATCTTTAGTAACAATCAGTTTATCAAACTTGATATTATTTTGATAAGCATCATCGCATATTCTAAGCCCCTCAAGTACGAACAAACCCTCTTTGATACGATATTTTGATGATGATTGTAGATTGCTAACAAACTTTATAAGCGGATTATCTTTAGATGTTATTTCGATAAATTCAGGCATAATTATCTCCTAAAATAAAAGCAAAATTCGCCCGAGAAGCAATTACATCTCGGGCGAGGTAAAATTATTTTTCTAATGCTTTCTTAGCAGTTTTAACAAGATTAGCAAAACCAGCCGCATCATTTACTGCTATATCAGCAAGCATTTTACGGTTAATTTGAACACCAGCCTTATTAAGACCGTTCATAAATGTTGAATAGTTCATACCGTTGAGTTTTGCTGCTGCAGAAATACGTGTAATCCAAAGACGACGGAAATCACGCTTTTTAAGTCTACGACCAATATAAGCGTAGTTACCAGATTTCATTACAGCTTCTTTCGCGGTTTTAAAAAGCTTAGATTTAGCGCCAAAATAACCTTTGGCAAGTTTAAGAGTCTTTTTTCTTCTTTTGCGTGTTGCTAACGCACCTTTAATACGTGCCATTTCAAGTTTCCTCCAATTTCAAAATTACGATTACTTATATGGAATAAGTTTCTTTACCTTTGCAACATTTGTTACATCAGCGCATACAACTTTGCGCAAATTTCTCTTACGCTTTGCAGTCTTCTTGTTAAGGATATGAGACTTGAAAGCTTGAGCGCGTTTTACCTTGCCGTTTTTTGTGAGCTTAAAGCGCTTTTTAGCGCCACTGTGAGTTTTAATCTTAGGCATAATTTTTATCCTCCTATAAATTTTTACTTACCAGATTTTGGCGCCAAAAACATAAGCATATTTCTGCCTTCCATTTTAGCAGCCTTTTCAACAGTGCAATATTCATCGCAATAATTTTTAAATTTCTCCATCAATTCAAGACCAATTTCAGGATGACCTAATTCTCTACCTCTGAAACGAATTGCGACCTTAACTTTATTACCTTCTTTTAGGAAGCGAATAGCATGATTGCCCTTTGTTTCAAAATCGTGAGTATCAATACCAAGACCGATAATTCTAATTTCTTTAATTTCGATTACCTTTTGGTTTTTCTTGGCCTCTTTTTCGCGTTTCATTTGCTCAAACTTATACTTGCCGTAATCCATTATTTTGCAAACAGGCGGTTCAACATTTGGCGACATACATACAAGGTCAAGATCCTTGGCAAATGCAGACTCAAGCGCTTTTGCAATTGGTAATATACCAAGCTGTGATCCGTCCGAATCAATAACGCGAACTTCCTTAAATTTAATTTCTGTGTTGATAGCTAATTCTTTAATAGCGATTGTAAAGCACCTCCGTAAATAATAACAAAGACGTGAGCATAATTATACCCACGTCTAACAAAACAAAATAATATAATTTCATCTTATTAACCCGACGATAATACACATCAAGGTGAGAAACATAGGTATGCTCTTCTTCGTTGTCTTACACATTATAACACAATAAATCGATTTGTCAAGTAAAATTTTAATCACTAATTGTAAGTTCCCTAATTGAACGCAACTGATAATTAACATGCTTAAGTAATTCAGGTCTACGAAGTGCTGTAGCCGCTCCACGCACAACACTGTGTGCAGGATCTTCCAAGGTATGAACAATCACGCCTGTATACTCAGATATAAGCTTATCCATACCATTTATAAGACAACCTCCACCTGTAAGATAAATTCCATCGCTCTTAATATCGGAAACAAGATCTGGATCTGTTTTTAAAAGGACCTGTCGAATAGAATTACATATTGCATCAGCAGTTTCTATTATAGCATCATAAACCTCACCTGAAGTAATTTCAAAACTTTCAGGCAGTCCGGTAAATACGTTTCTTCCCTTTGCTACCATAGCAATTTCAATAGGCCTTGGAACGACGGTTCCTATTTGTTTTTTTATAGATTCGGCCATTAAATTACCTATTTCTATATTATACTCTTTTCGAATATAGCGAATGATCTGTGAATCAAAGTCAAACGATGCTATCTTAAACGACTCACACGATGCAATACCACCCATTGAAATAACAGCAATATCGGTAGTGCCAGCACCTATATCAACAACCATATAACCGTGAGGCTTAGAAAAATCAAGATCCAAACCAAACGCAATAGCAAGTGGACTTTCTATTACAGAAACGTTTCTTCCACCGGCGGCTTCAACAACGTTTGAAAGAGAATGGTGCTGAAGTTCTGTAAGTCCAACAGGTAATGTAGCCATAATTTTAGGTCTTAAAACTTTATTACCAAACGCCTGAGCCATATATTCTTTTAGCATTGATTCAGCAATATCGTATTCTGCAATAATACCATTTCTTATTGGAAAAACACATTCAAATGTATCAGGTGTTCTACCAAGAGTTTGCTTGGCTTTTTCACCAAAATAAACGGGTTCATAATTTTCGCTATTAACAGTTACAATGCTCGGAAGTTCTAAAACAACCTTAGAACTTGAAAAAATAACTGTTTTCGAAGAACCGATATCTATACCAATTTCCATTGCCATTTAAATCACCATAATTATTATATTATACAAACTGTTATTTTGCAAATTATTTTTTACCGGTAGATGAACCTAATACTGTTACACAATATACACTGCTCGCACCAGCAAAAAGTAATTCCTTAGCACATTCATCTAACGTTGCGCCCGTTGTTTTAATGTCATCAATTAACAAAACATTTTTATCTTTTATTGAATAATTGCATCTATACTTTCCTTCGGTGTTTGTTATTCGTTCCTTTATCGAAGATTTGTGCTGTTTTTTTACCCTTTTAACACAAGATAAAATATTTTTTTCATATATTAAATTTAAATTTTCAGCAATTATTTCAGTCAAAAAACCGCTGTGATCATATCCTTTGTTTATATATGAAGGTACCGAACATACAAAATCAAATTTAATATCGCCAAAATGTTTTTTAATTGCAGCACACATTTCTAAGGCAAAAAATTCTGAATAATGTTGTTTTTTATAAAACTTATAATTGTAATATGCCTTTTGCGCAAGACCACAATTTTTAAACACACACAACAATTGTTTAAAACGATAAACATTGTATTTGCAAACACAATCCGCTCCTTCAAAACCGCAATACAAGCATATATCTTCTGTATTTCTTTCAATAGACGCCTCACATTTTTCACATAAATATGAATTTTCATCAATTAATTCAGAACAACATATACATTTTTTTGGGTATATTGCAGATAGTTGCGATTTTAAAAAATTTTTAATATTTAACATTTTCTGTTATAAATTCCTTTAGTAATGTGTATCGTAGTGTTTTTTTATCGTTTTGCGACATTTTATTGTATAAATTCTCAGAGCCAACAATTATTAAAAGCTTTTTAGCCCTTGTAACTGCAGTATACAGCAAATTTCTATATTGTAGCTGTGATGGTGTATCTAGAAGCGGAATAATTACACATTCGAATTCACTACCTTGACTTTTATGAACCGTAACAGCGTAAGCAAGCTCAAGTTCACCTATGTTTTCAGTAAAATATGTAGCAACTTTGTCATCGAATTTAACATAAACCATTCCGCCTTTTATATCAATATCAGATATATAACCAATATCACCATTAAAGATTCCAAAACCTATTTCACCATTATCACGTTTCCATTGCAAATCGTAGTTATTTTTAATTTGCATAACCTTATCGCCTGTCCTAAAATATACACCTTTATACGAAAGTTGAGGTTGACTGTTGTTTCTAGGATTAAGTGTTGCTTGCAATAAGTTATTTAAATTTATAGTACCGGTTTCCACTTTACGGGAAGGACACAAAACTTGAATCTCGGTAAGCGGATTTAAACCATATGCTTGCGGTATACGAGTTTCACATAGTTCTAATACCGTATTGCATACATCAAATGAATTATCACGATGCAATATAAAAAAATCGCTTGATTTGTTTGATAAATCGGATTTTTCTCCATTTATAATTGAATGTGCATTTGTAATAATAGTACTTGTTTTCGCTTGTCTAAACACTTTTTTTAGTGCGACAGAAGAAAATACTTGCGAAGATAAAATATCATTAAGAACGTTTCCGGCCGAAACACTTGGTAACTGATCAGTATCGCCCACTAGAATAATCTTTGTTGATAATTTAAGTGCGTGTAAAAGGCCTTCAAATAGCAAAGAATCAATCATTGAGGCTTCGTCAATAATTATTACATCACAATTAAGTGGATTTTTTTCATTTTTTGTAAAGCATTGCTTATTTTCAGTAGTCCATTCTACTTCAAGCAAACGATGTATAGTTTTTGCTTCTCTTCCTGTTAATTCTGTCATACGTTGAGCTGCTCTACCGGTGGGTGCAGCGAGTTGAATTATTGCATTACGCTGTTCAAACATCTCGATAATTGCATTAAGCGTTGTTGTCTTTCCTGTGCCTGGACCTCCGGTAAGAATAAAAACAGCATTATTTAAAGCTTTAATTATAGATTCTTTTTGAAGCTGTTCAAACTTAATTCCAAGTTTCGCTTCAACGCATGCTATTTCTGAATCATCAATTACATTAGATGGGTTAATATATCTTATTGCTGCATAAAGTCGCGCTCCAATATATTCTTCTGCATTATAATATTCAGGAAGCATCAAATAATCATTATCATTAACCGTTTTACTTCGGATTAATAGATTTTCTATCATTTTATCACATATGATTTCGATTCGATTTTCATCACTTTCAAGCAAGTTAACAGCAACAGGAACGAGTTTTTTCCTAGGCAAACAGGTATGTCCGTTCATAAGATTTTTACGTAAAATGTATTCAATCCCAGCTGCAAGACGCATTTCATTATCGGCACTTATTCCCAAATCAAACGCAATTGTTTCTACCCTTTCAAACGGCAAATCAATATCATCAGAACAAAGTAAATATGGATTATCTTTAATTTTATCAACAGAATTTGAGCCGTGACGCCGATATATAGTAATACACTTTTCCATGGAAATTTGATATGGATTTAATAAAAGCATTAAATCTTTAATTCCAAATTGTTTCTTATACTCAGATGAAATATTCATCGCTTTTTCTAGAGAGATACCTTTTATTGTTGATAAATCTTCAGGCGTATTTTGAATTACATTCAAAGAATCTGCGCCAAATTTTGAAACAATTCTTTCTGCAGTTGCAGGCCCTACACCTTTAATAATTCCCGAAGATAAATACCTCAATATAGAAGCTACTGTCTTAGGCGCTATTGTTTCATAACTTTGTGCAGAAAACTGTTCGCCATAAGAAGGATGTACAATAAAATTACCGCTGAATTTTATATTATCACCTATTGATATAAAAGGGATTATTCCTACTACTGTTATATGCTCTTTACCTGATTTTAAAGTGCAAACAGTATATCCGTTTTGTTCATTTTTATATGTAATTTTTTCAACAATTCCCTCAATCTCTTTTAACTCATCTTGAGTATTAATAGTCATCTATCTAATAATCTCCTTGTAAAAACTTACATTCATTTAACATATTTGTATGAGAAAATATTATATTTTTATTTTTTGCGTATTTTACACATAAATCAATTTCATCGCAATTAAGAGAATCTGTTATAGCTATAATACCAGTAGTATATGAATCGCCAAACCAAATTCTTTTTTGCCATATGTAATTTAACTGCTTAATCGCATAACCTTTCTTTAAAACAATAAAAATATAACTTTTTATTCTTAATCCGGGATAGTTTATCAACATTCTAAATATGTAAATAATTTCACAAATACCAAAAACAGATAAAAATATCATCAAAATAAATAAAATCAATTTAATCACAAATACCACCTCATAACATTTTATGCTATAGAGGCGGTATTTGATATGGTATATATTAATAAAGTGTAATCGAAGTACTATATGTTCCTATTTGCCATACCTCATCATAAACATCAGACTTAATAATAACTTCAACCGTATAATCACCTGCAGTTTTGTCAGTAAGATCAACAACGGCATAAAGATCACTAGCTTTTAAATTCTTAATAATTTTGGCGGGACCACACAACTTAACATTCTTAATTTGTTTATCAGTTTTAGCCTTAAGTTCACTATTTAAACCAAGACATCGTATATTCTTAATATCAAGAGTAACCTCGGCATACTGGCTAGCATCAATATCAACCGTAAATACATTTTCAATACTTTCTAAAAATTTAACACCATCTGGCAAAATCGCAGAAACTTCAAAATGAACAGCTTTAGTTGATACATTTCTAAAATCAATAGCAGAAAGGGATATGTTTTCAATCTTATCAACTATTTCTGGTGTGCCTATAATAGTAACCTTATTTTGATTTAATGAATAACGAATATCATCAACAGCTAACCCTGCAGGCAGATTGTTAAACACCGGTTTGCATACAACAGTCTTTCTTTTAGAGATTGGTTGAGTAACCTTAACATTTGTAAATGTCAAAGATAAATATGAATTTGTGATTATATTATCATTAGCATCGTATACAGTTCCATCAGAAGTATATCTATACAAAACTTTGTCATTACTGTCATACAAAACAACATCCGCATCAAAAGTCTGTGATGTAGATAAGGTTTCGTTTACTTCTTTAAAAGATGCAACAGAGGCAATTTTATCGATAGTAGAACGTGGTCCTCTAATGGTTAGTGTGTTTTGTTGTGAATCAGATATAACAGGCGTTTCGGCAACAAGTCCTTCAGCAGCGCTCACACCAATCAACTTAGGAACCAATGTAAATTCTTTGGTGTCGATAAAATCAACGGTAACATCTATTGTAGAAGGTGTAATTTTTGAAATAGTAAATCCCGACTTGTTACTATTGTTTGAGGCGGCAAGTTTAAGATTATAGGTACCGGCAGAATTAATTTCTACCGTTGAAGCAGACAAGGAAAAATCCTCCGCTTTAAGTGAACTTACAATATAATTCGGTCCACTGATTGTTACAGAAAATCTTTGCGAAGCAACATCCGAAACTATACCAAGACCCAAATCAGCGGCTGCAGTACCATCTAAGGTAACCAAAGCGCTTAAATCCGAAAAGGTTTGTTGACGAATTGGATTTTCTGTCATTGAAATACCGAGCCATAAAGCAAAAGCCAACACAACAGATAAAACAACAGTAAATTTTTTATTATAAAGCAACTGACCTAATCTGTATTTTTGAGGAAATTTAATCTTCACTATTTTCTTCCTCCTTTACAGAATTTTCAACATTATTTTTTTTAGAAAAACACTTTATTACACGCTTGAAAAGCGTATCACCTTCTTGTTCATTTTCATAAACGAGTTTTTCTTTAATAAAATCAAAAGCAGATTCTACCGTGTAGTTTCTAGTAATTTGGCCATTAAAAGCTACTGAAATAATACCCGTTTCCTCAGACACAATTAAAACAATAGCATCAGAATTTTCTGTCATACCAATAGCTGCTCTATGACGAGTTCCTAATTGTGATGAAAAAGCAGTACTTTGTGTAAGCGGTAAAATACAAGATGCGGCATATATTCGACCATCGCGAATAATTACAGCGCCATCGTGAAGTGGTGATTTAGGGTAAAAAATATTTCCAATTAAAGACTCACTCACTTTAGCATCAATCAGTGTTCCTGTATTGATTATTTCACCAAGTTGAGTTTTTCTTTCAAATACAATAAGCGCACCGGTTTTGTTTTTTTGAAACTGCCCCGCTGATTTGCATATCATATAAATTGAATTAATTATATCTTCATTTTTATTACCAACAGTTTGAATATTGCTAATACGAGTTTGGCCGACGCGCTCAAGCAAACGACGTAGTTCAGGTTGAAAAATAATTGCAACAGCAACAATCGCCGAACCAAAAACGGCCGATAACAACCAACGCAAAACAGCCAATTTGAAAACAATGGCAAAAGCATATAAAGCCAGTAAAAGTACAATACCTTTTACAAGTTGACCGGCTCTTGTTTCACGTAAAAATTCTACAGCTTTGTAAATAATAAAAGCAATAACCAAAATATCAATAATATCAAAAATTCTTAGATTTGAAAGTGTATACACAAACTGATTCCAAACTGTATAAATCGTATCTAAAACAGCGCCCAAAATATCAGTCCTTTACTTTAATATTTATCCAAATATATAATATCATAAATTTTAAATTCAATCAATAGAAAATTTCCTATTTTTTTTAAAATTTTTTATTGTTTTTACCAATTGATCTACTTCATTAATATTATTAAATATAGAAGGTGAAAATCTAACGGCTCCCTGTTTTAACGTGCCGATTTTTTTATGTGCGGTTGGCGCACAATGAAGTCCTGCACGTAAAGCAAATCCATTTTCATTAAGATAATTTGAAACTATATCCGAAGATATGTTCGCTATATTAAAGCAGATAACAGGCGCATAACCCTCAATATTTGGATTTGTGTAAAAAGTTATATTACTGTTTCTTGAAGAATTGTATAATCTTTTTACAAGCATATTCTCATATTTCAGTATACCTTTAATTCTTTCCTTAACGAAGTCAATTCCTGCACCTATAGAATATATTAAAGGTAGGTTAATTGTACCGCTTTCCAGCATTTCAGGAAGTATTTTAGGTTGCTGTAATTGCAATGAATCCGTGCCTGTTCCTCCTTCTATAATTGATTTATAAATTGGACCACGCGCTATTAAAATTCCAACTCCCATTGGACAATACAGACCTTTGTGCGCCGCAATACATAAATAATCAATATTCATATCAACCATATTAATAGGAATTACTCCTGCGCCCTGCGCTGCATCTACGCCAAATAATATTCCCCTATTTTTACACAACCGACCAATTTCTTTTAATGGTAAAATTTTACCAAGCACATTTGAAACAGCGCTACAAAAAATCATTTTTGTATTCGGTTTAATTAAAGAGACAATATTATCAATTGTTTTAGAATCATCATCAAAAGAAACCGATGCTTGCGAATAATCAATATTCATAGAACCAAGAGGTCTCATAACCGCATTGTGCTCTAAATCGGAAATAATAACGTGGTCCCCATCTTTTAATACACCTTTTAGAACATAATTAATGCTTTGTGTACAGTTAAGGCTAAATACAACCGTCTCTGCACCAGTACTACCAAAAAAGTCAGATACTTTTTCTCTAACATTATATATAGCTATTGCTGCCCTTTTTGAATATTCATGACCGCTTCTTCCTGGATTTGCTGAAAAATTTTTTAGTGCATAATTAACAGCATTTATGACCGATTGTGGTTTATGGCCTGTTGTAGCGGCGTTATCAAAATATATCATAAAATCCACCTTTCTAATAATTTTATAAAAAAGCAGTCCTAAAAGGACTGCTTTTTAACACCTATACAATACTATTAATTTCAACAATGTTGATGTTTGAATTGAGCAAGATATGAGTTATAGTACTTTTATTTCCCTCAGCAACAATAACGTATCCACAGCCTGCGTTTCCATTTGAAGTGATTTTTTTCTCAATATATGCTTTGATTCCATTTTTTCGTAGAAAATCCCTTCCCTTAATTGCATAGGTAATTGAAGAAACCAAAATTACATGGCGCTGCATAAAAAACACTCCGACATAAATAGATAATTAAATCTACAGTACATTATATGCAACAATTACACTATGGGTCCTTCCTTTTTGTTATTTACTTCCTGTCTTAAATAGGTAAAAGCAACTGTTAAAACAATAGGTATAATTATCATACCAATTATTCCACCAAGTCGAAGACCAATTAAAATAAACAAAAGTGTAAAAATCGGATTTATATCTGCTTGTTTTCCAATAATTTTAGGCTCAATAAAATTTCGAATAATAATTGTAATAACATATAATATACAGATGCCTATTCCTAATTTATAATTTTTATTTAAAATTTCAAAAACAGCCCACGGTGCAAGCACGGTACCCGTACCCAATATTGGCAATATGTCAACAAGAGATATAATAAAAGCTAATAAAAATTTATTATCTACTCCTAAAATGGTAAAACCTATTAACAACTCAATAAAAGTTATCGCATAAATCAATAAATAACCAATCGATATTTTTATAAAACATTCAATAAATATATTTTTAATTTTACTGATTTTATATAATGACTTATCGCTAAAAAATCCTATAACAAATGATTTTAATTTGTCGTAATCTTTTGAAATATAAAATGTTAAAACAATTGTAATTGTTGCGCTTATAAAAAAGTTGGGCACCTTTTTTATTAGTAAAGAAAGATTAGAAGAAATGAAATCGCTTATTTTTAACAATATTTTTTCTATAACTTTTATAAATATATTACCAAGTGTGTTATCCATATTAGAATTTGATTTATCAAACAATTTATTTAAATGTTTTAAAAATTTATCAACACTAAAGTTATTACTAAATAAATCAATCAGATTTTCACATTGAAAATATAAAAATCGAAAAAGAATTATTAAAACAATAATAAGAATTAAAAAAATAAACACAGAAATAGTCGATGCGCAATATCGCTTATTAATTTTGATTTTCTTTGAAATTAATAATGACGGTCTTTGTACAAAATACGAAATGGCAACGCCAAATAAAAATGGGGTAAGATATACAAATAAAAATTTCAATCCGACAAATATAATCATAGACCAAATACAAATATAAATGAAATCAACTATAAACTGTCGCTTTTTATAAAAAGTAATCATCTATCTGCATCACCTTTAATAATATCACCAAAAAAACCTGTATATATAATTAAATGTTGATTTTTTTCAAACTGTGTAGTATAATGTCAAAATGCCGATTTATGTATATGAATATACAATTTCAGGAGGATTTAGATGATTCAAACTGCGATTATGGGGCACGGTGTTGTTGGTTCTGGTGTGGCTGAAATATTACTTGGACACAGCAAACTCATAAATCAAAAAATCAAAGATGATATAAATGTAAAGTATATTCTTGATTTAAGAGATTTTAACGATTTACCCTACTCTGATAAATTTATAAAAGACTTTAATATCATTGCAAACGACGATGAAATTAAAATCGTTGTTGAAGTAATGGGCGGAATTAATCCTGCTTACGATTTTGTGAAGCGCCTATTACTATCTGGAAAAAGTGTAGTAACATCAAATAAAGAGCTTGTTGCTGCAAAAGGTGATGAACTTTTAAAAATAGCAAGTGATAACAACGCTAATTTTCTTTTTGAAGCTAGTGTTGGGGGCGGTATTCCGATTATACGACCTATCGCACAATGTCTTGCAGCAAATGAAATCACAGAGATTAAGGGTATATTAAACGGAACAACAAACTACATTTTAAATAAAATGATAGTAGATAACATGGATTTTGAATCGGCACTTTCATTAGCTCAAGAAATGGGTTTTGCTGAAAAAGATCCGACAGCGGATATTGATGGTCATGATGCATCAAGAAAAATATGCATTCTAGCTTCTTTGGCCTTTGGTAAGCATGTATGTCCCGATCAAGTTTCTACCGAAGGTATCTCAAACATAACACTTAACGATGTAGAATATGCCGATTCATTTGACTGTGCTATCAAACTTATAGGATTTGCAAAAAAAGTTAAAAATGGACATATTACTGCAAGTGTAAAACCTATGTTGGTAAGTCGTAGCCACATACTTTCAGATGTTAACGGTGTTTTTAATGCTATTATGGTTTCAGGTGATTCTGTCGGCGATGTTATGTTCTATGGTCGTGGCGCCGGCAAACTGCCAACAGCGAGCGCCGTAGTTGCGGATGTTATTGACTGCGCAAAACATTTACACTCACGTAAATATATCAATTGGGTCGAAGGTTCAAACGACTATGTTATAACCACAGATGAAAAGGTTCGACTTTACGTATATATTCAATCAAACGAATATAATATGCTTTGTGAACAATTCACAACGTTGTTTTCAGATAACACGTGGCATATTAAAAACGATTATAAAAAAGAAATTGCTTTTATTACCGATAAGGATTATGAAAGTGTTCTTATGAAAAAAATCAATTCAATAAAATGCGACACATTTAAGGTAATGCACACCTTGTTTTAGGAGGTTTTCTAATCATGTCACTTATAGTTAAAAAGTTTGGCGGTTCATCCGTTAAAGACGCCGAACACGTATTGAATGTTGCTGGTATTGTTGTAGATGAATACAAAAACGGCAACGATGTAATTGTTGTTGTATCAGCACAAGGCGATACAACAGACGATTTAATCGAAAAAGCACAAGAAATTAACCCCTCTACCCCGCTTAAACGTGAAATGGATATGTTGCTCACTGCGGGCGAACAAATTTCTATAGCTTTACTTGCAATGGCAATTGATAAGCTCGGCTGCCCTGTTATTTCACTTCTCGGTTGGCAAGCAGGTTTTAGTACAGATTCACACCACGGTAAAGCTAGAATTAAAAAAATAAATACCGAGCGTATGAAAACCGAGCTTTCAAAAGGCAACATTATAATTGTTGCGGGCTTCCAAGGTCTTAATAAATATGATGACCTTACAACACTCGGACGCGGCGGTTCTGATACAAGTGCTGTTGCAATTGCAGCAGCAATGAATGCTGATCGTTGTCAAATTTATACTGATGTTGACGGCGTCTATACCGCTGATCCACGCAAGGTTAAAAACGCCGTTAAAATGGATGAGGTTCAGTATGATGAGATGCTTGAAATGGCAACGCTTGGTGCACAGGTACTTAACAACCGTTCAGTTGAGATGGCTAAAAAATATAATGTTGAACTCGAGGTTCTTTCAAGTCTTGAAAAAAAACCCGGTACTATTATAAAGGAGCATGTTAAAATGGAAAAAACACTTATTCGCGGCGTAGCAAAGGATACAAGCGTTACTACAATATCTGTTGTAGGTCTAAAAGACCAACCCGGTGTAGCATTTAAATTATTCAATAAGTTAGCACAATATAAAGTTAATGTAGATATCATTCTTCAATCTGTTGGTCGTCATGGCACAAAGGATATAACCTTTACAGTTTCACACGAGCAAATGGACGATGCCATAAAGGCTATGGAATCTATGAAAGGCGTATTCGATTATTCTGATCTTAAGGTAAACAACGGACTTTCAAAAATTTCGATTGTTGGCGCAGGAATGGAAAGTAATCCCGGTGTTGCTTCTAAAATGTTTGAGGCTCTTTATGATGCTGATATCAATATTCATATGATTTCTACAAGCGAAACAAAGATTTCTGTACTTATTGATACCGATCTTGCAGACAAGGCTGTTCAGGCTGTTCACGATGCATTTATAGGATAATTTATTTATAAAAACCGCTACAAAAAAATGTGGCGGTTTTTTAAATAAAATAATTAAAAAATAACTTGACAAATGCCAATATTATGTTATAATAACATTCGTTACGGTGGTTGTAGCTTAGTTGGTTAAAGCGCCAGTTTGTGGCACTGGAGACCGTGGGTTCGAATCCCATCTACCACCCCACAAGTTAACCTCGGTATATATAACACTACCGAGGTTGCTTTTTTAAAAATTTAATATTGGGGTGTCGTCAAGCGGTAAGACACAGCACTTTGACTGCTGCATTCGTAGGTTCGAATCCTGCCACCCCAGCCAAATAAGAAGTTATTACTATTTTAGTAATAACTTCTTATTTATATTAAAAGCCAAGAACAAAAAGTTCTTGGCTTTTAGTTATTCCATTATCCAAAAAATTATTCCTTCAATACCATCAATATGCTTTTTAATTTCTTCAACAGTTCGTAAACTTGATATGGTTACATATACGCCAACCGCGTTGCTTACATTACTTTTAGGAGCAACCGTTTCAACCAACGCTTCAGGATCAAGTTCGTTCTTAACTCTATCAAGAACATCATTTATTTTCTTGCTTAAATCAATCTCGATATAAATATGAGTGTTTTCTTTGCGCTTGCGTTCCATTCTGCTTAAAACAGCTGCAGTAAATACACAAGCTGCAGTTGCAATTAAAGCACCCGAATAAAAGCCATATCCTAAAGCAATGCCTATAGCGGCCGTTGCCCACATTCCTGCAGCTGTTGTCAAACCTGTAACGATATTGCCGTTTTTTACTATAATCATACCAGCTCCCAAAAAACCAATACCCGAAACAACCTGAGCTGCCATACGCATAATATCGCCTGATATACCAAGAGTTTCATAAACAAAAAAACCTGTTAATGCTGTCATAGTTGAACCAATACAAACAAGAATATGTGTACGTAGTCCAGCAGCACTTCCGTGTTTGCCACGCTCGTTTCCAATTATACCGCCTGCAATAATAGCAAGTATTAATCTTATAGCAATTGTTGCATAATTAAAATCTCGTAAATACAAAATTATATTAGCCACTAAATTCACCTCAATTATATTTATCAATAAAACTATGTTTTTCGCCACTGTCACTATCACGCCAACCTGGCATTGCCGCCATATTAACGTTATGTAATGAACGGAAAATGTTATCATCTGCATCAGGATTTTTAAGTCGTAACGATTTTATGAGTTCTTTCATTTCTTGACGTTTAGATAGCATCTCGTCTTCGGCACTGTCTGCAGTAAATTTACAAGCGCAACGCAGAAAATGCAAATCGTTATAAGATGCCCAAGAAATTATATCGCGTTCTTTTACCTTGTATAGCGGACGAATGAGCTCCATACCCTCAAAATTGGTGCTATGCAGTTTTGGTAGCATTGTTTTTATTTCAGACGAATAAAGCATACTCATCAAAAGCGTTTCGATAGCATCATCTAAATGATGCCCTAAAGCAATTTTGTTACAGCCTAATGACTTTGCTTTGCTATAAAGTGCTCCGCGCCTCATACGCGCGCACAGATAACAAGGCGAGCCGCCTGCGGTATATGCCACATCGAAAATATCGCTTTCAAAAATTTCTGCATTAATACCAAGTGTTTTTAAATTTTGCTCAATTAGTTCACGGTTTGGTTTTGCATAGCCGGGGTCCATTACAATATATTTTATGGTAAACGGAATATCACTATGCCTTTGTAACAGTTCCATACATTTTGCAAGTATCATAGAATCCTTGCCGCCCGAAATACAAACTGCTATACAATCATTTTCTTTTATAAGCTCATATTCCTGTACAGCACCAACAAAGCTGTTCCATATTGATTTACGGTATTTTTTTATTATGCTACGCTCTATTAACTGAGCTTTTTCTAAAACTCTTGCCAAAATATCACCTAAAAAATAAAGTCGTTACCTATATTATACAGGTAACGACTTTTAATTTCAATATTTTTTATTTATGCGGTCTTTTTGTTTGTTATTAACTTAATAACAAATAAGGTAGCAACCGTCAAAACAATAGCGATTGGTAAAACAATCAGCCAATTATTTATAAAGCCCGCAATTATGTATGCAACAAATGAAATTGCCGCAACTGTAATAGCGTATGGCAACTGTGTTGATACATGGTTAATATGATTGCACTGTGCACCCGCAGAAGCCATAATTGTTGTGTCAGAAATTGGTGAGCAGTGGTCGCCGCAAACAGCACCTGCAAGGCAAGCTGACATACCAATAATACCAAGCTCGCTTCCAACAGGGAAAATTGAGATAACAATAGGAATAAGAATACCAAATGTTCCCCAAGATGTGCCCGTAGCAAAAGCAATAAGGCAAGCAACAATAAATATTATTGCAGGTAAGAAGTTTTGCAATGAACCGGCTGAGCTTAAAAGATTTTGAACAAATGTGTCAGAATCAAGCAAGCTTGTTGTGTTTTTGAGTGTTGTAGCCATTGTAAGAATAAGAATTGCAGGCACCATTGCAATAAATCCCTTTGGTATGCAAGCCATAGCCTCTTTTACACTCATTAAACGGCGCGCAACAAAGTAAATTATAATGCCAATAAGTGCAATGAGGCCGCCCCAAGGTAAACCTACCGTAGCATCGGTGTTAGAAAACGCATCAATAAAGCTTAATGAAGCATCATAATTTTTATAATCAAATACCCATTCTTCACCCATGCATCTACCAACATAAAACAGAGAAAATACGCATACTCCAATAAGGAATATGATAGGAAGAATAAGGTCTATTACCCTACCCTTGCTTGTAGCGGGCAATTCCTCTTCTTTAGCTATATCGTCACTACCGCTTGTAAACAAATCACCGTTTTCAGCATTTAATTCGTGCAACTTCATTGAGCCGTAGTCAAAATTCATTATGCCAATTGCAATAACAAATACAAAAGTAAGCAGCGAATAGAAATTATATGGAATTGCCTGACAAAACAGCTTAATACCCTGACCATCGGGTGCATAGGATGAAACAGCCGCTGCCCAAGAAGAAATCGGTGCTATCATACAAACAGGTGCTGCTGTAGCATCAATTATGTAAGCAAGCTTCGAGCGTGAAATCTTTGCCTTGTCAGTTACAGGGCGCATAACAGCGCCAACAGTAAGGCAGTTAAAATAGTCATCAATAAAAATAAGAATACCAAAAAGGAAAGTAACGATTGTTGCGCCAAACTTGCCCTTAACGTGTGCTGCTGCCCAACGACCGAATGCTTGTGAGCCGCCCGCTTTGTTAAGAAGCGCAACAATAATGCCAAGTATTACCAAGAAAATAAAAATACCCGCGCTGCCCGATACCGCTGAAATAAAGCCGTCATTAACTACGGCACCCACGGTATGTATAGGGTTAAATTTTGTAGCGAGTAAGCCGCCTGCAAGAATACCGATAAAGAGTGAAGAATAAACCTCTTTAGTAAGCAGAGCAAGACCTATTGCTACTACAGGTGGAAACAGTGACCATAATGTTCCAACAGGGCTGGTTACATCGCCTGTAAAGGCGCAAAGCACACCAAAACCGATGATGAAAGCAACTATGAGCACTTTAGGGATAATTTTTTTTGCTGTCATATTAAACCTCCTAAAAATAAAAACACGGTAACGTAGAGTTACCGTGAAAATTTACATTTCTAATAGCACTCCACAAATATAATTTGTGACAGTATATTACATATTTTGCAATATACCAACCGTAAACCTTTGGATAAAGGTTTGCGATTTCGGCGACCTCCCCTTTTATATTACGGTTTATCCAAACCACAATGTAATATAATATTGTCGGCCGCGCCTCTATCGAATATTTAATTTACAAGTATGTTAACATATATTTAACATTTTGTCAACAACTTAATCACCAATACAAGATTTACAGGGTGTGTACCCCAGTTTTTCAAGTTCTTCGCGTGATTTATTGCTCTCTTTTTTGTTTTGCGGTTTCATATCAATTGCCGAAGAACAAGTTGGTAAATGAAACTTTTTAGTATTGCGATTAATTATATATGTAGTAACGGTTTCTTCCTTTGGTTTTTCGGTCTGCATATTAGAATTTAAACTGCTCTCACCCGTTGCGTAATCAATAGTAATTCCCGGCTGAGCGTTATAGGCAAATACATTAAAGCAAATAGCCTCGCCATTATCCTCTACTGAATAGCCCTCCATTTGCACACCTGTAGCCAATAGATTATCACCTTCAAAAATCGGTGTAACGCGATATAGCACGTGATTATCCGTCTCCTCCACATATTCGGCTATAAGATTTTCAAACGGTAACATACCTTCTATATTTAGATATCTTGTACCTGTAATAAGGTTTTTCTTATTAGCATTTTCACCTGTCAACTGATAGCCAAGTAAATGACAGCGATTATAAAGATATTTACCGTCAACGTTATCGTATTTAACGGTATGCCAACCTGTTGGTTTTACCATACCTATTTCGCCACGTTCTTCTGTAGGCATAATCTCGGTACCGACACACGCCATAACAACGCCACAACGACCAAGACCGTCAAGCTCGGAATAATATTCGTACGCTTTGTCCGATAGCATATCGTCGGTAAAATATGGCTTATTATCGTTTATAACAACATACGGCTCATCTTTAAATTCGGGTACGTCTTTTAGCTCATCAACTCGTGTATCAGTAACACCAATAAAAAGACCGTTTTGCCCGTCAACTTCATTAGTAAACCAAACACCACAACCCGCAAGGAAAATAACAAGTGTCAGTATAAGCGATAAAATTTTAATACTATTTTTCATATAATAGAGTCTAACTCCTTTTATCTTTTTTTGGGGTAATATTTATTTTCAATCAGTTCAAAATCATCGGTTGAGATATCAAATAAACGAATATCAAAAATTTCTTTAATAATATTATTTGAATCAACCAAAACATAAAAACGGTCTTCTCGCTGAGCGAAATCGTATATTGTTGAGTCTTTAAAATAATAATTATTGTATTCTTTATTTGGTAATTGAAAAACACCACTGTGTAAAAAATTCAAAACATATACATTTTTCAATCCAGGTGTTCTATTGTCGGAAAAAAATGGATAATCAGATTTTATTTTAACTTTTGTTGATTTAGATAAAAGGACATCCTCAACAAGATGATAGTTGTACCGAGGTTCTTTTTTTAAAATTTTTAGTATAATCCAAGTAAAAGCCCAAAGAGCAGCGCCAACTAATAGTGATATACCAAAAGTTTTTATATTCATTTCAACCTTAAACCCTTTAGAAAACGCACAAAAAGTTATGACAAAAGCAAATGCAAATATTAGTGTCGAAATTGCCAATCTATCGTTATTTTTATCATATTTAGCTAACATTTGTTTTGTGATTAAATATTTTTCCAAGTTGTACACTCCTTATTATATAAACCTTTCAAGTATTTTTCGCTCTAAAATTTGACCTTCAAGGCGGAGCGCACCTTTTACATTATAAACAAAATTACTTTCACTATTTATTGTGCCTTGATAGTTGTATTGTTTAAGCGCTTGCTTAAAATCTTCCCAATCGAATCGACCTGTGCCTGCAAGTAAGTGTAAATCCTCTCCGGGAATAGAATCGTGAATATGTAAGGTTTTAACCCTGTCGCCTACCGCTGCAAAAAAATCGGTTGCCTTTCCGCCTTGACACGCAAGATGCCCTGTATCAAGGCAAACCATCAAGTTGTCACAGTCCACGTCTGTTAACATTTTTGCGGCGTCTTCACCTGTTTTGATTACACCGCCAATACCGGGCATATTTTCAAGGCAAACGATAGTGCCCGAAGCACTTTTACAAATGCGACGAATGGTATCAACGTTAAATTGCCATAGTTTTTCTTTATCCTCAGGTTCTTTATTAAAAGCATAAACAAATGGATGTATTATCGTATATGGTATATTAAACTTACTAACTGTTTTAACACAATTTTCTATAGATACTATTCTTTGCTCAATCTCTTCATCAGTGGAACACCAAAGCGAAATAGAATGTGGCGCATGGCATTGACCAATTTTAAGCCCAACACTTAAAATATTATCAACAGCGTTTTTTACAAAGGCATGTTGTTCTTCTTCACTTTGTAAAAACATTTCGGGCTTATGCGACGTATCGTTAATATCTACTGCAGTATATCCTGCATCAACCATCATTTTGCAGTACTCTTTATCAGCGCCAAAACACGTTCTGCTTATTAGCATAACAAAGTCCTCTACATTATTATTTTATAAATTTTTTAATTTCTGCTTCGATTATTTTTTGATTATCGGTTGTAAAACCATAAAAAAACGTAAATCTCTTTCTTGCAAAAAAACGAAAAAGCGGAAAACAGTTAATTTGGTCTTTATCAAAGTATATTGTTAAAACATTGTTTTCGCTTATAATTTTATTAATTGCATTTAAAGGAATATTTTTTATAGGAATAACAAAAATAAAAGCAAAAATATTTAATGCGGTGGCTGTATTGTGAATACCGTTTTCATCAATAGAAAAAGCATATCCCAAAATAATTTGTCTTATAACAGTTATAAGTGATAACGTCCATGATAATCCGACAACACTTAATGCAACAGTAAAAAACAATTTAATATCTGCAGTCATTGGTGTATTATCTTCCATTAATATAACATTTGTGTTAAGAAAATAAATACCCCACCAAATAAAAACAACCAAAGATAAAAGAAATAATGAAACAAAATAAAATTTTGTATTTAACTTTGCTTTATAATTCACAAAATCACCTATTAGTCAAATTATATATTAAAAAATTTGGATTTAAAATCTATTATATTCGCTTCTGCTTCTTTTATTTTTGATACATTTCTTTCCCCTAAAGCCTTTGAGTGTTGTTCACACAATTGAGAATATGAAGGATAAAAAACTTCCATTAAGAAACGAGCATATTTTGCATAGCGAAATTTACCAATAGCTCTAAAATGAACATCATCAATCCTATCAATTGCAACACCATATTCATTTTTAATTGCATTTGGTATATCGTCAAAATCTTTTGCAAAAACAATAGTAAATTGTCTGTTAAATCTGTCTGTAGCAACCTTTGGATTTGTTGTATGAGCATCAGAAGAACCAACAACAGGTATCTTATAACCTTCTGCCAACATATCACAACGTAGCATTTCTTGTAAATTATTGCCATTTCCTGTACCGTCACAGCCTGCAATAACCTCAAGTGCATCAAAATGTCCGTTTTGCCAGTGATAAATAAATTCTTCAGTCTGCATATGATATTCACCAAACACTTCCCAAAAAGGATGCGCCATAATAGCCACACCATTAGCCTTATGTATATGCTCCGCAACAAATATGCGATATGCAACACAACGCGGATCTGAAAGACCGGTAAAATCGTGTGTAGATAAAATACGTTCAATTTCTGACTCTACATAGGCATCATCAGTTTCTATAATGTCATTAACACTACTTTCGCCATTAAAGTTAATTATATGAAAATAGCCCATATCCTTATTATGAACCTCTTCACCGCGAAAAACATAAAACTGGTCGGTTAATACTTTAATCTCACTTTGAGCTTCTAAAGAGGGCAAAAATTTGTGATGGTCGGTTACAGCAATAAAATCATAACCCGAACCCCTATACGCACACGAAACTTCAAAAGGTGTACCCTCACCGTCAGAACGGCAGGTGTGTAAATGAGTATCACCTTTAAATGCTTTAAGAGCTGCAAGATCACTCTCGAGCGCATATATATGTGTATTACGTATTAAAGTTCCGTTATTTTTAATTTTAAGGCTATATTGTTGCTCGCAGGCAAAATTATACTCTGCACAATAAATACCGTCTCCACACTTTTTTAACGGCATATAATCGTATCTTTCTTCTTCGTCTATGCGATATTTAGAAGTGTGTAATATAGAATATTTCTCCATAGGTTGAATTTTAATTTCTAAAAGAAAATCATCCGTAATATTATCGCCGGCAAATTCAACATAAACTGTTTGCTTGCAATTTGATTTAAAAACTCTTGGATATATATTTTTTACATAAAGATCCACAATACCACCGCCTAAAAATAATAAAACAAGTATACCACTTATCATTAAATAATACAATGTTTTAAAAAAATATGTTATATATTCATTTTTTAATCATTTACCTAAATATTTATAAAATACCGGTCAAAACTCGTATTCCTAAAAAATACTTATATTTTAAAATTCTATATGAACTATCTTTATTTGATTCAATATAATTATGTTCAGTAGGCTCAAAATCTAGTATATTATATATATCATCAGTGGTCTTATTAAAATCTACGGTTAACTTAAAGTCAAGAAAACCATTGTTTTCAAGTAAAAGCACCTTACAACCTTCATAATCATTTAAAATAAGATATTCAGAACACAAATTATACTGCATATTTAATTCATATTCACTTGAGTAATAATCGTCTATTTTCATTTCCCAGGTCAATTGGTTACCATCTTTATCAAAGGTGCTTATGCTTTGCATAGATGAATTATTATGATCATTTATATATATAGTTTTTGAGGTTAGAAAACCTATAAAAACGGTTACTGCCACAATAAATAATGTTAAAAGCACTGAAAAAATCAAAGGTTTATATTCTTTTGATTTTATTGGATTTATCTCGAATGGTTCTAAATCAACTTTATTTGCAAAATCAAGGCTAAAATCATTTTGATTTGCGCATTTTGCGTATAAAGTATCTCCACCATTTTCTTTTATAAATTCAATATGCTCCCCGGCTTCATCAATTCTTCCGCAAGCTGAAAGAACTACTACCATTGAAAATCTACACGAAACCTTTGATAATAATGATTTAGCATTTTCTAAAGAGATATTATGTAATCTTAAAATTTCATCGCAATTATTTTTAACGTCAGTTATAATCAAATAATTCACTTTATGCATTATTTCAAACTCTGCTTTTAATGCTTTATTAATATACGGACTGTTGAACAATTGATCCGCCCTTTTATAAGCATTCATTGCCTCTTGATTTTTATCAAGGCGATTATAACAAGTTGCCAGATTAGAATAGTATAAAAATTTATAAACATCTTCCCTATCTTTCGAATACAATTTTTCAACATTATATTTGAGTAAAATATTCAATGCAGATCTAGTTTTTCCGTAGTGCAATAATAAATTTGAAATATATATAGCAACAAACAAATCCATTTTTTTATGAGGTCTTCCCTTGTAAATACCATATAGATGATTTAGGGCATCTTTAATATTACAATAATTATTTGCATCAGACAGCACACTATTAAAACGTTTGGTTGCAATTTTTATAAAAACAAATGAACAAGCTATTATCCATAAAAGTAAAATAATGTAACCAAGAACTAAATTTACCAAAGAACTAAAAACAAAAAGAAATGATAATCCACCTAAGATGGTTGTAAGTAAATATGCTATTTTTAAATCTTTATACAAGTAAATCATATAATTATCTCCTTGTGTTTATATTCCATTATGATTATAACATATAGACATAATAATTGCAATATTGGTTTATAATATAAAAATCCCGCCCACTTACGTGAACGGGATTTTTGGGTGTTTTGAGCTTAATGGCACGAATGAAATGTGCCTGAAAACCGAGGATTTTCTTTATTTTCTCTTATTAATTTCTCTAACTAAACTACGGTTTGCATTCCAAACTGTAATTTCAAAATTTTCTCCTGAAATTATTACTCTTGACAACTGTTTCGAACCTGCTCCAAGTCTAGGCGGTATGTATTCAACAGTTCCAATTTCATCATACTCGATATATCCATTAGTTTTGTTATGCCTTGAATTTATTCTTGTTTCAGCACCAAAATAATACAGTTTATCTTTTGCTAACACACATAATATTTTCCCAAAAAGAAATCTATTTAAAACTGCCAATAACATAAATGGTGAAAAGCAAGTGAACGCAATAACAATATTTATAAAATTATTGTGAAAGTTTTCAATATCAAAAAGATACACCATTGTATAAAACAATATACCGATTAATGCACCTATAACCCAACCATCAAAGTATTGCTCTCTGATTTTTTTACCACCTATGTCTTTTGCAATCAAGTTTTTGTTGTTTTTTGGCATTCTCATCACCAACCTTTAGGTGCATTATAGCATAAAAGTGGCGGAGCCGCAAGTATAAGTGAAATCGTGCTATCGCACGGTGAAATCAAAGGCTTTCGCCTTTGGTGAAATATTTTGCTAACGCAAAATGTGAAATTAAATCCACCCACCGCCGCAGCGATTTTACTCGAGCGAAGCGAGAATTTCACATTGCGAAGCAATATTTCACCCACCCGTTATGGTGGATTTAGTTGAAAAAAGTCCTGTTCTTTCGAACAGGACTTTTTTCTGGGAGTTTTGAACTTGATGACACGTATAAAAAGTGCCTGCAAACCGAATTTTTTAAATTTTCCCTTCAAAACTTTTTAGGTCATTTCCATTCGAGCAACCTTCTAATTCTAGTAATAATATTTTTATTGTATATTACTCCCTCTATTGTATTAATTCCATTTCTTCTATTTTCAGTTATTTCGTAATCATAATATTCGCCATAATCACTATACCAACGAAGACAATAACTTGGAATTGTTTCAGCCCTTTCCACTTTAATACAAAATGGAGTTTCTGGGGAAATATCTTTAAATGCTTCAATGGTTTTTCTTTTTAGATTCAAAGGATTTACCTGCATCACCTTAAACTTTGGAATAATGCAATTTACAGGTTTAAAAACAATTAATTTTGCATACGAAGATTCGTCATCCCAAATTTTAGAATAAATGGGACTTTTTTCATTTTTTTCTAAGTCATAGTCAGCGCCATAATCTTTAATGGAGATGTTATCATTCCATTCCTTTATTTTACTATTATGCCGAGCACGAACAAAAAAGAAAATTGCACTGATTATACCAAAAAAAGTAAAAAAATTTCCAATAGGATTCCATATCGATGATTCAAGAAATTTTACGAAAAATTGATATAAAGATACAAGAAACTCAACCACAGTTACACCTCATTTGAAATACTATTTTTAGGCTATTTTTGGGGGACCGACACTCAAAATGGAACCGGTCAAAAACCGAGGATCTTAATTAGCAAAATTCATTTTATTACCTTAATCTCTTGGTTTGCAATTATTTGGTAATGCTTTACCGTTTTTATCACGATTAATGGGATTTGCTTTTAAATGAAATGTAATACTCTTGCATGGGCAAGGCATAGTCATTTCGTATTTGTCTTGAAATCCTCTGTATGTAAAATCGCCACCACACCGAATCACTTCGCACCATGTATATAGTTCCATCATAGCTCTGGGGCACATCCCTTGAGGGCATTCATAAGTGAAAACGAATTTATCTCCTTTTTCAAAACCCAACCTGCAATTTGCAGAAGTTCCTTCAATTACAGTTAATTCGAATTCCCAATCTTCAACTACCCATTTATTCATAACATCACCGCCTATGTGTAGTATAGCATAAAAGCGGCGAAGCCGCAATACCTCTTCACTATTCACTATTACTTATTACTTCCCAAAAATCCCGAATGCGAGGTTTAGTGAAGAGTGAAAAGTGAATAGTGAAAAAGTAAAATCCCGAACGCTTTCGCATTCGGGATTTTTGGAGCTGCTAGCCAGATTTGAACTGGCGACCTCATCCTTACCAATGGCATTATTGCCGTGTTGAGCCGTGATATGCAGTCGTGAAAAGTATTGAATTGCAACGGTTTTTCCGCTTTCCCGTTTTGT
>SVOH01000015.1:37358-53839 GCA_015066515.1 Oscillospiraceae bacterium | reverse complement strand
AAGCCGAAAATCCGCAGTGTTAAAGGGGTGTTTGAGGTTTTAGGAAAAAGACCTGAATGAGTTGGGTAGGTCTCCCAAAACTAGTGCGCTACCAACTGCGCCACACCTCGATATTTAGTTGTTTTTGCGTCCCGATTTTCGAAAAAATTTTCAATTGTGGGACAAACTGTGGTCAAAATTATTTTTGACCGCTTTTTTAATTTTTGTGAAGTCTCGAAAACCGCATAAATAAAGGGTTTTCGGGGTGGTGTTAAATTTTAAGAGTTTTAACTGCTGTGTGCTCCCAAAACTAGTGCGCTACCAACTGCGCCACACCTCGACATTAAGTTGTTGGTTTACCAACCGAGATGTTATTATATATTATTAATTTGGATTTGTCAATACTTAAATTTAAAAATTTTAAAAGGGAGCTAATTAGCTCCCTTTTAAGTACCAAAAAACTTTAATTAAACGTTAGGAGATTGCTGTTTAAGTGCTGCACGTGTTTTGCGGATTTCGCCAAGGTTTGCAGTAAGGCCTTCGTCGGCGCGACGCATAATATCGTCAACAAAATCCTGAGCTGCACGGCGCATATCTCTAGCTTTGCCCTGTGCGTTAGAAATAATTTCAGCAGCTTTTTCTTGAGCCATTTTAACTATTTCTTCTTGTGCAACCATTGCTTTAGCTTTTTCCTCAGCATTGCGGATTATACCGTCAGCTTCACGCTTAGCAGTAGTGATGATTTCGGTACGGTCAGCAACAATGCCGCGAGCCTGCTTGATTTCGCTTGGGATGTTGAGACGTATATCATCAACAACTGCACGAAGCTTTTCAACATCTACTACAGTCTTTTTGCCGGGAATCTTAATGCCGCTGTCAAGCACCTCGTCAAACTGTTCCAATAATTCGTCAAGTGTCATTTTAATTCATCCTCCGTGATTTATTTACTAATTTAATTTTTAGACGATATTCTATTTAAAACATCATCGTGTATAGCCTCGGGAAGAAAGTCGGTTACATCTCCACCCATACCGGCTATTTGTTTTACCATACTTGAACTCAAATACATATTTTGAGCACTTGTGGTAAGAAATAAGGTTTCTACGTTGGGGTTAAGTTTTTTATTGGTAAGTGCCATCTGAAATTCATATTCAAAATCAGACATAGCACGTAAACCCTTAATTATTGCGCAAGCGTTTTGTTCTGCTGCGTAGTCGGCAAGTAAACCATCATCGATATCCACCTTAACATTAGGTAAATCAATTACACATTTTTCAATCATTTCTTTACGTTCAACAGGGGAAAAGGTGTATTTTTTATTTGCGTTATTCATAACAACTACAATCAATTGGTCAAACATAGCTGCTGCACGGGTTATAATATCAAGATGTCCCATTGTAATTGGGTCAAAACTACCGGGGCATACGGCAATTCTTTTATTCATGATTTGCCACTTCCTTTTGATAAACGGTAACAAGTGTTTTACCATAGCGGTAAACCTTGATAATCGTGAAATTATCTATTTTTTCAGGTAACTTTAACTCGCTTGGATGTTCACAAAAAATTTTACCGTAATCACTCATAAGAGGGATTATTTTTGACACCGCATCCTCAAGTATACCTGCTTGATAAGGTGGATCTAAAAATGCAATATCAAATTTTTGTGTGCATCGTAAAGCAAAAGTTGAATAATCACTTTTTTGCACAGTAGCCTTGTCAACAAGACCGGTGTTTTCAAGATTTTGTTTTACAACTTTAAGTGATGCATCGTTAATGTCAACAAACACAGCGCTTTCGGCACCACGGCTTAATGCTTCAATTCCAAGCTGACCACTACCCGCAAACAAATCAAGTATACGTCTACCTTCGATATCAAACTGTATGGAACTAAAAAGCGCTTCTTTAACCTTTTCACCCGTAGGACGAACAATATCATTGCCTTGGACAGTAACAAGTCGTTTGCCGCGGGCAGTACCCGTAATTACACGCATTAAAGAAACCTCACAGTCTATGTACATAAAATACCAAGCATATTATCGCACTAAATGGGGTGTTTTGTCAACAGTTAATTTAGTTTTAATTTGATTTTTATTGTAAAATTTGTTATTATCTTATTTATAAATGCAACCTTTTAAATTTTTGTTAGTATTATTAGTGAAGGGGGAATATTTATGAAAAAAATATTATGCATTATCATATCTTTAACATTCATTATACTGCTTTGTGGTTGTGATAATGCTGACACAGAAAGCAGAGTATTTAGTCAAGAAATTACTATTGTTAAGTTGCCGTCACCACCAAAATGCAAGACAAGCAATAGTAATACAACAGTTGATAAGGTTATTGAAATTTTGGCTCAAATTGAAAAATCACCTACACCCAATGATGTAAACGCAGGTGGTTGGAGTACGATGATAAGAATTAAAATTGACGGACAAGAATTGGTTTATACGCTGGGTGGCAACTTGTTTACTGATGCAGATGGAAGACAGTATAAAGCCACAAATTGTGTTGAAATTGAGAAAAAAATAACCAAAATATATAACGAGCTTGATGTTCCCGAGGTTGATTATCCATAAATTTTTAAAATAATAAAAAAATGCTTGCTTTTTGTAAAGAGTTGTGGTAATATATTTGAGCATTTGATTTCACCTTGCCTTAAAAGGTGGGTTTAGTGCCGAAAAATCGACATTGAAGCGGATGGTCCTCTGGCGTAGATCGTTTATGAACGTCTGAAAAAATTTAAGGAGGAAAATTTGATGGACGCAGTTAAAGAATTAGTTGCTTCTCAGCTTAAGGCTGACGCTCCCGAGATTTTAATTGGTAGCACAGTTAAGGTTCACGTAAGAATTAAAGAAGGCGAGAAGGAAAGAATCCAGATCTTTGAAGGTACTGTTATTGCTAAAAACAACAGCGGTATCGCAGAAACCTTTACAGTTCGCCGTGTATCATACGGTGTAGGTGTTGAACGTGTATTCCCAGTTCATTCACCAATCGTTGCTAAGGTAGAGCTTGTTCGTAAAGGTCGAGTTCGCCGTGCAAAACTTTACTATTTGCGTGATCGCGTTGGTAAGGCTGCAAAGGTTAAAGAGCTTATCGGTTAATAAACTAACGAGTGGGGGACGGGGCAAAGGCCTTGTCCCTTTAACTTTATATTTAGAATGGTGGTGTTATTGTGAGCGAAAATAATTTTGAAAGTAATGCTGAAATGTTTAATGATAATATAGATAATGACATTGACAATGTTGAAATAGATGTATCTGACATTCAGTCCAAAAGAGAAACTACTTCGTTTAAAGCTTTTGTTTTTGATTGGCTTGAGGTGTTGGTGCACGCAATAATTGCCGTTGTAATTTGCTTTAGTTTTTTGTTCCGTATTGCAACAATTGATGGACCTTCCATGAAAGACACTCTTTATGATGGCGAAAGGGTAATTATAAGTAATTTGTTTTACGAACCAAAGGTTGGAGATATTGTTGTAATTTCACGTAACAAAGAAAATAGTGTATATACAATGAATGATTCTAATACTCCTATTATTAAAAGAATTATTGCAATGGAAGGGCAAACTGTTGATATAGATTTTGAAAAGGGTGTAGTTTACGTAGATGGTATTGAATTGGATGAGCCATATGCGCGAACACCAACCAACAGAAAATATGACGTTGAATTTCCCGTAACGGTTGATGAAGGATGCGTTTTTGTATTGGGCGATAACCGTAACGATTCTATGGACAGCCGAGATTCTCGAATAGGTGAATACGGTATGGTTGATACACGATATATATTAGGTCATGCGGTATTTAGAATTTTACCGTTTGATAAAATAGGTAGGTTAGATTAATTGTGATTGATAATAGCCAAACTATACAATGGTTTCCCGGCCACATGGCAAAAACGCGCAGAAAAATCAGTGAGCAATTAAAGCTTATAGATGCTGTTGCTGAAATTGTTGATGCGCGAATTCCGGTTAGTAGTCGAAACCCAGAATTGAATGAAATAATTGGTGACAAGCCACATATTATTTTACTTAATAAATGTGATATGGCAGATGATGCTGCTACAAAAAAGTGGATTGAATTTTATAAATCACAAGGTATTTTTGCTATACCGATTGATTGCAAAAACGGTAAGGGTATAAATGCTTTTAAAGATACGGTGAAAACCGTTTTGACCGATAAATTGCAATCTTATCGCGAAAAAGGTATGGTTGGTAAACCACTGCGTGTTATGGTTGTTGGTATACCAAATGTTGGTAAGTCTTCTTTTATAAACCGTATAGCAGGCGGTGGAAGAGCAAAAGTAGAGAATAGACCCGGTGTTACACGCGGTAATCAATGGTTTACTATTGACAAAGAACTTGAACTTCTTGATACACCTGGTGTTTTGTGGCCAAAGTTTGAGGATAAAACAGTAGGCGAGCACTTAGGCTTTACAGGTGCCGTTACCGATAGAATAATGGACACCGAATTACTTGCTATGCGTTTGCTAGAACTGCTTATACTTTTGTATCCCGAGCTTTTAAAAGAACGTTATAAAATGTCAGAATTTCCTGAAGACAGTTACGATGCGTTGTGCCTTTTAGGTAAAAAACGCGGTATGATGATTCGCGGCGGAGAAACCGATACAGAGCGTGCGGCAGCAATGCTACTTGAAGAATACCGAAATTGTAAAATCGGTAAAATTACACTTGAAAGAGTTGAAGAAAATGCCTGATTTTTCTTTTGAAAACGAAGCTCGTATTAAAGTATATAAAATGATTTGCGGTGTTGACGAGGCAGGTCGTGGTCCGCTTGCGGGTCCTGTATGTGCGGCAGCGGTTATTTTACCTGACGATTGTGTAATAGACGGTCTTAATGATTCAAAAAAAATTAGTGAAAAAAAGCGTGAAGTGCTTTTTGATATTATAAAAGAAAAATCGATTGCTTATAGCATAGCTTTTGGTAGTGTTGAAGAAATAGAAGAATATAATATCCTTGAAGCCACATACATTGCAATGAATAGAGCAATTGATGGATTAAATGAAATGGCTGATTTTGCACTTATTGACGGCAACAGAACACCAAAAGGCGTTAAAATTCCTTGTGAAACGGTTGTAAAGGGCGACTCTAAATCGTGTTCAATTGCTGCTGCATCAATTCTTGCAAAGGTAACGCGAGATAGACTTATGTTAGAATATGATAAAAAATACCCACAATATCTTTTTGCACAACATAAGGGTTACGGCACAAAAGCTCATTATGAAGCCATAAAACAGCACGGTGTTTGTGAAATTCACCGTTTGTCTTTTCTTAAAAATGTACTCGGGTAACGAGCGTTCCGCCATAGTTGGTAAGGCGGGAGAGGATTTTGTTGCCAACTACCTTAGGTCGCGAGGGTATATAATTATTAAAAGAAACTGGCGCGACAGTAAATATGGGGAACTTGATATTGTTGCTGAAAATCGTGAGTGTATTGCCTTTGTTGAAGTGAAAACAAGACAAAAACATTCGTTAGTAAGTGGAATAGAAGCTGTCGATTTTGCAAAGCAAAAACGCACTAAAAACGCCGCGCAAAGTTTTATGAGAAAATTGCGAACAAATTTGCCGCCAAGAATAGATGTTGCAGAAGTAGTGATTATTGATGAAAATGATAATGAGTTTAAATTTGAACTTAAATATATTGAAAATGCATTTTAGGTGATTTGTATGAAATTCTTTGATTTGCATTGTGATACTGCTTATAAATGCTTACGAGACAATTTGTCTTTTAGCGATAATTCACTTGCTGTAACACAACAAAAATCAAGTGCTTTTAATGTTTGGCATCAATGCTTTGCTGTCTTTGTTAAAGACGGTACACAAAATCCATTTGAATATTACAAAAAAACAATTGAAAATTTTAAACTAGAATTATCTGATAAAAATGACAACTTAACTCCAATTTTTACGGTTGAAAACGGTAATTTAATTGAAAATGATATAAGTCGTATTGAAACTTTGCATAACGATGGTATACGCGCTTTAACACTTACGTGGAATGGTGAAAATCAGATAGCCGGTGGCGCTGATACAGATACGGGACTTAAAAATTTTGGTATTGAAGTAATAAATGAACTTAATAAATTTAATATTATGGTTGATTTATCACATCTTAATAAAAAAAGTTTTTATAGTGCTATAGAATATGCCAATAAACCAATTATTACACACTCTTGCTTAGAATGTATTAATGCAAACAAAAGAAATATTGATGATAATCAATTAGACCTTTTGGTGCAAAGAGGCGGATTATTTGGTTTGTGCTTTTATCCGGTGTTTTTGGGAGAGGGAAATGTTTTTGAAAACATATATAAAAACATTTACCATATTCTTGATAAAGGATATGAAAATTATTTAAGCATAGGCTCTGATTTTGATGGCGCAGATATGGATGCTTCTCTGTGTGATATATCGATGGTTCCCATATTATATCAATACTTAAAAAATAAGAATATTAACGAAAAAATTCTTGAAAAAATTTTCTTTTATAATGCTTATAACTTTTTTCAAAAAGGGGATTTATAATGAATTACATTAGTACAAGAAACAATAATATAAAAGTATCTTCGGCATATGCAATTGCTCATGGTATCTCTACCGAAGGTGGACTATATGTTCCCGAATCCATACCACAGCTTGACGAAAATGATATTTCCAATCTTATAGAATTGGATTATATTGGCAAGGCTGAGTATATTCTAAAAAAATATCTTACTGATTTTACGGATGAAGAGATAGGTGCATGCGTTCGTGGTGCGTATACAGGTTCATTTGATGACGAAAAGCCTGCTGCAATTGCCCAACTTGGCGATAGTATAAATATACTTGAGCTTTGGCATGGACCTACCTGCGCGTTTAAGGATTTAGCACTTCAATTATTGCCGTATTTGCTTACTACATCTACCAAAAAGGTATCTGACGGTAAAAAAACGGTTATACTCGTTGCAACATCAGGCGATACAGGTAAGGCGGCACTTGAAGGATTTAGAGATGTAGAAAATACAGAGATAATTGTATTTTACCCAAGCGAGGGCGTAAGTCCTATGCAAAAGCTTCAAATGGATTCACAAAAAGGTAATAATGTCCATGTTTGCGCCATAAAGGGTAATTTTGATGATGCTCAATCGGGCGTTAAGAAGATATTTACCGATAATGCAATTAAAGAAACTCTAGCTAAAAGTGGAATGGAGTTTTCCTCGGCAAACTCTATTAATTGGGGTAGACTTGTGCCTCAAATTATTTACTACATTTCAGCGTATTGTGATATGATCGCTAAGGGCGATGATTTGTCAAAAGGATTTAATGTTGTTGTTCCAACCGGCAACTTCGGTAATATTTTAGCAGCATATTACGCAAAAGAAATGGGAGTACCTGTAAATAAACTAATTTGTGCTTCAAATGCAAACCGTGTACTTACTGACTTTATAAATACAGGTGTATATGACCGTAATCGTGAATTTTATACTACTATGTCGCCGTCAATGGATATACTTATCTCAAGTAATCTTGAACGTATGCTCTACATACTATCAGACTGTGACGATAAATATATTTCAAATTTACAAAGTGAACTTGCCAGTGCTGGTAAGTTTACAGTTAATGATACAGTTCTTGCAAAGCTTCAAAATCTTTTTTATGGTGCTTGCTGTGATGATGAGGGTACTTTAAAAACCATCAAAAATACATTTGACAAATTTGGATATCTTTGTGATACACATACTGCTGTAGCGGTTAATGCATATGAGCAATATATTGAAGATACAAACGATAAACGTCCTGTACTTATTGCTTCTACCGCATCACCATATAAATTTGCTAAGAGTGTTTTATCGGCTCTTTCTACTGATATTCCAAAAAGCGAATTTGATACAGTTGACGCGTTGTCAGAACTCACTGGTACTACAGTTCCCGCACCGCTTGCAGAGCTTAAAGATGCAACTGCACGATTTAAAGACATTTACGATAAAAATGATATGTATAATGCTTTATGTAAGTGTTTAAAAATTAAGTAAAAACAATATCCGACTCATAACGAGTCGGATATTGTTGCAAAATTAGTGTCTTGATTTAAAGGTGTCACAGCAAGTTTCGCTGCAACTTTGTGCCGTTCTGTTACCAACCTGTATGGTACCCGCAGAGCAGGAATCATTTTCAGTGTGGTGTACACAGTTTTTAACTGAACACTTAATACAATTTTCGGTTTTGCATGCTGAATTCATATCCATTATAAATTGACTTCCTTTCTTGGCTTGTAGCCACTTATATTATTTGCTTTTTTTATTACTTTATACTTAAGGTAGGTGAAACACACTTATGAATTTGTTTACAATTTCGGATTTACATTTGCCACTTGGTGCCAATAAACCAATGGATATTTTTGGAGGATGGGACAACTATGTTGAGCGACTTCAAAAAAATTGGAAAAAACTTGTAAACAAAGATGATACCGTTGTTATTGGTGGTGATGTTTCATGGGGTATATCCCTTTCTGAATCAAGACCTGATTTTGAATTTATAAATTCTTTACCTGGGGTAAAGATTATTTTAAAAGGAAATCATGATTATTGGTGGGGAACTGCCAATAAAATAAATGAATTTTTGTCATATAATAAATTTGATACAATAAAAATTTTACACAATAATTGTTATTCTGATGGTAGTATTTCAATTTGTGGTACAAGAGGCTGGATATATGACGGTATCGGTGAGCATGATCAAAAAGTGATTTTGCGTGAAGCAAATAGGCTTGAAACATCAATTAAATTAGCTATAGATAAAGGTACTGTACCAATAGTATTTCTTCACTATCCTCCTGTATACGCAGAGTATATTTGTGAAGAAATTTTATCAATTTTGAAAAAGTATAATATTGATACCGTATACTATGGTCATATTCATGGAAAGGGAATTTACAACACAGTATCCGAATATGACAACATAAAATTAATGTTGGTGGCGGCAGATGGTATTGATTTTACGCCACAGTTTGTATCAAAATGCGGTTTATTTGAAAAAATCTTATAAATTATGTGTTTTATATTGTAATATGTCAGTAAAAATGACTTGATTTTTTCTCAAATTATGGTATAATTATTTCAATTTAATATGGGGTCGTATGGCTCTATGCGGAGGTAAATTAAAAATGACATTAAAAGAAACTAACAAGATTGAAACAAATCGTTATCAGCTTGAGATTGTTATCGATGGTGAACAATTCCGCGAGGCAATCAAGCAAGCATATCGTAAAGAGGGTAAAAAGATAACAATTCCTGGTTATAGACCGGGTAAGGCTCCACTTGCAATGATAGAAGCTCGTTATGGTAGTGAAATATTTTTTGAAGATGCCTTAAATCTTCTTTATGCTGATGCAGTTGAGGCTGCAATTAACGAATCAGGTCTTAAGGTAATTGATGATAAGATGGATTTTGAGCTTGTTTCAATTTCTAAAGAAGACGGCGTGGATTTCAAAGTAAGTGTTACTACATACCCTGAAATTGAGCTTGAAGCTTATAAGGGTCTTAAGGCAGAACGTCCACTTGTTAAGGTTGAAGCTGCTGAGGTTAATGCAGAAGTTAAATCTCTACAAGAACGTAACGCGCGTATGATTTCTGTCGAAGATAGAGCTGCTAAAAAAGGCGACACTGTTGTAATCGACTTTGAAGGTTTTAAAGATGGCGTTGCATTTGACGGTGGCAAGGCTGAGGGTCACTCACTTGAACTAGGTTCCGGTCAGTTTATTCCAGGCTTTGAAGATCAAATTATCGGAAAGAATATTGATGATGAATTTGATGTAAACGTTACATTCCCAGAAGAATACGGTGCAGAAGAGCTTGCAGGTCAGCCGGCAGTATTTAAAGTAAAGCTTCACGAAATTAAAGTTCGCGAGCTTCCTGTTGCAGACGATGAATTTGCTAAAGACGTTAGCGAATTTGACACTCTTAAAGAGCTTAAGGCTGATATAAAGAAAAAGGCACTCGAACGCAAAAAGAAGGCTGCAGAAGAAGCAGTTGAAAACATTCTTGTTCAGCAGATTGTGGATGGTATTAAGGGTGAAATTCCTGAAGCTATGTTCACAAATCGTCTTAATCAATCTGTTGAAGAATTTGGCTACCGCCTACAGTCACAGGGTATGAGCCTTGATTTATATCTTCAGTATACAGGTAGCACAATTGAACAGTTCCGTGAAACCTTCCGCCCACAAGCTGAAATGCAGGTTAAATACCGTCTTGCTCTTGAAAAGATTGTTGAGCTTGAAGGTATCAAGGCAGACGAAGAAGCTGTTGAGGCTGAGTTTACTAAGATTGCCGAGGGTTATGGCGTAGATGTTGATAAAGTAAAGGCTGTTATTCCTGCTTCTGAGGTTGAAAAAGATGTAGCAGTTGGCAAGGCTATCGACTTTGTTAAGGCAAACGCTGTAATTACTGATGCCGTTGACGAAAAGAAAGAAGCTAAAAAAGCTGCTGCAAAAAAGACAGAAGAATAATTTGTTTATAAATTGATTTTGCTGTTCATAATATTTATTACATTAAGTCGGAATAGTGCTTTGGTGCTATTCCGACGCTAAACATTATTTATAATTTGTTGGAGGTATTACGTTATGGATAACACATTGATTCCTTATGTTGTTGAACAAACCAGTCGTGGTGAGCGCTCGTACGATATATTTTCTCGCTTGCTAAATGATAGAATTATAATGCTTAACGGTCAGGTAGATGATGCGTCTGCTAGTGTTATTATTGCGCAGCTTTTGTTTCTTGAGGGGCAGGATCCCGATAAAGATATTAGCTTCTATATCAATAGCCCTGGCGGTTCTGTGTCTGCCGGTCTTGCTATTTATGATACAATGCAGTACATTAAGTGTGATGTAAGTACTATCTGTATGGGTATGGCAGCTTCTATGGGTGCATTTTTGTTGTCATCCGGTGCTAAGGGCAAGCGTTATGCGCTCCCTAACAGCGAGATTATGATTCATCAGCCCTTGGGTGGCGCGCAGGGTCAGGCAAGCGATATCATTATTCACGCTGACCATATTAAGCGTACACGCAGTAACTTAAATAGAATTCTCTCTGAAAATACAGGTAAACCTATTGAAGAAATCGAGCGTGATACCGAGCGCGACAATTTTATGACTGCTTCTGAGGCCGCAGATTATGGTCTTATTGATAAGGTTATTTCTAAACGATAAGAGGTATAACAAATGTCTAAAGACATAGAAAAAGATATACGCTGTTCCTTTTGTGGCAAAACTCAAGATGAGGTTATGCGCCTTGTAGAAGGACCGGGTGTATATATATGTGATGGTTGTATCGATTTTTGTGCATCTTTACTTTTTGATGACGAAAATTCTTATAATCAAAAACGTAAGAGTAAAAAGCAAGAAGAAAAGGTTTTGCCTAAGCCGCAAGAAATCAAGGCTTTGCTTGATGAATATGTAATTGGTCAAGACGATGCCAAAAAGACACTTGCTGTTGCGGTATATAATCATTATAAGCGTGTTTATAAAAAAGAAAAGTTAGATGTTGAGCTTGCAAAAAGCAATGTGCTTATGCTTGGTCCTACAGGTGTTGGTAAAACCTTGCTTGCGCAAACTTTGGCTAAAATCCTCGATGTGCCGATTGCTATTACCGATGCTACCACTCTTACCGAGGCTGGATACGTTGGCGAGGATGTAGAGAATATTCTTTTACGACTTATTCAAGCTGCTGATTACGATGTGGAAAAAGCCGAGCACGGTATAATTTATATTGATGAGATTGATAAAATCTCTCGCAAGAGTGAGAATGCGTCAATAACTCGCGATGTTAGCGGCGAGGGTGTACAGCAAGCATTGCTTAAAATTCTTGAGGGTACTGTTTCTAACGTGCCACCACAAGGCGGTAGAAAGCATCCTCAGCAAGAATTTATACAAATTGATACTACAAATATATTATTTATTTGCGCAGGTGCTTTTGACGGTATCGATAAGGTTATTGAGCGTCGCATGGGCGGTAGTAGTCTTGGTTTCGGTGCCGATGTAAAATCGCCCAAAAGTGTTGAAGCGCAACAACTTTCAAAGCTAGCTACACATCAAGATTTGGTAAAGTTTGGTCTTATTCCTGAGCTTGTTGGTCGTTTGCCGGTAATAACAAGCCTAGATGCTATGGATAAGGATACACTTATTCGCATTATGACAGAGCCTAAAAATTCTATTGTTAAGCAATATCAAGCATTGTTTGCTCTAGATAATATAAAACTTGAATTTGAGCAAGAGGCCTTGCAAAAGATTGCTGAATTAACAATTAAAAATAAAACAGGTGCCAGAGGATTACGTTCTATTATAGAGAACACACTTCAAGACCTTATGTTTGAACTTCCTTCTAAAGAAGATGTTTCTGAAATTGTTATTACAAAAGATATTGTTCAAAACGGCAATACAGTTATAAAAATATAAGCTAATATTTTTAAAACCACCATTTTGTTAATGGTGGTTTTTTATATTTTATAATAATTTTAATTATTAGAGAAATGTGTCAAAAGTTATAAATTTAGTATTTTTCACTATAAAGTGTATTTTTATATTTAAAAATAGCATTATTGTACCGATTATCGTATTTTATTAAAATATATACTTGCATTTTTTATTAGATATTGATATAATTTATTACGAATAAATAGGGTAATATACCCTTATTGTATTTCATACAATAACCCCCCCTGTACTGTACAGGGGCAAAAATCGGTTTTTGCCGAGAGAAAAAAGGAGAATGTTTATGTCCAAGAAACTACATAGCAAGTTGTTATCGGTTATACTATGTATAGCAATTTGCTGCGCAACACTTTGTGGTAGTCTTATTGCCGCTCACGCCGCTGCTGCGGATTACAACGGCACATATACCATTAGTGTTGGCGATGACAAACAGGCGGTTCCTTTCGCTGCCACAGAGGTTAAGGCTAAGGTTAAGTTTGACCTGCCCGCAGGCTTTGTTGGTGGTCAATTTACCGCAAAGGCTCAAAGCAATTACACAATAGGTGACGAGGTTTCTGCTGTTGCAGCTACAAAAAAAGACGGTACTGCTCTTACAGCTGATGAGCTTGAAACCGTTGAGTTTGTAACCAGAGCAAACGGAAGTGATAAAGACATCCGTTTTGTTATTGGTGATGGTGTTTTGTGCACTTCAATTACTATTGAGTACACAATTAAACTTAATGATGGTTCATATGTAACTAATGGTACTACAAGTAAGTATGTGGTTGCAATTGAAGTTGATGGCGCTAACTTTGGTGTAGAAGGCGACTATGCCGACGTTACCTTTACAGGTAGTGACTCTTGGTTCCATTCACATTCATCATGGTATGGTACAAACGGTGTAGTACTTGATGCTGAAAAGAACGGTAAGCATACTATAACTTTGGGCAATGCTCGCTGTCATTGGTGTACTACCTCCGTTGCAAATGGCGGTCTTGGTCTTGCTTTAAATGATAACTATATTCCACAAGTTTTGCCTGACTATACCGAGTTTGACGGTGTAACAAGTCCACTTTTCCCATCTGATGATACCGATGGTGATGCTCATACCGCTTGGATTGGCATAAGTGGTGTTACTGTTAGCTATAATGACGATGGCACTCTTGATGTTGACGTACATGCATACTCACAGTACCGTACAGGTAATAACGATAAGGTAGTTATTTTGGTTTGCGACACAGAGGGTAACGAGCTTTATCGCTTGCCTGCCGTTGCAAACGGTACATCATACTTTGCAGGCAATGGTTTCCCAACTGCGGAAAAAATGTTTACCATTACTGGTCTTTCAGCACGTGATATAGATAGCCAACTTTTGCTCACAGCAGTTGAATACAGTGCGGGCTCTATTGAGCATTCACGCACTATGCCTTTCTGCCTTGCTGATTATTGCCAAAACGTAGTTGAAGGTGACAGTGCAATTTGGGTAGATGGCGCAACAAGCGAGCAAATTGAAGCTGACAAGGATGTTGCCGCAGCACTTTACTACTACGGTGCATCTATTCAAGATAGTGTTTTTGACAAAAACACAAGCGCAGGTTCAAGCATTGAATATGTAAACGCTAACTACGACGAGTGGGACGGTACAAAGGTACAGCCTACCGCAACCGATAGTGAAGGCAACATTATTATCCGCAATGCAGAACAGCTTGCTTGGATAGCGCTTCAAGGCGGTGATGCTACACAAAATAAAAACTATAAAGTAGCAGATAACTCTGTTTTCAATTTAATGGGTATGGAAGGCATTACTCCTAACTCTACTTTGGCACAAGTTAAAACTTCTACAAAAAATAATACATATTGGCGTTTAGATGCTGACGGTTCATCGCCTGCATTCCAGGGTAATTTTGATGGTAACGGTCTTACAGTTTATAATATTTATACAGGTACCGGTCGTGGTCATTCCGGTTTGTTCCCAACAACAAACTCGACAGCGCAAGGTTCTATTACTATAAAAAATATTGCTGTTGTAGCATCTTACATTGGTGGTTATCATAGTGCGGGCGCTATTGTTGGTTATGCTAATACAGGTAACACAAGCACAAAGATGTATTTTGAAAATTGTGTAGTTAAAAACAGCTATTTCTCTGATAACAATGATACCAATCCAGCTACATCTAAAATTGGTGCTACAATTGCAGCTCAAATAGGACATAACGCAGCAACAATTAATAACTGTATGGCTATTAATAACGAAATTGCATCACAGGGTATAAAAGGCGGTTTCTTTGGTAACTCTTCGAATTATGCAGGTCAGTCTACTGTTACTAATTCATTAACAATTGGCACAACAGCAGAACCTATATCAATTAATACAGCTTTAGCTACTAAAGTTGCCACAACCACATATACCAACGTACACACAGCAGACGTAGATGCTGCTACATTAGGTTCAGCTTGGTTTGATACTGAAACATACCCAGAGCTTTCAATGTTCCATAAGCTTTCGAAACAATATGTTGATGAAAATACTCACAAGGTAATTTGTGTGCTTAAAGCAGGCGACAACACTTGTGATCTTAAAGGTGTAACTGAAGAACATTCTCTTGTTAAAAATGCTGAAGGTACAGCAAAGGTTTGCGAATGTGGTTACAGTGTTCCGGTTTATGGTGATATAGAATATATCGCTGCAAACTACGACGAGTGGGACGGTACAAAGGTACAGCCAACTACAACCGATAGTGAAGGTAACGTAATTATTAATACTGCCGAAGAACTTGCTTGGGTAGTTCTTTCGGGCGGAAGCGCAACAGTAAATGTTAATTATAAGGTTTCTGTAAATTCAGTATTTAATATGAAGGGTATGAATGGCATTACATTAAACTCTACAGCATCTCAAGTTAATGCTGCTACAAGGAACAGTACTCACCTTTGGGCAAATGATTCAAATTACTTTATGGGTAACTTTGATGGTAATGGACTTACAGTTTATAACATAAATGCTGCTGTTGGCGGTTCTTATGCATATACTGGTTTGTTTACTGTTGTAAGACCTGAAAATGATGCAAAAGAAATTAATATCAAAAATGTAACTGTTGCTGCTTCTTATTTTGAGGGTTATCATTACACAGGTGGTATAATTGGTTTTGCACAAAATCAAAGTTCAAATACAGGCTGCGTAAATGTTGATTCTTGCGCAACTAAAAACTGCTATTTCTACGATACTGTAAGAATTCACAACAGTACTTCAGGCCTTATTATTGGTCAGATTAATCATAACTCTGGTAATGTAAGTAACTGTTTAGCAATAAACAACATTAGTGATGCTGCAAAAATTAAAGGCGGTATAGTTGGTACGTCTTCCGATTATATTAGTACGCAAAAAATAAGTGATTGTATTGTTATTGGTTCGCTTCCTTATTCAACAGTTGTTGAAGGTTCGGGCGGTAAGATCGGTACAAGAATCCAAGATGCAACCGTTACAAATGTATATACCGATCAAACATCTACCAATGCAAAATACACTACACTTGACACATCAAAATTAACTGGTACAGGTGCAGTAGCTAATATGGGTCTTGATGATATTTGGTTTGATACTGCAACATATCCAGAACTTAGTATTTTCCATACAATGACCGATGAGTATGTTAATGAAGATACTCATAAATCTGTATGTATCATCACAATTAATGGTGCCAACTGTACTGTATGTGGTGTTGGTGAGGATCACTCTTTTGTTAAAAATGCTGAAAAGAACAGAATGGAATGTGCTTGTGGTTACTACGAAGATATCATTGGTAACACAGTTACACCAAATCACTCAAACTACGACGAGTGGGACGGCACAAAGGTACAGCCTACCGCAACCGATAGTGAAGGTAATATAATTATTAATACTGCTGAAGAATTCGCTTGGGTAGTTCTTTCGGGCGGAAGCGCAACAGTAAATGTTAATTATAAGGTTTCTGTAAATTCAGTATTTAATATGAAGGGTATGAATGGCATTACATTAAACTCTACAGCATCTCAAGTTAATG
>SVOH01000015.1:0-37348 GCA_015066515.1 Oscillospiraceae bacterium | reverse complement strand
GCTTGGGTAGTTCTTTCGGGCGGAAGCGCAACAGTAAATGTTAATTATAAGGTTTCTGTAAATTCAGTATTTAATATGAAGGGTATGAATGGCATTACATTAAACTCTACAGCATCTCAAGTTAATGCTGCTACAAGGAACAGTACTCACCTTTGGGCAAATGATTCAAATTACTTTATGGGTAACTTTGATGGTAATGGACTTACAGTTTATAACATAAATGCTGCTGTTGGCGGTTCTTATGCATATACTGGTTTGTTTACTGTTGTAAGACCTGAAAATGATGCAAAAGAAATTAATATCAAAAATGTAACTGTTGCTGCTTCTTATTTTGAGGGTTATCATTACACAGGTGGTATAATTGGTTTTGCACAAAATCAAAGTTCAAATACAGGCTGCGTAAATGTTGATTCTTGCGCAACTAAAAACTGCTATTTCTACGATACTGTAAGAATTCACAACAGTACTTCAGGCCTTATTATTGGTCAGATTAATCATAACTCTGGTAATGTAAGTAACTGTTTAGCAATAAACAACATTAGTGATGCTGCAAAAATTAAAGGCGGTATAGTTGGTACGTCTTCCGATTATATTAGTACGCAAAAAATAAGTGATTGTATTGTTATTGGTTCGCTTCCTTATTCAACAGTTGTTGAAGGTTCGGGCGGTAAGATCGGTACAAGAATCCAAGATGCAACCGTTACAAATGTATATACCGATCAAACATCTACCAATGCAAAATACACTACACTTGACACATCAAAATTAACTGGTACAGGTGCAGTAGCTAATATGGGTCTTGATGATATTTGGTTTGATACTGCAACATATCCAGAACTTAGTATTTTCCATGATATGACTACTGTTTATATTGATGCAAATACACACCAAACCGTTTGTCAGCACTTTATAAATGGTACACAGTGTACAACTACTGCTCCGACTGTTTCACACACAATGGTTGATGCCGAGGACGGTAAGTCAGCTTCTTGTGAATGTGGTTACAGCTATGAAATTAAGGGTATTCACGCTATGAACCTACCCACAAGCGTGCTTAACCGCATTACAAGTAACACAGTTTATACACAAAAATTTGCTACAAATGCATTATTTAAAGATGCATATAACGAAGACGTATATGGTACTCAAGTACAAGAAAACGTATTTGATATGTACGCAACTTCTCTTAACTTAAAGGTTAATCCACATATTGCGTTTACATTTGCGTTCCACGGCGATTATAAGACAAATAAGGCTAATATTACTGCTACATTCAGTGTCGAAGGTCAAGTTATTGCAACTGTAACAGGCGCTGAAATGATTAATAACGCAGGCGCAGGTAGATATCATCTTTACAGATTTAAAGCTCTTCCTGTAAGCAAGCTTTGTAAAGATATAACTGTCACTGTGAACTATGGTGGTAGTGATTATGACTTTGGTACTTACAGCGCCGCAGGTTATGCAATTAACGCTATGAATGCTGGCGAGGATTACCAAGAACATGTAAACGCATCAATGGCACTTGTTTACTACAGCGAAATGCTCGCCGCACGTCAAGGTTAATAAGATACGATAATATTAAGCCTTCTCCCTCGGGAGAAGGGGGACCGCGAAAGCGGTGGATGAGGGGACAAATGAACATATATATTACCCCTCACCACCGTCTACGACGGAGCCTCCTGACAGGACCGTCACCCTTTGTCGCTTTGCGACATTTCCCTCACACCGTGAGGGAATCGGCCCCAAGGAGAAGCCTATTACTAAAGAAAGGAAATTCGAATTATGTTTCAAAAATCAAAAATAGAAATCTATGAATTAGACCTTACTGATATTATCGTTACAAGTGACCCTAACGCTAACTTTGGCGACGAAGATGATGATATCGTAATTTGGCCTAGATAATTCAATTAATTTAAGAAAACTAACCTATATATTCACACACTGTGAAAAGAAAAGAGAGGTTTTTTATGAAAATAACAATAAGTAAAACTGCAAAAAGAGTATTAAGTGTTACACTTGCACTTGTTATGATACTTGGTACACTTTTTGTAGCTAATGTTGGCGTAACTTTTGACGCTAGCGCCGCAACAGTAGAGGACACCTGGGATGGCACCAAGGTAGAACCAACTGCAACTGATGCTCAAGGTAATATCATCATAAATACTGCCGAAGAGCTTGCTTGGATTGCTCTTCAGGGTGGTAGTGCAACACAGGGCAAAAGCTACAAGGTTGTAGATAATGCTGTATTTAATTTAAATGGTATGGCTGGTATTACACTTAATTCTACAGCTGCAAATGTTGAGGCTGCTACCAAAACAAGCACATGGACTTTTGCATCGGATGGTAACGAACCTGCTTTTGGTGGTTACTTTGATGGTAATGGTCTTATTGTATATAATGCATCTGGTAATAAGATTGGCTATAATGGTTTATTCCCAGCTACAAAACCTGCTTCTGGCGGAACCGTAACTATTAAGAATATTACTGTTGTTGCTTCTGATTTCCGCGGTTATCATAATGCTGGTGGTATCATAGGTCTTGCAAATGCTCCCGATACCTCTACAAGTCTTGTACTTGAAAATTGTGTCGTTAAGAATTGTGTAATTAGTGATGGTGCTGATGGAAACTCTGCTTGTCAAAGAACTGTCGGCACACATATTGGTAACGCTGGTCACAACAAGACAACGGTTAGTAATTGCTTAGCAGTAAACAACAAGCTTTCAGGTCAAGGAATTAACGGTGGTTTTGTTGGTAATGTTTCCGGTTATAACGCAGGACTTACCATAAGCAATTCAGTTGCAATCGGCAACAGCCCTGTACCTATAGCTAACACAACAGCTTTGTCTGCTAAGTACGCTAATGCAGTTTACTCTAACGTTTACACCGATCAAACTGTTTCACAGACAGGTGTTACTACCCTTACTATTGCTAATATGACAGGCGAGGCTGCAACACAAAATATGGCACTTGATTTTAGTGGTGCTTGGTTTGCAAATACAAGCGGTGCACCAGAGCTTCGTATGTTCCATAACGTAACTGCTAAGGATAATGGAAATGGTACACATAGTGAAGTTTGTGCAGATGCTGATTGTGGACTTGTAGGTCTTACCGTAGAACATTATTATAATGATGTTAATTATGATTCAAACATAACAAGCTGTGTTTGCGGTCAATTTATATTTGGTACACACGACGTTTGGGACGGTACTAAGGCAAGCGGTTTTGCAGGCGGTACAGGTACCGAAGCAGACCCATACATTATTAAAACTGTTGAACAGCTTTTCTTAATGGTTCGTTCTACTGGTATAAACGCTGACGGAACCCCAATTTATTACAAGGTTGATGACAACGTTAATGCGCTTTACATTAACGATACACGTGGTTTTAAAGATCAAGCTGCTTTTGAGGCGGCTGCCAGCTCACTTAAAAACTGGTCAATAGGTCTTACGAACGAAGCTCAATTATGCGGTGATACTGCAAATTGTTATTCAGAGCATTATAATGATGTTTATACATCATCATCTACCAAGGTTTTAAATAACCACAGAGACGGTTATGTTGATTACTTTGGTGGTAGATTTGACGGTAACGGTGTTACTATCTACGGTCTTTACAGTATGACAACTGCTACTAACCACTGGAACAACGGTGTTGGTTTTGTACCAATGCTTACAGGCGACGCTGTAATTAAAAATGTTACCTTTGATACAAACTATGTAAAAACCAACAGCGCTTCTGCTGCAGTAATTACATCAACAGTAGGTATTTGGGACGGTCAGTATAATAAAGATACTGATAGTAATGGTAGTTACGAAACTAAAGTTATGTGTCCTAAAGTTGACGCTTATGCAAAACGCCCCGAAAATTGTAACGCTGCAATTATAAATGTTGCAGTTCGTAATTCATATCTTAACGCAACAAATTACAGTAACAAATCTTACGTTGCTGGTTTTGTATCTACAATTATATCACCAAAATCACTCAGCGTTGACAACTGTTTGTTCGACGGTACCAATTCAACATTTGTTGATACCGCATCTACAAAAAAACATCTTGCAATGGTAGTTTCACAACAAGAAAATACCAATGCTACAGTTACAGGTTGCGTGAGTGTTGTAGGTGATAGCACAGTTTCAGGTCTTAATTCATACACAACTGCAGTTAACAGTGTTGTAAACTGTTATGAGTTAGACAGTAATGAATTTACTATTGAAGATGCTCCAACACTTAACTGGCTTTACTGGGAAATCATTGATGGTAAACCGACACCAACAATTAATAACGGTTGGATAGCTGACAGCTATAGAAATCAAGGTGCATATAACCTTTCATGGCGTAAAAATAAAGTACTTACTTCGACCGATGTTTATGGTACAAATTATGAATTTTCTGCTTTAAGAGGCAACCGCGGTGTATTTAATGATTACAATACACTTGTTGGCAGCGGTACCGAGGCTGATCCATATATCATAAATGATGCTGATACACTTTATATGATTATCGCTTCGGGCGGTACACATTACGGCGTTCCACAGTACTATAAGCTCGGCTGCAACATCGACCTTGAAGGCAAGCAATGGTTAGATATCGATAAATTTGAAAATACCACATACAACGTTGTATTCTATGAGTATCATCCATTTGCCGGTACAATCGACGGCGACGGTCATACAATAAGTAATTTGTATAGTGCTATTGAAAGTGATGAATTTGCATGCGCTGGCTTTATACCTCAGCTTGCTGCAACAGGTGTTGTAAAAAATATTAATTTCAACAACTGCTATACGTATGATGCAAGTGACGGCGGCGGTATTATTGCAGGTGATGCAGCAGATGGTGCTACAATCGAAAATTGTTCTTTAAATAACTGTTTTAATGAAAAATATGTTGGTTATTCATATCAAGAAACATGGAACGATTGTTACATTGTAAAACAAGATGGTTCTGTTGAATACTCTGAAAGCACTCCAGAACTTGATGGTATAAATTGGTACGGAATCACTGCCGAAAATGCAACAACTCCAATAAGATCAACGGCTTTTGCAAAGAAGATGCCTTGCGCTGATATTAACGGTGACGGTATAGGTGAAGAATATGATACAAGTGATGTAACCGCACTTAAAAATAACCTTTTATGGAAAGATGGTTATGATTACATCTACGGTGACGTAACACGCAACGACAAAATCGATATGCGTGACCTTGCTGCTTTACAGCGTGAAATTACCGGTGGAGATATTACAGAATATGATGGATTCTGGGCAAATGTAAAGGCAGGCAATTTCACTATTTACTATACCGGTGATGAAGATAACTATGACTTTGCTCGTAAGTTAGAGCTTCACCTTGAAAGTATGACAGGTACTGATGTTGCTAAAACCAATACTGGTGATGCAAATAAGTACGCAATCAAGCTTGTAACATCAGGTGATGCTAATGCTTGGTCATATACTTATGATGTTGATAATGCTGTTCTTACCTTTACAGGTGGTAGCTTTACCGCTGTTGAAGCTGCAGTAGATAACTTTATCGCAAATGTAACCTTGTTTGATTTACCAGAAGAGACAAGCGGTACAATTGATACTAACAAAACTGCAGTTACCGTTGATGGTAAAACCTATCACTACGCTTGGGGCGACGAGTTTAACAGTGATGTAGAAGGTACAGTATCTTATGATAAGTGGAATCTTAGAAATAAGGGTACCGACGATACACCAGGTACTCCTGATACCGAGTTTGAATACATCCGTAAAGCAACCGATGCCGAAGCAAAGGAAATTAACGTAGTTAAAGACGGTAAGCTTTCACTTAAGCGTGGATTTACCGGTGCCACTGCAAGCAACGAGCATAAGTTCTATATGAGTGGTATTGGTACTAAAGATAGTATGCTCTTTAAGCAAGGTTATCTTGAAATGGTAGCTACCGTTCCTTCAGATGGTTATTCATTCCCAGCATGGTGGTTATTAACACATGATGTTGGTAATGGTAATATAACAATTGACAAATCACTCTATAGTAAGGTATATGAGCGTAACGGTGCTTACAACGGCACAAGTACCTATGCAACACCTACCGATGTCACAACATACAAGTATAAAGTTCCTACTCAAACACTTGAAATGGACCTCTTTGAAATTATTCAAAGACCAACTGAGGCGTGGAACTGGGGTAGTTGGGGTTACGTATCAAAACCAAGTAATGATCATAACATTAAGTTTAATATCCACAAGTGGTATACATATTCACTTGACAAGAACGAGAACAGCCTTGCTGTTTATGATCTTGATTGGTCAAAGAATCTTACAAGCGGTGCGTTCCCAACCAAGTTGCTTACTGCAAGCGGTGCTACAGCTGGTGAGGGTTATACACAGCAGTCTTCATCTATCAAAATTAATACCGGTAACCTTTCAGGCGGTACTGTAAACGGCGCTGCAACATATCAGGGTGGTCATGCTACAATGCAATATAATATGGCATCACTTCGTAATTCAAGTGAACAAATTACTGAACGTAAGTACGGTTTCTTGTGGAATGATAATGAAATGACCTTTATCGTTTATACCGATGCTACAGGTACTACCGAGCTTTACAGAGCAACTGTAACTAAGGATCAAATGAACTTTGGTAGCGAAAGCTATAGCAACTCTGATACCTTTGGCTTTGACCAGTATGCTTATATGCTTATCGAAAACCATATTTTCACAGCTCAGCAAGATGGTAATAGTTGGATTCAGGCAGCTTATGACGATATTGGTGAATGTGATTTGGTAATTGATTACGTTCGTCTTTATCAGTTAGACGATGCACGCGCTATCATTACTCCTGAATCTGAAAGTATTTACGACAGATAAAATACAAAAAAATGAGTCCTTCGGGACTCATTTTTTTATTAAAACTTATTTTTTAACTTTTCAAGCGCGGCGGTTTCTATACGTGACACATAACTACGAGAAATTTTTAATTTTTTTGCTATTTCACGTTGAGTAAGTTCCTTTTGACCGTCAAGACCATAACGCATTTTTATAATCTCGAGTTCACGCTTATCGAGTGTTGTGCCTAAAATCTGACGTAGTTTTTGCACCTTTATTTTAGTATCAATTTCATCTTCTATATTGCTGTCATCAGCAATAATATCTATAAGCGTTAGTGTATTTCCGTTTTTATCGGTATCAATCGGGTCGCTTATGTAAACATCTTGAGCATATTTTTTATTGCCCCTAAAGTGCATAAGTATCTCATTTTCAATACATCTTGCAGCATAGGTAGCGAGTCTAATCTTTTTATCGCTCTTAAATGTATTTATTGCCTTTATTAGTCCGATTGTTCCAATGGATATTAAATCATCTTGGTCATCATCGGTGTAGTATTTTTTTACAACATGTGCTACAAGTCGTAGATTGTGCTCAATAAGCTCATTCTTTGCATTTTCATCACCTTGTTCTTCTAATACCAATAATTCTGCTTCTCGTTTTGCTGATAGTGGTGCTGGAAAAGAACCTGCATTTGTAACGTGTAACGCCAAATAAAAAACATTTGATATTATTTGTAACAACATTTGAAAAAACATATAAATCCCCCTTGTAAAAAATATATGAAATTAAAAGAAATTTCTTTCGAAAATTTATTCTATTTTTTAATTATTTTTAATTGACAAGAAATAGTGATTATGATAATATATATAGGATAAATTGAGCGTGTGAATGCTTTGTTTTAAAAGATATATGAAAGGATGGTTTATAGTGAAAAAGCATACAAAAAATAACATTTATAAACCTGAATTTCTAACAAGCTTTGTCCCCACAGTAGACAAGGCGTTTTTGTCACCTTTTTTCGCCAACCAAAAAAACAATTATTGTATTTTACCCGGTTTTTGCGATGTGCATGTGCATTTTCGTGAGCCGGGTTTTTCTTATAAAGAAACAATCCTTTCAGGTTCGCGCGCGGCGGCTCACGGCGGTTATACGGCAGTTTGCACAATGCCTAATCTAAATCCGGTGCCCGATAGTGTTGAGCATTTAAATGAACAAATAAAAATTATCGAAAACGATGCTGTAATAAACATTTATCCGTATGCTTCAATAACTATAGGTCAAAACGGTCTTAAACTTTCGGATATGGAAGGCATGTCAAACGAATGTATCGCTTTTTCCGATGACGGACGCGGTGTTCAATCGCGTGAGCTTATGCGAGAGGCTATGCTAAAAGCAAAAGCTTTGGGCAAAATGATTGTAGCTCATTGTGAAGATAATTCATTATTACACGGCGGTTATATACATGACGGTCAATATGCTAAAACGCACGGACATAGGGGTATATGCTCTGAGAGTGAATGGGGACCGATAAAACGCGATTTAGAGTTTGTACGAGAGACGGGTTGCGCATATCACGTTTGCCATATTTCGTGTAAAGAGAGTGTTGAACTTATAAGACAAGCTAAGGCAGAAGGACTGAACGTAACCTGCGAAACAGGTCCACATTATTTGATACTTGATGACAGCGATTTGCGAGAAGACGGTAAATTTAAAATGAATCCTCCGCTTCGTTCGTGCGAAGACAAGCTTGCGCTTATTGAAGGATTAAAAGACGGAACAATTGATATGATTGCCACCGATCACGCACCACATAGTGCAGAGGAAAAATCAAAGGGTCTTGAAAAAAGTGCATTTGGTATAGTTGGAATTGAAACTGCGTTTCAGCTGCTTTACACATACTTTGTTAAAACAAACGTTATTACGCTTGACAAACTAATTGATTTATTATGCTTTAATGCACGTAAAAGATTTAATATACCGCTTAATAACGATTACACTATATGGCGGCTTGACGAAGAAATTGTTGTAAACCCCAATGATTTTATTTCCAAAGGAAAGGCAATGCCTTTTGAAAATTATAAATTATTTGGTAAGTGTTATTTAACGGTTTGTGATGGAAAGATAGCATATAAAGATAATTCAATACACATTCAGGAGGAAGTAAATAATGGCTAAAAGAACGGACATTAAAAAGGTTTTAATTATTGGCTCAGGTCCTATTGTAATAGGTCAGGCAGCCGAGTTTGATTACGCCGGTACACAGGCGTGTCTTGCGCTTAAAGAAGAGGGCTATGAGGTAATTCTTTGCAACTCAAACCCAGCGACTATCATGACCGATACATCGATTGCTGATAAGGTTTATATGGAGCCGCTTACTCTTGAATATATTGCAAAAATTTTGCGCTACGAGCGTCCTGATGCTATTGTTCCGGGTATTGGCGGTCAAACAGGCCTTAACCTTGCTATGCAGTTAGAAGAAAAGGGCATTTTAAAGGAATGTGGTGTTGAGCTTCTTGGCACTTCGCGTGACAGTATTGAGCGCGCTGAGGACCGCGAGCTCTTTAAAGAAATGTGCGAGTCAATAGGTGAGCCGGTTATTCCTTCTGAAATAACATACAGCATTGAAGAAGCAAAGCAAGCAGCCAATAGAATAGGTTACCCTGTAGTACTTCGTCCTGCATTTACTTTGGGCGGTACAGGCGGCGGTTTTGCCTATGATGAAGAAGAACTTGTAGAAGTTGGTCTTAATGCATTTAAGCTTTCTCCTGTGCATCAGGTTCTTATCGAAAAGAGCGTTAAGGGTTATAAGGAAATTGAGTTTGAGGTAATGCGTGACTCTAATGACCATGCTATTACAATTTGCGGTATGGAAAACATTGACCCTGTTGGTGTTCATACCGGTGACTCATTGGTTGTTGCCCCTATTATGACACTTAACGACCATGATCTTAAAATGCTTAACGATAGCGCCATAAAGATTATTCGTGAGCTTAAAATTGAGGGTGGATGCAATGTTCAGTTTGCTTTAGATCCAAATTCGAGCAACTACTATTTAATAGAAGTAAATCCTCGTGTATCACGTTCTTCAGCGCTTGCGTCAAAGGCATCGGGATATCCGATTGCGCGCGTTACGGCAAAAATTGCTGTGGGTATGGCGCTTGAAGAGATTAAAATTGCCAATACAACTGCGGCTTTTGAGCCAAGGCTTGATTATGTTATTACAAAGCTTCCTCGTTTTCCGTTTGATAAATTCACAACCGCTTACAACGTGCTTGGTACTCAGATGAAGGCAACGGGCGAGGTAATGGGTATTGGTACTACTCTAGAAGAAAGCTTGCTTAAAGGTACTCGTTCACTTGAGATAGGTGTAAATCATCTTTATCATAGCAAATTTGATAATATGAGTGATGATGAACTTAAAGTATATATTAGCGAATTTAGAGATGACAATCTATTTGCGATAGCCGAATTACTTTATCGTGGTACTACGGTAGAAGAGATTCATAATATTACAAAAATTACTGCATTTTTCCTTGAGTCAGTTAAACGTATCATTGATATGGAAAGAAACTTAAAAGAAAATCCACGCAACCTTGATATATTGCGTGCGGCTAAGAAGATGGGATTTTCTGATAAATATGTCGCAAGAATGTGGGAATGCAGCGAAATTGAGGTTTATAATTTCCGTAAAGAAAACAAGCTTACACCTGTTTTCCGTATGGTAGATACCTGTCATACAAATGCATATATTCCATATTTCTACTCTTCATATCACGGTGAAAACACATCCGTTTTAACCGATAAAAAGAAAATCGTAGTATTAGGTGCAGGTCCTATTCGTATAGGTCAGGGTGTTGAATTTGACTATTCAACCGTACACGCAGTGTCTACAATTAAAAAATCAGGTTACGAAGCTATTATTATCAACAATAACCCCGAAACCGTATCAACCGACTATACAACCGCTGACAAGCTTTATTTTGAGCCGCTTACACCGGAAGATGTAATGAATATTATAGATTTTGAGCAACCCGAGGGCGTTGTTGCTTCTTTAGGTGGTCAAACGGCTATTAACTTAGCTCAGCCTCTTATGGACCGTGGAGTAAAGATTATTGGTACCGATTGCGAAGCGATTGAGCGCGCCGAGAATCGTGATAGCTTTGAAAAGATTTTACAGGAGCTTAACATTCCGCAACCAAAAGGTAAGGCTGTAACCAGAATTGAAGATGGCGTAGCCGCTGCTGCAGAAATAGGTTATCCTGTTCTCGTTCGCCCAAGCTTTGTACTTGGTGGACGTGCTATGCAGATAGTATCTAACGAAGAACAGCTTCGCCATTATCTTAAAACTGCTGTTGAAATAGATGCCGATAAGCCTGTACTTGTTGATAAGTATATTCAGGGTAAAGAGGTAGAGGTTGACGCTATTTGTGACGGACGTGATGTATTTGTTCCCGGTATTATGGAGCTTGTTGAGCGAACCGGTATTCACTCTGGTGACTCAATAAGTGTTTATCCAACCTTTAGTATTTCTGACAAGGTGCGTGGAACAATTCTTGAATATTCTAAAAAGTTAGGTCTTGGTATTGGAATAGTTGGTCTATATAATATTCAGTTTATTGTAGATGAAAATGATAATGTTTACATTATCGAGGTTAATCCACGTTCCTCAAGAACTGTGCCGTTCCTTTCAAAATCTACGGGTTATTCTTTGGCTGATATTGCTACCGAGGTTATTCTTGGTAAATCACTAAAAGAGCAGGGAATTTTCTGCCTTTATCCTGAAGAAAAAAATCGTTACTATGTAAAGGTTCCTGTATTCTCATTTAATAAAATCAAGGGACTTGACGCTTATCTTTCGCCAGAAATGAAATCTACAGGTGAAGCTATCGGTTATGATGATAAGCTTAACCGCGCACTTTATAAGGCGCTTCAAGCATCAGGCACTCATTTGCAAAACTATGGCACGGTATTTGTAACCGTTGCCGACAAGGACAAGGACGAGGCATTACCGCTTATTCGTCGTTTTTATAATCTTGGTTTTAATATTGAGGCAACTGCCGGCACTGCAGCGTTCTTAAAAGAAAACGGAATACGCACACACGCACTTAAAAAGATTAGTGAAGATGCTGATGAAATTCCGGATGCTATAAGGCAAGGACACATAGCTTACGTAATTAACACAAAAGATATCGGTGCTTCTACACAGGATAGTGACGGCCAGCAAATCCGTCGCCTTGCTACCGAGAATAACGTAACAATATTTACCTCACTTGACACTGTAAGGGTTTTGCTTGACGTTCTCGAAGAAACAACACTTACAATTTCTACTATTGATGCATAAAGGTATTTAAAATGAAACAAGGTATTTTTAAAATATCAGAAAACAAAAAATTAGTTAAAAATGTTTATAAGATGGTGCTTGTCGGAGATACCTCCGACATCACCGCTTGTGGTCAGTTCATCAATATTCAGCTTGACGGTTTGTATTTAAGACGTCCTATATCTGTATGTGACTGTGATGAAACTGCGGTTACAATCATTTATAAGGTTGTTGGTAAGGGCACTGAACAGATGTCGAAAATGGCTGTTGGAGAGAGCCTGGATGTGCTTACTGGTCTTGGCAACGGTTACGATTTGTCGCTTTCGGGCGATAATCCTGTGTTGCTTGGTGGCGGTGTAGGTGTTCCTCCGCTTTATATGCTTGCTAAAAAACTTAAAGAACAGGGTAAAGATGTTTCAGTAATACTCGGCTTTAATAATAAAAGTGAAGTCTTTTATGAGCAAGAATTCAAGGCTTTGGGCTGTGATGTCACTGTTACAACGGTTGACGGTAGCTATGGTGTAAAAGGCTTTGTTACAAATGCTTATCCTAATAACTATACTTACTTTTATACCTGTGGTCCCGAACCAATGCTAAAAGCAATTTATAAAACATCTAAAACAAGTGGTCAGCTGAGCTTTGAAGAGCGTATGGGCTGTGGCTTTGGTGCGTGTATGGGTTGCAGCTGTAAAACAATTGCAGGCTATAAGCGTATTTGCAAAGACGGACCCGTTATGCAAAAGGAGGAAATATTATGGGAAGATTAAACGTTAATCTTTGCGGTATTGAAATCGATAACCCCATAATTCCTGCTTCGGGTACATTTGGGTTCGGTTATGAGTTCGCAGAACTTTATGATATAAATTGTCTTGGTACATTCTCATTCAAAGGTACCACCAAGGATGCTCGTTTTGGTAATCCCACACCACGTATTGCAGAGTGCACAGCCGGTATGATAAACGCTGTTGGTCTTCAAAATCCCGGTGTAGAAAAGGTTATAAGTGAAGAGCTTCCTAAACTTAGTAAATGCTTTAATAAAAAAGTTATGGCAAATGTAAGCGGTTTTGCTGTGCCTGATTACGCTTACACCTGTGAACTGCTTGATAAAGAGGAACAGGTTGGTTGGCTCGAGGTAAATGTGAGCTGCCCTAACGTTCACGGTGGCGGTATGAGCTTTGGCACAAGTCCTGAGGCTGCTGCAGAGGTTGTACGCGCTGTAAAAGCGGTTACCACAAAACCTGTAATAGTTAAACTTTCACCAAACGTAACCGATATTGTGGCAATTGCAAAAACTTGTGAGCAGGCGGGTGCTGACGGCATTAGCCTAATAAATACAATGCTGGGTATGCGCATTGATCTTAAAACTCGTAAACCCGTTATTGCAAATAAAATGGGTGGTTTTTCGGGTCCTGCAATTTTTCCCGTAGCGGTCAGAATGGTTTATCAGGTAGCGCATGCTGTAAATATTCCGGTTATTGGTATGGGTGGCGTGTCTACTGCAGAAGACGTAATCGAAATGATGCTTGCAGGTGCCACTGCAGTTGAGATAGGCGCTGCAAATCTTATAAATCCGTATGCTTGCCGTGATATTATAATTGATTTACCAAGTGTTATGGACAAGTATGGTATTGAAAATTTGAGCGACATTATAGGAGGCGTTAAATAATGGGTAAGGACGTAATTATTGCTTGTGATTTTTCAAGCGCAGAAAAAACATTTGAATTTCTCGACAAGTTCACCGGTCGTAAACCTTTTGTAAAAATCGGTATGGAGCTTTTTTATGCAGAAGGTCCATCTATTGTAAAAGAGATAAAGAAACGCGGTCATAAAATCTTTTTAGATTTAAAGCTACACGATATTCCTAATACCGTTAAAAAGGCTATGAATGTACTTTCAAATCTTGATGTAGATATTACTAATCTTCATGCAAGTGGCACGACAGCTATGATGGAGGCTGCCATTGAGGGTCTTACTCGTCCTGATGGTACACGCCCACTACTTATTGCGGTAACTCAGCTTACATCAACAAACCAAGAAAGTATGGAAAATGACCTTCTTATAAAAGAGCCAATTGATGAGGTTGTTATGCACTATGCATCAAACGCTAAAAAAGCCGGTCTTGACGGTGTTGTATGCTCACCGCTTGAAGCCGGAAAGGTACACGAGCGTTGTGGCGCAGACTTTTTAACAATTACACCGGGTGTTCGCTTTGCAGACGGCGACATTGGTGACCAAAAGCGTGTTATGACACCTGCCGAAGCCAACAAAATTGGTAGTGACTATATTGTTGTTGGCCGTCCGATTACAGCGGCAGAAGATCCTGTTGCGGCATACGAGCGTTGTGTAGCTGAATTTATTGGTTAAGGAGAATAACTATGGAAAGTTATAAAAGAGAGTTTATACAATTTTTAGAAAGTGCCGGTGTTTTAAAATTTGGTGATTTTACAGCTAAATCCGGCAGAAAAATCCCTTATTTTATAAACGCAGGAGATATTAAGACCGGCGATCAAATTTCAAAGCTTGGCGAATTTTATGCAAAAGCATATTTTGAAAAGGTTGGAAACCGCCGCACTGTTCTTTATGGACCTGCATATAAGGGTATTCCGATTGCGGTGTCAGTTGCCTGTGCGCTTTCAAAAGAAGGTCTTGACGTACCGTTCTTCTTTAACCGTAAGGAAGAAAAGGATCACGGCGAAGGTGGTGTGTTTGTCGGTTATAAGCCGCAAGAAGGTGAAGAAATCGTTATCGTTGAAGATGTTATAACCGCAGGTACTGCTATTCGTGAAAGTATGGCTATTCTTTCAAGTCTTAAAGACACCAAGGTAGCCGCAACATTTGTTATGGTTGACCGTAAAGAAAAGGGAAAAACTGAAAAATCTGCTATGGCAGAGGTAGGCGAAGAGTACGGTTTCCCAGTGTATTCGGTAGTGGATGTTTATGATATTATCGAATTTTTAGAAGAAGATGAAGCCAACCGCGAAAATGTTGAACGCATAAAGAATTACCTTGCAATTAATGGTGCTAAAGAATAATTAACTTCTTTAAAGGAGAAATTTATGAGAAGCGTTATCGATATTTTGGATTTTACTGTTGAGGAGCTTGATGAGCTTATTGCTACAGCCCTTGACATTATCGACAATCCTAACAAATATGCGCACATTTGTGACGGCAAAAAATTAGCAACTCTATTTTTTGAACCGTCTACGAGAACACGCCTAAGCTTTGAGGCTGCTATGTACGAGCTTGGTGGTAATGTGCTCGGCTTTTCTGAGGCAAACAGTTCATCAGCTGCTAAGGGCGAAAGCATTGCCGATACTGCAAAAACTGTGAGCTGTTATGCCGATATTATTGCTATGCGTCATCCAAAAGAGGGTGCAGCCTATGTTGCTGCACAAAACGCAAGTATTCCGGTAATTAATGCAGGCGATGGTGGACATTGTCATCCAACTCAAACGCTTGCCGACTTGCTTACTATTCGTAGAGAAAAGGGAAGATTTGATAATCTTACCGTTGGCCTTTGCGGTGACTTAAAGTTTGGCAGAACAGTACATTCACTTATAAATGCTCTAAGCCGTTATAGCAACATAAAGTTTGTACTAATTTCTCCTGAAGAACTAAAATTACCAAGTTATGTTAAAAAGGATGTTCTGCAAAAAAATAATATTCCGTATGAACAAACTACCGATTTAGAAGCGGCAATGCCAAACCTCGATATTTTATATATGACTCGTGTTCAGCGCGAACGCTTCTTTAACGAAGAGGACTATTTGCGTCTTAAAGACAGTTATATACTGACTCCCGATAAGCTTAAAAACGCAAAGGCGGATTTATCAATACTTCATCCGCTACCGCGTGTTAATGAGATAAGCGTAGCAATAGATAACGACCCACGCGCGTGTTACTTTAAGCAGGTGCTTAATGGCAAATATATGCGTATGGCACTCATACTTAAACTGCTTAAGGAGGCAGGAACAATATGAATATAGATTCTATACAAAACGGCGTTGTAATCGACCATATTACTGCAGGTCTTGGTATGCGATTATACGAATTATTAGACCTCGCCTCGCTTGATGCCTCAATAGCGCTTATTAAAAATGTAAATAGTAAAAAAATGGGTAAAAAAGATATTATAAAAATCGATGCTAATATCGAACTTAATCTTGATGTTATCGGTTTTGTTGATCCTGATGCCACTGTTAATATTATTAAAGATGGTGTTTTGGTTGATAAGCGTTGTATTGATATGCCGCAAACATTAACTAACGTTATAAAATGTAAAAATCCAAGATGCATAACATCTTGCGAGCAAGAACTTGACCATATTTTTAAACTTACCGATAAAGAGGGTAAGGTTTACCGTTGTATTTATTGCGAAACTAAGGCCTAAAATTTTCAAAAAATTTTGGTCAATTTAATACGACAAAATTCAAGTTTGCTTCTTGACAGTTTTTTTGCAAAATGATATACTGTTATAGTACTTTTTGGTACCAATCTTTATGACTGACGGAAACATTTGTGGAGCACCACGAAGGAATAAAGATTGCTATATTTAGCCGACCGTCTGGGCACACTTGAAATTCTTTATTCAAGTGCGCCCTTTTATGTTTTTTTGGAGGTTGTATAATGAAAAAAGTTGGAATTATAATGGGTAGCGACAGTGATTTGCCAATCATTAAAAAAGCTACCGATATGCTAAAATCACTTGAAATACCGTTTGAGGTACATATATATTCTGCACACCGTACACCAGTTGAGGCACGCGACTTCGCTGTTTCTGCTCGTGAAAACGGTTTTGGTGTGCTTATTGCGGCGGCCGGAATGGCGGCACACCTTGCAGGTGCTATTGCGGCGAACACAACATTGCCCGTAATTGGTATTCCTTGCAAGTCGAGCGTGCTTGACGGTATGGATGCGCTTCTTTCTACCGTTCAGATGCCTACCGGTATTCCTGTTGCTACAGTCGCAATAAATGGTGGAGCAAATGCGGCTTTACTTGCAGCGCAAATTATCGCTGTTGAAGATAAAGAGTTAGCAGCTAGACTTGATGTAAAACGCGAAAGTGATGCGGCAGCGGTGCTTCAAAAAGATAGCACCGTAATGGAAAATTTGTAATTTATTTTAAAGGAGTAATATATTATGGAAAACAAACTTTTGTACACAGGAAAAACCAAAAACGTTTATGCACTTGAAAACGGCAACTGCCTTTTAAAGTTCAAGGACGACTGCACCGGCAAAGACGGCGTGTTTGATCCAGGCGAGAATTCAGTAGGTCTTACAATTGATGGTGTTGGCGACGTTAATCTTCGTATGTCAATTTACTTCTTTGAAAAAATTAATAAGGCTGGCATATTCACTCATTATGTTAGTGCAAATCTTGAAGATACCACAATGGAAGTTCTTCCTGCAAAGGTATTCGGTCACGGCCTCGAAGTTATCTGCCGTTATAAAGCAGTGGGTAGTTTTATTCGTCGTTATGGCGATTACATCGAAGAGGGCGCCGACCTTCCTGCATACGTTGAAATGACCTTCAAGAACGACGCAAAGGGTGATCCGCTTGTAATTAAAGATGCTCTTGTTGCACTTGGTGTTATGACCGACAAGCAGTATGAAGATATTAAGGATATGACACAAAAAATCACAAAGATTGTTGCCGACGATCTTAAAGAAAAGGGTCTTGACCTTTATGACATTAAGTTTGAGTTTGGTTATGCACCAAATGGTGATGTAATGCTCATTGATGAAATCGCTTCAGGTAATATGCGTGTTTATAAGGATGGCGAGTATATCGATCCTATGACACTTTCAAAACTCTTTTTCGCTTAATTTTAGCTCAAAGAAAGTAGGTCACTATGGGCGGTTTTTTTGGAATTGCTTCAAAAAATGACTGTATGATGGATGTGTTTTTTGGTGTGGATTATCATTCACACCTTGGCACCCGTCGTGGCGGTCTTGCTGCATTTGACAGCGAAATAGGTCTGCAGCGAAAAATACATAATATTGAAAATTCACCTTTCAGAACAAAGTTTGAAAAAATCTTTGAAGAAATGAAGGGCACTTCGGCTATTGGTTGCATTAGTGATACCGATCCACAGCCAATGCTTATTCGCTCAAAATTTGGTACTTATGCCATTTGTACCGTAGGTCTTATCAATAACGTCGATGAACTTATAGATAAGTGTCTTGCTCAAACAGGTGTGTATTTTGACGCAATGACTGGCGGCAGAGTTAACACAACAGAGCTTGTAGCGGCGCTTGTTAACCAAAAAGATACCTTTGTAGATGGTATTAAATACGCTCAGGAACAAATAGACGGTACAATGTCAATATTGATTTTGACAAGCAAGGGTGCAATTATTGCCGCGCGTGATAAGCTTGGCAGAATACCTGTGCTTATCGGTAAAAATGAAGATGGATATGCCGTAACCTTTGAGTCGTTTGCCTACCAAAAGCTAGGTTACATAGACGAAAAGGAACTTGGCCCGGGCGAAATTGTTAAAATTACTCCCGATGGTATAAGGCAATTAGCTGAACCGGGTAATAAAAAACGCATTTGTTCATTCCTTTGGAGTTATTATGGTTATCCTACCTCTACTTATGAAGGTGTAAATGTTGAAGCAATGCGTTGCCGTAACGGTGAAATTATGGCTGAAGCTGACCGTAAAAACGGTGTTGCACAAGATGTTGATTATGTGGGCGGTGTGCCGGATTCTGGTATTCCGCACGCAATTGGCTATTCAAATGAGAGTGGGAAAAAATACGCACGTGCATTTATAAAATACACACCAACTTGGGCTCGCAGTTTTACCCCTGCTAAGCAGACAGAACGCAACAAGGTTGCTCGTATGAAGCAAATACCTGTGCATGATTTTATCGTTGATAAAAATCTTTTGTTTGTAGATGACTCTATTGTTCGAGGTACACAACTTAAAGAAACAGTAGATTTTCTTTATGAAAATGGTGCAAAGGCAGTTCATATGCGTTCTGCTTGTCCGCCTATCATGTACGGTTGTAAATATCTTAATTTCTCGCGTTCCACAAGCGATATGGAGCTTATTGCCCGACGTGTAATAGTGGAACTCGAGGGTGAAGAAGGCTTTAACCACATTGATGAATATTCAAACGGAGAAACCGAGCGTGGTAAGGCCCTTAGAAATAAAATATGCGAAAAGTTTAATTTTGCATCACTTGAATTCCAATCATTAGAGGGAATAATCAAGGCAATTGGTCTTGATGAAAATGACCTTTGTACTTATTGCTGGAACGGAAAGGAATAAAATATAATGCATAATAACTCTAAATCAGAAGCATACGCTGCTGCGGGCGTTGATATAACTGCAGGCTATAAATCGGTTGAGCTTATGAAGGCCCATATAGCGCGCACTAAAAATGCCGGTTGCTTTGATGATCTTGGTGGTTTTGGTGGCTGTTTTGGTCTACCTACCGGCTATGATGAGCCGGTTTTAGTAAGTGGTACTGACGGTTGCGGCACCAAGGTTAAGCTTGCTATTTTAATGGACAAGCACGACACCATTGGTATCGATGCAGTTGCTATGTGTGTAAATGATATAATTTGTTGCGGTGCAAAGCCACTATTCTTCCTTGATTATATTGCTTGTGGTAAAAATGTACCCGAAAAGATTGCTTCAATAGTAAGCGGCGTTTGTGAGGGTTGTGTACAGTCCGGCGCGGCTTTAATCGGCGGTGAAACAGCAGAACACCCCGGTATGATGCCTGTGGAAGACTATGATCTTGCGGGTTTTGCGGTTGGTATTGTTGATAAGAAAAAAATTCTTGATAACAAAAGTGTAAAAGTTGGCGATACAGTTATCGCTCTTGCTTCAAGTGGCGTTCACTCTAATGGTTTTTCGCTTGTTCGAAAGGTTTTTGATATTGAGAATTGTGACCTTACCGCTTACAAGGATGAGCTCCAAGGTAAAACATTAGGCGAAACTTTGCTTACACCAACCAAAATTTATGTTAAATCAGTTCTTGCATTGCTTGAACAAATTAACGTTCATGCTATTTCTCATATCACAGGCGGTGGCTTCTACGAGAATATTCCAAGAAGCCTACCAAAAGGTTATTCTGTAAAGGTTGATAAGGCATCGCTTAAAATTCTTCCTATATTCGACCTTATCCAAAAGGTTGGCGGTATTACCGAGCGTGATATGTTTAACACCTACAATATGGGTGTTGGTATGAGTATTGTTGTAGCTGCAGAAGACACCGACAAAGCACTTGAAATTTTAAAAGCTAATGGCGAAGATGCTTATGTTATCGGTTCAGTTATAGAAAGTGACGAGGGTGTTATCATTGAGTAATGCTAAAAATATTGTGGTTTTAGTATCGGGTGGAGGTACAAATCTACAAGCTCTTATTGATGCTGAGGCTCGTGGTGAGCTCGGGCCTGGCAAAATAAGCTGTGTTATTTCGTCTAAAGCCGATGCTTATGCACTTACACGTGCCGAGAATAATGACATTAAAACACGTGTGCTTATTAGAAAAGATTATGCAGATATTGCGTCATATAGCAAAGCTATGTGTGATGCCTTAATCGAAGAAAAGGCAGACGTTGTTGTGTATGCGGGCTTTATGACTATACTTGATGAAAATGTTTGTGATGCTTTTGCAAACAAAATGGTAAATGTTCATCCGGCTCTTATTCCATCGTTTTGTGGTAAGGGCTATTATGGTTTGCACGTTCACGAAGAAGCCCTTAAAAAGGGTGTAAAGATATCTGGCGCTACCGTTCACTTTGTAACGGCCGAATGTGACGCGGGTCCTATAATACTTCAAAAGGCTATTGAAGTTTTAGATGATGATACACCCGAAGCATTACAAAAGCGTATTATGGAGCAAGCCGAATGGAAGATATTGCCTCAGGCTGTAAAACTTCTTTGCGAAGATAAAATTATTATTAAAGACGGTAAAACATTTATAAAAGATTAGGGAGAATTTTTGATATGGAAATTAAAACTCTTGAAAACGAACTAAATTCTTTAGCATATCACGGTAGAGGTATTATAATCGGTAAAAGTACTGACGGCAAAAAAGCGATTACTGCTTACTTTATTATGGGTAGAAGCGAAAATAGCCGTAACCGCATTTTTGTTGAAGATGGAGAGGGAATTAGAACACAGGCATTTGATGAATCAAAAATGACTGACCCACATCTTATTATTTACGCGCCTGTACGTGTTCTTGGTAATAAAACAATAGTTACAAACGGAGATCAGACCGATACAATTTATGAGCTTATGGATAGACAAATGACCTTTGAGCAGGCGCTTCGTACTCGTGAATTTGAGGATGACGCACCAAACTTTACACCTCGTATTTCGGGTATTATTCGTCTTGAAAAAGGCGATATGAACTATGCTATGTCTATTCTTAAATCGGCTGATGGCGACGGCTGTTCTTGCCAAAGATATAATTTCGCTTATTCGAATCCTATTGCAGGAAGGGCAAAATTTATTCACACCTATAAGTGCGACGGCAATCCATTACCAAGCTTTGAGGGTGAACCTAAAACACTTGCGCTTCCTGATGTAGATATTGACACTCTTACAGATATTATTTGGAATAACCTTAATGAAGACAACAAGGTTTCTTTGTTTGTAAGATACATTGATTTAGCAACAGGTGAGTATGAATCAAGAATTGTTAACAAGAATGTATAAGGAGTATTGAAATGAAAGAGTTTGAACTTAAATACGGATGTAATCCTAATCAAAAACCGTCAAAAATTTATATGAAGGACGGCAGCGAATTACCAATTGAAATTTTATGTGGCAGACCGGGTTATATCAACTTTCTTGATGCATTTAACTCATGGCAGCTCGTAAAAGAATTAAAGGCAGCGTTGGGTCTTCCTGCTGTTACATCTTTTAAACACGTAAGTCCTACTTCGGCAGCAGTTGGTGTACCGCTAAGCGATAAGCTTAAAAAGGCTTGCTTTGTTGATGATATCGAGGGGCTTGATGAATCTCCACTTGCTTGTGCCTATGCACGTGCACGCGGCACAGACCGTATGTGTTCGTTTGGTGACTGGGTTGCACTTTCAGACGTTTGTGACGTTACCACAGCCAAAATGATTAAACGTGAGGTTTCTGACGGTGTTATAGCACCCGGTTATGAGCCTGAGGCACTTGAGATTTTAAAATCTAAAAGAAACGGCAACTATAATATTGTTAAAATTGATCCTGATTATATTCCCGAAGTTCAGGAAACCAAGCAGGTATTTGGTATTACCTTTGAGCAGGGTAGAAATAACTTTGAGATCAACCGCGAATTACTTTCGAATATTGTTACCGATAACAAGAATTTACCAGAAAGCGCGGTTCGCGATCTTATCATTGCGCTTATTACACTTAAATATACACAGTCTAATTCAGTTTGCTATGCAGTTGACGGACAGGCTATTGGTGTAGGTGCCGGTCAACAATCACGTATACACTGTACCCGTCTTGCAGGAACAAAGGCTGATACTTGGTTCCTTAGACAGCATGATAAGGTGCTTAATCTTCCTTTTAAGGATACACTTGGTCGCCCTGATCGTGATAATGTTATTGACGGTTATATCAATCAAAACGAAGAAGATGTATGCGCCGATGGTAATTGGCAAAAATATTTTACCGTTCAGCCTGAGCGTTTTACTGTAGAAGAGCAAAAGGCATATCTTGCTACAATCGATGGTGTAGCACTTGGTTCTGATGCGTTTTTCCCGTTTGATGATAACATTGAGCGTGCAAAACGCAGCGGTGTTAAATACATAGCAGAACCGGGTGGTTCTATTCGTGATGACGTAGTAATCGATTGCTGTAACAAGTATGGTATTGCAATGGCATTTACCGGTATGCGTTTATTCCATCATTAATTAGATTTTTTTAAGGTGTATATATGAAAATTTTAGTTGTAGGTGGCGGCGGCAGAGAACACGCCATCATTAAAAAGTTGAAAGAAAATAAAACAATAGAGCAAATTTTTGCCTTACCCGGTAACGGTGGCATTGCGGCCGATGCAACTTGCGTTAATATTGCTGCTACCGATATTGAAGGTATTGTGGATTTTGCGGTTAACAATAAAATCGATTACGCCGTTGTAGCACCCGATGATCCGCTTGTGCTTGGTTGTGTTGATGCTTTAAACGAAAAAGGTATTTTATGTTTTGGTCCTAACAAAGCGGCTGCTATTATTGAAGGCAGTAAGGTTTTTTCAAAAAATCTTATGAAAAAATATGGTATTCCAACCGCAGAATATGAAGTTTTTGATGACGCAGATAAGGCGCTAAAATATCTTGAGACAGCACCAATTCCTACTGTAATTAAGGCTGACGGTTTGGCACTTGGTAAAGGTGTTATTATTGCAATGACTCGTGAAGAGGCAAAAAATGCCGTTGTATCTATTATGCAGGACAAACAGTTTGGTAAAAGCGGCGATAATATTGTTATTGAAGAATTCCTTACAGGTCCTGAGGTTTCAGTGCTTTCATTTACCGATGGTAATGTTGTAGTACCTATGATTTCATCTATGGACCATAAGCGTGCAGGTGACAATGATACCGGTCTTAATACGGGTGGTATGGGTACGGTTGCCCCAAATCCATATTATACCGATGCTGTTGCTGAAGATTGTATGCAAAAAATCTTTTTACCAACAATTCGCGCTATGAAGGCAGAGGGTAGAACCTTTAAGGGTTGTTTGTATTTTGGTCTAATGCTTACACAAAATGGACCTAAGGTTATTGAATACAACTGTCGCTTTGGCGACCCTGAAACTCAGGTTGTTTTGCCGTTACTTGAAAGCGATTTACTTACCGTTATGCAAGCAGTTACTAATGAAACGCTCGCTGATACCGAGGTACAATTCAGCAAAAAACACGCTTGTTGTGTAATTATGGCTTCCCAAGGTTACCCTTCAAGCTATGAAAAAGGGTATGAAATCACTATTCCCGCCGATTTGTTAAACAGCACTTATGTTGCAGGTGCTGCTTTGAAAGATGATAAACTATTAACATCGGGCGGTCGTGTGCTTGGTGTAACTTCGGTTGCCAATACACTCAAAGATGCCATAAATGCATCCTATGAAAAGGTAGAAAATATTAAATTTGATAATCGCTATTATCGTAATGATATAGGTCAAAAAGCTTTGAAAGCAGGGGAGGAAAAGTAATGGTTTATAGAGTATACGTAGAAAAGAAAAAAGAACTTGCTAACGAAGCAAAAGGTTTATTAAATGAAGCTAAAAATCTACTCGGTATAGCCAACCTTACTGATGTTAGAATTTTTAATCGATATGATGCTGAAAATATCACCGAAGAGCTTTTTAATTATTCAATCGGTACTGTATTTTCGGAACCACAACTTGATATCGCTACAAGTGAAATTGAAACAGGCGACGCTACTGTTTTTGCGGTAGAATTTTTGCCGGGTCAGTTTGATCAGCGTGCCGATTCAGCAGCGCAATGTATTCAGATTATCTCACAGGGCGATCGTCCTGTTATTCGCTCGGCAAAGGTTTATGCGCTTTACGGTAGCCTTACCGATGCCGATGTTGCTGAAATTAAAAAGTATGTTATCAACCCCGTCGAAGCTCGTGAAGCTGATATGGCCTTGCCGGAAACATTGGTAACAAAGTTTGAAATACCAACGAGTGTAAAAACACTTGACGGTTTTTTAGCGCTTGATCGTGCAGGTCTTGAAAAGTTTGTTAAAGATATGGGTCTTGCAATGGATGCTGACGATATTGCATTCTGTCAAAATTACTTTAAGACGGAGGGCAGAGAGCCAACCATTACCGAAATTCGTATGATAGACACATATTGGTCTGACCACTGCCGTCACACTACTTTCTTAACTGTTATTGACGACGTTAAGTTTGAGGACGAGCTTTTGCAAAGCGCTTATGACGAATACATTGAAGTTCGTAAAGAGCTTGGTCGCACAAAACCGATTTGTCTTATGGACATAGCAACTGTTGCTGTGAAATATTTAAAAGAGCACGGCAAACTTGAAAAGCTTGACGAATCAGAAGAAATTAATGCTTGCACAGTTAAAATCAACGTTGATGTTGACGGTGTAAGTGAGCCGTGGCTACTTCTATTTAAAAATGAGACACATAACCACCCAACCGAAATCGAGCCATTTGGTGGCGCCGCTACATGTATTGGTGGTGCTATCCGCGACCCACTTTCCGGTCGTGCTTATGTGTACGGCGCTATGCGTGTTACAGGTGCTGCTGACCCAACGGTTCCCGTCAGTGAAACCATCCCCGGTAAATTACCACAGCGTAAGATTGTAACAACTGCGGCTGCGGGTTATTCCTCATACGGTAACCAAATTGGTCTTGCAACCGGTATTGTAGACGAAATATATCACCCCGGTTATGCTGCAAAACGTATGGAAATTGGTGCCGTTATTGCGGCGGCGCCTGCAGAAAACGTTCGTCGTGAAGTGCCAAGCCCCGGTGACATTGTTATTCTTTTGGGCGGTAGCACAGGTCGTGACGGTATTGGTGGTGCAACGGGTTCATCAAAAGCGCATACAGCCCAATCGGTTGAAACCTGTGGCGCCGAAGTTCAAAAGGGTAATGCTCCCGAAGAACGCAAGTTACAGCGTTTGTTCCGTAATAAAACCGCTACACAAATGATTAAGCGTTGTAACGACTTTGGCGCAGGCGGCGTATCGGTTGCTATTGGCGAGCTTGCTGACGGACTTGAAATTAATCTTAACGCTGTTCCAAAGAAATATGAAGGTCTTGATGGTACCGAAATTGCTATTAGTGAATCACAAGAGCGTATGGCTGTGGTTGTTGAACCACACAATGTAGATGCGTTTTTGGCTCTCGCTGCTGAAGAAAACCTACAGGCTTGTCCTGTTGCTGTAGTAAAGGAAGAACCACGCCTTGTTATGAACTGGAACGGTCAAAAAATTGTTGACATCAGCCGTGAGTTCTTAAATTCAAACGGTGCTGATAAGCATATTGTAATCACTCCGGAAGCGCCTAAGGCATTTGGTGGTCCTGTTGATGGTGGTTTTAGCGAAAACTACAAAAAGATTGCTGATGATCTTAATATGTGCTCAAAACGCGGTCTTTCAGAGCGTTTTGACTCTACAATAGGCGCAGGCACTGTTCTTATGCCATTTGGCGGTAAACATCAGCTTACACCAATTCAGGCTATGGTACAAAAGATTTCGGTAGAGAAGAAGCATACCGATGATTGCTCGCTTATGTCTTGGGGCTATAATCCGTTTATAACCGAGCTTAGCCCATATCACGGAGCATATTTAGCGGTTGTTGAATCGGTTTCAAAGCTTATTGCAACCGGCGCTAAGTTTGAAGATGTATATCTTACTTTCCAAGAGTATTTTGAAAAACCCGGTACCGATGGCAAACGTTGGGGCAAACCTTTAGCCGCTCTTCTTGGTGCGTTTAAAGCGCAAAAGGAATTAGGCATTGGCTCAATCGGCGGCAAAGACTCAATGAGTGGCTCATTTGAGGATTTAGACGTTCCTCCAACACTTGTTTCATTTGCTGTTACTACAGAAAAGATTAAGGACATTATTTCTCCTGAATTTAAAAAGGCGGGTAATAAACTTTATTTACTTAGTCCGATTTATGATGAAGACACCGATTTACCAAACACTAAATCTCTTATTAATACCTTTAATACCGTTACAAATCTTATGCGCTCCGGTAAAGTAGTGTCGGCTTACACACCGGGTATCGGCGGTATTGCCGAGGCTGTTATGAAAATGTGTTTTGGTAACGGTCTGGGCTTTAAGTACGAGGATTATTTAAGCGTAGCTAAAATCTTTGACTATTCTTACGGTGCATTTTTACTTGAAACAACCGAAGATATTGATGATGGTATTTTAATTGGTGCTGTTACCGATGACGGTAAGATTACACTTGGTAGTGAAAATGTTTGCATAAATGAATTGCTTGGTATTTATGAGAACAAATTAGAGTCGGTTTATAGCTGTAATATACCGGATCTTAAAACTCCAATGCAAAATTTTGAATACAAGGCAAAAGAATATGCATCTCCAGCAATAAAGGTTGCAAAGCCAAAGGTGCTTATTCCTGCATTCCCGGGTACAAACTGTGAATTTGACAGCGCAAAGGCTATGCGTGATGCAGGTGCAGACCCTGAAATTATTGTTATTAAAAACCTTAGTGCTGCAGGAATTCAGTCAAGCATTGAAGAATTTGCAACTAAACTTAAAGATGCGCAAATGATATTTATTCCAGGCGGTTTCTCAGGCGGTGATGAGCCTGACGGTAGTGGTAAGTTTATTACTGCCTTTTTCCGTAATGCCGCTATTAAAGATGGCGTTACCGATCTACTCGATAATCGTGATGGTTTAATGTGTGGTATTTGTAACGGTTTCCAAGCACTTATTAAGCTTGGTCTTGTGCCTTACGGTAAGATAATTGACACAGATGAAAATTGTCCAACACTCACATTCAATACAATTGCACGTCACCAATCACGAATTGTTCGTACACGTGTTGCATCTAATAAGTCACCTTGGTTATCACTCACCAATGTTGGAGATATCTATAACGTGCCGATTTCACACGGTGAGGGTAGATTTTTGTCAAGCGAAGAGCTTATTAAAGAACTTGCTGCAAACGGTCAGATTGCTACACAGTACGTTGATCTTGACGGCAATGCCACAAGTGACGTTCATTTTAATCCTAATAACTCAATGTACGCTATCGAAGGTATTACTTCACCTGACGGACGCGTATTTGGTAAGATGGGTCACAGTGAGCGTATTGGCGAAGGACTTTATAAAAATGTTCTCGGCGAATATGATATTCGTATGTTTGAAGCAGCAGTTAAATATTTTAAATAATAATTTTATCGGAGGTAAATAAAATGGCTTATTTATCTGATATTGAAATTGCTCAAGGTTGTAAAATGCAACCAATAACCGAAATTGCAAAAAAGGCAAAGGTTGATGAAAAATATATTGAGCAGTATGGTAAGTACAAGGCAAAAATTGATTTATCGCTACTTAACGAAACAAATCGTAAGGATGGTAAATTGGTACTTGTAACAGCTATTACACCTACACCGGCGGGTGAGGGCAAGACCACTACAACAATCGGTCTTGCTGACGGACTCGCTCGCATTGGTAAAGACGTTACTGTTGCTTTGCGTGAGCCATCTTTAGGTCCTGTTTTTGGTGTAAAAGGCGGTGCGGCAGGTGGCGGCTATGCACAGGTAGTACCTATGGAAGATATAAACCTTCACTTTACAGGTGATTTTCACGCAATAGGCGCTGCTAACAATCTTCTTGCTGCTATGCTTGATAATCACATTCAACAGGGTAATGCTTTAGGTATTGATGTTCGTAAAATCACTTGGAAGCGATGCGTTGATATGAATGACCGTCAGTTACGTTTTATAGTAGACGGTATGGGTGGTAAGGCAAACGGTGTTCCACGTGAAGACGGTTTTGACATTACAGTTGCAAGTGAGATTATGGCAGTGTTCTGCTTAGCAAGCTCTATAACCGACCTTAAAGAACGTTTGTCAAGAATAATAGTTGGTTACACCTATGATGATAAACCCGTTACTGCGGGCGATTTAAAGGCCGTTGGCGCTATGACAGCACTTCTTAAAGATGCTATCAAGCCAAATCTTGTTCAAACACTTGAGGGCACACCTGCATTTGTGCACGGTGGACCATTTGCTAATATAGCTCACGGTTGTAACTCCGTAATGGCTACTAAGCTTGCTCTTAAAATGGGTGACTATGCTATTACCGAGGCAGGCTTTGGCGCTGACTTGGGAGCCGAGAAGTTCCTTGATATTAAGTGTCGTATGGCTGGTCTTACACCCGATGCAGTTGTAGTGGTTGCCACAGTTCGCGCTCTTAAAATGCATGGTGGTCTTGATAAAATGCAACTTGATACCGAAGATTTAATAGCGCTTGAAAAGGGTATACCTAATCTTTTACGTCACGTATCTAACATTAAAAATGTTTATAAGCTTCCTTGTGTTGTTGCTGTTAACCGTTTCCCGACCGATACTGATAATGAAATTGACTTTATCATCGCTAAATGTAAAGAGCTTGGTGTTAATACCGTTCTTTCTACCGTTTGGGCTGAAGGCGGAAAGGGTGGCGAGGCACTTGCACGCGAAGTAGTTCGTCTTTGTGAGGAAGAACAGGGTGACTTTACTTTCTCTTACGAGCTTGAAGGCACTATTGAAGATAAGATTGAAGCAATTGTTAAAAAGGTTTACGGTGGCGACGGTATCGTTATACTGCCGAATACTAAAAAACAAATTGCTCAGTTAACCCAGCTCGGATTTGACAAGCTACCGATTTGCGTTGCTAAAACTCAGTATAGTTTCTCAGATGACCCAACAAAGCTTGGCGCACCCGAGAACTTTACCGTAACCATAAAAAATGTTAAGGTATCTGCAGGCGCAGGATTTATTGTTGTTCTTACCGGTGATATTCTTACAATGCCCGGTCTTCCAAAAGCACCGGCAGCAGAACGCATCGACGTTGATGAAAACGGCAAAATTAGCGGTTTGTTTTAATTATTAATATAATTTAACGCCTATTACAAAATGCTGTAATAGGCGTTTTTATTGTTGTTTTTTATAAAACATTATGTTAAAATAATTTTGGTGATTTTATGTATGATATTTTACTTTTTGATTTAGATGGAACCTTGACTGATCCTGGAGAGGGAATAACTAATTCAGTTGCATACGCTCTTAATAAATTTGGAATTACAGTTGAAGACCAAAAAGAATTATACAATTTTATCGGTCCACCACTTATAGATTCTTTTATGAAATATTATAATATGAGTTACAAGGATGGACTTAAAGCGGTAGAATACTACCGAGAATATTTCAGTGTTACCGGTATTTTTGAAAACACTATGTTTAACGGTATTCCGGAGCTTTTAGAAAAAATTAAAAAGTCAGGGCGTATAGTTTCTCTTGCAACATCAAAGCCCGAACAATATGCTGTTCGTATTTTAGAGCATTTTGACCTAACGAAATATTTTGATTTTGTTGGTGCCGCAACTATGGATGAAAGCCGCTCAAAAAAAGCAGATGTTATTACATATACGCTTAATAAACTAAACGTTACTGATAAATCAAAGGTTGTAATGATTGGAGATCGCCATCACGATATAGAGGGCGCTAACCAAAATGGTCTTGATTCAATTGGCGTTTTATTCGGCTATGGTGACCTTCAAGAGCTTGAAACGGCTGGTGCCACCTACATTGCCAAAAGTATCAATGATATAATAAAATACATATAAGGGGCAATATTTATGGCAATCGAGAATTTCAATAAATTCGGTGTTATGATTGACTGTTCACGTAATGCGGTTATGACAGTTGATCAGCTTAAAAAATTTATAAGCATAATTTCAAAAATGGGTTATAATCAGGTTCATCTTTATATGGAAGATACCTATGAGGTTAATGATGAAGCATATTTTGGTTATCTTCGCGGAAAGTATTCAAAGGAGGAGCTTAAAGAGCTTGACACCTTTGCCAATAGTATTGGCGTTGAATTGGTTCCCAATATTCAAACACTTGCGCATATGGCGGCTTTTCTTAGATGGCGCGGTGATATTAAGGATGCCGACGATATAATGCTTGCAGGTGACGATAGAGTTTATGACCTTGTTGACCATATGTTTGCGTCCTTGCGTGAGTGCTTTAAAACCGATAAATTACATATCGGCATGGATGAGGCGCATATGCTTGGTCGCGGCAAATATTTTGAACTTCACGGTATGCAAGACCGTTTTGATATTTTACTTAATCACCTTGTAAAAGTTTGCGATATTGCAGACAAATACGGCTTTGAACCTATGATGTGGAGTGATATGTTCTACCGTCTTGCAAACGGTGGAAATTATTATGCTACGTCTTCTAAATTTGATAAAACCATCAAGGAAAAGATACCTAAAAAATTAACCCTTGTTTATTGGGATTATTATAATCTCGAAAAGAAAACCTATGACGCTATGATTAAAGGACACAAGCAGTTAAGTGATAAAATTGCTTTTGGTGGCGGCGCTTGGAAATGGTCGGGTTTTGCACCTCACAACTATTTTTCAATTCGTACAACCAAACCTGCCGTTAAAGCTTGTATTGATGGCGGTATAAAGGACGTTTTCTTTACAATGTGGGGTGACAACGGCGCAGAATGTTCTTCTTACGCGGTTTTACCAAGTCTTTGTTATGCGGCATGTATAGCACAAGGTATTACAAAAATGTCAGATATTAAGCAAAAATTCTACGAGTGGGTTGGAGTTAAATATGATGACTTTATGTTGCTTGATGCTCCAAACCGAATCGAAAATATTGACAAGGTTGTAAACCCATCAAAGTATTTCCTTTATGCCGATTGCTTTATGTCAATATTCCAAAATACTGAAAAGGCAGAATATTGTGAAAAATTTGCATCAATTGCCCGTAAATTAAAGCTTGCTTCGAGAAGAGCAGGAGAATACGGTTATTTGTTCGACAATTTAGCAAGCCTTTGTAAATTGCTTTCTGTAAAAGTTAATATTTGCACTCGAACACGTGATGCATATAATAGCGGTGATAAAGTACAGTTAGATGCAGTGATTGCAGATTACAAAAAGATGATAAAGCTTACCAAAGAATTCCATAAAGCTTTCCAAAATCAATGGTTTATCGAAAATAAGCCTCACGGTTTTGATATTCAGGATATTCGTTTAGGTGGATTGATAACTCGTATGCAATCATGTCTTGATAGACTTATTGATTATAAGGACGGTAAAATTGATTCAATACCTGAATTAGATGAGGATATCGTTCCGATAACCGACAATATTATTAATTATAATTGCTGGCGAAATAATGTTTCAACAAATATGTTTGATTTCTTGTATTAAAAAATCTCCCACAAAAGTGGGAGATTTTAAATTTTATAAGAGTTCTATTTCACCTAAAACAGTATTAGTTATATAATTGCCTTTGAATTCTCGTAAAGTTTCCATATGTGGCTGATTTATATGTATTTGTTGGTGTTGTTTGCTTTCCCATTGCTCAATAAGCAGAAGTTCGTTGGGGTCTTTTTCTGACAAATAATAATCGTATTTTATGCAGCCGTTTTCTTTGCGAATTGCATCAAGAATTCCGGTTAATTTTACCTTTTCAATAAAATCCTCTCTTCGTTGAGGTAAGCAAGTAAATTTCACATATATAGTATACATTTTATCACCGTATTATAAGAATATATATTTGAGTATGAATAATACTGCAAGTATGTACATAAGTGGTTTAACCTTTTTGGCTTTACCGGTGCAAACATTTAGTACAACATATGAAATAATTCCAAGGCTAATACCTTCTGAAATACTATAGAATAACGGCATTGCTATAATTGCTATATAAGCAGGAATTGCTTCTGTTAAATTGTCTTCGTCAAAACGTATTTCTGTAACAGAGCTTACCATCAAGAAACCTACCATAATAAGTGCCGGTGCGGTTGCAAAAGATGGTATAGTAGTAAATAGCGGAGCAAATAGGGTAGAGAGCAAGAACAACAAACCTGTAACCATTGCAGTAAGTCCTGTACGCCCACCAGCAGAAACACCGGATGCCGATTCAACAAATGTTGTAACGGTCGATGTTCCTAATACTGCACCTGCAGATGTACCAATAGCATCAGATAAAAGTGCCGGACGAATGCCGGGAAGTTGTCCTTTTTCATCAAGCATATTAGCTTTGGTTGCAACACCAATAAGTGTGCCAAGTGTATCAAATAGGTCAACAAATAAGAATGCAAAAATAACAACAATGAATTCGGTAATTTTTATATCGCTGAAATTAACTTTAAAGCATTGACCAAATGTCTCGCCAAGCTTTGAAAAATCGGCAGAAATAAAGCTTGTAGGAATAAGTGAGTAAAACCCTGCATCTGGTGTGGGTACATATATACCAATTAATTGACAAATTATACCAATTAGCCATGTGCCCACTATACCAATTAAAATAGCACCTTTAACCTTTAATACATGTAAAACAGCTGTAAGTAATAGTCCAACAATAGCCAAAAGTGCACATATACCGTGTGTTGTAAAGTTATCGGTAAAGTTTGTAATTGTTACCAATGTTGATGAATCTACAGATAGTCCTGCATTTTGTAAACCGATAAAAGCAATAAACAAGCCAATACCAACCGAAACGCCTCGTTTTAAGGTTAGAGGAATTGCATTGAAAATTGCTTCGCGTACATTTGTAAGTGATAATACTATAAATATAAGTCCTTCAATAAAAACAGCTAGTAAAGCAATCTGCCAGCTATAACCCATACCAATTACAACGGTATATGCAAGGTATGCGTTAAGACCCATACCGGCTGACAGTGCAAATGGTTTATTTGCCATAAGTGCCATACAAGCTGTGCCTAGAAAAGAAGCAATAGCTGTTGCAAGTAATACAGCTGTAGGATCCATACCTGCATCTGCAAGAATGCTTGGGTTTACAGCCAATATATACGCCATGGTCATAAAGGTAGTAATACCGGCAATAACTTCGGTTTTAACATTTGTTTTGTGTTGTTTTAATTTAAATATTTTTTCCAACATTTTAAATTACAAACCCCCATAATATTATTTATGTGTTGCCACACATTCTAATTATACGGTAAATTTAACGAAATGCAATAAAAATCAATGAAAAATATAATTTTTTTAAATTTGAAATTTTACTTGACAATATAATATATGCATGCTAATATAAACACATAAAATTTAGCGCTTATTTTACAAGATGGTACGAATTCCAAGGGAGAATTCTACCATTTCGTAGGATAGGCTTTTTTTATGCCTTCCTGACAAAAATTTAATATTTTCAGGAGGTAATAACTATGGGTTATTATTCAGATCCAACAGCTTCTATGGCGCTTGGTAACATCAATCGCGAATTTAATCGCCTTGAAAAAAAGGCAAAGCATTTACGCAAATTGCGTGATGAGGGTAAAATTTCACCACAGGCTCTTGAAAGAGCTCAATTACAATTTAAGGGTCTTTACCGTAATGTTCTTGCCATCGAGCTTGAAAGAAAATCAGAGTAAAAGAACCCCCACCGATTAAGGTGGGGGTTCTTTTGTTATTTTTATAGGAAAATATATTTCAGAGTTAAATATTTTCTGCAAAATGCAATAATGTTGAGATAACTATTTACAATAATTTGCTAGAAAAGTACAATGATTCACTTTAAAAGTGCAATGTCAATTATTTGTAAAACTATTACTATTATGTTATACTTTTATATACGAGGTGATTTTAATTGAAATACGAAGCATTAAAAGACTATATGTTAAATTTATCGAAAATTTTATGGGCAAAGCCATATGGAGATTTTGAACATCCTTGTATTGTTGTAACCGGTAACAGTAGTTACCCGTCACAGCTTTGGGACTGGGGCAATTGGGTAAATAATATCGCTTTGCGGCAAATTGCTGTATATCAAAATAAGCAGGATGAATTGCTACCGTACGAAAAAGGTTCTGTAATGAACTTTTTAAATGAGCAAAAGGACGACGGCAGCATTGAAATTGTAATTTTTGCAGATAAAACAAAAAACTTTTGCAACTTTGTGCCACATAGAAATATACACAAACCTGTTCTCGCGCAACACGTTGCTTTTATCAATAAATATAATCCCGACAAGAAATGGGTAAAAGAAATTTTTCCAAAGCTTAAAGCATTTAACAGTTTTTATGAAAACAATGCTAAGCATGAAAGCGGACTGTTTTATTTCTTTGATGATTTTGCTATCGGTGCAGATAATGACCCATCAACCTTCTACCGCCCCGATAATAGCTCGGCTTCTATTTATATTAATAGTTTAATGTATATGGAACTCGGCGCAATGGCACACTTGGCTGATTTTATCGGCAATGCCGAAGATGCAAAATATTATAAAACAAGACAACTTGAGCTTAAAAATGCAATAAACGAGCATTGCTATGACGAAAAGGATGGCACGTACTACAGTTGCGATATTAATCTTCGTCCTATTGATAAAGATGTTTGGTTACATTCGGGCGCGCCAAGACATTATTCTACACTTATTCAACGTCTTGGTTGTTGGAGCAACTTTTTACCGCTTTGGGCGGGTATTCCAACCAAAGAACAGGCTGAAAGAATTGTAAAAGAAAATCTTTTAGATGAAAATGGATTTTGGGCACCGTATGGCGTAAGAAGTCTTTCAAAATATGAAAAAATGTACCGCCTTGTAGGCACAGGCAATCCATCAAGCTGGCAGGGTGGCGTTTGGATACTTTCTAACTACTTTGTGTTTAAGGCGCTTGACCGATATGGCTATAAAGCCGAAGCAAAAGAATTAGCAACAAAAACTCTTGACCTTTTAGCACTTGATTTTGAAAAGAACGGTGCTTTTCACGAATATTATGATCCCGAAACAGGTGAGGGCATTTTTAATAAAGGCTTTTCAAGCTGGAACCTACTCGGCTTTAATATGTTAGAATATCTTGACGGTAAAGACGTAATAGAAGAATTTTTTGTGTAAAAAATTATACACATATAAAAATCCCCTTGGAGAAATCCAAGGGGATAAATTATTTTGTAAACCTAATTATTTAGATTCCTTTATGTCGGCCAAGTGGTGCAGTACGCAAAAGGGGAAATATAATATTTACTAAAGATAAAACTATAAATTTACTGAATAATCCTTTTTAAAACCGTGCGCTCCAAAAATCTGCCACTTTCCTACGCCCAATCGTTGTAAAATAGCATTTCTTTCTTCTGAACATAATTTTGGGTCAGTATCAACCGATGTCATTAGTATTGGTGCGTATCTGTTATATTTTTCTTGTTCAGCAGTAAGGCCATGTGTGTTGATATAAATATCTCCTGTAATCGCAATGTGATTTTCATAATCTATTAAAACGATTTCCCCAGGTAGATGTCCGCCTTTTCCTTCATACACTTCAAAGTTTAGCTCACCAAAATTATAAAAACCTATTTGGGTAAGCGGCTTATCATTTGTTTGTGCACTTTTCCAAAATTTAACAACCTTTTCGGGATTTATTGGCTTGTACTCAGTAATAATTTTGCAAATGTTAATATACGGCTTATGTAAAGGATTTTCCTCTCGGTATCCGTCAAGTCCATTATATTCTTTTTCTAAGCATTCAGCCGTTTTTTCGTTTGTAATTACCTCATCAAAAATCGGCAAGAGTCCGCAATGGTCTACATCCGCATGGGTGATAAGTATTTTCTTTTTTATAGTACTAAATTCAGGAATAATTTTGTTAAATATATTAACCATTTCGTTTTGATAACAAGCATATCCACTATCAATAAATAGATACTCGCCATTACTTTTTATGATTATTGTGTTGCTTCCACAGGGCGGCTCAACTAAAATTATTTCAGTGCTTTCGGAAATTTTTTGTGTGCTTATACGTGGTGAAAAGTTTTTTCCTTTTGAAACACTTAAAAGTTCAGCAAACTTACTTATACTGTCAAATGTTCTATAAGGCGATAAACCTTTTTCATCTAATGTTTGCATAGCAAGATTAACATTTATTAAAAGTTCTTGCTTTTCATCTGCGGACAGACCCATCATTTGTGATAAACCCAAAACATAGGTGTTATAGAAAATACTGTTATCGTACACATTCTTAGAGCGATTATAATCAATTACTCGCACCTTGCATAACTTTTCTGCTTGACTTAAAAAATAGGCAATTTTATCAGAATCATCAACATATAATCCCATTTTAAAATATTGATAATCTGTTCCGTTTTCTTGTGAATTTATATAAGAAATATTGAAATTAAATTCACTTATAAGTTTAAGTATATCTGTAACACTTCCGGGAACATCTTTTAAACAAAATTCTAATAAAACAACACTTGTTTTGTTGGAGTCGTCATTGTCTAAGTATCCGATTTTTTCAAGCTCCAAATCCGCTTTTTTAAGTTGTTCTTCTGTGCCATCAGCATCAATAAACAATATGTGGGTGTCAATAGCCTTATTATAATTTACTCGGGTTATATTGATTCCTAATGAGGAAAAACACTCACTGGCTTTCAAAAAAGCACCAATATGGTCGGGCATAGATGTTATATAGGTTTTTTTCATAGTAATCGTCCTTAAAAAATGAAAAAGTTTTATTATTTAAGACTTATTATATCATATTAGTTTCAAAAC
>SVOH01000014.1 GCA_015066515.1 Oscillospiraceae bacterium | reverse complement strand
GTATCTCTGATGATACTGAATAAGTTTTTATATCTTCGGTCACAGCATCGCCGCCGAAAAATCCACCGAACAGACCAAACATACTTAAAATTCCTCCGATAATGCTAACTGTGAGAAAGATAGCAAAAGCCATTGCTATATATTTTACTGTTTTTTGAAAATTGGTCATTTAATTTCAACGCCTCCAAACATACAAGTACCGCTTACATAGATGGTAGGAGCATCCTTGTGTACGAAAGTCTTGTTAGAGATGCCACCAAAGATACAGTTGGAGCTTACCTTTACATTGATGTTGTCGGGAACAAAAATATCAATACCGCCAAAGATAGCCGACACCTGAATGGCACAATCTTTTTCGATAATAGCATTTCGGAGATCGCACTTCACACCGCCGAAGGTAGCAGTCAGCTCAGCACCCTCAAATACTTCACCGTCATAATTCAGATCACAACCGGAGAAGGTGGCACAGCCGACCTTGGTTTCGCCGCCGTCTTGTTTAATCTTGGCTATAATTTCATTTGCTTTGTTGCCAAAAAGACCTGTGAAAACCATCTTAAGTCCCACAATTACAATAATGGCAGGTACAAGAAGCTTCCAAAGCATAGAAAAACTTAATATATCCTGGCAACACAACAGCAGGAATACACCAACCGCAACACCAATAATATTACCTGTCTTTTCTCGTTCGGTAAACAAACCTACGGCACAGGGCACGATGATGAACAATGTCCACCAACCATCAAAAAAGATGTCAATGTTCGTTATGTTTAATGCGTTCAGTGCAAATAATGCACCTGCTACAATAAGCACGATTCCCCAAATTACACTACTGATTTTTTTCATTTCTTTTCCTCTTTTCTTGATAAATAAAAAAGTGCGCAGCCAAAGCTACGCACCGAAAAACGTAGCCTGATCTGTTGCGACACAGTTCACTCCAAACAGGAAATGATATCAAGGCATACATTTTTACCAATAGTATGCCTGTTCAGAGCAATATTAAACTGTGTCGCATTTGGTATTATATCACAAAACAAAAAATAACGCAATACCAATCAAGTGATATTGCGTTATCATTTGTTGAATTGAAGTATTATAAAATATTTCTATATGCTCACACATTCGAATAAATTTGTCATTATAGTTAATTTTAACAGCTAAATTATTAACTTCACATAATACAATTATAAAACATGAAATTAGTGAAAGATTTAGATTCCGTTGACTTTTATCCATGTAATTAATGGCTTATGATAATCTATTTGTTTTTTCTTCCCATTGATATAAGATCCAATACGGATTCTCTTTAGCCATATTGCTGATTTCAAAAAACTGTTTTATTCCATTATAAACGGTCGTTCCACCAACTACAGAACTTAAAATTTTAGGATCAAATAAATCGAAACCTACTTGTTCTAAGGCAATCGGTACGATTGTACATACAGCACCTAATGCCACATCTAATCCCTTGTTTTTTAATAAAGTTTTCTGTTTTAGCATTGTATTGCGTATTTCTAGTGCAGCCTCATTATATTCTTTTGCCAAAATGGACTCTATGGCCTTGCCGTTTTTTGATGCCAGCATTAATTTATCTGTTTGTATCAAAAAATGTTCATATTCCGTTTTATATTTTTCACGCAATTCAAAAAAATCTTCTATACGAGCATTTTTTAGCCAGGGAAGTTCTAGTATTAAGTTAAGATGGTTTGTCTTTGGTATTATCTCTAATTTATTTTCTATAATATCAAGAAAACATTTGTTTTTTCGATTAGCAAGATTAGGAACAGTAACATATTTTGATGATTTAGAAGCATCAAAAACAGATTGAGGAAATATAAAAAACTCCTCATTTTTCAATAATTCTTTATGTCTGACATAATATCTTATCAAGCCGGTTCCAGAAGCTATATTCATTCCTAATGTTTTTTTGGATTTTTCAATTGACAATTTGCCATTAAGATAAATATCTGGTGTATATAAAACAAATCTTCCGGGAAAGAGTGTTGCATAAGTGTTTATATAATCGGTATTCTCATCAAAATATATATGTTTATGAAAGAAAAACTGTTTTTGATTCGCATGTGCCTTTATTGCGTTTTTTGTTGCACGTTTACATGCTAAATACAACAATATTTTTGTGGGCTCATCTATCAAGTCTTGAACTATAAATCCGTATTCATCCAAATTAAGATTTCTATCTATATCATCCTCACAAGAAATATGTAAATCATTTAATATTAAATCCATAATTTGACTGAAAGACATTGATTCCATTTCTTTAATAATTTGATTAATAGAAATATCCTTACTCATTGTACTCATCCTTTGCTTTCGTTTTCCGTATAGAGTCTTGAACAATTAAAATTCAGTCGAATTTTTCGTAGAATCAACACACAAATTAGGTATCGCCATTTTAGCATGAGATGTAACCGCTTCGTTTCTTGAGATAGCGACAAATTGATTTTACTATATAAGAATTTTTACTATTTGGGGTATCTGAAAAAATTTAATTGACAAGAAAAATTATATTTTGGGGTTATATTTATTTATTGACGCTCAATATCATATTCACAATTTTCACATAAATTAAATTCTCCGTTATCCTCACCTTCAAAATATTGTTCACACCTATCGCATTTTACGATGTCGTTATGCGCTCCACAATTTAAGCATGTTCCAAATGGTGCATATTCATCATCAATGCAAATATATGGTTCACCACATTCCCAACATCCAAACTCTAATATTGGGCTAATTCCACCATCCTTAATAATTGAATACATATCTGAATCAACTTTTTCACGCAAATTTTCAAAATGAATACCAATGTAGTCCGTTACCCATTCTGCTAAGTCTATGTCCTCTAATATTTCATCTTGGGTTATTGGAACATAACAACCTACATCGTCATTAAATTCTGCTTCACCATTAGAATAAGAAATATCAATAAACTTATCATTAATGCCAACTCTGCAGACGCTTTCGCTGCCCGGTTCGTCATCCAAACAATCAATATGGTATTCGACCGAAACAGTCTCTTGTGAAATTTTATAAGTTATATCAAACAATGTTCCACTATATTGAGCGTCTTCAATTTCAGTAAATTCGGAAAGTTCAATATCATCCCTAAACCTAATATTATCTAAAATTATACTGTATTTTTCATATAAGAATTCGTTAATAAATTCAATTATTTCCGTTTGATCTCTCACTGATATGTTAGCTTCTTGTTCCATAATTCTGTGTTCGTGTGCAAGTGCTTCTTGTTCTAATCGATAAGTTTCTTTTGCAATTATTTCCTTCTGTTCCTTGGAAACTACTATTTTGTCGACCTTTTCAAGTGCAGTTACGAGATCTTTTTCAAGATGTTTAGCGTTTGCTAAAATTTTGCCATGTATATTTCTATCCAATAATTTATTGTGTGCCACATGATTCCTATCTTTCGAAAAATCTTCGAATCTTTCTAGAAAATCTACTGGAAGATATTTTGAAAAGTGCTCCAACCATAAATCTAATTCTATTTCACTATTGGATTTGATTTTTTCAATAATTCTTTCGTTTGTTAATGCTGTCAATTCAGACAAATAGCGATCTATATCCGCATCAGGAGCTGGTTTCCATTTTTTACTGCAGTAAGTAAATATTTTTTGCAAGTCTGCTATATCAATCGTTAGTAAGCGCTCATCAATATTATTGAAATTTGGCACACTTTGCTTATATACAACAAACCTATTTTGATGTTTTTCTTTAATGCTGATCGGAACAAATCTATCCCACCAAGTGATTCCATATTCTTTGGTCATTACTTCGTTTATTAGTTGCCTTGCAAGATTTTCGACGGAGTAAATTATAGGATATAAAGATACTGATAAAGTGGCGGCATCTTCATCTACCAACCAAACAATCTTTTCCCAATCGCTTTTGATTTCTTTTTTGATGGTTAGCTTTAACTGTTCAAGATATTTATCAGTAGGAGACGGGATATAATCATCGGAATAAATTTTTACGGTAAACTGCGTTGAACAACTGTATGTGCCAAATTCAAAGAACAATGAAAATTTACCGCAAGTGGTTTTATCACAAAATTTAATGTTCCATACCCATATATTTTCTTCTACTTCTTCAATTGAATCTTCTAGTTCATCACCCCATTTGCCATCGTAATCATACTCGGTTACTAAGCCAGAATCATAAAGGGTTTTGCAAATGTTGGTGACATATTCTGCATAGTTTGAAATTGAAGTAGAATCTGATTCTGCAAAGAATTTTACTAATAACATAATTTACTCCTTTAGTCTTCCGTATACTCATGCGGGCGTTCTTTATAGTCATTAACTTTGTACTCGCCGATGGTTTCGTATTTGCTTGATTTTGTTTCGGTGGGATTATCGGTTTCGTTATCTTCACCGAGAATTGCATCGAAGAAGATACGCTCCAGGTATTCATATTTTGAATAAATGCCTTGTGATGCCCAAACGAGGGCGTTACGAACATAGGCTGAGTTTGTTTTAAATAGTTCGTGTTCCACTTCAAAACCTAATGATTTTGCAAGAAGCACAGCAAACACTATAACCGTTCTTGTATTGCCCTCACGGAACGGGTGGGTTTGCCAAATACTTGCTATGATACGAACAAGCTTGAAAACGATATCCTTATCATTATTGCCGGTTCTTTTGAGCTTGGCAATTTCTTTCATTGTTTCATTCAGTTGCTTTTTAATTTCTTTAGGATAAGCATAACGAACGGTATCACCGCCAAGTACATCTTCATATTTCACCATTTGAATAGTGCGGAATTCTCCCGCCCAATCAAATATCTGACCGAAGATATTGCGGTGAATATCCTGCAAAGTTTCGGTGTTAAACTTATCATATTTATAATCATAAATCGCCGCCATAGCAAGACCGGTAATATCGGCTTCTGCCTTGCGTAGCAGTTCTGAATTTTTAATATCAGCTAAGTTTTTGAGTACGTTTACATCATCATATAAATAAGGGTCACGCATTTGTTATACCTCCGTTACAAAACCGTATCTTCTAAGTGTTTGCTCGAAAACAGACAAAAATGTTATGTTTCCGTTTTTCCAATTGGCAAGATCGCTTTTAACTCTATCACTTACGGGAACGCCCTCTATTGATGTCATAGCATCGGAAAAGGAAATTCGTTTTTCTTTTTCGTCAGCAGAAATGCTATCCATACCGCTTGTGAGCTTTAACATTTTTAATTTACGAAGCAATGTCTTGTCTAACAACTCCGCGGCGGTTTCAATATCTGCAAGTCTTATAATAACTTCGGGCAACTCTGCCTCGTATTCTTTTCTTAAGGAAAGCTGACTTGTTATTTCTTCTGCATCTTCCGCCTTAATATATTTACTCTCAACCGTATCACCATTACGGGTTTGCAAATATAAATATTGCTTACCGCCAATCGTCTTTTTAGAAATATATCCTTTTGGCAAAACACTAAGCTTTTGCTCAATTTCAAGTTTTGATGCAAGTAATTCTTTATACTCAAAAATAATATCAGTCATACTATTACCTCCTGACTACTAATAGTATATCACAAATTAACCTACAAATCAACAAAAATTTGAAAATTTGTAGGTTAATTATAACTATGCTGTAATCAGGATAGCAATGATTCAATTTGATTTTCTTTCAAGACCGCCATCACTTGCAACAAACAAGGTGATACCTAAGGAGATAAGAAAAGCACCTGTTGCTGTTGATACCTTATACAAAAGTGCGAGATAGCCTGTCCGAATAGTAATTAAAACTAAAATCAACATAACAATACACTTAAATAGCTTCATTTTAAATCTCCATTATGTACTTAAAAAAGCCTTATTTCAAGCGGTTTTGTCAGCTGCTCCGCCGTTGTCATTCCACTTTGTTTGCTGTGCTTCACCAAAACGCTGGTAATGGACTATCTCACGCTGGCGAAGAAATTTGAGTGGGTCAAGTATATCGGGGTCGTCAATAAGACGGATGAGGTTATCATAGGTCACACGTGCCTTTTGCTCGGCGCCCATATCTTCGTGCAGGTCGGCGATTATATCACCCTTGGACTGAATATACTCGGCTCTCCAAGGTAGACCCGATGCCGCTACAGGATAAACGGACGCTGTGTGATCTACAAAATAGGTGTCAAAGCCCGACGCTTTAATTTGCTCCGGAGTAAGATTGCGTGTAAGCTGATACACCATAGCGCAGATCATTTCCATATGAGCAAGCTCTTCGGTACCGATGTCGGTAAGAATTCCTTTTACCTCGTTGTATGGCATACCGTAGCGTTGAGTAAGATAACGCATAGATGCGCCAAGCTCACCGTCGGGGCCGCCGTACTGACTTATAATTATTTTTGCAAGCTTAGGATTTGGATTTTTAATGTTTACAGGGTACTGTAATTTCTTTTCATATTTCCACATACGTTATACCTGCCTTTCCCATGGCCACGGAGAATCTACCCATTCCCAGCAATTATCGGCCGGTACGTCGTTGCTGGTTACAATATATTTGCCAAAGCGAGTTTCGTACTTTGCGACCTCGTCTTGCCTACGACGGCGGTATTCGCGCAGCATATGCAATGCTTTGGGGTCACGAGGATGGGTGTCGAGAAAGAGTTCTGTTTCGTGTATAGCAAAATCGTAAGCGTGAATTCGCTTTTTAATCATCATTTTTTCGTTCATCGCCATACGCCTCCTGCACTTAACGGTTTATTAAGACAAGGATATATAGTTCCGCACGTGAATCCCGTATCAACATCGTATACGGAATTGATTTTTTGCGAATTTACAAACGCCATAGCAAGAACGCCATTTTCCGTTGCCATATCACGTGGCATACGGTAGTTGGTATCTGTATAGTTCATAGCATTTTCTCCTTTTTACAATTTACGTCCTCTATACAGTTTATTAAACAATAAGTAAAAAGGTGAAAAAAGGAACGACCACGCAGCCGTTCCTTATACATATATATTTATTTAATATCATCTGTTTTTTTATCTATAATAAAACGCGGTCTGCGTTTTACCTCGAGATATATTTTACCGATATATTCACCGATAACGCCAAGACTAAGTAGTTGAACACCGCCAAGAAAGCAGATAATGCTAATAGTAGAAGCCCAACCACCAGTGTGTCCGGTAACAAGGCGTGTAACTACCGACCATATAATACCAATAACGCTAAGTATTGCAACAATAAAGCCAACTGCTGTTATAAGGCGAATTGGTTTTACCGAAAGACTGGTTATGCCGTCAATGGCAAAGGACAACATCTTTTTGAGTGGATATTTGCTTTTACCAGCCAGACGCTCTTTTCGAGAATATTCTACACAAGAATATTTAAACCCAACCATTGGAACAAGCCCACGTAAAAACAGGTTAACTTCTTCAAACTGCGAAAGGCCCTCAAGAGCGCGTTTTGACATAAGGCGATAATCTGCGTGGTTATACACCATATCAACGCCCATACCTCGCATTAATTTATAAAAAAATTGCGCTGTACCGCGTTTAAAAGCGGTATCGGTTTTACGGTCACTTCTAACACCGTAAACTATGTCACTACCCGATAGATACTCGTCTATCATTTTGTCGATAGCGTCAATATCGTCCTGACCGTCACAGTCAACCGAAACCGAAATATCGCATTTATTTTTCGCTTCCATAAGACCCGCAAGCAATGCGTTTTGATGACCGCGGTTGCGGCTTAGTGAAATACCGCAGTAATGCTCGTCGAGCTGTGATAATTCGGTAATTATGCTCCAAGTACGGTCCTTACTGCCGTCGTTTACAAAAAGTATACGGCTATGCTCGCTGATTTTACCTTCAATATAAAGATCGTTTATCTTTTGTAAAAACATAGGCGCTGTAACCGGCAATACCTCTTGCTCGTTGTAGCAAGGTATTACAATATATAATATGGGTTTCATTTTACATCCCCTTTCATTACATATATATAATATATCCTGTAGTATTTTTTGTCAAGCAACCGAGCCAATAACGTTGCGTAATTTGAGCAGTATTTTCTTTTCAGCACGCGACACCTGTACCTGCGACATACCAAGTTTGGTTGCTGTTTCGTTTTGAGTAAGGTATTCAAAATAACGATATCTGATTATCTGCTGTTCGATATTATTCAAATGCTTAAATGCCCGCTCAAGAAGCAGCTTGTTTGTAAGCAAATCTTCAGGTCCCGAAACCGAAATATCTATTTGGGTTGTTCTATCGTCACTTTCATACGTGAGCGATACCGTTGGTTGAGACGCCGATTGTGCCTCGGTTATCTCTTCGGGTGTAACACCAAGCTCTGTTGCCAACTCGTTTACGGTAGGCTCGCGAGAAAGCTTTAATTCCAAAACGGATTTTGTGCGTGTAATCTTTAACGATAATTCCTTTAAACTACGTGAAACCTTAACTGAACCGCCGTCGCGAAACATACGGCGGATTTCGCCCAAAATCACAGGTACTGCATAAGTAGAAAAGCAAAGTCCCCTATCCTCATCAAAGCCGTCAGCTGCCTTTATAAGTCCAATACATCCCGCTTGATATAGGTCGTCGTACTCTATTCCTCGCCCTGTAAATCGTTTGCAAAGCGAATGGACAAGCGGCAGATTGCTTTCTATAAAACTGTCACGTAATTTTGAATCAACCATTTACTGTGTATCGACGAGCTATTTTTTTAAGCATAGTTACAGTCGTTCCCTTGTCCACGCAAGAGCGCACGCGTATTGAATCCATAAATGATTGCATAACGGCAAAGCCAAGTCCTGCTCGCTCGCCACCTACGGTGGTATAAAGTGGCTCCATAGCCTTTTCTACATTTTCAATACCGCATCCATTATCGCGAATTTTAATTTTTATTATATTGGTGTCAGTGATTTCGCCACTTATGTAAATCTTACCCAAATTTTCACGATAGGCGTGAACAATACAGTTTGTAACAGCCTCACTAACTGCGGTTTTAATATCGTTTATCTCTTCGAGCGTTGGGTCAAGCTGTGTCACAAACGCCGCAACGGTGGCGCGTGCAAAGCCTTCATTTGCCGAGCGTGATAGTATGTTCATACTGAATTTATTTATAATTTCCATATTTACATCTCCTTAATCTTTGGTTCATCAATGGTTGACAATTTTTCGATGCCTGAAAGTCGCATTACTTTGTATATTTGTGGTGAGGTTCCCGTAATATGAAGCTTTGCACCACGCCGCGATAAATTACGGTACCTACCCATAACAAGACCTATGCCCGAGCTGTCCATAAAACTGACACGGGTAAAATCAAGAACGAGCAGTGAGGGCATATTAAGTTCGGCCGCATTATCAATCGCAGAACGAATACCCGCCGCCGAATGATGATCTATTTCACCACATAAATAAGCGGTTGTTACCTCCCCGTTCACACTAATATCTACTGACATAAAAACACCTCTTTCTATCCCCAGTCCCTGCGGTGACAACCCCCTTTATGCAAGGGGGCCTTATGAGGAATTTAAAATATAAAAATAAAAACAAGCTTTTATAATATTATAAAAGCTTGTCTGGGTAAAATTTGTCACATTGAATTGTCATATTATAGTTTTATTTATCGTTTAAAAGCGATCGTATTTCGCTTGCTAGATAAAGCGAACCAAAAATAAATATTTGGTTACTGTTTTGCTTTGCAATTTTTAATGCGTCATCTAAACTATCAGCAACAAAGATATTTTTGCAGTACCGTCGTGCTACAGTCGATAATTTCTTTGCCGGTAGTGCACGCCGTACATTTGGCGTCACACAAACTACATTCTCACAAAGTGGCAACGTTTTAGCTAATACCTCATTATAGTTTTTATCACGCATAACGCCTACAATAGCAGTAATATTTTTGTACTCTTTGAGCACACTGTAAAGAGCATAAGCTCCATCGGGATTATGAGCGCCGTCTATTACAATAAGAGGAGTTTGTGATACCACCTCAAGTCGTGCGGGTATAAAAGCATTTTTTAAACCTTGTTTTATATTATCTTCACCAACACTTAGTCCACAGTTTTTAAGTGTTTCGATTGCAATAAGCGCATTTTCAACCTGATACTTTCCGCCAAGATTTGTTTTATAGTTTTGATTTTTATAAGTAAAGCTGTTGCCCAAAACCGAAGTATTAACATTTGTTAAATCATTTATATTTGGTGTTATTACATTTTGCGAATATGATTTTATAACATCATATGCCGATTGCGGTTGAGTATGGGTTGTAACAACGGTATTACCTTTTATAATACCACACTTTTCTTTGGCAATTTGCTCGATTGTATCGCCAAGAATTGCGGTATGATCAAGTCCAATTTTAGCAATAACAGAAACCCGAGGTGCATCTATTACATTTGTAGCATCAAATCGGCCGCCAAGACCCGTTTCAAGCACAGCAATATCTATATTGTTTTCACTAAAATATAAAAAACCAACTGCGGTTATAAATTCAAACTCTGTCAATTCTACTTTTGTGTCAATAACCTTTTGTGATAGTCGGCACAAATCTTCTTGACTTATATACTCACCGTTTATTTGTATTCGCTCGCAAAAATCAACAATGTATGGTGATACAAAGGTGCCAACCTTATACCCTGCTGCTTTTAAAGCGCTTGATACAAAAATACTAACCGAGCCTTTGCCGTTAGTGCCCGCAATATGAATTGCTTTAAAGTTGTTTTGGGGGTTACCAAGCTTTTGACACACAGCGGTTATACGTCCAAGACCGGCTTTATGCGAAAAAGCACCAAGCGAATGTATATAATTTAAAGTTTCTATATATTTCATAAAACACCAAAATTTTACTTGAAAATTTTAAAATAAATATCACATAATACTATCAAGGATTAAGCAATTAATCCTTTTTAATACGGTGAATATATTTAAAGCTTATTAATTTAATAGAGAAAAATACATTTACCGTAATAAAAAAGAGAGCCAATTAATTTGGCTCTCTTTTAAAGTTTTGTTTTTTAATTAAAGAGCCTTGAGGTCAGCGATACTGTCTTCAATCATCTTTATTCTATCAAGCGCTTTGCTAAGACCTGCGCGCTGCTGCTCTATAACAGCGGCAGGTGCCTTTGCTACAAAGCCGGCATTATTTAGCTTCTTTTCAAAGAACTCTTTATCAACGATAGCCTTTTGCAAATCCTTATTTAGTCTTGCTATTTCACCGTCGATATCAACAAGCTCCTTCATTGGCATATAAACTGTAGCCGCATCGGTAACTACACGAATAGCACCCTCAGCGTCAAAGCTGTCGCCTATTTCAACTTCAGAAGCAGAAGCCAAGCGACAAATGTATGATGCACCTGTACTAAATGTGTCGGCAAAGTTTGTTTGAATGCAAACCTTTGCTTTTTTAGAAGGTGGCACGTTCATTTCGGCTCTGCGGTTTCTGATGGCCTTGATTACAAGCATAATCTTTTCAAATTCTGCTTCCTGCTCAGAGAAATTAAATTCTTCGCAGAATTCAGGCCACTCGGTTACCATAAGTGCTTTACCGTCGCCGTGTGGTAAGCTTTGCCAAATTTCTTCAGTAATAAATGGCATAAACGGATGAAGGAGTGCAAGCGTATTTGTAAACACATACACAAGCACGCTGCGAGCAGTGTTTTTTGCCGCCTCATCATCACCATTTAAGCGAGCCTTACAAATTTCGATATACCAGTCGCAGAACACGTCCCAAATAAAGTCATAAAGCTTTTGAACTGCTAATCCAAGTTCAAATTTGTCAAGGTTTTCGGTGACGTCACGAACAAGTGTATTGTATTTTGAAATAATCCACTTATCTTCGAGCGCTAAGGCGTTAATGTCAACCGGCAATACCTTATCGCTGTCAAGGTTCATCATAATAAATCTTGCGGCGTTCCAAATCTTATTTGCAAAGTTACGGCTTGCCTCTACGCGCTCAGGAATATAGCGCATATCGTTACCTGGGCTGTTGCCCGTAGCAAGTGAGAAGCGAAGCGCATCAGCACCGTAGGTGTCGATTACTTCGAGAGGGTCAACACCATTGCCCAGTGACTTTGACATCTTTCTACCCTGCGAATCACGAACAAGACCGTGAATAAGAACGGTATCAAACGGAACCTCACCTGTATGCTCCAGTCCTGAGAACATCATACGCATTACCCAGAAAGGAATAATGTCATAACCAGTAACGAGTGTGTTTGTTGGGTAGTAGTGTTTTAAATCTTCGGTGTTATCAGGCCAACCCAAAGTAGAGAATGGCCAAAGAGCAGATGAAAACCAAGTGTCAAGTGTATCGGGGTCTTGAACAATCTTTTCACTGCCGCAGTGTGCGCACTTGTGAACATCTTCACGAGATACAGTTATCTCGCCGCACTCTTCACAGTACCAAGCGGGAATACGGTGTCCCCACCAAAGCTGACGCGAAATGCACCAGTCACGAATATTTTCAAGCCAGTGGAAATATACCTTTTCAAAACGCTGTGGAACAAACTTTGTTTCACCGTTTTTAACAGCGTCAATTGCAGGAGTTGCTAGTGGCTTCATCTTTACAAACCACTGCTTTGAAACGGCAGGCTCAACGGTAGTGCCACAACGGTAGCAGGTGCCAACATTATGGGTATAATCCTCTACCTTAACGAGTGCGCCCTCTGCCTCTAAATCTGCAACAATAGCCTTGCGAGCTTCGTAGCGGTCTAAACCTGCATACTTTGGATAATCATCAACAATTTTCGCATCGTCGGTCATAACACAAATAACAGGCAGATTGTGGCGAAGACCAACCTCAAAGTCGTTGGGGTCGTGTGCAGGTGTAATTTTAACAACGCCTGTACCGAAATCCATTTCAACATAATCGTCGGCAACAACCGGTATCTTACGGTGAACAATTGGAAGGTCAAGCTCTTTACCGATTAAATCTTTATATCTTTCATCATTTGGGTTTACTGCAACTGCAGTATCGCCAAGTAATGTTTCAGGACGGGTTGTAGCAAGTTCAAGGTAACCGCTGCCATCGGTAAACGGATACCGCAAATGCCAAAAATGACCTGCCTGTTCCTCATATTCAACCTCGGCATCAGAAATAGAGGTTTTACAGTGTGGGCACCAGTTAATGATGCGCTCACCACGGTAGATAAGACCCTTTTCGTAAAGGTTTACAAACACTTCACGAACGGCTTTGTTACAGCCTTCGTCAAGTGTAAAACGCTCACGGTCCCAGTCACAAGAAGAACCAAGCTTTTTAAGCTGTTCGATAATTCTGCCGCCGTATTGACGCTTCCAGTCCCATGCACGCTCAAGGAAGCCCTCACGGCCAATATCTTCTTTTGTGATACCTTCCTTTTTCATTGCCTCAACAATTTTGGCTTCTGTCGCAATAGATGCGTGGTCAGTGCCCGGAAGCCAAAGCGTGTCAAAGCCCTGCATACGCTTAAAACGGATAAGAATATCCTGTAAAGTGTTGTCAAGAGCATGTCCCATATGAAGCTGACCGGTAATATTTGGTGGCGGAATAACTATTGTATAAGTGTCTTTGCCCTCTTCACATTTTGCGTGAAAGTATTTTTCGTCAAGCCACATTTTATAAATGCGGTCTTCAACGTCCTTTGGGTCATACTGCTTTGCGAGTTCTTTATTCATAAATTTACCAACTCCAAATAAGTATAATTGAATTCTAATTGTTAATATTAATATTGTCAGCCACGAGTAACAGCGTTTGCATTTCGAGGCGGACACACCGCCCGAGATGCGAATTTTACTTTGAAAACATTCAAGGTATGTGGCTTTTCGGACGGTTTTTTATTTTACCGCTAAAACCGTTATATGTCAAGTGCGGTTTGTGTTGCTTGGCCCTTTTGTGGTAGTGCACCGGCAGCAGGCAAATTCTTTGTGCGATAGCGGTGCGGATTTTCTAACGCTTCGTCTACATAAGGCTCGGCTGTAAATATGCGCTGACCCTTCTTTTGAGTCATAACCGCAATACCCCCGTTATCTTTGGTAGCCTTTGCGGGAATAAGCGCCGTATTGACAAGCAGCATACGATTGTTCGTTGATTTTAGCAACAAATCACAATCCTTTTCAAAATAAAGAATTGTATGAATTTTATGCTTTTCGCAGTACGCTTTAATAAGCTTTTTACGGTTCGTTTTTGTTTCGTATGATTTAAGCGGAACCTTGGCTATTCGTCCGTTATCAAAAACAAATATCATAAATCCGCTATAGTCACGGGTATGCACCATATAAAGACTTTGCTCGCCCTCGTCATATTCGAGTTTACTTGCAACAAAGTCACCAAGCGTACTTGCTTTGCCGTCGACAAAATCAAAAACACGACTTTTGTAAACCTGCGCATTTGTGGTAAAGAACAATAAATCGTGAGCATTGGTTGACTCAATTACCTGTGTGATTTCGTCGCCTTCTTTAAGCTTTTGCTCGCCACTCATACGAAGTGATAGCGGTGTAATCTTTTTAAAGTAACCGTCTTTTGTAAAGAATAGTGTTACAGGTGACTCGTCTACCACCTCAGGCTCGTTTGTTGTGTCCTCAGTTTCGGCAGAAACGATTTGTGTTTTACGGTCTTGACCGTATTTTTTGATAACTTCTTCGAGTTCTTTTACAATAATCTTTTTGATTTTTGCCTTTGAATCAAGAATAGACTGCATCTCTTCGATTTCTTTTTGTAGATTTTCTATTTCGTCAAGACGCTTTAATATATATTCGCGGTTTAAGTGACGCAACTTAATTTCGGCTACATATTCAGCCTGTGTCTCGTCAATGCCAAAGCCAATCATAAGGTTTGGCACAACCTCTTTTTCTTCTTTGGTGTCACGAACAATTTTAATAGCCTTATCAATATCGAGAAGTATCTTCTCCATACCTTTAAGTAAATGTAATTTACCCTTTGCTTTTTCAAGCTTAAAGTAAACTCGGCGGCGTACACATTCACTACGAAACGCAACCCACTCACTTATGATGTCTTTTACACCCAAGACCATCGGGCTTGAGGCGATAAGAATGTTAAAGTTGCAAGAAAAGCTATCTTGTAAAGGTGTCATTTTGAAAAGCTTTTTCATAAGCTTTTCCGCATCAACACCACGTTTTAAATCTATTGTAATTTGAAGACCACCCAGGTCGGTTTCATCACGAATATCGTTAATTTCGGTAATCTTTTTCGCCTTTACAAGATCAATTACCTTTTCAATTATCGCTTCGGTTGTAGTGGTAGGTGGAATAGATTTTATATCGATACAGTTGTTTGACTTGTCATACTCGTAGGTGCCACGCACTTTAAAGCTGCCGCGACCTGTTTCGTAAATTTTTTCCATTTCGCTGCGGTCGTATAGCAACTCGCCACCTATTGGAAAATCCGGAGCTAAAAGTGTGTCAGCCACGTTTATATCATTATCTTTAATATATGCAATGGTAGTTTCACACACTTCGCGTAGATTAAATGGGCAAATATTGCTTGCCATACCTGCCGCGATACCCATATTTGCATTTACAAGTATTGACGGAAACGTTACGGGGAACAGCACCGGTTCTTTCATTGTAGCGTCGTAGTTATCTACAAAATCAACGGTATCCTTGTCGATATCTACAAAAAGCTCTTCAGCTATGGGAGCCAACTTTGCCTCGGTATAACGTGAAGCCGCACACTGCATATCGCGTGAATATGCTTTACCAAACGAACCCTTAGATTTAACATAAGGATGCAGTAGCGCTTCGTTACCTTCACTTAGTCGCACCATAGTTTCATAGATTGCGGCATCACCGTGAGGGTTAAGCTGCATAGTGCGACCAACAATATTAGCCGACTTTATGGTATTGCCCTTAAGCAAGCCCATATTATACATTGTATAAAGCAGTTTGCGGTGCGACGGTTTAAAACCATCTATTTCAGGAATGGCACGCGAAATAATAACGCTCATAGCATACGGCATAAAGTTTGATTTAAGTGTTTCGGTAACCAAGCTTTCTACCACTGTGCCCGCACCCGCAATATATGCATTGCTTTGTGGCTTTTTAGACTTTTGTTCTGTTTCTTTTTTCTTTCTTGGAGCCAATTTTTATATCTCCTTTAGCTAATATCGGCGTCATCCATATATAGATAGCCGTATTCCGAAATGTAGTCTTTTCTTCCAGCAAGATTATCGCCGAGCAGCAAATCAAACATCTCGCTTGTGTATTCGGCATCTTCGGGAAGTATCTTTATAAGACGACGTGTTTCGGGGTTCATAGTAGTAAGGTTCATCATATCGGGTTGGTTTTCACCAAGTCCCTTTGAACGTTGTAGGGTGTATTTTTCTTCGCCTATTTCGGTAAGTATGTCAGTCTTTTCGTTTTCGTCATAGGCAAAATAAGTTTTTGCTTTGGTGTTTATTTCATAAAGCGGTGTTTCAGCTATAAACACCTTGCCTTCACTTATAAGCGTTGGCATAAGGCGGTAAATCATTGTAAGAATAAGTGTGCGAATGTGAAAGCCGTCGACGTCGGCATCGGTACATATAATAATCTTGTTCCAACGAAGATTTGCCATATCAAAGTTAGAAAGGTTTTTGTTTGCCTTTGACTTAACCTCTACACCACAGCCTAATACCTTAAGCAAATCGGTGATGATTTCGCTTTTGAAAATCTTATCATATTCAGCCTTTAGGCAGTTAAGTATTTTACCGCGTACGGGCATAATAGCCTGAAAAGCCGCGTCACGAGCAAGCTTACAAGAGCCAAGAGCCGAGTCACCCTCAACTATATAAAGCTCGCGCTCGTTTACGTCTTTACTGCGGCAGTCGACAAATTTTTGCACACGATCTGCCATTGTGTTGCCTGTAGCCAACGTCTTTTTAAGGTTGATTCTTTCTTTTTCACTACGCTCACGGCTACGCTTGTTTATAAGTACCTGCTCGGCAATCTTTTCGGCCTCGGCTTTATTTTCTATAAAATAGATTTCAAGCTGGTGACGGAAAAATTCGGTCATAGCGTCACCGATAAACTTGTTGGTGATGCTCTTTTTGGTCTGGTTCTCGTACGAAACAAGACCACCGGGTGAAAACGACGACACAACAAGCACCAAACATTCTTCTATATCAGAAAAGGTTATCTTGCTTTCACCGCTTTTATATTTATTGTTTTGTTTTAAATAAGCATCAATTTGGTAAACAAATGCGTTTCGCACAGCGCGTTCGGGCGCACCGCCGTACTCAAGCCAGCTTGAGTTGTGGTAATACTCTTTTTTTGTATGGCGGTTAGAGAATGTAAGCGCCGCGTTTATCTTTACCTTGTATTCGGGTTTATCCTCGCGGTCACGACCCTTACGCTCGGCAGACCAAAACTGTACTGAAGTAAGCTTTTCCTCGCCTACCGTTTCGTTAACGTAATCGGTAATACCGTTTTCGTAAATAATATCTTGTGTTATATAACGAGCACCCTGCTGCTCACGGAACTCAAACAGCAAGCCGTCATTTACAATAGCCTGTCTTTTAAGTGTGTCGATAAAATAATCGCGTGGAATATTTATATCGGTAAACACTTCGATATCAGGCTTCCAACGAATTTTGGTGCCCGTATCTCGACCGGTGTATGCCTCTTTTGTAAGTCCACCTTTATTAAAGCCCTTTTCAAAATGAAGGTTATACTTAAAGCCGTCACGTTTTACCTCAACGTCCATCCACTCAGCAGCATACTGTGTAGCGCATAGGCCCAAACCGTTAAGACCGATTGAGGTGCTGTAGTTAGAGCCCTCGTCGGTGCCGTATTTACCGCCTGCATACATCTCGCAGAAAACCATTTCCCAGTTTTCGCAATCGTATTTAGAGTTGTAATCTACGGGGCAACCACGGCCAAAGTCTTGCACTTCGATTGAATTGTCGCTGTGGTAGGTAATAACTATCTTTTTACCATAGCCCTCGCGCGCTTCGTCGATAGAGTTAGATATTATTTCAAAAACCGAATGCTCACAGCCGTCAAGACCGTCGGAGCCGAATATTACACCGGGACGTTTTCGTACTCGGTCAGGGCCTTCAAGTTTTTGAATACTTGTATTGTCATATTGTGGTTTTGCTTTAGCCAAAATTACACTTCCTTGCAATTAGCAATATTTTTTCACATTAATATACAGTATACATTATACACTAAATATGGTGGTTTAGTCAAGGTTAAATACACAAAAAATCCTCTGCGCAATGCAGAGGATTTAAATGCAATTTTAAAAATTAATCTAAGTTAATATATGGTGCAGGGTCATAATTTCTACCGTTTACAATAACCTCAAAATGAAGATGGTTACCCGTTGACTGACCTGTTGTGCCAACAAGCGCTATTACCTCGCCTTGTGATACGGTATCGCCCACATTACAGCAAAGCTGTTTCGCGTGTGCATAGAGTGTACGCATACCGCCCTCGTGTTCAACAATTACACAATAACCGTAGTCACCCTTCCAACCAGAGTGAACAACAGTACCGTCTGCTACGGCATAAATAGAGGTGCCGCCTTTTGCACAAATATCTACACCCTTGTGATTTCTACCATCGCCATAATATGAGCTAACGCGCCAAGTGCCGCTGGGTAGCGGAAATATAAAGCCTGCAGCATGAGCTTGCTGTTTTTGTTTGGCAGATGCAAGTGTTTTTGCAGTGCCCTTTACAATAACCTCGTTAACAGGTGCTACTACAACTTCATTGCTAACCTCAACACAAGATTGAATCTCGCCGTTTACCATAATAACATCCTGAGTTACTCGGTTTACGCCCGAAACGCCTGTAACAGTTACCTTGCTGTAACCAACAATTTGTTCATTGGTTTTTTGTGTAGTGCTTTTAAAAGGAACAATGATGTCGGTAGTTTTACGCATTTCGGTAACTACATCAAGCGAATTCACAACACCCTCAATAGCCCTCTCACCGTCAAGCTCACTTTTAATAAAATAACCGTCTTCACATTTTACATCTTTTACAAAACGGCTTGTACATACACCTTCATCGCTGTTAAATATATTAAGTCTTGTGGATATAATTGTATCAACCGTTTCTTTCTCACCACGTGCAACAATACTGTCATCAACCTTAATAACAGTTGCTGCAACAATTTCATCGGTATTATCAATGATAGCGTTTGCTACCTCTTGAGTGTCGTTAATGTCGTCACCTAAAACAACCGTCGCACTAAACTTTGGTTCTTCAACAGCGTTTGCAACATCATCGCCTTCTACCATTTGAGCAACAAGATCTAACGCATCATTAAACTGTTTTTTACTGCTAACGGTAGCAATTTTACTGCCACTATAGTCTACCTTGTATGCTATACGTGTACCCGTAAAAGAAAGACTCGCAAGTATTGCTATTACTGCAACACATGCAAACATACCCTGTTTTGCTCTTCTTGAACTATTTTTAATTGTAGATGCCGCGCTTTTTATACTGTCTATAATCAGCGTAATTACATCACCCACAACCATTCTCCTCTCGAAATTGTTACAATTTTGTAACCTTTTATATTCTTATTATACCAAAAGGTTACAAAATTGCAACCTTTTTTGTGAAAAATTTTAAATATTACGTAAATTTTGTGCAATATTGCACTACTTTACAATGCAAATCGTTGTATATATAATTAAAATGTATAAAGAATTTGTGACCGACTGCTTTTAAAAGTGTACTTGTTAAGTAAAGGGGTGAATTTTATGGATGACAGCAGAATAATAGAGCTGTATTTCGCGCGCGATAACTCTGCGATAAATGAGACCAAACAAAAATACGGTAAACTTCTATATTCGGTTTCTTACAATATTTTAAAGACCCACGAGGATGCCGAAGAATGTGAAAGCGATACATATTTGGCGGCGTGGGACCAAATACCGCCCACAAAGCCACAGGTGCTTTCCGCCTTTTTAAGCCGAATTACACGTAATCTCTCATTTAAAAAGTTAAAGGCTAATACTGCGCAAAAGCGTGGCGGCGGCAATCAATCATTGCCTATCGACGAACTTGCCAACCTTATACCCGACAACACAAACGCTATATCCGAGCTTGAAATCACCGAGATTTTAAACGCCTTTTTACGTGAATTACCCACGCGCGACCGACAGGTGTTTATTTGTCACTATTGGTACTGCGACTCCATAAAGGATATATCCCGTCAATTTGGATTTACACAAAGCAAGGTCAAAATGATATTATTGCGTACACGGCAAAAATTGCTTGACCACCTTGAAAAGCAGGAGGTGTTTATATGAACGGTAATAACCTATTTCAAAATGCGTTTGACGCTATCGACGACGAGCTTATAGCCGAAGCCAAATCCCCTGAAATCAAAATCGCCGCCCGACGAAAAAAGGTTGCAATTAGTACCATCGCCGCTTGTGTCGCTGCAGTTTTAGTAGCGATACCGTCAACTAAGGTAATAAGCGATTTAAACGATAACAAATTCACCGAATCGGATGATACAGAGATTATAACCGAAATTATAAACGGAGAATCTTCAACCGAACAGACACAAAGTGAACCCGCCAAAAATGAACAGCATAAAAACGAGATGCAAAGCACAAACAATAATCCCGACAGCAGTGACAAAAGCTTAGGCATAAGCAACGCAGCGGGGTCAAGCGGTCATATCTCAGCCGGCACAGATTCTGACAAAATAACTATTACGATTGATGATTTGTATTTTTTAAATCCAAATGCTCCAGATTCAAATGGTTCAACCATTTCCTATGAAAGAGTATTTTCTCCAAACGAAAAGTATTTATATATCAATCCTATTCCTAACGATAAATATATAACAATATATAAAGGGTATTATGAAAAACAAATTAATCAGCAAGAAGCTCTCTCTCTTGTCGATGAATTCTTTCCAAAAATTGCAAAGTTTCTAAATATAGACACGCCCGAGTATATTGTACATTCATATTCTTCACACATTAATATAGAGGATAAATTTACAAACAATGATTATTACGGAATAAGTATGGGCGTAACAAATGCACTTAATAGAAATACTGTTAATTTTTCTAATTTTAAGAATCCATTAACCCTCGACAACGAAACCTTTTATATACAAAAAAATCAAAGCGATGCAGAAATCATCAATTCGCTTTCAAATTTAAAAATAAAACTCTTTGATTTATTTAAAGTTTCGTTCGATGACGTAAAGGTAGTTCGTCATTTCGACAATGTTTACGATGACTACATCGTTTATTTATACAATGCAGAAAAACATCCCTTAAACAAATTACAAGGTGATGGACCACATACCGATTATATTTCAATTGCATTTAATGATTATGAAAACGAGTCGAATGATTTATATTACGCAAGCAATATTTGGTATTGGTCGTTCCGCACCGAAAATGGTTCTTATTCAAAACCTATAGCACAAAAGAATATATTACCGTTAGAAAAAGCCAAGGAATACTTAAACAAAGGTTATGTTTTAGCATATCGGGGCTGTCCGGCATGTCAAGACGAACAATCGCCCATTGACTTTACCAATTACGACTATGTATCTTTTGAATACAAGGGCGGCATTAATGTCGGTGATTTAACGTTACCCTATTATGCCTTCTATAAAAACTTAGGCACTGCCGAAAATGGCAATATAATATATGCAAAAACCTATGTCCCAGCTGTAGAGGTTGAGGGGTACGAAGAATATTTTATAAACAAACACAATAGTCATAATAATACCGATAATAATAACGATATAGATATTGGTGATATAATCAATAATCCTAAACCCCCAGCATAAAAAACATAAGCGAGAAGATTCAATCGAATCTTCTCGCTTTTAATTAAAACAACGACATTTGATTTGTGTCGGGTAATTCATCCATAGCGCCAAGGTCTGCAAGATTCTGGATAATTGTTTTTGAAACACCTGCTTCAACGGCAAAATCCTCGCGTGATACAAAATCGCCCTTTTGTGCGGCTTCGTAAATCGAGTATGCCGCCTTTTCACCAACGCCCGAAAGCGCGCCGAAAGGTAGACGCATCTTGCCGTTTTCGGGCAAGAACTTCATAGCGTGGGAATGCTTGATATCAATAGGCAGTATCTCGATACCTCTCGCCATCATTTCGTTGATTATAAGCAATACGTCATAGGTATCAAGCTCTTTTTTAGTAGCCTCTTTACCCTTTGCCTTAATCTCGTTCATTTTGGCAAGCACGGCGCCCCTACCCTTAATAACGGTGGGCACGTCAACGTCCTCAGGACGAGCGGTAAAGTAGGCACAGTAAAATTCGAGCGGTCTATATACCTTATACCAACCAAGTTTAATAGCCGAGATAACGTAGGCTGCCGCATGGGCCTTAGGGAACATATACTTAATCTTATAGCAAGAGCCTATGTACCACTCGGGCACGCCAACTGCTCGCATATCTTCTTCCATTTGTCCCCATTCTTCTTTAGACACCTTACCTTTAGCAACCAAGCCTTTACGCACCGTTTCGGTAATCTTAAAGGCTCTGCCCTCGTCCATACCCTGATGTATAAGGTAAACCATTATGTTATCACGAGTACCTATAACCTCAGAAATGGTACAGGTGCCGTTATCAATTAGGTCCTTTGCATTACCAAGATAAACATCGGTACCGTGTGAAAGACCCGATATCTGAAGTAGGTCAGAGAAATTCTTTGGTTTACAGTCAACAAGCATTCCGCGTACAAACGAGGTGCCAAATTCGGGCAAGCAAAATGTGCCTGTGTTTGACTCAATATCTTCGGGTGTTACACCCAAAGCCTCGGTCGAGGTAAACAGGCTATAAACCTTGGGGTCGCTCATAGATACATCGTTTACGTCAATACCCGAATACTCGGTAAGATATTTATATGTAGTAGGCACCACGTGGCCGAGTTCATCAAGCTTGAGAATTGTATCGTGAATAGAGTGGAAATCAAAGTGGGTTGTAATAATGTCGCTCTCAGTATCGTCGGCAGGATGCTGCACTGGGCAAAAATCGTAAATTGTCATACCCTGTGGCACAATAATCATACCTGCGGGGTGCTGACCGGTAGTGGTTTTAACCTTTGAGCCCTCTACCATACTTGCCAAGCGATTAAGCTCGGGCTGAGAGAGTACTACGTTCATTTTTTCGGCATAGGCTTTAGCAAAACCAAATGCGGTTTTTTCGGCTATTGTAGAGATTGTACCTGCCTTATAAACGTTTTCAGCACCAAAGAGTGTTTTGGTATATTCTTGAATTGTGTTTTGCACTTCATCTGAGAAGTTAAGGTCAATATCCGGCACCTTGTCACCCTTAAAGCCCAAGAAGGTTTCAAATGGTATATCGTGACCGTTGCGGTTAAGTGGAGTATTGCAATGCGGACAGTTCTTTTCGGGTAGGTCAAAACCCGAACCCACAGAACCGTCGGTAAAGAATTCGCTGTACTGACAGGTAGGACATACATAGTGAGGTGCTAATGGGTTAACCTCGGATATACCTGCCATTGTTGCAACAAAGGACGAGCCTACCGAACCACGCGAACCAACATAGTAGCCGAGTTCTTCGCTCTTGGCCACAAGCTTTTGCGCCGATATATACATTATAGAGAAGCCGTTATTAATAATTGAGTTAAGTTCCTTGTTTAGACGCTTTTCAACTATTTCGGGCACAGGGTCGCCATACATAGCTTTGGCATTGCGCCAACATATCTCGCGAAGCAAATCGTCCGAGCCTTCAATAACAGGCGGATAGTTGCCCTTTGGCACAGGGATAACATCGTCCGATACCATTTGTGCTATTTTGTTTGGATTTTCTACTACAAACTCGTATACACGATCACCAAAATATGAAAAGTCTTCAAGCATTTCGGTAGTAGATTTAAAGTAAAGCGGTGCCTGATTTTCAATATCGTCAAAGCCCTGTCCCGCCATAACTATCTGGCGGATAATACCATCTTGCTTTTTAAGGAAGTGTACGTCACCCGTTGCTACAACCATCTTGCCTAACTTGTCAGCAATTTCTACAACCTTGCGGTTAAATTCCTTTACAACCTCAATACTTGTAACGTGCTTAAAGCGGTTTGGTGTAACGTTCCCCTTTTTATCGACCTTATCAGGATTAGCGCTATCACGCACCATGAACTCGTTGTTACCAAGTGGTTGTATTTCAAGATAATCATAATAATCGGCAATTTCTAAAAGTGTTTTTTCGTCCTTGCCGTCAATTATTGCGCGGTACAATTCGCCCTGCTCACAAGCAGAGCCCACAATCAGTCCCTCGCGATGAGCATCTAACTGTGAGCGCAAAATAATAGGTCTGCCGTAAAAGTTATGAAGATGCGCCTCAGATATAAGCTGATATAAATTTTTAAGACCTACTAAATCCTTAACAAGCAAAATTTGGTGATTACGTAGCTTTGCAATTTCTTTGTTGGTAAGATTTGAAATATCAAAACGCGTATCATCAATAAAATAATTTTCTACGCCGTAAATTGCTTTAAATTCGCCGCCACCCTTGCGGATTTTTCCAACCGCCTCAGCCACTGCCGGATACGCCTGTACAACACCGTGGTCGGTAATGGCAACAGCCTTGTGGCCCCATTTGTATGCACGGTTTATAATGTCACCCGCACTTGCAACGGCGTCTTTTGCCGACATATTAGTATGACAATGCAATTCAACGCGCTTTTGACCGTCAAAATCGTCGGTTTCTTCATATTTCTTTATGGTAGCCAGCGCCTTAACATCAAGAACAAAGTCACGACTCCAGCTATCATAAGAATAATCACCGTTTACAACAACACATGCACCATTTTTAAGTGCAGACATTGAGTTTAAGAATTCACTTGCCGCCTGATCTAGATTGTTGGTGTATTTAGCATCAAAAAACTTTGTAACCGATGCTGCAAATGAATTTGTGGTGTCACTAAAGTAAAACTTAATTTTTACCATCTTGCCGCCGCGTTTGGTATCGAGCACCTTGCTTTCAAGTCCAAACACCTCGCCCCACGCGCTTACATATACACTTTCACCATCGTTTTGCGGCAACATAACAGATGTTAATTTTTTTACATTGGTATCTATTTTTCTACCGTAAAACAGCTTTGCGCTTTCAAGATATACAGGCAAGCCGTCCTTTGGCTTGTAGTCATATTTCTTTTCGTTTTCTTCGTCTTTGGGCTCTGATTTTTTCTTTTCGGGTGCACTATGCACAATAACTGGTTCGGGCAGTTCGATAGGCGCATCCTCCAGCACACCATCAAAGGATACTTCAATAGCTGTTTTTAAACCAAAACGGCTCTGAACAAGTGTTTTAAACAGTTTTTCAAAGTTACCGTCCTTAATTGTGTTGTAGCCGCCGTATTTTAAAGTTATTTTTAAATTATTCCCATCAAGTGAATATTGAGCCTCATTGAAAAAACCATTAAATATTATATTTTTAGTGCGTATTTCAGCAACAATATCTGCCGCAGCATCAACGTTAAAAACCTCACTTGGAAAAGTACATTCTACCGCTACACTTTCAAGCTGTAGCGCATGCTTGATTTCTTCTTTTAAAAGGTTAACACTTGCGAGCGTTATATAATTTTTACTAAACAGTTTAAAATCAAGACTACGTGTATCGCTATTAAGTTTACATTCGTATACGTTAACACCGCTAAATATTTCGACTGTATTTTTGTTCAAATATGTAGCAAACAACTCCTCAAAAGAGCACATTTAAATTCCTCACATTTTATTTATTTCTTGTTCTAACAAATCTAAAAGTTTATCTTCGGGCACTTTATTATAAAGTATTTTTCCGCCCTTAAAAATAACGCCACAGTCCTTACCGCCTGCTATTCCTATATCGGCAGCACTGGCTTCACCCGGTCCATTCACAACACAGCCCATAATGGCCACGGTTAAATTTTTATCTATTTTTGCAAAGCGTTCCTCGGCTTGCTTTGCAAGACCTATCAAATCAATCTCGGTTCTGCCGCAAGTAGGGCAAGATACAAACTTTATGCCGCCTTGTCTTATTCCCAACGCTTTAAGCAGTTTTTGGGCGGCCTCAACCTCTTTAATTGGTTCATCGGTAAGCGAAATGCGAAGTGTATCGCCAATTCCGCGAAGAAGAAGCCCGCCAATACCTGCCGAAGATTTTATGACACCCATATTTTCGGTGCCTGCCTCGGTAACGCCAAGGTGCAGTGGGTATGGACATTTTTCGGCCGCTAACACATACGCATCGTACATACGCTTTACGTTTGACGATTTTAGTGACAATACAATGTTATCAAAATCATACTTTTCCAAAAGTGATATATGATACAGCCCGCTTTCAACCATTGCTTCAGGCGTGGCCGAACCGTACTTTGATAAAATTTCTTTTTCCAAAGAACCGGAATTTACGCCAATTCTTATAGGTATATTTTTTTCACGACAAACTCGTGCAACCTCATAAACCTTATTTTCATCACCAATATTACCAGGGTTTATGCGAACCTTATCAACACCTGCGGCAACGCTTTCAAGAGCTAATCGCCAATCAAAATGAATATCTGCCACAAGCGGAATGGTAATGTTTTTCTTTAATGCCTCAATGGTTTTTATTGTTTCTATATCAGGTACAGACACACGAACAATATCGCACCCCGCCTCTTGCAAAGCAAGAGCCTGAGCCACATTGCCGTTAATATCGTGTGCGTGTGCGCAAAGCATTGACTGTATGCTAATAGGCGCGCCTCCGCCAATAGCTACGTCACCCGCGTACACCTTTTTAGTTGTAGCATTTGTATACATAAAATCACCCTGCAATCAACATCCAGATATCTTTAAAAGTAATAATTAGTATAAGTCCGACAAGTAATAACAAGCCTATAGCGTGTACTGCCGCCTCAAATTTTTGTGGAACCGGCTTTCTGAAAATCATTTCAAACAAAATAAACATCAGTCTACCACCATCAAGAGCTGGAAGCGGTAATAAATTGAATAGGCCTAAATTTATGGTTATAAGAGCCATAATCGGTATAATGTCAAAAATATTTTGCTTTGCTACATCACCTATAGCCGCTGTAACACCCACAGGACCGGACATAGCACTTATTCCATATCGACCCGTCAGCAAATCAGCAAGTGAACGGTAAACCACCGCACAGTTAGAAATTGCGGTATCAAAGGTGTGCTCAATAAAGCTTGTAAAGGTTTTTTCGCGCCCTTTAACATAAAAATCTACTGTTAAATAGTTAATTCCCTCTATTTTTTCACTTGCAAATTTTACATTTTTAAGTTCAACCTTTTTACCGTCACGCTTTACGGTAATATCTATCTCGCCATCATCCACATTACTAAATGCATAACTTAAATCATAGGTGGTAAAAATTTTTCTACCGTCCACCCTTATAATCTTATCGCCCTCTTGAAGTCCGTATCCAGAACTTACAGAACTTTCATGAAAAGAATCGACCGTTGTAGTAGTAAAACGTTCTTGCGGTATGAGAGTAACGCCAACGAGTATTAAACCCAGTATTAGATTAAACACAGCACCCATAACAACGATAAGAAATCTACGCCAAGGCTTTTTGTTACAAAAGGCGCGCTCATCGCCACTTGATTCATCCTCGCCTTCCATAGCGCAATAACCACCAATAGGCAATAGATTAATGGAGTATTTAGTCTCTCCCTTTCCCCATTTAAGCAGTTTTGGTCCCATACCTAAGGCAAACTCATTAACACGAACTCCCAATAGCTTTGCCGCAATAAAATGACCAAACTCGTGAATAAAAATCAATATCAAAAAAAGCAATACTGCTATAACGTATGGTAACACATTGTCACCAATAAATGAAATAATGCCAGAAATAATAATCACAACCTAAATTAAAGTAAATTTTTAACCTCTTCAAAGATTCTGTCAGCTATTGTTTTCATACCAAGATCTCCCGGATGATTTGCAACACCATAATGCTCAAAAAGACCTAGTGCCTTCATCTCGTCAAGCTCGCCCAAGTCATTAAGAACAACCAGTGGCCAGCCTTTTTCTTTAGAAATTTCAGCTATAACGCTGTCTGCCGTATGCTCCCAAAAGCTAGTGGTAAGAACAATTTTAGCATTACCACTTTTGTTAAGGTAATTTATAAAATCAACATATTCCCGCTTGAAAACATCAGGGTCAAAATCATTGCGAGGACAGTTTTCTATAAAGCGAACAATAATTATATCAGCATTAAAATTACGGGCATCCTCATAAATTGGATATGCCTGTTTGCCGTTTGCAAAATCGCGTTCCCATTTATATGCCTGACAAATACAAAAGGTTGCGTCAGGTTTTACACTTTGAATATGACTTTTAAGCACGTGAACGTAGTCCTTTTCTTTAGCAGATGCCGCCATACCCCATTGATTGTTCCAACCAATTGTAGGACTGGGTTCATGTAAAGTAATAGAATTTCCCGCCATCATTACGCGTATGCCGGTGTTTTTTTCACACTCAAAGGTTACATCGTGTTTATCTCTTAGCTGATTTTCAGCCTTAACGGTATTCTTATCTATTTGTTTCATATCTCACACAGCCTCTCTTACAATTTGTCGTGCAGCTTTATCTGCCGCAAAAATGTCATCAACTGTAAAATCTTTTTTATTCTCGCACATATTCATAGCCTTTTCATTAAGCTCTGCTATTTGTAAAAATTTAATTCTACCCTCTAAGAACAATTTAACCGATTCCTCATTAGCACCGTTAATGGCGGTTGGGTAAAGTCCACCGCGATTTATTGCCTCTATACACAATGGCAACAAACGAAATGTTTCGTAATCGGGTCGTTCAAATGTGAGTGCACCCACTTTAAACAAATCAAGACTTTCAAAACACATATCACGCTCGGGATATGTCAGCGCATATTGTATAGGCAACTTCATATCGGGTGTGCCAAGTTGGGCTATAACTGCGCCGTCGGAAAGCTCTACTGCCGAGTGCAATATGCTTTGTCTATGAACTAAAACCTCAATTTGTGATGCCGGAACACCAAACAAATGCACCGCTTCTATAACTTCAAGACCCTTGTTCATAAGACTTGCGCTATCTATGGTGATTTTAGCTCCCATCGACCAATTTGGATGCGCCAGTGCTTCTTTTACGGTAACATTTTGGAGTTCTTTACGCGTTTTACCAAAAAACGGACCGCCCGATGCAGTAAGCAAAATCTTTTTAAGACTACCCGCCGGTGCGCCTTGTAGAGATTGAAAAATTGCCGAGTGCTCACTATCTACAGGAAGTAGTGTTACACCCTTATCTTTTAACTTGCGGTTTACTATTTCGCCGCCTGTTACAAGTGTTTCTTTGTTAGCGAGTGCAATAGTATGCCCAGCATCAATTGCAGCAAGTGTAGGACGCAGTCCCGCAATACCAACAATAGCATTGAGCACTATATCACAATCAAATGAAGTTAATTCGCATACACCGTCAGAGCCTGATAACACTTTTATGTTAGTATCGGCAAGACAAATTTTTAAATCTGATGCAGTATTTTCATCAAAAAGTGCTACAGCCTTAACCTTGAATTCTCTCGCCTGTTTTTGTAACAAATCAGCATTTTTGCCTGCCGCCAATGCGACAACCTCATATTTATCGGGATTTGCTCTAATTATGTCTAGTACCTGAGTTCCAATAGAACCTGTAGAACCCAAAATAATAAGTTTTTTCATTAAATCACACCTATAAGCATAAGACAGTAAACAAGCGGAGAAATAAATAATACACTGTCTACACGGTCAAGTATTCCGCCGTGACCCGGAATTAGATTACCGTAATCTTTTATACCTACCTTACGCTTAATAATTGACGCAAACAAATCACCGGCCATACCAACAGCACAAAGTGGAACGGTGAGCAACATAACCGGTAATATTTTATTAAACTTGCTAAAGCAAAGTGTTATTACAAGCGATACAATAACGCTCGAAATAATACCGCCTAAAGCTCCTTCTACCGTCTTTTTAGGACTAATTTCAGGACAAAGCTTTGTCTTGCCCAAGCTAACTCCAACAAAATAAGCCCCCATATCGCAAACACAGGCAAAGTTAAGTACCAACAATAAATAGTATATTCCACCCGTAGCAATTATAATAGTCGATATAGTTGAAAAAGCATAGGCATAAAGTATTGGCATACCGCAAAGCACAGTAATTTTTGCAAGGTCCATCTCTGCTTGCTTTACAAGTATTAAAATTGCTGTCGCTATTATATACACAACAGACACAATTATTGCCCATACAAACGAGCTTATTTCAAAATATTCATAATTGGTAAGATTAAGTTTGTAGAGATTTTCATTCATACCACAAAACAAAAACACCATTATTACCGTATACACAGCCGAAACAATTCTAAAAACAATATTATCGATTTTTGCGGCATTGCCCACCAATTCAAACACGCCAAGTGCCGCTATAAGTGCCACAAAAGTAGTTAGAATAACACTTTTAACCCAAAGCCCCAACACAAGAACAAGTGCCACTATGCCGCCCATAACGACGCCTGATATAATACGTTGTTTCATAAAACACACTCCTAAACTCCGCCGAAACGACGGTTGCGACGGTTGTATTCATCTATTGCTTTTTCTAAATCCTTTGGTTTAAAATCAGGCCACAAAATATCAGAAAACCAATATTCAGCATAGGCCGACTGCCATATAAGATAGTTAGAAAGTCTATACTCACCGCTAGGCCTAATAATAAAGTCAGGGTCAGGCTGTGAGGCAGTATATAGATTTTGTGAAATCGCTTCCTCTGTAATATCTTCTGCCTTAGCATTGCTATTTATTAGACTTCTAACAGCGTGAACAATTTCATCTCGCCCACCGTAATTTATAGCAATGTTAAGGTGAAGTCCCGTAGCATCGCGCGATGCATCCTCTGACTCCTTCATAAGACGTTGAATTTCGGGGTCCAAAACACTTCGGTCGCCTATAAACTGAACCTGTATATTCTCATCCTTAAAATTTTTGGCGTCTTCAAGATACTCTTTAAAGATTTTCATTATGTTGTCGACCTCTTCTTTTGGTCGCTTCCAGTTTTCAGTAGAAAAGGCGTAAACAGTCAGATACTTAAGCCCTATTTTATTGCAATATCGTGCAATATCCTTAAAATTTTTACTACCTGCCGCATGACCCGCGGTACGAGGTAAGGAACGCTTTTTTGCCCAACGACCATTGCCATCCATAATGATAGCAATATGTGTAGGCAGTATGCGTTCTGTTGTTTCTTTACGCTTAAAAATAGGCATTTAAAAAACCTCTTTTAGTGACAATTAGAGCGGATTTAAAAACCCGCTCTTATGTCTTAAATTTCCATTATCTCTTTTTCTTTTACGTTTGCAAGTTCATCAATTTCCTTGCAGAACTTGTCGGTAAGATTTTGAATTTTCTTCTCTCCGTTTGATTCATCATCTTCAGTAATAGCGTTGTTTTTCTTAAGTGCCTTTAACTTATCAAGCGCATCACGACGCTGATTACGAACAGCAACCTTTGCATCCTCGCCTTTTTTGCGAATATCTTTCACAATATCCTTACGACGCTCCTCGGTAAGAGGTGGGAAATTAAGGCGAATGCAGGTACCATCGTTTTGAGGATTGATACCAATTTCAGAGGTAAGTATAGCCTTTTCAATATCCTTAAGTGTTGATTTGTCCCACGGAGTAATGAGAAGGGTGCGTGGCTCCGGAACCGAAATTGCAGCCATCTGCTGAACAGGTGTAGGAACACCGTAATAATCAACGTTAACCCTGTCAAGCACAGCAGCATTTGCGCGGCCTGCTCTTATAGATTTATATTCGCGGTCAAGTGCATCAATAGACTTGCCCATTCTTTCTTCGGTATTTTTAATTAGCTCGTTCATAAAGTTTCTCCTTTAAAATTATTTTACTAAAGTGCCTATTGCTTTACCACATACGGCATCAACAATGTTATGCGGATCGTTAAGGTTAAATACCAATATATCAATACCATTGTCCATACAAAGCGAAGCCGCAGTAGAATCCATAACATGAAGTTCCTTCGCCAAAACATCGTGGTGGGTAAGAGTATCGTACTTTTTAGCGTTAGGATTTGTTCTTGGGTCGCTGTCATAAACACCGTCAACATTTGTAGCCTTAAAGATTACGTCAGCGCAAATTTCTGCGCCACGCAAAGCAGCACCTGTGTCGGTAGAAAAGAACGGATTACCGGTACCGCAACCAAAGATTACTACTCTACCTTTTTCAAGGTGACGAACCGCTTTATTTCGAATATACGGCTCTGCTATTTGACGCATTTCTATAGCGGTTTGAACACGTGTTGTAACACCTAACTGCTCGAGTGTATCGCAAAGAGCCAGTGAGTTAATGGTTGTGGCAAGCATACCCATATGGTCTGCACGGGTGCGGTCCATTTGTCCGCTTGAACGTCCGCGCCAAAAATTACCTCCACCTACGACAATTGCGATTTCAACTCCTAAATCAACGCATTCCTTTATTGCTGTGCAAACCTCGTTAACCTTGTCAAAGTCAATGCCTGTTCCCTTTTCTCCCGCTAAAACCTCACCACTTAATTTTAGCAAAATACGCTTGTAAACGGGTTTCATACATAACTCCCCCAATATTATATATTATAACAATTATTATTTTACAATATTGGAATATTAAAGTCAATTGAAAAATAAAAAGTTTACAAAAAGTATGGGAGGCATTTCGCCTCCCAATCAAATTCGTTCTATCTAACATAAGGAGTGAGCACTCCCCTGCAAAATCAATTTAAAGCTTCTTAACGATATACTGTTTTTATCAATATATCATTTATCTTTCTTTTCCTTGGTATGTTCTATCGTTCGTAGCAATGCTTCAAAATCCTCTTTTGCATCCTTTACAATACATTCCAAAATCACAACAGTAATAAGCATAAAGGCAAATATAACACAACCTAAAATATAATAAATTCCGCTATCATAGCCCATCTTAATATCATCTATTCCGGTAGAAATATTAATGGCAAGAATTATTGCAATAACTAGGCAAACAAGCTTTAAAACATTAGATAACGTTTTGCACCGAGTAAAAAATCCCATACCAAATCGCATAATACCACCTATTTTTTATAAATTGTCTTATACACAAATAAACCTATCGCAGCAAGCGGCACACCTGCGGCAAAGCCGCACAGCACCAGACCTGTGTGCCACACAAATTTAAGCACAACAAGACCAATACCTATAGCGTATGCCAAAAATTTTATGCCGAAAAACAACATTATTTTTTTACTATCTCTTTTATTAAACGCATAAACCAATTGCTCAGTAAGACATACCTGCCCTACCGCAAAAGCAAAAGCAATAATAAATGCCAACATTTTATCACTCCAAGGTGTCTGCAATTTTGTAAATAAGATTTTCAGTCTTTTCCCAACCAAGACACGGGTCGGTAATAGATTTGCCGTAAACGTGCTCGCCAATCTTTTGAGCACCATCCTCAATATAGCTTTCGATCATAAGACCTTTTACAAGATGCTTGATGTTGTCGTTGTGGTTACGGCTGTAGATAACGTCCTTTGAAATGCGAATTTGTTCAAGATACTTCTTAGAAGAGTTTGCGTGGTTAGCGTCGATAATAACTGCAGGATTTTTAAGTCCGTATTCCTCGTAAAGCTCGCAAAGATGAGCGATATCTTCATAATGGTAGTTTGATATATTTCTGCCGCCAAAATCCATATAACCGCGAAGTATTGCGTGGGCGGTTTCATTACCCGAGCTTGTAACCTCCCAACCACGATACAAATACGTGTGGCTGTTTTGCGCCGCTTTAATCGAATTCATCATAACGGTAAGGTCACCGCTTGTTGGATTTTTCATACCGACAGGAATTGATATACCACTTGCAACAAGGCGATGCTGTTGATTTTCTACCGAACGCGCACCAATAGCAACATAGCACAAAAGGTCAGACAAATAGCGGTAATTTTCGGGATAAAGCATTTCGTCAGCACAGGTAAAACCGTAGTCGGCGAGTGCCCTCATATGTAAATCACGAATAGCAAGAATTCCCTTTAACATATCGGGTTTTTCGTCGGGGTTTGGCTGGTGTAGCATACCCTTGTAGCCTTCACCCGTAGTACGTGGTTTATTGGTATAAACGCGTGGAATAACTATTATTTTATCACTAACCTCATCCGCTACTTTTTTTAGTCTGCCCATATAGTCAAGAACGGCTTCCTCGTTGTCAGCAGAGCAAGGACCGATTATAAGCAAAAACTTATCCAACTCACCCGTAAATACAGCCTTGATATCGGTGTCACGTTGAGCCTTAATTTTTGCAAGCTCTTCGGTTACGGGGTATTGCTCCTTAATCTCCTTTGGAATTGGTAATTTGCGTTTAAAATCCATACTCATATTAGTTTCTCTCCTTCGTTAAAGGTCTTTCTGCGGGCGCTGGAGAGCTTCATCATATCTCGCATTGCGTCTCGGTCGCCCAATTTTATTGTATCGTAAAGCCTGTCAAAAGCCTCACGGTAGCCGTCCATTTCAAGTAGTAGTGCCTCGCGATTAGCCAAAAACAGTTCGCTCCACATTTCGTCATTTATGTTAGCAATTCTGGTAAGGTCACGGAACGAGTCGCCCGTATATCGCACTAGGTTTGGGTCACCGTTTGCACACATAAGCGATATAGCAATACCGTGAGTGAGCTGTGACAAAAAGGCTATCATTTCGTCGTGTTGACGAACGGTAAGACTTGAAATATCGTTAAAGCCAAGCACTCGCCCTAAATCACAGCAAAGTCTGATACCGTCGGGTGTGTTGCGGTTGGTAGGCACAACAATATAGTTAGCTTTTTTAAATATACTGTCGTCGGCATTACGTACACCGCAGGTCTCTTTACCTGCCATTGGGTGAGCCGAAATAAATTCGACACCACTAGGCAACATATTTTGCACCTTTTCGACAATACAGCCTTTAACACCCGTAACGTCGGTTATAACGGTACCGGATTTTATTAGACTGCCGTATTGCTCAATCCACTCTATAAATGTATGCGGATAAAGCGCAAAGATTATAAGCTGTGAATTGGCAATAAGCTCGGGGTCAACCTCGGTTGTGCCACCCGATATAAAGCCTTCGCCCATTGCATAATCAATATCGTCTTGATTTAAGGTTATTACCTTTACGTCAAAGCCGTTTCTTGTAAGAGCCTTTGCGTAACTACCACCCAAAAGGCCCAAGCCTACAATTAAAACATTTTTTATTTCATTAAGATTCATTTGAGGCAGACGAGAGTCGATCCCGTTACGGTTTCGCTCGCCGTCTTTTCGCACCTTTCTCGCGTTTATTTTTGCAAGGTAACACCTTGCTGCAAATCTCACGCTTCGCCTTTTCACAAAAAGGCGGCGGAGAAACTCTTTGACCTGCCAAATAAATAATTTCAAAGAGAGGCGAAGTCGAAGAACGAAGTAATACTTTTGTATTACAAGTGATGAGACAAGCAAAAATTAAAAATTATTATTTGTCAGGCGTGACGCGTTCGACTATCGCCTGCCTATCACTATTCCAAGAGATTTAATTTTTTCAAAATAATCAGGATAACTTTTGGCTACCGACTGCGCATCATTTATACTGCCACCCGTAAGCGTGCAAAGCAGTGAAAGAGACATTACTATACGGTGGTCATTATGCCCACAAAGTGTTTCGCTCGGTGCTTTCAATTCGCCACCATATACCGTAACATCATTATCACTAACGTCAACCTTTATGCCAAACTTTGCAAGCTCTTGCTTCATAGCAGCCGCGCGGTCACTTTCTTTTATTTTAAGGCGTTTTGTACCCGTAAAGTGTGTGCCACCATAAACTGCCGATAGTGCAAACATAACAGGAGCAAGGTCAGGGCAATTTGATAAATCAAACTGCTTTTCGCCGTTTTTAAGCCCTTCATACATTTTCTTGTATATCTTGTCGCCCTGCAATGAGCTTTCATCAAGACCGGTAACCAAAACATCACCGCCCAAAAGATTAAAGCCATCTAAAAATGCCGCGTTAGAATAATCGCCCTCGACTGTTATGTTTTTAGTTTCGTACTTTTGGTTGCCTTTAATTTTATATGTGCGACCACATTTTTCTATTGTTACACCAAAATCACTTAAAGATTTTATTGTCAAGTCTACATAAGGCTCGCTTTCATACTCACCCGTGATTTCGAGCGTGCTGTCGCCATCTAAAAGCGATAATGCAAAAAGTAACCCCGATATAAACTGACTTGATATATTACCTGCTATTTTATAATTGCCGCTTTTAAGCTTGCCGCAAACGGTAAGGCTGATTTTACCCTTTTCAAAGATAATAGCATTTTGCTTTGCGATTTCTTCATAAATTGTAAGATTGCGAGCAAAAAGCCTTTCGCTGCCGGTAAGAGTGATTTTTGCGCCCGACAAAAACGCAAGCGGTATCATAAAGCGTAGTGTGCTGCCGCTTTCGCGACAGTCAAGAGTTGCTTCTTTTGAGTTAAAAGGATTTAGTCCGCCGCATTTTATTTTGCTACCTTGAATTTCCATTTTTGCGCCCAAAGCGGTAAGGCAATCAAGCGTTGCAAGAATATCGTTTGAATATTCTATATTGTAAATCTCACTACCACCCGATAGCGCGCCGCAAATAAGCGCTCTGTGCGCCATAGATTTTGACGGCGGTGCGGCAACAGTGCCTTTGGCATTTGATTTTTTTATAGTTACTATCATAATTACTTTCCGTTTTGGGTAAGGGTGTCAATAGCCCTTAAATACCCGTCAAAGCCAAGACCCGTAATAGTCTTGATACAAGCCTTGCGAACAAAACTAACCTGACGGAAATCCTCGCGTGTTTCTACCGCAGAAATATGCACTTCAACTGTCGGTATACCTACCGATTTTACGGCATCTAAAATTGCTACGCTTGTGTGTGTATATGCCGCAGGATTTATAACAATGCCGGCAAAATTGCCATAAGCCGCCTGAATTTCATCCACTAAAGCACCCTCGTGATTTGACTGAAAAAGCTTTACCTCAACGCCTTTTTTATCGGCATAGTCAGTGATAAGCTCACATAAATCGTTATATGTATTTTTGCCGTAAATGTCAGGCTCGCGAATACCAAGCATATTAAGGTTTGGACCATTAATTACAAGTATTTTCATTTTAAAAAATCTTCCTTTATTGCATTTATGAGAGTTTCAATCTCACCATCATTCACTAATCTTTTATCTGCTGTATTGCAGTATATATCATACCGCTCGTGATATCGCTTTACAAGGTCGTCGCGATTGCTCGAAAGCGGTCGGTCATCAGTACTTACGAGTTTTTCGAGTGGACGGTCGATAAAATATATCGTGCCGTTGCCTTTAAGCAAGGTAATATTTTGCTCACGTAAAACGGCGCCGCCACCCGTTGCAATAATGCAGTTTTGTTTTGCCGAAACTGCGGCAATAGCCTGTGATTCTATATCACGAAAACCGACTTCGCCCAAATCCGCAAAAATTTGAGAAATTGGCTTGCCTGCCATTTTTACAATCTCATCATCGGTATCAACAAATTGCATTCCAAGTTCATCCGCCAAGCGTTTGCCAATTGTGCTTTTTCCACACGACGGCATACCCGTAAGCACAATGTTACGCTTAGTGGCAACTATTTTTTTATAAACATCGTAAATTTTTGCTTCACTAACAGTAGTGTCTATAAACAGCTCTGCAGCTACCGCAGCTTGAGCTACAAGCATATAAAGACCGCCCGTAGCATTTATACCCCTGTCTTTTGCCCTTATTACAAGGTTTGAACAAAGCGGATTATAAATAGCATCAACTACTGCTTCGCAGTTTTTAAACGCATCAATATCAACAGGCTCGCCTATAATATTGGGATACATACCGCAGGGGGTGGTGTTAATTATAACCTCGGCATCAGCAAAATTTTTATATGCTTCTTCGTATGTAATGCAATCTTCTTTTGCAGTACGTGATACGCGAACCACCTGACGTGCGCCAAGACTTTTTGCCACGGCAACCGCAGTTTTAGAGGTACCGCCGCTACCCAAAACCAATACGAGCTTGCCGCTAATTTCTATACCGTTTAGCTTTATTAGAGCAGTCATACCCGCAAAATCAGTATTATAACCATAAAGCTTACCGCCGCGATTTACTATTGTATTTACAGCGCCGATTTGCTTTGCGGTATCGCTAAGCCAGTCTAAATAAGGTATTACGTCCTGCTTATAAGGTATGGTTACGTTTATTGCCTTAAAATTTCTTTCGGTCATAAAGGCTTTAAGCTCGCCCTTTGGAATTTCCCTAATTTCATAATCATAATCAAAAAGCTGGGCGTGAATTTCTTTAGAAAAGCTGTGTGTCAGCTTTTCGCCAATACATCCGTATTCCATTATTTTGCCAACCAATCTGTGCCGTATTTTGCACTTAACATATCAGCAATAACTAATGCCGTAACACTTTCAACCACAACTGACGCACGGTGCACAATACACGGGTCGTGTCTGCCGCGAGCTGATATTGTTGTGTTTTGCATAGTGCTTATATCCACTGTTTTTTGCTCTTTAGATATTGTTGGTGTTGGCTTAATAACAGTGCGAAAAACTATTGGCATACCGTTTGTTATGCCACCCATTACACCGCCGTTATTGTTGGTGTAGCATTTTACACTGTCACCGTCTGCATACATTTGGTCATTTGCTTCGCTTCCCTTTTTATCGGCAAAGTTAAAGCCTAAACCAAACTCTATTCCCTTTACTGCGGGAATAGAGAATATTGCGTGCGAAAGCATACCCTCAACCGTATCAAACCAAGGCTCACCCACACCGGCAGGAACGCCTGTAATCAAGGTTTCAAGCACACCGCCTACACTGTCGCCCTCTGATTTTGCTGCAAGAATTTTCTCGTTTCTTTTTTCTTCTGCTGTTTCACCTGCAACACTTAAAATATTAGTATTTATACAAATTCCTTTTTTGTTAAGTGCGGGCAAAACCAACGCACCTGCCGCTACAAGAGCCGCAGTTATTCTGCCGCTAAAGTGTCCGCCACCGCGATAGTCCTGAAAACCGTTATAACGGCAGTTAGCGGTGTAATCAGCGTGCGAGGGGCGCATTTTATACTGCATTTCACCGTAATCTGACGAATGAGTATCGGCGTTTGGAATTGTAATACAAATTGGTGTGCCTGTGGTACGGCCTTCAAAAACACCGCTTAAAATGCTGAACTCATCCTTTTCTTGACGCGGTGTAGATAGCGCGTCCTTTGGTCTGCGGCGGGTAAGCTGCGAAGCAATGTATTCTTCGTCCACCTTAATACCGCTTGGCATTCCGTCAAGCACCGCACCTATCGCCTTACCGTGACTCTCGCCAAAAAGGGTTACCGTAAGACTGTTTCCTATGGTGTTTTTCACTTTTTATACACCGCCTTTATCTCATTAGAAAAATCTGTGAATTTTACTTTTGTTATATTGAATTCACCAACATTTTCCACTCGAATTACCGAAATTGTGTCACCTGCCATTTTTTTGTCGTGACTCATAGTTTCAATAATCTTTTCAGCGTCACAATCGACAGATGTTGGTAAATTTAATTTGTTTAGCACAGGAATAAGTCTTGCCCTTACCTTTTCGCTACACATAGGAAGCATACCAAGCGCTACACATTCGCCGTGGTAAAGAGCGGGCGTATTGCTCTCGATAGCGTGACCTACCGTATGCCCAAAGTTTAATACTTTTCGCAGTCCTGATTCCTTTTCATCGGCTTCTACAACCGATTGTTTTATCTTTATAGAACGCTCAATTACCGTGTCAATATCAAAGCTGTCAGCCTCAAACATAGAAAATAACTCTTTATCGTGAGTAAGCGCCATTTTAACCGCTTCGGCAAGACCGTTAGAAATTTGTCTGTCGGGCAAGGTTTTTAACGTGTCGGGGTCAATTATTACACCCTTTGGCTGATGGAATGCGCCAACAATATTTTTAAGTCCACCAAAATCAATGGCCGTTTTACCACCAACCGACGAATCAACCTGTGACAATACGGTAGTAGGGATGTTGTAAAAATCTATGCCGCGCATAAAGGTCGCCGCGGCAAAGCCCGCCATATCGCCCGTTACACCGCCGCCTACCGCTACAACACAGTCGGTACGTGTAAAATCGCCCTTTACCAGCGCTTCAAGTATGCTTTTATAGGTGTCAAAATTTTTTGACGCCTCACCCTCGGGAAACACCACAGTCATAGATTCACGGCACTGCAAGGCTACCGTTTCTGCATACTCGCACGGCACACCGCTATCGGTAACAATAAGCACGTTGCGGTTGAGATCAAAATATTCCTTTGCGCGTGATAATGCACCACGCTCAAGATAAATATTATAACCGCCACTTTCGCATTTTACAGGTATTATCATAAATTTACACCTTTACTTCTTTTTCAAAACTTCCAAGAATTTTTAAGTTAGAACAGCATTTAGACAGTTCAGCAAGCATCTTTTTACCCTGCTCGCCACCAATGTTTCCCTCGCCCTCGGCGTAGAAATAATAGTCCCAAACAAGCTCTTTTGTAGGTCTGCTTTTAAGTGCCCTAAGGTTAAAGCCATACTCACCTATTACCGATATTGCCTTACCAAGCGAGCCTGCCGCATTGTTTACGGTAAAAAGCATTATAAAGTGGTTGTCGGTAGCAAGATGCGCCTTTTCGCTGCGAGAAAATACGGCAAAGCGAGTTGAATTTTGATTGCTTTCGTTTATGTGTGACTCTATTATTTGAAGACCAAATTTTTGAGCCGCCTCTACACTACCAATGGCCGCAACGGTTTTATCGCCGTTTTCGGCAACCTGCTTTGCGGCAACGGCAGTATTTACCGCTTCTTGAGTTTCAAAACCGTTTTTCTCGATATAAGCAGCACTTTGACCGAGCGCCTGTGAATGACTTATTACCGTTTTTATATCCTCTTTTTTAGCGCCCTTTACACCAAGCAAATTTTGAACAATCTCGGCTTCATATAATCCGTTTACAAAAAGCGAACCAAAAAAACTTAAATCCATTACCTTGCCAACATCACCGTTAAAGCTGTTTTCAATCGGCAAAACGGCACAGTCACATTCACCGTTTACAACCGCATTATAAGCCGCAGTAAAATCGGCATAACCCACGCAATTTGCATCGGGGAAAATGCGCTCGGCTACAATATTAGCAAACGCACCCGAGACTCCGCTATATGCTACACGCATACCCTCGAGTAAGCGGTGCTGCAACAGTTTTGAAAGGGTTATTGTTTCTTTAAGAAAATTCACATAATAAGACTTATAATCCTCGTCTTTTATAAGTGACGTATTTTTTGCAATGATTTGTTCTTCGCGTGCAAAATCGTCTATTTTAAGTCCGTTTTCTTTTTTATATTCGGCAACAATACGGGCAGCATCCATTCTTTGCTCAAACAGCTCTGCCATTTGTTTGTCAACATCATTTATGGTTTGTCTTGCCTTTTCAAGTTCTGTCATAAAAATTATCCTTTATATTCATCATATAACGCTTTGAAAGCGGGAATTGAATTTTTAATTGTGTCATAAGCTACGCAGTACGAAATTCTAACGTAACCCTTTGCACCGAAGCTATCAGCCGGAACAAGCAAAAGCTCGTGCTTTTTAGCCTTTTCACAAAAGGCATTTGCGTCATCCTCGAGCGCCTTCATAAACAGGTAAAATGCGCCCTGCGGTTTTACAGCCTCGTAGCCGATTTCGCTAAGCGAATTGTAAAGCAATTCACGGTTTTTATTGTATAGGGAAACATCAGCAGTCATTCCGTCGCATTTAGCAATTACACGCTGCATAAGGCTTGGCGCACAAACGTAACCCATACTGCGAGCAGCACCACAAACTGCGGCAAACAAATCGTCGGCATCGTCACATTTCGGTGACACAAACACGTAACCTATTCGCTCACCCGGAAGCGACAATGATTTACTGTATGAATAACAAACCACCGTGTTATTATAAAAATTCGGTATATACGGTACTTCGTCACCGTAGGTAAGCTCACGGTAAGGCTCGTCGGCAATAATATAAATTGCTCTGCCAAGCTCTTGACTTTTCTTGTTAAGCAAAGAAGCAAGCTTTATAATATCGCTTTCGGGAATTATTGCACCCGTTGGATTGTTTGGTGAGTTTACAATAATTGCCGCTGTGTTTTTGTTTATTGCTTTGTCGAGCGCATCAAAGTCGAGTGAAAAATTATCTCCCGTGCCAAGAACTGCAACAGTTTTAGCTCCTGTATTGGCGCAAAACACGTTATACTCGGGGAAAAACGGCGCTAAAAGAATTATCTCGTCACCGTCGTTTACAACAGCCTTTAGCGTTGATGTAAGAGAAGCGGCGGCACCACAAGTAATATAGATGTTTTTAGCACTTGCTTCACAGCCAAAACGGGCAGTTATATTTGCAGCTATCTGCTCACGTACAGGCATAGCACCCTGAGCCGAGGTATAACCGTGAAGCGCTACGCTATCTCCCGACTCTACCAATTCTTTTATAGTATCGTCAACCATTTTTGGTGCCGGTATGCTTGGATTACCGAGGCTAAAATCATACACGTTTTCAGCACCGATTTCGGCCTTGCGTTTGAGTGAATACTCAAATATAGATCTTATTACCGACGGTTGATTACCAAGCTCTGCCATTTTTTTGTTTATCATAATCACATCTCCTAATAAAGTGAAAAAATCCGCCAACCGAGTAAAATGCATTTTTATGCACAAACGGTTGCGGACTGTCCTTTTATCTATTAAGCTGCAAATTAATTTGCTTTCTTAAAAGAGGTAAGACAGTCCTGCTTAAAGTAATAAAAATAAAAGCTATTATTAAAAAGCATAGTTTTGTCTCCTCTCTAAAGTATATGAAAGATTTTACTCCCTTTTTTTGAGTTTGTCAAGAAAAAATCGGTATTTTATACTTGAGTTTTGCATAAAATACCGAATACTTTAAATATTTATTATGTTTTTAGCTTCATCAGGCTCTACACCGCAGACAAAAGCTATTTCGTTATATAAAAGCGTCTCCGCCTTGCGCAACGTTTGCTCATCGCTTATGTTAAGCTTTTTGCCCGCCTCTCGTCGAGTATCTCTTTCGAGGCGAACTGTTTTTATGAGAGATATTAGCTGTTCGCGATTACCGCTAGATAATATAGACTTATAAAACTCTCGTTTTTGATTTTCGTCATTTGCTTTAATAATTTCTATATTGGTCACTTTTTTAGCCAAGTCATTTATTTGTGCCTTGGTTAAAGCACTAAGCATTTTGGCGGTAAGTACCTCGTTATCCACGGGCACAAAAACAGATGTGTTTTGATTAAAAATTGGTTTTAATACGTAATAATCCTGTTTCTGTCTTCCGATTTGTTTGGTTTCAATACAATCAATTTTGCAAATACCTTGTGCACCATAAACCACTGTATCGCCTATTTTAAACAAGTCACTCACCCCTTCTTATAAAATTATAACATATTAAAACAGAAAATGTTATATGGCAACTTTCACAAATCTTTTACCCTTTGTTTTTGTGTTTTTTTACCTAAAGCCCCCAATCAATTGACAATTTTTCAAATAGATGTTATATTAAAGTAAAATAACAAGATATGTTGAGGTATATGTATGAAAGTAATAAAAAATCTTTTTGCCCTACTTATATGCACTATTTTTGTCTTTTCTTTTTGCCTTTCAGCATTTGCTGCAACCGATACCGCAAAGATAACGGTTTCAAGCGCAGATGCTATGCCGGGAGATTCTATCACTATTAATGTGGATATTTCCAACAATCCCGGAATTATGGCGATGGCTTTTTGCATTACATACGACAACGATTCTCTTGTTTACAAAAACTTTTCCAAAGGCTATCTTACAAGCTATACTGTAAAGGATCACAGTGATAAGGGATATGTGTCTTTTGTAAATGTTGAAAACAAGGACAATTCTACTGATGGCACAATAATTTCAATCTTATTTGAAGTTAAAGAGGATGCCGCTCCCGGAAAACACACTATCGCCCTTGCAAATAGCAATATCGACCGACACGGAAAAAAGCTTCATAATAGTTTTTCGAACTCTAAGCAGCAATTTGTTGTACCAATAGTGACTTCGGGCGGTGTTACCGTAGCCGAAACCTGTGAAAACGCAGGACACGATTATACCGAATGGAACGTAGTATACCCTGCAACTTGTACAACTACAGGACTTAAAAACAGACTATGTGAACGCTGCTCAACATTTGAGGAAGAAAATATTCCCGCATCACACGATTTTGAAGCGGAGTGGACTGTAGACAAAGCCGCAACACCTGAGGAAGACGGAATAATGTCTCGTCACTGTACAAAATGCGATGCAGTTACCGACAAAATAACCTTTAGCTATGAAGAAATAAGCGGCGATGATGATTCTTCTAACGAGGAGGAGTCTGATAATATGCCAAGCGATGATGACTCTTCAAGCGAAATTACATCAAATGAAAGCAATTTAACCGGAAGCGATACTTCATCAATTACTGTTGACAACACTTCATCAGACACATCAAACCAAGCCGCACCAAATAAAAAACCTAACATAAATAATATTGTTGGCGAAAAGGTGCCTATTGAAGAAGCAGAAAAATTTGAAGATTATGAGCAAATTATTAAACCCGATACCGAGAATAGCATCCCCGAAAACAATACTTCGTCAGATACTACACCCAATAGTTCCGATGTAACAACCGGCGTTATACAAAATAATGACACTACCACCCAAAATAAAGAGCCCTCTTTCCTTTCTACAACGGGAGGAATAATTACAACCATCTTGGGCGTAATACTTAGTGTTGGTATAGTAGTGCTTGGCGTATTGCTTATACTTCGTAATAAAAAATCGAACTAATAGTTTATAAAATAGAACAGGTCACATCGTTTAAGATGTGACCTGTTCTATTTTTTCAGCAATGTAGCGTGCGTAATCTTGACACTTTTCTTCGTTTTCACACTCTACCATCACTCGTATTACAGGTTCGGTGCCGCTTTCACGCAGCAGTACTCTTCCTTTACCGTTTATTTTTTCTTCAACCTCGCGTACCGCATTTAAAACGCTACTGTCTTCCATTATGGCTTTTTTGTTTGCTACCTTCACATTTATTGTAAACTGCGGATATAAATTTACATTTTCACATAGTTTTGAAAGAGTTGTCTTTTTATCACACAGTTCTTCTGTAATCATTATTGCAGTCAGTATTCCGTCGCCCGTTGTAGCATATTTTTTAATTATTATATGACCAGACTGTTCGCCACCCAAGTCAAAGTCCTTTTGTTGCATTCTTTCGTACACAAAACGGTCACCCACTGTGGTAAGCTCACACTCTATTCCCGATTGCTTAAGGCTATTTACAAAACCACTGTTTGACATTACTGTAGCTACTACCGTATCTTTTGACAACATCCCCCGAGCCTTAAGACGATGTGCCAGAATATACATCATTTTATCTCCATCTACAGTATTACCTTTTTCATCAACAGCAATGCAACGGTCACTATCGCCGTCAAAAGCAAATCCAACATCTAGATGGTGTCCTATTACCAGTTTTCGCAAATTATCGATATTAGTCGAACCGCAACCATCGTTTATATTTGTTCCGTTTGGCTTATCACCCACAACATAGGTGGTGGCTCCCAATGCATCAAATACTGCCCGTGCTATGCTCCAACTTGCACCATTTGCACAATCAAGACCTATTTTTAAATGCTTGTATGAGTGAGATGCCAATGATATAAGGTAACCTACGTATCTGTTTCTACCGGATACAAAATCAACTACAGCGCCAATTTTTTCACGTTGCGCAAGCGGCAAATCATTGCAATCCAATCCCAAAGCCTTTAGGTCGCCATCTATATATTTTTCTATCAGAGCCGCAGCACAATCATCAAACTTTTCACCGTATCTGTTTATAATCTTAATTCCATTATCAAAAAACGGATTGTGCGATGCAGTAATCATAATTCCACAATCAAAACCCTCCGTGCGCACAACGTATGACACACTGGGAGTTGTGGTTACGTGCAATATATACGCATCCCCGCCCGACGCAATAATTCCCGAGCACAGTGCATATTCAAGCATATAGCTTGAACGGCGAGTGTCTTTACCTATTACAATACGCGGCTTAGCCTTTGCCTTGTCGGCTTTACAAAGTTCCGAGGTAAAATACCAGCCTAGAAATCTGCCAATTTTGTAGGCGTGTTCCGCTGTTAAATTAACGTTTACTTCTCCGCGAAAGCCATCTGTACCAAAATATTTGTTTTTCATATAATTAAACCCTCTTTCGCATAATAGTATGCGGAAAAGAGGGAAATAAATACAATCATATTTTTATAATAGTCGGTAAAATTCCATTGTCACGTATGTCAATAACAGCATAACTGTTTCCCCCATCACGCGAACGTGCACAAGAACCGGGATTCACAATATACAAGCCGTCCTCATATTTTATATTGGATACGTGTGTATGACCGTATAAAGCAATCTTGCAATCAGATTGCCTCGCTGCAGCTGATAAAGTTGCCGTGCTGCTTTTTACACCAAGCGTATGACCGTGTGTTATAAAAATTTTTGTCCCATTTACGTCCGCTACAGTAGTATACGGAAAGCTTGGAAATATATCACAATTGCCACTTACTATATAAAACTTCTTATCGGTATATTCATATGTAAAGTCCTCAATATCACTCGTTACGTCACCTAAAAATATAATAATATCGGCGCTACTTTCACGTCGGATAATTCTATCTACTATACTACCGTGTCCGTGCGAATCCGAAATCACCACAATCCGCATAAAAGCACCTGCCTTCATCATAAATTATATATACATATAATACTTCATTCCAGGAGGAATTTCAATGAATAAAAATTTTGACAATCTTGATAAAAATATTTTAGATGCAGCAAAACGCGGTGATACAGAAAATATTTTAAAAAACATCAACCCAGCAGACAGAAAAAAGATAGAAGAGATTATTGCCGATAAAAACAAATTAAATCAAATATTAAACAGTAATACCGCACGTCAACTTATTAAATTTTTAAATGGGGACATAAAAAATGGATGACTTGAGTCAAAAGCTCGCCGAATTACTCAACGACCCCGATACAATGAGTCGTGTTCAAAAAATGGCAGAGAACATATTAGATACTGATAGTAAAAAAGCCGATAACACACCACCTCTTGCCGGTACAGACTCACTTTTTGGTGAAGGTATTGATCCGCTACAGCTTAGTAAAATAATGTCGATTGTATCTAAATTAAAATCAAATAACCTTGATAATCGATCACAGCTTTTACTCGCACTAAAACCACACCTTAGCGCACCAAGACGTGAAAAGGTGGATACCGCAATAAAGCTTTTAAAGCTTATTGATCTATTACCCCTGTTACGTGAAAGCGGAATGTTTGAATTATAATTTTAAAAGGACTGATTGCGTTTATGACCGATATGCATAATTATTCTATAAACAAGCAAAAAGCCATTGCCGAAATGCTCGATATGAATAAACGCGCAAAAAAATCACCCACTCAACAAAATAACATATTCAATTCCACTCTATTATCGCTCGATTCAGATACTCTGGTTATACTCGCGCTAATGTATATATTGTATAGTGACAAAGCAGATATGCTGCTCGTTTTTGCCCTTGCCTATATACTTTTTTAGTTCTAAACGGCACAAGCCTAAACGCACTAAAAAATCAAGTTACAAAATGGTTACAATTTTTATGGAAAATTTTGCATTTTTAAGCATTATGTAAACTGTAACAACCATAAAAGTTTTCCACTTTATCCACCAAGTATTCCACAGTAAAAAGGTCATTTTGATGGTTTTATGCCCTTTTTCGACAATATTTCGGTGGATAACTCGGTTAATAAGTGGGAAAACACTATATGCATACATAAACTGAATAAAATATTTATGTAAAACAAAACAAAAATTTTTAACCACTTTTTTTGATAAAATTTTTGTCAGTTTTATAAGAATATTTAATACTTTTTCACCGCTTTTTCTAATTATTTGACATATTTTTTCAATATTCTCTTGAACACGCCAAAATATGATGCTATAATTATATATAATATTATAATTATGAACAGTAGGAGGTTTGAAATTTTATGTATCCACTACTACTAAAAGCTCCCTTAAAGGATTATTTATGGGGCGGAAGAAGACTTATAGATGAATTTAATTTTGAAAGCGAAAAGGATGTTGCCGCTGAGGGTTGGATGCTATCATGTCATAAAGATGGCCATAGCATTGTTCGCAACGGCGAGTTTGCGGGAATGACTTTGCAACACGCAATAGATTTTTGGGGCAAAAAGGCTCTAGGCAAAAAGGCTGAAAAATTTGATTATTTCCCAATTCTTATAAAGCTAATTGATGCAAAGGACAGGCTTTCGGTACAGGTACATCCCGACGACGAATATGCGCTCAGTCACGAAGGCGAATATGGTAAAACTGAGATGTGGTATATAGTTGATTGTGAAGAAGGCGCACAATTAATATATGGCTTTAATCAAGATATATCTCGCGGTGAATTTTTAGAAAGAATTAACAATAACAATCTTTCACCGGTGTGTAACTATGTTCCTGTAAAAAAAGGTGATGTCTTCTTTATTGAAGCCGGTACAATGCACGCTATCGGTAAGGGCATACTTATAGCCGAGGTTCAGCAAAATTCTAATACCACCTATCGAGTATCGGACTACGGAAGACTTGGTGCCGACGGTAAACCACGACAGCTTCATATAAAGCAGGCGGTCGAAGTTACCAAAACACAAAAGCCTGCTCGTGCTTACGGTAATATCGGTGACGTAACAATTTATCCTTTTGGTACAGTGCGTGAGCTTTCCGCTTGCCAATACTTCACCACCGAACTCATTAATCTTAATGGTAATGTTGGTATTTATGATAACGACAGCTTTATATCTCTACTTGTTTTAGACGGTCAAGCCTCGCTTTCATATACAGGCGGTATGATGCGTCTTAAAAAAGGCGACAGTGTATTTTTGCCCGCAGGTCTTAAAGTAAGTATCTGCGGCACAGCAGAAATGCTTTACACACATATGTAATTATAAACGGCACCCAATCGTTGCCGTTTCACATTAATCAGGAGTATTATTATGGGTAAATATGACATTGCAGCTTATATATGGCCGGCCTATACCGGAGATGAACCTAGAACTAAAATCTTTTGGGATGAGGGTATTGGCGAATGGCAAACTGTTCGTGATGCTTGTGGCTATGTTAAGAATAACGGCTACGTATGGGAACGCAAGCCGCTTTTAGGTTTTCAAAACGAAGCCGACCCAAAGGTTATGGAACAGCAAATAGACTTAGCACTTTCGCACGGTGTGAATGTTTTTATATATGACTGGTATTGGTACGATGACCGTCCATTCCTTGAACAATGTCTTAACGACGGCTTTTTGAAGGCCGCCAACTGTAAAGATATAAAGTTTTACATTATGTGGGCAAACCACAATGCAAACTACACTTGGGACCGCAGAAATGCCGGCAAGCTGTGGGATACTATCTGGCGTGGCGATGTTACCACAGAGCAATTTTATAAGATAGGTCGTAGATGGATAGAACAGTATTTTAAATGTGAAAACTATTATAAGCTAAACAATAAGCCCGTTATAAGCATATATGACCTTAAAAACTTTGTAAAAGGCTTTGGCAGTCTTGAAAACACAAAAAATGCTATGAAATGGCTTGATGAAGAATGCAAAAAAGAGGGTTTTGACGGCGTGCACTTTCAGTTTGTGCGTTGGAACGGTAAAAGCGAAAATATATCAGGCGTAGACGGCAGCACAATCGAGACTACAAACGAGCTTATTTCAGAACTTGGATTTTCTTCGCTTACACACTATCAGTTCGTTCACTTTACACCTATCGACCGCGACTATTTAGAAATTTTGCCCGACGTTAAAAAAGAATGGGAAACGGTAGCTGATATTTATGATGTTCCCTACTTTCCCCACGTTTCAATAGGTTGGGACAACAACCCACGTTTTAAAGATTATAGCTGGGGCGTTTGTAAAAACAACACGCCGCAAAATTTTGAAACGGCACTACGCGAAGCAAAGGATTTTGCTAATAAAACCGGTGTTTCACTTATCACTATTAACAGTTGGAACGAATGGACCGAAACAAGCTATCTATTACCCGATAACATTAACGGTTACGGATATCTGGAGGCTATTAAAAAAGTATTCATAGACGAAGAATAAAGCAAAAGGTATCAACTAGATTTAGTTGATACCTTTTCAATTTTATAAAAATTCTTGCATTTGTGCGCGTAATTCTTCTTCTAATTTTATTAGTCGCTTGCAAATATTCTTAGATTTTTCATCTGCCGCCTCATACTGATTTAGGTAACGATTAAGCGATTTTATACCCATATCACAGCCATCGGTCATAAGGTCGGCAACAGTTTTATCTGAGTCGTCCATTCCAAGCTTAACAGTAGTTTTCATCCAAGACATACCTTTGGCAATCGGATTTGGATTTTTACCCTCATCATTATAACTTCCCAATAATTCCTGCAGTTCCTTATCCAGTTTATCGTGTTGGTCTTTACTTGCGTTTAGTATATCACGTAGTTTTTGCGAATTTATATGCTCGTAAACATCGTGTATAGACGTAACGCCCATCTTTATTCCAGCATCACATTCGCGAAGAAGTTTTATTGTGTCTTGCTCTACCATAAAAAAGCACATCCTTTCAGGACTATTATTCCCTAAAAGGATGTGTTTATAATTAATATTATTCTTTTGAAATCTTACCGTAAAGTGGAATATCTGTATCACGCTTTGGCTCACGGGTTGGAGCACTTGCTACAGTGTTTGAAGGTTTACGACCACCACGGTCATTTCTGCGGCGACCGCCCTCGCGACGCGGCATATTTGGTGTACCACCCTCTGGGAAGATAACTACGCGACGGTTTTTACCTTCACCAATCGATGCCGAGCACACACCTTCAATCTCTTGAACAGCTGTATGAATTATACGACGCTCATAAGCGCTCATAGGCTCGAGCGCACGGTTGCGCGAATTGCGTTTAACCTGATCAGCAACACGTGTTGCTAAGCCCTTGAGTGTCTCTTCGCGTTTTTCACGGTAGTCACCTATATTAAGAGTTACCTTAAAGTATCCACCAGAATTATTAGCTGCAAGACTTACCAAATGCTGTAATGCATCAAGTGTTTCGCCACGGTGACCAATCACAACACCAAGACCTTCACCTTCAACAATAATAATTGCGCCGTTTTCACGAACAGCGGCCTTAACGTTTAAGTTTTCACAGCCAAGATTTTTAAGTATTGCATTAAGATATGCAATAGCCTTACCTGTTGGAGAAGTAGCGTCGATAAGCGACTGGTCAACAGCCTCTATCTCTGCCTTTTCTACCTTTGGTTCAGCCTTTTTAGGCTCTTGTTTTTGTGACTTTTCTTTCTTTTCAGTTTTTGCCTGTGTTTCTGCTTTTTTAGCAGGCTTGTTATTCTTTTTTGCAGGCTTGTCGGGGCGCTCTACATATGCCTTAACCTCAGCCTGTGCGCCACCAAAGAGCCCCAAAACCTTCTTTTTTGGTAATGAAATTATTTCAATTTGTACGTCTTCTTCTATTTTAGCGCCAAGCTTTAAAATGGCGTCTTCCTTTGCTTCGTCAACTGTAGCACCGAAGCCTATTGCTTCTTTAATCAAGGGAATATCCTCCTTAAATTAGTCTTTTATAACAGACTCTGAATCTTCATTATTGTTAAATTTGTTAAGCTGCTTAGTCTCAAAATCGCACTGTACACCAAGCTCTTTTGCGCGCTCGCGTGCAAGTAATTTGTGCGGTCCGTACCAAAGCTGTACGCCTGACTGAATAAGACCGCCTATAAGTGATGAGCATATCCAGTAAAAACCAACACCCGCCGGCAAACCAAAACCTATAAATAGCGAAATAAGTGGCATAGTAAGCATCATACCCATCATTGATGGTGCCTCAGGATTATTGATTTTGTTTACGCGCATTGAAATAAGGCTTGTAAGAAGCTGTGCCAAAAATGCACCGATTGGTATAAGCCATAAAAGCTGTGCTTCTTTAAAAATGTTAAATGAGAATTTAGGTGTCTTTGTAAGGTCTAAATCTTTATTTCCAAAAAGATAAAAGTTGATATGAGTCTTATTGTCATTATCTATCTCGATAAGTTTTTCAACATCAGGCTTAATCTCGGCATAAAGTTCCGGAGATAATACCTCTTCAAAAATATTGCCATCTTCTCTTAAATTACCAATGATAGCAAGTTCTTTGTTATTAGTAGTTACTTTATCCCAACCCAGAGCATCCTTATATTCGTCATTGTATTCCTTAGCTGAGGTAATCTTGTTATAAATATTGTCAATATTCTTTGCATCAGCGCCTGCCATATAGGTGAACGGTGACATAATAAGCCAATAAATACTCATCATAAGCGCAAGGCGAATAAGCATTGGCAAGCAACCGCCCGACATAGAAACGCCTTCTTGCTGGTAAAGCTCTTGTTGAGCCATTGCCATTTTTTGACGGTCATCGCCATATTTTTTGCGAAGCTCATCCATTTTTGGCTTAATACGCATCTGCTGAACAGAAGACTTCTGACTCTTGATGCTAAGAGGAATTAACACAACGTTAATAAGCAATGTAAAAACTGCAACCGCTGCGGCAAAATCATTATTGAAAATGCCTGCTAAAAAGCGCATAACGTAGCCAAGCGGTATGTTTATTATGTTAAAAAGTCCTTGAAACATACTTTTAAACCTTCCTATTTAATGTGTTTGTGTCTGTCTTTGCGCTCGGGAACGGGGTCATACCCACCCTTGCATAATGGATTGCACCTCAAAATTCTTCTAATACTCAGTAACAGTCCCTTAAATGCGCCGTGCACGGTAATAGCCTCTACCGCATAAGCCGAACAACTTGGTGTAAAACGGCAACATGGAATTTTATGAGGTGAAATGTGTTTCTGATAAAATTTGATAAGTCCGATAAAAACTCGGCTCACGGGATTCTTTATTCTACCCATAGATTTGCTTTTTTAAGATGTCGCTCAATATTTACGGCGACCAAATTACTCTTTGTGTCTAGAATTCGGGTGCGGGCAACAATAACGCAATCGTGCCCTGTAGGAATATGTGGCGCGCATATATCAAAAGCCGCAGTAATAACCCGCTTTGCGCGGTTACGATTCACTGCCGTACCCAGCTTTTTGCCCGGTGTAATTCCAAGACGAAGCTCGCCTTTTTTGCCCTTTACTACGTAAAGCACAAACTCGGGTGAAACAAACGCGGCGCCGCGTTTATATGCGCGATGAAATTCCCAATTTTGTTTTAGTTTTGCGTAAGCTCTCATAATCTCACCAATAAATAAAAGTAAAAGCCACATGGAAGTGGCTTTTCTTTAGTAATCTTTAGTAAGATAACTGCTTTCTTCCCTTTGCTCTACGGCGTGATAAAACCTTACGACCGTTGGATGTTGCCATTCTCTTAAGGAAACCATGCTCTTTTTTGCGATGTAATTTCTTAGGCTGATAAGTTCTTTTTCCGATCATTATTACTAACCTCCTTGTCCGAGACATAAATATACATAAATTTTGTTGGGGCAAAATACCCCTTGTAATTAAGGATTATAACCTAAGCAGCCAAAAAAGTCAATAAAAAAGTAAGTGTTTTAGCAAATTTTTATTGTACTCTTGATTTTCTAACACTTATATGATAGTATAATAATATAAATGCAACTTTAATATTATTTCTTATACATATTATTTAACACTTGGGGTTATAGCGCAGTTGGTAGCGCACCACACTGGCAGTGTGGGGGTCAGGGGTTCGAATCCCCTTAGCTCCACCAAAAAACAAGGCAGTCTTTGGACTGTCTTGTTTTTTATCCAAGCCGAAGGCTTGGTATGTAATCCGCGTTAGCGGAATGTAATCAGTTTGCTTTGCAAACTGTATGTCATCAAGACGGCAGTCTTGTATGTTCTCTCTGCGGCTTGATTACATACGCAACTTGCGTTGCAATTACATACAATGCTTCGCATTGGTTACATCCACGGCTTTGCCGCAATTAAAATGTAGGAAAATTCAATCCCCTATAAACAAAGCGCGGAATATTCCGCGCTTTGCTGCATTTTACTTGTCAATCAGAGAACCGTCCCCTGTGTTACCGAGAACACCGTCCCCTGTGTTACCGTCCCCTGTGTTAAGTTTTTTTGAAAATCCATCCCAAATAAGCAGTTGAAGTTACACCATTGTTGCTAGTTGAATATGCATACGAACTTTTTAACTGTTGTGCCATATACTCCGAATCACTGACCTGTGCGGAAGTATATGTTATGGGTGATCCATATGAAGAATGAGGATAATGTTTTTTCCATGTCGTTATATCTTCAAAATATACGTTTTTTAATGCATTTATCTTAAATGCGTATGCTCCAATGTATGTCACGTTTTTAGGTATAGTAACGCTTGTAAGGCTCTCACAACAATAAAATGCCTCCGAGTTTATAGTTGTAACGCTTTCAGGAATATCAACACTATTCAAAGCACCACAGGATTCAAAAGCATCTGAATTTATAGTCGTAATACTTGACGGAATCACCACTTGTTCCAAATAATCAAGGTCTGCAAATCCACTTTTTAAAATCTGTGTAACTGCAATACCATTGTATGTATCAGGAATTATCAACTTGCTGTAAAGCACTGAATTAGCACCTGCTTTTACACCGTATGTTCCATCATCTAATAACTCAAATTTAAAAGCAGAACCAAGTGTTCCCTCGGACGAATAGTTTTCACTTACTTTTCCTGCATTTTCGGTCATGCCATCTGTATACGTTATCCATAAATATCCGTCTATTACCTCAGTACTTTCAATACCTCTACCATCAGCACCGTCTTCGCCCTTAAGACTTTCAATCCATTCCTCCATAGTGCCTGTATAATCGGGATAAGTTTCTTTATAAAGTTCGTATGCAGACTTTCCATCTACACCGTTTGTACCATCATTACCCGCAATACCTTGTTCGCCCTGTGCACCTGTAGCACCAGTATCGCCCTTATCACCTTTATCGCCCTTTACAGAGCCGAGGCTTTGGGCTGTGGTTTCGTTTGTTTTGCGAACGTAAAGGTTGCCGTCTTGGATATACATTTCGGCAATGCCAACGCCGTCAGCGCCATCAGCGCCCTTAACATTGCCAAGGTCAATGGTAGTACCTGTTGTAAAGGTAACGCTTAAATTACCGTCAGCATCAAGTGTTACGCTTGCAATACCAACACCATCTTTACCTGCGGCACCTGTAGCACCTGTGTCACCTTTGTCTCCCTTTTCGCCTTTGTCGCCTTTTTCTCCCTTAACGTTACCAAGGTTTATGACAGTTGTATCAGAAAGAGTAATTACAAGCTCGTTATTATCGAGCGCTACGCTTGCAATACCAACACCATCTTTACCTGCGGCACCTGTAGCACCTGTGTCACCTTTGTCTCCCTTTTCGCCTTGAATACCTTGCTCACCCTGTATACCTTGAATACCCTGTTCGCCTTGGTCGCCTTTATCACCCTTGTCGCCTTTGTCGCCCTTT
>SVOH01000033.1 GCA_015066515.1 Oscillospiraceae bacterium | reverse complement strand
AAGATACTGCTGTTTATGCGACTAGTAATGCAAATGGCGATCTGGAAGTATTGTCTGCCGATGAAATTAAGGCGCAAATTACTGCCGGCGAAACTGATATCTGGTACATCGGCGGTAAAGAAGGCAGCTTGCCACGTCTTGTAGCACAGGCTGAAAAGATGGATTGTGTTGACGTTGACGGTGATGGTATCGGCAGTGAATACACACCAAGCGATTTGACTTCTCTTAAAAACAGGCTTCTCCGCAAGAGTGCTTACGCTAACATCTACGGTGATGTAAGCCGTGATGGCATCATAAATATTGCTGACCTTGCGGTACTTCAGAGAACTATTACAGAAGACTACGGTTCAACACTTTCTGATAGCTTCTTTGCTAACCTTCAGTTAGGCAACATCAGCATTTACTACGGTGAAAACGACAACTACGATGCCGCTCGTAAGATAGAGCTTTATCTTGAAAAGCTTACAGGCGCTGATGTTAAAAAGGTTGTTGTAGATGATAGCGTTGCTTGGGGTAGCAGCAGCGATGCTAACGCTACATACGTTCATCAGAACGATTATGCTTGGGTTAGCGGTGCTCTCTACACTCCAAATGGAGACGGCTACACCGAAATTACCAACAGCGCCCAGAAGGCTAAGTATGCCCTTGATGGTGAGCTTGAAATTGTTGTTGGTAACATAGCTAATACCGACTACGCTACCAACAATGCTGCAACTGCTGAAAACACCTATGCCGTAACATACGACAAAGGCAACAAGGTTGTATGGCTACAGGGTGAAAACTTTACAGCAGTAGAGCAGGCGGCAATCAACTTTACACAAGGTTGCTCACTTCAGGGCGATACAGTTTACACTTGCGGTTCAACAGTTCTTTCTGACGAAAAGAAACCAATCACTGTAAAACTTGACACTAACTATGATGGTGTGCTTGATGCCGACACAGTTCTCTACTATGCTTGGGGTGACGAGTTTGACGAGGATACCCTTAACACATACAACTGGGAACATAACACCCAGCAGTCAGAGGGTCAAAATGGTTCAGACAATTCTTATAACAACCAAGAAATTGCTCCTGTTAAGGACCTTAGCAAGGTTATTACCGTAACAAACGGTAGACTTTCTATGAAGCGTGGTCACGACAGCAGTCTTGGCAGCGACGTATCATACAACGGCGTTGTTGGTTCTGTTGCCCTTGATGTAACACCCGGCGAATTTAACGGCTATTATCAGAATGGTGTTAACGCAATTGATACCAACGGTTCTGACAAGTACTTCTCAAGTGGTAAGATTATTACCGAACGTGGTATGCTTTATAAGCAAGGCTACATAGAGTTCCAGGGTCAGCTCCCTGCTGACGGTCACGCATTCCCTGCTTGGTGGCTAATGGGTCGTCCTGCACAATCAGCAACCAACACGGGTTATGACAACTCACTTTACGGCAAGGTTTATAAGTATAACACTAATTGGGACGGCGTAAGCAACGCTTGGGATGAAGACAATCTTGATACCTACAAGTATCAGATTCCTTCTGCTATCTATGAAATAGATATGATAGAGGTTATGCAGCACTCTGACCGTCATCAAAATAAGAAAGAATCCGGCTGGTTAGATGTATACGGCTCTTACTATGATGACAGCTACAAGACACGTACAACTGCGGTTAACCTTTACTACCTTAACTCTACCATTCATAAGTGGTGGAGCAACGGTGTTGATAATCAAGACACCGCTGATACAAGCGATGACAGATTGTGGATTGCTGACTGGGATAACTACAAGGTTGTAGGTAACATCACAAACGATGCGTTCAAGACCACTTCAACCGCAGGCAGTTGGATTCACAATATTGGTTCAACTCAGTATGACTTTGGTACTGCTACCCAAACAAAAGGTCTTATTAGTCAAGATACATACTGGAATACCAACGACTTCCAGGAAAAAGCTCACAACAACCTTACCCAAACACGTCGTTACGGCTTTAGCTGGAACACCGACGGTGTAAGCGGCTTTGAAGCAACACTTTATATCTATAATGCAGACGGCTCTCTTATGACCACCGTTCCGATTGCTTCGGGTATGAGCGAACTTAACGCATTTTTGGATAAGGATAAGAACACAGAAGCTAACGGTGCTATTGGTTCAAATGCTAACATTTACAGCGACGCTAAGGTATTTAACCAGTATATGTACATCTTGTTTGATAATAAGTACTATTCATCAAATGATAATAGCGTAACAAACGGTTCGGCTCTTCAGTTTACTGACCTTCTTACTTGTGCTGGTCTTAAGTCACTTGAAATTGACTACGTTCGTGTATATCAAGAAGACGGCTTCCGTGATATCGTAACTCCAGAAACCGAAAACTTTAACAACAATAACCACTTTGGTTATAACTAAAAACAAAAAAACTCAGACCTTCGGGTCTGAGTTTTTTTATTCTTAAAAATTTAATTGCCTTCTCCCTCGGGAGAAGGGGGACCGCTTGCGGTGAATGAGGGGAAAATATATTTTAATATATCCTCACATACACCGCGAAAATTTTTGTCAACGTCAAGGTTTGAATATCTTAAAACCGTAATACCGAGACTATTAAAATATTCGTCACGTTTTTGGTCTTTGATAACTCCTTGACCTTCGAAATGCTGTGAACCATCAAGTTCAATTATCAGTTTATGTTGAGCACAGTAAAAATCAACAATGTAATTGTCAATAACCTTTTGACGATGAAATGTAATAGGTAGTGATTTTAAAAAATCATACCAAAGATGCCTTTCTTGACGGGTCATATTTTTGCGTAGCGTTTGTGCGTTTGGTGTAAGGTTTTTGTTTTTGAAATTGTTCATCTTTACCCCTCATCCGTTTCGCTTTGCTCAACACCTTCTCCCTCGGGAGAAGGCATATAACGTCCATATAACCTTGTATTTTCTTTAATTATATTAGCAAGCCAGTTATTTATACAGCCGCCGTCTATTCGCCAGGTCCAATTCTCGCCAAGGGTAGATGGCGTGTTTATACGCGCTGTGCTGTCAAGCCCCATAAAATCAGCCATAGGTATTACACAGGTGTCGGCAACCGAGCTCATAGCCGCTTTTATCATAGCCCAGTTAAAGCCACTATCACCTTGATAATTGAAATAATCCTTTGCTTGTTTTACGGTATTGGCATCGCTGTTTTCAAGCCAACCCATAATGGTGTCATTGTCGTGGGTTCCCGTATAAACGACGCTGTTTTTAATGATGTTGTGAGGCAGGTATGGGTTTTCACTGTCGCCACTAAATGCAAACTGCAACACCTTCATGCCCGGAAAACCCGTAAAATTAAGTAGCTTACGTACTGCCGTTGTAATAACCCCAAGGTCCTCTGCAATAATTGGTAAATCGCCGCCAAACTGTTGCCTAAAGGTTTTAAATAAATCTGCATCGGGGCCTTTTATCCACTTACCACGTTTTGCGTTTTTATCACCATAGGGGATCGAGTAATACGCCTCAAAGCCACGAAAGTGGTCGATTCGCACCACGTCATAACGCTTTAGCGCGTGACCAAGATACTGCTTCCACCAAGTGTAGCCTGTTTGTTTCATATAGTTCCAATCATAAAGGGGATTACCCCAAAGCTGACCTTCTTCGCTAAACGCATCGGGTGGCACGCCTGCCACAGCTCGCGGTGTAAAATCATCATCAAGTTGAAACTGCTGTGGATTTGCCCACACGTCAGCACTATCAAGCGCTACGTAAATTGGTATATCGCCAATGATTTTTACACCGTTTTTATTGGCATAATCTTTAAGCGCCGACCATTGCTTGTAAAATTCAAATTGTAAAAACTTGTGAAAATTTATATCGTCTATGTAATCGCGCTCTGCTTTTAAAATGACATCCGCATCTTTTGATATAAGCTTTTTATCCCAAGTGTACCACGCGGCACCGCCATTAGCCGATTTTAGCGCCATAAAAAGCGCATAGTCATTTAGCCAAGTATCATTTTCTTTAATAAATGTGTTATAATTTTCGTTGCCTTTAAAACGCCTAAAAGCCTTTTTTAAAAGGGGATAGCGGTTGTTGTAAAGCTTTTCATAGTCTATTTTTGCTGTATTGTCACCAAAATCACAAGCCTTAATCTCACTCTCGGTAAGCAAGTCGTCTTTTATAAGCAAATCAAGGTCAATAAAATACGGGTTGCCCGCAAAGGAAGCAAAAGACTGGTATGGCGAATCGCCAAAGCTTGTAGGTCCTATGGGCAGTATTTGCCAATAGCTTTGTCCACCGAGTTTTAAAAAATCTACAAAATTATAAGCCGCTTTTCCAAACGTGCCAATACCATAAGGCGAGGGCAGAGAAAAAATGGGCATTAGTATTCCACTTGCACGCATAAACATAGCTCCTAAAATAATATAGCATATTATATCATTGTATTAAAAAAAGAGCAAGATTAACCTTGCTCTTTTGCAATTTTAAATTATTGTTATAAATCCGTTGCTTTCCAATGTTTTAATATACCCGGCAAGTCGCTCATAAAGGGGCTCGGCTTTTTCGCCAAACCTCTCTTTTAGTAGTCTACCAATAGCAAAAATATCACGCTGTCCATCAATTTGTAACCAGATAAAGCTACCGAATTCTTCGAGATGTATAAAACTGATCTTAGGTTTTTTAAAAACCAATTGAGCAAAGCGGTTTGCTACTCCGCGATTTTCTATTTCAAGTGTTACAAGGCCGCCGTCATCCTGACTCCACTTGATTTTAGAATTAATGCACGGAATTTTTTCTAAATAGTTTTCTGATTGTTTCTTTTTCATCGCACTTTGTCACGCTTTTTCCAAACAGTAAATTTTAAAACAGTAAGAATAATCACCGCAAACAGCGCTAAACCGCCATATTGATATATAGGCTGTGGAATTCTTGCAGATAAATCTATTGCTTCACTCACGCCAAATACGGCAAGTAAAGCCAGTGCAATTCCAACAAGACCTTCGCCCGCTATCATACCGGAACTAAAGAGTATTCCGTCATTGATAACGGTTTCTTTATCGTTGCGCTTTAATTTGTTAAGCGCTAGGCGAATAAGACCGCCCACCATAATACAAGCATTAAGTTGTACAGGTAAATATACGCCTATTGCAAAGGGCAACACCGGAATACCAATAAGCTCAATAGCGACCGCAATAAATACACCTGTAAATACAAGTCCCCAAGGTAGATTGCCGCCCATAACACCTTCGACTATAATTTTCATAAGTGTAGCCTGAGGTGCTGCCAACTCGTCCGAGCCAAATCCCCAAGCGGTATCAAGTAAATAAAGTGTACCGCCAATAGCAAGTGCGGCGGCGACAACGCCTATAATTTCACCAACTTGTTGCTTTCGCGGTGTGGCACCAAGAATGTAACCTGTTTTAAGGTCCTGTGACGTATCACCCGCAATAGCCGATACAATACATATTATAGAGCCAATAGCAATGGCGCTTGCCATACCTGAAAATCCGTCAGCACCAGTAACCTTAAGAATGAGTGTTGCAATAAGTAGTGTTGCAATAGCCATACCTGAAACAGGATTGTTACTACTACCTACAAGGCCAACCATTCGTGAAGATACGGTCGCAAAAAAGAAACCAAAAATAACAATAATAAATGCGCCAAGCAGTGACACTGGAATTGCGGGGATTAACCATATAGCAATGGTGAGTATTAAAACAGCCACAAGAACTATTTTTATGTTTATGTCACGTGCGGTACGTTCGGCAGAAGAGGTGCCCGCACCCTTCATATTTTTCATAGCACCGCCAACGGTTTTAACAATAAGAGGCAGCGATTTAATAAGACTTATTATACCGCCCGCTGCCAGTGCGCCTGCACCAATATAGCGAATATAATTGCTCCAAATAGCGCCGGCTCCACCCGATGCATAAAGCTCACTTATGGTTTGTGTTGCGGGATATAATGTGCTGTCGCCGCCAAATAACACCGCCATAGGAATTAGTACCAACCAACTGAGTACACCGCCCGCAAACATATATGAAGAAATCCGTGCGCCGCAAATATACCCCACACTCATTACTGCGGGATAAATTTGTGTGCCTATTTCTCCGGCAAAGCCCTTAACTCGTAAAGAAACCTCACCGGACACAAGCTTTAATCCGTCGATTATAAATTTAAAAATAGCAGCAAAACCCATACCTGCAAACACGGTTGACGCACTTGAACCACCATTTTCGCCTGCGAGCAAAACCTCGGCACAGGCGGTTCCTTCGGGATAGGGAAGGGTGCCGTGTTCTTTTACAATAAGTGCGTTACGGAGTGGTATCATAAAGAAAACACCCAGTAAACCGCCAATAAGTGCGATAAGTGTAATTTCGATAAGGCTGGGATTTTCCATTTTGCCTTCGCTGGCCCATAAAAATAGCGCGGGTAGGGTAAAAATAGCGCCCGCTGCAAGCGATTCGCCCGCAGAACCTATAGTTTGCACCACGTTGCTTTCCAGTATAGAGTTGCGGCGAAGTAAAATGCGTATAACACCCATAGCAATTACCGCCGCAGGAATAGACGCCGACACTGTCATACCAACACGAAGGCCCAAGTATGCGTTTGCCGCACCAAAAATTACAGCAAGCAACACACCCATTATAATAGATGTTACGGTAAGCTCCGGTGTGATTTTTTCAGCCGAAACATACGGCTTAAATTCGTTTTTGTTGTCCATAAAATCTTCCTTAATAATAAATTCAATGCATTTTATCACATTAAAGCACAAAAGGCAACAATATATTTACATTATTTAAGTTTTTCCAATATTTTTATAATTAGGTCATACAGCCTTTGCGCAGATGAAATACTTAGTTTCTCCTGTGTTGTGTGTACATCGTGCATTTCGGGCCCTATAGAGATACAGTCAAGTCCCATTATACCGTCGGCAAAAACGCCGCACTCAAGACCGGCGTGAATTGCCTTTACCCTTGGTTGTGTGCCAAACACCTCAAAATAGGTGGCGCAATATATTTCTCTCAAAGTGGATTCGGCGTTATACTCCCAAGGTGGATAATGACCAAAGGTTTCGTAGTTTAAATCCAAATTATCAAAAAATGCAGTAAGACGTTGCTCTAAAAAGATTAGAGCAGATTTTTTATTGCTGCGAAGCGCAAAATGAATAATAATACTATCGTCACAGGTCATAAGTACGCCCAAATTAAGTGACGTTTGCACAAGACCATCAATGCTTGAACTCATTTCTATAACGCCGTTCGGCGCACAAAGTAGGGTATAAATGATTTTGTTCGTGATTTTAGTGTCGAGCACCAAATATTCCCCGATGTCACCTATCAGAATTTCTAGAGCAAAATTAGGCTCACGGTCGGCAATTTCGTTTTTTATAATGTCATAGCATTTTTGAGCAGACAAAACAAAATCTTCGGCATCACTTACGCATAATTTAACAACACAGCGATTAGGAATAGCGTTTGACTTGTCGCCGCCGTTTATGCTAATAATATCAAAATCAAATTGAGCTTTTAGCTCGTTTAAAATGCGTCCGGCTATTATGTTGGCGTTAACACGGTTTTTGTTAATCTCTACACCCGAGTGACCACCCTGTAGTCCTTTTATCTCCAGTGTAACAAGAGCACCTCGCTTTGTGGCGGGTACAATGGGGATATTAACCCTAAAATCACTACCGCCTGCACACGATACGGTAACAATATCTTCGGTTTCAGAGTCAAGGTTTATCATACGTTTACCATGCAATACGCTCATATCAAGTGCTCGTGCGCCAACCATACCAACTTCTTCGTCGGTGGTAAATACCGCCTCGATAGGTGGGTGGGGGATATTGTCGCTTTCAAGAATGCTTAGTACCATGGCTACAGCAATGCCGTTGTCGGCGCCAAGGGTTGTGCCGCGAGCCTTAATAAAATCACCGTCTACGTACAAATCGAGACCGTCTTTTAGAAAATCAATTGTACTTTCGGGTGTCTTTTGACACACCATATCAAGATGCCCCTGCAAAATTATGGGTTCGCTGTTTTCGTAACCGGTAGTACCGTTTTTGAAAATTACAATGTTGTTAGCTGTGTCTCGAATACATTTAAGGCTGTGCTCGATTGCAAACTCTATACAATATTGCGCTATTTCGTTCATATTGCCAGAGCCATGTGGAATTTGTGACAACTGCTCAAAATAGTGGAATACTCTTTTAGGATTAAGATTTTCAAGTGCAGGCATAAATTTTCTCCTTAAAGATTAAAAATCAATCATATATTAGTTTGATAAAATTATACCAATTTATAATATATATGTCAAATGATAGAAGCAAAAAAAGACACCTAAAGGTGTCTTTTTGTTTGGCTGTTACGAACCATTTAGATGCCAACTTTGTTTTTTGAAAAAAACAAGTATTTTTCTAATCCCCAAAAATATTTTCTATCGACCTCTATATTCTTGTTTTAAAACCTCTGCCATTTCTTCCGGCGATTCCTGACAACCACCTGCAAGCCACAATTTAATAATGGCATTAAGACCATTTCTGAAAAATTCAATATGATACTTGATATTGCTATCAATACGTTCCTTTTCGGCTCGCCTTTTATCATATATCGAAACAAGGTGTTTGTCGTCATAACAAAGCTTAAAATATGTCTTATAGAAAATTTGGTTTTCTTTAATATGAGTAAACATCTTAAGTGCACCAGTACGCTCATTGAAATAATCGTAATTTGCAAACAGATTGCTAAACTCATTTTCGAGTTTTTCTCTCGTTTTATCAGCAAGATCAAATATATCAATGTAGTTTGCATAGAATGTGCTACGATTTAATTCTGCCATTTTAATAAGATCCGAAACGGTAATGTCCTTAATTTCACGGGTCTGTAACAGTTCTATAAAAGCTCGTTCGATTTTCTCTTGCGACTGTCTACGCCGTTTGTTGTTTTTTATATTCATAACAATCCTCCATTATTCCAACACTTATAACAAAATTGGTGGTCATTATTTCTTTTATTCCAACACCTGTTGCTTATTTGTTGATTGTTCTGATTGTTTCAAATCATTATACTATAAATGCAATAAAAACACAAGTGTTGGTTTAATGAAGGGAGATTTTGAAATGAAAAAGAGTAGTTTTGTTGCATTGATATTAGGAACAGTAAGTGGGGTGCTTTTTGCTATCGGTATGTGTATGGCACTTCTGCCTGAATGGGACGCCTTCACAGAAGGTATCATTTTTGGCGCTGTCGGTATTGTGCTCAGTATTATCACGGCACTTATCTGGTGCAAAATGGAAAACAAGAAACTGCCGAAAATGAGTGGTAAAAATCTATTCCGTGCTATTTACGCCGTCATTGCTGCTTTAGTGCTTGGCGTAGGTATGTGTATGTGTCTTGTGTGGGAGCAAATTATTTTGGGCACACTCGTCGGTTTGCTTGCTATTATTATGTTTATTGCTCTCATTCCGATGATTAAAGGTATCAAATGAAGGTATTAAATCTTGTAAGAAGTCCTTATACAAGTCTTGCGTTTAATGTTGCTTATGCGCTTGGCAACTGTATTATAGGTTTTCTTAACCCTTCGTGGTGGTTTATTACAGTAGGTGCGTATTATACTGTACTTGCAATTACAAGATTTTCTGTGTTGCAGGTCAGACGAAAAGCAAGCGGCAATTATGATGCCGAGCTTTTTGCACGACGCATTACGGGAACTTTATTGGTTGTGCTTTCGTTCTGCATAGTAGGCGTAAACATAATGTCTGCTATTAAAGATAGAGGCACCGCCTTTCATGAAATTGTAATGATTACTATTGCCACATACACATTCACTAAAATCACTATTTCAATTATTGGTATGGTGAAAGCAAAGCGTTCCGCTTCTCCAGTGCTAAAAACACTCCGTAATATATCACTCGCTGATGCGTGTGTTTCCATTTACACAATGCAAAGATCAATGCTTGTGTCTTTTCCGGGTATGGAAGCGGCGGAAATCTTATTGCTAAACATATTTACGGGAACAGCAGTATGGATTGTTGTATTGCTTCTCGGAATTAATCTTATTGGGGGGGAAATATACAGATATGGCTAAATCAAAAATTGTAAAGACAAATGAAAAAATCGCCGAATCAGTAACCGGAGGTTACAAAAAAATTGAAAAAGGTGTGGTAGAAGGCTACAAAAAAATCGAACAAGGGGTTGTAGGTGGTTACACCAAGCTCGAAGATAAGTTTGTCGATGCCTACCTCACAAAAGACGGCGAAACTG
>SVOH01000032.1 GCA_015066515.1 Oscillospiraceae bacterium | reverse complement strand
GTCGGTGTAGATTACACGAAGGTCCCACCCGTTCCCATTCCGAACACGGTAGTTAAGCTTCGTTGTGCAGACAATACTTGGCTGGCGACGGCCCGGGAAGATATGTTATGCCGACTTAAATGCACCATTAGCTCAGTTGGTAGAGCAACTGACTCTTAATCAGTGGGTCCCGGGTTCGAGTCCCTGATGGTGCACCAATGGCCCCTTGGTCAAGCGGTTAAGACGTCAGCCTCTCACGCTGAAAACAGGAGTTCGATTCTCCTAGGGGTCACCAGATAAAATATTCCTCCTTAGCTCAGTCGGTAGAGCACTCGGCTGTTAACCGAGTTGTCGTTGGTTCGAGTCCAACAGGGGGAGCCAGAAAAAAGAGAGCAAGTCTTTTGACTTGCTCTCTTTTTTCAACGAAATTCGCCTGCGGCGAGTGAAATTTGGCTTCGCCAAATGAAATAGCTTCGCTGTGAAATATTTGCTTCGCAAATGTTAAGTGGCGAATTTCATTTCACTTTCTGCGTAGCAGAAAATTTCACAATGACCGCAGGTCATTATTTCACATTCGGCGTAAGCCGAATATTTCACTAACTCTTACCCCTTTACCGTTTTTATGTTATAATACACTAAAAGGAGGGTGATGTGATGAAAAGATTCTTTTCAATAATAATTGTTTTCATAATGATTTTTTGCCTTTCTGGTTGTGAAAAAGGATACGAGCCTACACCACAAATAACGGAAGGTGAGTTTCCTTTTGTTTTAGAATATGAAATTAATGGTGAAAGACATATAATTGAGGATACAGTTGTTTGCAAATTTGATGGTTATGACCTTTCGAATCCGTTTCCGTTTATCGATTATTCGCGTACTTGGTATCAATCATTAAAAAGCGGAGAAGAACAAAAAAGGTTGATTTTAGAACTTGAAGAAAATACAGAATCAGAACTTGTTAAATGTAGAATTAATACTGAGTCAAAGGTGAATTTGTTTTATGGTTCTGGTGGATATTATTTAGGTGATCCAGAGGATTCTGAACGAGTTCCTTGTATTAATTATGTCGAGGAATATAAAACTTCTAAGAAAGTAACACATAACGAAGTTACTCCCCTTACAAATGAACAATTGGAAGAATATTTCGGTATTAAAATTATAAGATTTGAGTTTAGCAATCCAATAGAAAATATATTCGAATAGAATTAAAGAGAATCAGGTTTTTAGACCGGTTCTATTTTGAGTGTCGGTCACAAAAAAGAACGAAGAGAAATCTTCGTTCTTTTTTATCCAATCCTAAGGAATGATATGTAATTTGTGTGAGCCAGTATATAATCTATTTACTTAGCAACGGTATGACATCAAGTAATAATACTTGTATAGTCCCATCTTCATATTGATATTATTTATAACGAACTCATCTATTCGTAGTACAAGAAGGCAAACATCTACCTGTAGTAGAATTTATAGTAAATACTTAGTCTTGTAATGTAATAAAAAATATGTTAATATTTTTTTAAATATATACATTGCATACTTATATCAGTGGAGAATATTATGAAATCCTTACAGAATCTACCTGAAGAATACGCAGAAATTTATTCTGTAAACCTTCAAAAAAACAAGAAAATAGCAGTATTTGTTAATGTGCTTGCGATAGTTATTGCAGTTGTAATGACAGTACCAATGCATTTTTATATTCCGATTACAAAACTTTTTGATATGCAGCAAGGTTTGATTTCATATTCTATCAGATTTATCGTTTTGTCAATAAGCGTTGCTTTATATATGGTTTTACATGAACTTATTCACGGCATTACTATGAAATACTTTGGAACTAAAAAGGTAAAATATGGTTTTACGGGTATGTATGCTTTTGCAGGTAGTGATGATTATTACGATAAACGTAGTTATATTACAATTGCGCTTGCGCCTGTTATTGTGTTTGCTGTTGTTTTTGCAATTTTAAATGCTGTTGTTCCTGCTCAATGGTTTTGGGTAGTATACATATTACAGGTAGTTAATATTTCGGGTGCAGCGGGCGATTTATTTGTAACTATAAAATTTTCAAAAATGCCAAAGGATATTTTGGTGTTTGATTACGGTATAGGCATGACTGTGTATTCAAAAACTATGAATTTAAAATGAATTGTATTATAAAATTGAGATGTAAAATACCGATATGGTGGCTTTAAAATAGGGGGGATCTATATGGAAAGTTTAATATCATTGGATGGTTTTGCAGATGTAGCTAATAATTTGATTGACAGACTTTCTAATGCTGTGGGATGGGTGGCAACACACAAAACACCCACAAAAATTGCTATAGATACATATATTGAGGATATTCAAAACAGTAATTATGACCCAGTGACAAAAGCTGCACTTATTAGTAAAGCAAAGAAAACCGTTAAAGAGTATTGTAATCAATACGACATTGTTAATAAAGCTTTAGAAATGATTACTCCGACGGCAGAACCCGAGAAAATCGACTCCGATTGGCTTGCTCAGTTTATGGATAAGACTCGTCCCGAAGCTTATTTCCCGGTTGGTAAAGCTGTATACACCCGTATAGGAGATGCGTTGTGTGGAGCAGTACATCCAGAAAAGGTAGATGACTTTTTTGAAAAAATATGTGTTCCTGCATGGGATAAGTACAAGGAAAAATCAGAAAAAGATAGTTTTTTAATTTAAGTGTTATGACTTGGGTTATGCAGTATATGCAAATCTATTTAAACAAATTCGCATTATATTTATGGAGGTAAATTTTATGATAATAACTAATGTAACGAAACTCAGAGACCCGTTTATTCTTGTTGATAACGGTGTATATTATATGTACGGCACAAATGTTGAGGGCGATTGGAACGAGCAATCGTGGTGGGATTGTTATAAAAATGATACCGGAAGGCTTGATGGTGAATGGAAAAAACTTGGTAAGCCGATAGCAGTGGTTCCCGAAGACTCCTTAAAAAACAGATGGGCGCCCGAGGTGCATAAATATAAAGATGCATATTATATGTTTACAACATATTATTCTAAAAAGTTAAACCATAGAGGCTGTACTATATTGAAATCCGATTCTCCGGAAGGCCCGTTTGTAGAAATATCCGACGGCACTATAACCCCGCGTGATTGGGACGCTATTGACGGCACGCTGTATATAGATTCTGATAATACACCGTGGTTAATTTTTGTGCATGAGTGGACTTGTACCGATGACGGTATCGGAAGAATGGCAGCAGCTAAATTATCAGATGACTTAACTCATTTAATAAGTGAACCAATTGAACTCTTTCGCGCAGACGATCCAAAATGGGCGTGCGGACATAGAGTTACAGACGGTTGCTTTATGTATACTACAAAAAACGGCAGCCTTTTAATGATTTGGTCTAACTCTGATAAAGACGGCTATTGTGTTGGTATAGCAAGAAGTGAAAACGGTAAAGTAGACGGAAAGTGGATTCAACAGGAAAAACTGCTGTATTCTAAAGAAATGACAGGTACCGACGGCGGTCACGGTATGATTTTCAGTGATGATGACTCGAAAATGTACTTGTGCATCCATTCGCCTAATAAAACTATAGAAAAAGCAGTTATTATACCAATTTGTGAAAAAGATGATACATTAGTGTTACAATTAGATTAGTATAATAAAAAAACACCCGATTGGGTGTTTTTTTATTTATGAACTGAGCGATAGTGGGGCACCCACTTGCCGACAAAGAAATATACAATAATAATAGAATAGTAGAAAAACCAAGTGAAAGGCAATCCCCAATAAATAGCAGCCTCGCCAATAAAGTACGCAAGTGAGTAGGTACATACTACTCGCATGGTGATTCCTATCAATGAAGATATTACAGTTATACGGATTTTGCCTACAGAACGCAATATTTCGCTGTAAACATGGCCTGTGTTGTATATAACAATAAATGAAGCGTATACCAGCATATACCTTTGAGCGTAATCGGTGATTTGGGTATATAGCGTAGGAGCTGTAGTGTCTGATAAGAACAGATGAATGAGTTGTCTGCCAAATATAATTATAACGAGCACCATAAAAATACTATATAAAATATTGATTGCAAGGCAAATCAAACCACACTGCTTAATACGTTTTATGTGCTTTGCACCATAGTTTTGTGAGGCAAATGCACCTGCCGCCGATGCAATAGCGTTAACGATTAGTAAAAAGAAGCCGTTAATGTTACTTGCGATATTATTACCTGTAACTACATGTACGCCAAAAGAGTTAATAAGCCTGTTTACAAGGAGAACCTGCAGTGCACTTGCAGCATGTGCAATGCAAGACGGTATTGCAATTTTGCTGATTTTTTTAAATGTGTCAATGTTAAAATAATGTTCAGGATTAGAGAATTCTTTAATTCTCTTAATCAAAAGATAAATCAACGGAATAATGGTGACACCACGGCTTATCCAACCTGCAACTGCAAGCCCCATAATGCCCATTTCAAACTTACCAAGCAGTATGAAGTCAAGCAAAATGTGCAAACCAAGCTGTGCTATCTGTAAGTACATAGGTGTTTTTGTATCACCGAGTGCATAAAATATGTTATTAATTCCGCTTCGGAATATAATGAGTGAAATGCCAGCAAAAATAAGAGTCAGATACAATTTTGCGCCTTCAAACAACTCGTCTATTGTATCTAGTAATTTCAGCATAGGCGATGCTAATAATACACCGGAAACTGTAATGACCAATGAAATTGCACCCATAATTATAAGAGAGGTGTATATAGCCTGCTTGGTATCTTTATCTTTACCAGCACCGAAAAACTGTCCGATAATAATTTTATACCCCACCGAGAACCCGTTTGCCAGCAGCATAAATAAATTTGTTATAGAACTGCACGAAGCGACACTGCCAAGCGCATTGGCATCAACCAACCTGCCTACAGTCATTGAATCTACCGTAGTAAACAGACTTTGACACAAAAGGGTTATCATAACCGGAATGGAGAAGGTTACAATATTGGTTACTACAGATCCTTTTGTCATATCTTTAATCATAAAAACCCCTCCTATAAATCAAAAGGGAACTTACCATACTTAGTATGGCAAGTTCCCAAAAATTAAAACGTGAAATTAAGGCAGACATTAGCCTGTCGAAAAAATGTGTGTTCTTTTCGCGTTCGTTGGTATATCATTTTAAACCTCAATACAACCTTTTTGCTAATTGTACTCTCTTTATTTTTTAAAGTCAATATCTTTTTAAAAATAAATCAAAATTAGATTTGTGTTGTTGTTTAAGTAAATAACACTTATAAAAAGCTATCAACTTATAACTGTATTTTTTGTCGATATGTCTTGAATAAAAATATAACGCGTGCTATAATCTTTGCGGTGGTGATATAATGATAAATGTAATATTTGATATGGATGGTACACTGCTTGATACTCAAAAAATTTGCATTCCTGCGTGGACATACGCAGGTGAACTTCAGGGCTTTGAAAATGTGGGTGAACATATACCGTTCGTTTGCGGAATGAATAAAGCCGGTTGGTCAGATTATCTTGCTAAAAACTTTCCGACTCTTGATGTTGATAAATTCAACGATGATTCAAGGCGGTATGTAAAAGAAAATATTGTTTTGGCATTTAAGAAAGGTGCACCGGAACTGATTGAATATTTAAAACAAAACAATATAAAAATGGCTGTTGCATCAGGCTCTTCTACCGAAACGGTAAAGTCAAATCTAAAAAAACTGAATGTGCTTGAAAGTTTTGATGTTGTTTTGGGCGGCGATATGGTTGAAAACGGGAAACCCGCACCCGACATTTTCTTAAAGGCTTCGTCAATGCTTGGTGCAAATCCGCGTGATTGTATTGTTTTTGAAGATTCTGTAAACGGTATAAAATCTGCGGTGTCTGCAGGTATGAAATGCATTGCTATTCCCGATGTTATGCCGTTTGACAAGCAAACCGAAAGTGTTCTTTTTGCAAAACTAGATAATTTTTTACAGGCAATTGACCTTTTAAAATTAAATTGAGGAGTAAATCTAATGAAATCAAACACAAAGCAATTGTTTTTATTTGCATTTCTTTTTCTTGCTGTATTTATCATATTTACAGTTTCTGTAATGTTTGTAGATGTATCGGCAATTGGTCCTTTAAATTCTTTAGTAGGTCTTTCTTCTTTAAATGACTATGTGTATAAAACCATAGGCAGTAACGATTTTTGGTATAATGTAAGTGAAATTTTGGGCTATTTTTCGTTTGCTGTAATGTTTGGCTTTGCCATTTTCGGCTTATACCAACTTATTACCAGAAAAAGTTTCAAGAAAATTGATAAGGACATATATTTACTTGCGGCATTCTATGCTGTTATGATTGTTGTTTATCTCATTTTTGAGGTGTTTGTTGTAAACTTCCGTCCTATACTTGTAGATGGCGAACTTGAAGCGTCTTACCCATCTTCTCATACAATGCTGGTGTGTTGTATAATGTCTTCGGCTTTTATACAATTCAATAACCGTTTAAATAACCAAAAAACAAGAATTACCGGAAAAACCATCTGTATTTCAGTAATTGTCTTAACAGTTTTGGCAAGGCTTTTTTCAGGCGTACATTGGTTTACCGATATTATCGGCGGCGTGCTTATTAGTTTAACTCTTGTTGCTTTTTATGTTGCATTTAACAATATAATTTTATATAAAAGTGAGGATAAAAAATGAACATTCTCTTATCGGTGTCAATAGCGTTACTTGCGGGACTGATAATGACGCGCTTTTTTAAGCCGTTAAAACTCCCCTCGGTTACCGCGTATCTTATAGCAGGTGTGCTTATTGGTCCGTATTGTCTTGGTAGATTTGGAATTAACGGCATTGGCTTTGAATCTATGGACGCTGTATCAAGCCTGTCACTTGTTGCCGAGGTAGCGCTTGGCTTTATTGCTTTTTCAATTGGTAACGAATTCAGGCTGGATGATCTTAAAAAGACAGGCAGACAAGCTTTTACAATAGGTGTAATTCAAGCTCTATGTGCAACTTTACTTGTTGATGTAGCTCTTTACGCTGTTCATCTGCTAATGCCTAACCAACTCACATTGGCGCAGGCAATAACACTTGGTGCTATTGCAACGGCCACAGCACCCGCTGCAACATTAATGGTTGTACGTCAATATAAAGCACGTGGTCCGCTTACAAAACTGCTTTTACCAATCGTTGCACTTGACGATGCGGTAGGCCTTATAGTTTTTGCGGTATCTTTTGGCATTTCCAGAACGCTTGTAAGCGGCAGTGTTGATTTTGTATCAATATTTATAAACCCGATTGTTGAGATTATATGCTCTCTTGCTCTTGGCGCTATTATGGGTTGGATATTAACTCAACTTGAAAAACTGTTTAATTCAAATACAAACCGACTTAATCTTACAATAGCAATTGTATTTTTAACTGCATCTTTGTCAATGCTTGATTTTCATGTAGGTTTTATACATATACGTTTTTCATCACTTCTTGTTTGTATGATGCTCGGTACAGTGTTTTGCAATATATGTCCCCTTTCTTTTGACCTTATGTCAGCATCTGATAAGTGGACTTCTCCCTTGTTTGCATTGTTTTTTGTAATCAGCGGCGCAGAACTGGAACTGTCTGTATTTTGCCACTGGGCAATAGTGGTTATAGGTATTGTATATATAATTTTCCGTTGTATAGGTAAATATATCGGCACCTTTTTCAGTGCAAAAATTACAAAATGTTCAGATGAAATTTGTAAATATCTTGGCATAACTCTTTTTCCACAAGCCGGCGTGGCGCTTGGAATGTGTGCCACCGCTATGCAACTTGGCGAACAAGGCAACCTTATTAGAAATATAACACTTTTTGCAGTTTTGATTTATGAACTGTTTGGGCCTTTGCTTACCCGTCAGGCACTTGCATTGGCAGGTGAAATCACACCAATTACTGATGAGGTGAAAAATCGCCGTAAAACTAAACTTGATTTAGTAAATAAATAAAAGAGGATAAAAACTATGTCAAAACATTATCTCATTTCAAACGAAGGAAAATGGTACAAGGCAAACCTTCATTCACATTCGACCGATTCTGACGGCGCACTTACACCTGCCCAAATGAAAAAGGCATATATGGATAAGGGCTATTCTGTTGTCGCTTTTTCAGATCACAATGTGCTTGTGCCTCATCCCGAACTTACCGATAAAAACTTTGTTGCAATTACAGCTACGGAAATTGATATTTCCGACTATCGTGATATGACGGTGCGCCACCGCCCCTCTTATCATTTAAACTTTTTTGCAAAAAATGAACTATGTGATAAATTTGTCGATTTCCCAAAAGACGAATACAAGAAAAACTACTCTACAAAAGTTATAAACGAACTTGTTAAAAAAGCAAACGAAGCGGGCTTTTTGGCACAGTATAATCATCCGCGTTGGTCTCAGCATACAACAGTCGATTATGTAACGTTGGAGGGCTTTTGGGGTTTTGAAATAATTAACGGTGCAACACTTCGTAACGAACTTCAAGGTTGGGGAGACATTGAATATGTAACCCTTATCCGAAACGGACAGTATCCCGTAACTACAGCAAGTGATGATAACCATAATGTGTATCCGCTTGAAAACACAGCATACTGTGACAGTTTTATCGCATTTACTATGATTAAAGCAAAAGAACTTACATATAAAGGTATAATAGAGGCTATGGAAAACCGTGATGTTTACGGTACTAACGGACCGATAATTAAAAGCCTTTATATAGAGGATAATATAGTTCACATAGAAACCGAACCTGCAAATGCAATTGTTTTCAGAACTGAGGACCGCACAACTTGGCGTGTACTTGCAGACGATGACAGTTTAACAAATGCAAAGTTTGATCTTTCAAAACTTACTGTAAAGCCTAAGTTTATTCGTTTTGAAGTAGGAAACACCCATGGCCAAAAGGCTATGACACGGGCATACCTTCCAAGTGAATGGGAAGATTAATGACATACGCAATTAAAATTACGGTAGGGTATCCCGGAACTTTGTTATTTTCACAATAAAAAATCCGTAATGTAACGTTTATACGTTACATTACGGATTTTTTTATAACCAGTTTATTTCTTTAAACCAATTTATAAGAAGGATACACCATTGATTTATATGAGGATTTTGTGGTGCAAGTCCTAAACCGTGTCTTCCAAACGGAAAAATGTGCATTTCAGTCGGTATATCATTGATTTTAAGAGCGGTTGCATAGCGATAACTGTTTATAACATTTACAGCCGGGTCTTGTGAAGTGTGCCAAATAAAAGCTGGCGGTGTATTATTATCCGCATTGAGTTCTGGGTCAAACTCTTTACATATGTCAGCTTCTTTTGTTCCGGTAAGGTTTCGGTAACTTCCGCTGTGTGACGGGTTGTTATTTGCAGGAGATAAAATAACGGGATAACACAGTATTTGTGCGTTAGGCATACAGTTTTCTCTGTCAATACTGTCAATGCCTTCAAAGTCAATGGCTTTTTTGTATGTAGATACCATTGCCGCCAAATGTCCGCCTGCCGAAGAACCCATAACTGCAACTTTGTTTTTATCGATTCCGTATTCTTTTGCGTGCGCCCGCACCCAGCGGATTGCACGTCTTGCATCAAGTAATTGGCAGGGGAATCTGTGAGGGTGTACTCTGTATGCAACGACAAATGCGGTAATACCCTCACTTGCCAAAAATTCGGCATAAACATCACCTTCGTGGGCTGCGCGCTTAGCGTAAGCACCGCCTGGGAATATAATAACGGCAGCATCTGTTTTTTTGTTTTCAGGTATAAACGGGGTGATTGTCGGTGTTTCAAGCACCATTCCCGGTGTACTTTTCCAAAGATTAATACTATCCATTTTTTATTTTCCTTGTTCTTTCTTTTTGTATTTTGTATATTTCTTCAGCAGCAAAACGAACTTTTGCTACATTTACCTTATCTTTAGGGAAACAGTAGTATAAAAGGTCTTTGTTTCCAATGCTTATGACATCACCGATTTCATACCAATAGTAGTCGGCATTTAACTCGTAAGACGCAAGCGGTGACTGGGTGTATTCAAGTTTGCCCTCACAACCTGTTAGTTTAAACCCGTTGATATCGTGATAAAGGTGTCCGTCACCTACCATATAAATTGCTTTATAATCTTTTAAAATACCTATTTTGACATCAATATCAAGTTTGTACTTTCCACTTTCTATCTCATGTTTGACACAGTCGCGTTGCCAGTTGTACCAATCAGGGATATGTGAAAAGCGAGTTTTGCCGTCTTTTGCCTCAAGCTTACCGTAAATGTCCAAAGTGTGCTGCTTTGAGCACTTTTTACAGGTTATAACAGTGCCAAGCCCTTCCATTTTGTCTTCGGCTTCACATTCGCTGCAACGGTATAAAAGCCTTTCTAAGCCGTCTGCCCGAAAGGGTTCGTCAATCACGGTTTTTGTTTTAAATTGATTTA
>SVOH01000013.1 GCA_015066515.1 Oscillospiraceae bacterium | reverse complement strand
TACTATCATCCGTACGGTTCTGAGCCATATGTTCGTGTTGGTTTGTTCCCGGTACTTTGTGAGTATTCAACAATTCAAAATCTTGGTATGTCAAACGTTCACCTCGAAGGTGTAAATGTTCCTAATACCGATCCTAAACACGTAGCCGATACTATGGGTGCGTTTGTTGGTTGCAGTGAAGATTACGATAAGGATTACGGCTTTGACAGTCACGATGCTGCAGGCAACAGAGAAAAGGTTAACGATCCTATTTATCAGGATTTAACTCTTAAAATTAAAAACTGCTTTGTTGACCATAACAGTTATATTTCTGCTTACTATACCGGCGGTTTCTTTGGTGCTCCATACGGCGCTCCAATACTCGAAAACTGCTTGTTCACAGGCTCTATTGGCGGTCACGAAACTGATCCGTACTACACAGGTGCGCTTACAGGCTGCGACTCTACCTACGCTACTTGGCTTAAAGGTTGCGTAGTATTCCCAACAACCGATAAGGTGTCTATCGCGGGTGGTTCACACGGTGCATCATGGCGTTCAAGCCCTAATACTTGGACAACATTTGCTGAACCTGTTTATTACTTTAACCTTAAACAGCAGTATGGCGGTGATTATACAAAGATTACCAAGCCACAAGAACGTTTTGGTGATGCCGCAAGAGAGGCAATGCCATTACTTGACTGGGCTGATGATTACAACGACTATGAAGGTTGGTCAGTAGTAGAAAATAGTGTTCCGCTACCTTCAATCTTTAAGAAGGGTCGTACCGAAGAAGAGTTTATAGCTCTTTCAACAAATAAGTTTGTAACTCCAAAGGTTACAGTATCTTTTGTAACCGAAGATCCTGATATTGTAGTTGCTGATATGCAGGGTGAAATGTATGCAAAAGATGGTTTTGTATTGCCAGAGCTTGAGCGTCCGGGTTATAAATTTACAGGTTGGTATGTATTCTCTGACTGTTCAATTGAATATCCATACGATTACTTCCCACCAAGAGATTTAATTCTTTATGCAGGTTGGGAGCAAAACGGTCTTACACAGAACTTTGAAAATTATCCTGACAGCATTTGGGATTATGATGAAGAGTATTGGATGCTTAATAAACCTGGTTCTAAGGGCGGATATAAAAACAAGTATGTTCGCAACGGTAGTAAATCTCTACACTTATTAGGCGAAAAACCTGAGTCTGCAGATGCTTTGCTTAATTATGAAGAGATGTTTGTACCGGGTACAGCTTATACAATTAGTTTCTGGGTAACAACAGATAAAGAGAACAATCCTCCAACACTTATTTCACTTGTTCACAATGATCACCCCGATTATTTAAATACTGCAACTGCTGTAGAAAATATGGCGGTAGTTACTGGTCTTAAGGTGGGCGAGTGGACACAATATTCATACTCCTTTACTGCAAGAACACCATGGGTATCAATTAGGGCAACAGGTAATTCTAGCCTTTATTTTGATGATATGGTTATGGCATCCCTTGATGGTGTTTTAAGTGACGGTAATGTAATTGCACTTGGTGGCGGTAAGTCTCCGAACACTGCTGACGGCATTTCTATTGCTGTTCTTGTAGGTGCTCTTATGGCTTGTGCTGCAGTTGCAGTTATTTCGAGAAAAAATCTTGTTGAGATTATTGAAGAATAATTTAGAAAGGAAGGGTAGTATGAAATTGAACATTACTTTGAAAAAAGTTATATGCTTTCTTTTAGCTGTTTTAATGCTTCTTGGTACTGTTGCTTGTAAGGATACCGGTGGTAAAAAGAAGATTATAAAAAAGAAAAAGAAAAAGGTTATTATTGTAACTAATGAAGAACCGACGGATAATAACAGTAGCATTATTATTGAAGACGGTAATGACGAGGAAGAGGAAGAGGATAAAAAAATTCGTCCAACACGTAAGCTTCCTGAGGTTGCTGAAAAGAAAGAAGAATATGTTGAGCCAATTGTACCTGAATTTGATTCAGAATATAAGACACTTAACATTACTAACGATTACGTAATTGTATGGTCTCCGGAAAAATGGGAGAATCGTTACGAGAGTAAAAATTCTTCTGATGGCTCTAAGCGCCAAATTAGTGAAACTGCTTTCACACGTATTGCCGCAAAGGACCTTGCAACTTTCTTTAATGAACAATGTGGTCTTGAGCTTAAAGTGGTAAGAGATAATACTGCTGAGGCTAAGGCAGCAACCAAGAAAATTCTTGTAGGTAACACAGCATTTTATAAGTCAAGTCTTGCTGAAGATCAATTTGCAGTTAAAGTTGTTGGCGAAGACCTCGTTTTTGAGGGCGGACACTTTGCAATGGTTGAAAAGGCTGTTGACTGGTTCCAGACCGTTAAGGTTGAAAAAGGAAAGGTTGCCACCCTTACAAGCAAAAATATTTCCTTTAAGTCATATATCACTTTAAACGGTAAAAGATACGACTACGTTTGGGGCGATGAATTCGACGGTAAAGAGTTTAACGACGAAGATAAGTGGGCGCAGGGCACATTTGGTCTTGAACGTCAGGATGATATGTTAAATATTTTTAACGACCCACAATTCCAGTATATTGAAAACGGTAAACTTCGTCTTACCGGTGACCGTTATTTTGACGAGGGTAATGCAGCAATTGGCTACGCTACCTCGGGTCAGATTGATACCGACGGCAAAATGTTGTTCCGTAACGGTTATTATGAATTTTACGCTCGCTTGCCATATACACGTGGCGGTTTCCCGGCTATTTGGACAATGACTGCCGACGCTGTCGGTCAGGAAAATGTTCCTAACTACAACTATGACGATGGTTACGGTGTTTACTCTAAGCGTGTTTGGGACCTTGAGTTCGACTTGTTTGAGTCTTTTGCTGATGACGACCATATGACAACCACTATACATAAGTGGTACACCAATCGTCGTAACACCTCTATTTCTAAAGACCCTGTTGACCTTACTCTCGAAGAAGAGGCAATGGTTGAGGCTGATATGCTCAACCTTAAGGGTCAAGACGGTAAAGATAGATACAACTGGGTTTATGACGCTCCAAAAGGTTACTGCTTAGCAACCGAGACTATTGGTGGTACAGCATATAATATGTACTATTATAATGATAACGGTGTTAAGAAATATGTAAACCAAAAAGAAATTGACGAGCAAAAAGAAAAGCTTGCTATGGGTGAACTCGAAATGAAAGAGGAAGACACCTGGCAGTATAAGCTTGACAATGGTATTATCAAGCAGGCTCATAGACGCTTTGTTATTAAAATGGACGTATTACAGAGTAATGGTTCCTATAAGACGGTTGATACGTTTAAGTATCGTTTGAGTCCGTTTACCAATATGGGTAACTCAATGAACACCTATGCATATCAGTTCTCTTACTATGGTAATAAGGGCGATGCTCAGAGCGGACTTAGCGGTAGTAACCGTCGCCAAGATGATGACGGTGTATACGGTGACTGGCGTTGGTACTTTGACCCTGAAACCATTAACAATGAATATCATCTTTATGGCTTGCATCTTACATCTGATCACTGTACAGTATCGATGGACGGCACTCCATTCCTTGACTTCGATTGGGATCCTGCATATGACTACAAGGATCTTGACGGTGATGGTAAGGGCGATGACATTAGTAATAACAATAACGGCGTTGGCTTTAACTTCTGGCATTATTTCCTCATAGATATGATGATTTACACACCCGGTAACTTCAATATTGATGATTACAGAAAGCTTCAAGCCGGTGACACTCCACTTCATCTTTACATTGACTATGTTCGTGCATACCAAGATTTAGATGATGATTCACAGTGCATTTATTTCCCGAATGGTGAAGTAAAATAATTATTAATTTAAAACTGACACTTTCATAAGAAAGTGTCAGTTTTTTAATTTTTTGGTAATACTGTAATTGGTGATTTTATGTTTAAAAAAACTTATAATTTTTTATTTTCATCACGTACTGTTTTTTGTTTTTTTATTATTATATTTTTATTTTTATCATGTGTACTGCGCGTGGCGGTTATTTCAACAGGAAATTATAATAGTATACAGACACAACAATCCGAGTTTAAAATAGATGTTGCAAAGCTGCGAGGTACAATATACGATTGCAATATGGTACCTCTGACCAATGTTGAAACAGAAAAGATGGCTGTTGTCTTGCCGACTCCACGTAGTATAATGTCAATCAGTCGTGTGCTTGAAGGGGATATACTCAATAATACCCTTGATACACTTAAAAAAAATAAACCTGCACTGTGTTTGGTTAATGAGGATTTATCGTGTGACGGTATAGAAACAACCACGATTTATAAACGGTATGGAAAAACACTTTCTGCATGTCACCTTTTAGGTTACGTCGACGCTTCGGGACATGGTGTTTCAGGTTTGGAATTGGCGTATGATGATATCTTGTTCAGCAAAGAAAGCGTTACAGCAATTGTTAATACCGATGGAAAGGGCAATGCGCTAAAAGGAGTTTCACCCTATTTTAGAAACGATTTAACACAAGTTTTTGATGGAGTTGTTACAACACTTGATATAAATATACAAACCATTACTGAAAACTCTGTGTCAAAACTTAATAGCGGATGTGCCATAGTGGCGGAAGTTGGCAGCGGAAAAATTCGTGCAATGGCCAGCGTGCCCACCTTTGATGTAAATGATATTGCAAAGAGTCTTAATGCTGAAAATGCACCTATGCTTAATCGTGCTCTTTGTTCTTATAATATAGGCTCGGTCTTTAAACCGTGTATTGCAATAGCAGCAATTGAAAACGGATATACAAATGAAGAATTTGTATGTGAAGGTAGCCTTGAAATAGGTGATAGGCATTTTAGATGTCATAATTTAAATGGTCACGGTACAATGAATTTATGTACATCACTGGCGCAGTCGTGCAACTGCTTTTTTTACAATTTTGCAACTATGTTAGGTGGGCATACAATTTATAAAACAGCAGCCAAATTTAGTCTTGGCTTTAAGATAAAATTAGCTGATAATCTTTTTACTGCAAAAGGAAATTTACCCTATTTAAACGAATTTTCAAATAGTGGCACGCTTGCCAATTTAAGTATTGGTCAGGGCAACCTTATGGCAAGTCCTGTTTCTATGTTGAATTTATATCTAGCGATAGCAGGTGATGGCAGTTATCGGCTACCATCCGTTGTTGAAAAGACAATAAACGAAGGAGTTGAAAGTCCTTACGATTCGGGTAGTAGCACCAAAGTAATGAACAGTAACACAGCCTCTTTGCTACGCGAATATTTAAAAACCGTAATTACTGACGGTACAGGAGTAGAGGCAGCTCCTACCTATACCACTGCCGCCGGAAAAACCGGTACAGCGCAAACCGGTAGATATTATAAAAGTGGGGAAGAAATAACAAACAGTTGGTTTTGCGGATTTTTTCCTTATGATAATCCACAATATGTGGTTGTGGTTATGAGTGACAGTAAGCTAAATGTGAGTACAGCGTCAATATTTGCGCAAATTGCCGACGGAATAACTGAATATAAAGGAATAAATGTAGAAAATAACGATTGACAGGATACAGACACTAATGTATAATTGTATACAATAATACATTAGAGGTGAAAAAGAATGCTTGAACTCTCAAACAAGACAAATTTACTTGAAGAAAATGATTATAAATATTCGCTTCAGGATGTAGAAAATCCTAACCTATATCGTGAGTTTTACAGTTATGATGATGTGCCGCGCATAGCATTTAACCATCGTAGAGTACCTATGAATATGCCGCAGGATATATGGATTACCGATACCTCACTTCGCGATGGACAACAGTCGGTAGAACCGTATAGCATAGAGCAAATAGTGAACTTATATAAATTGATGTCAAAGCTTGGCGGTCCGTATGGAATTATTCGTCAGACCGAAATGTTTGTTTATAGCAAAAAGGACCGTGAGGCATTACTGAAATGTCAGGAATTAGGACTTAAATTTCCTGAAATTACTACATGGATTCGTGCAAATAAAGAGGACTTTAAGCTTGTTAAGGACTTAGGAATTCGTGAAACAGGAATTCTAGTTTCTTGCAGTGACTATCACATATTTAAAAAGCTTAAAATGACACGTAAGCAGGCTATGGATACTTATCTTGCTGCTGTAGCTCAGGCTTTTGAAGCGGGGGTTATGCCGCGATGCCACTTAGAAGATATTACACGTGCCGACTTTTACGGTTTTGTAGTGCCGTTTGTAAATGAGCTTATGAAAATGTCGAAGGATGCTGGTATTCCGGTGCGTATTCGTGCTTGCGATACAATGGGTTACGGTGTGCCATATCCAGAGGTTGCTTTACCAAGAAGTGTGCCAGGTATTATCTACGGTTTACAGCACTTTTCAGACGTTCCTAGTGAAATGCTTGAGTGGCACGGTCACAACGACTTTTATAAGGCGGTTACAAATGCATCTACCGCTTGGCTTTATGGTGCTTCGGCTGTTAACTGCTCGTTACTTGGTATTGGCGAACGTACGGGTAACGTTCCGCTTGAAGCAATGGTAATGGAATATGCATCACTTCGAGGCTCGTTTGATGGTATGGATCCTGCCGTAATTACCGAAATTGCCGAATATTTTAAAAATGATATGGGTTATGATATTCCCGTTATGACGCCATTTGTTGGCAGAAACTTTAACGTAACCAGAGCTGGTATTCACGCTGATGGACTACTTAAAGACGAAGAAATTTATAACATATTTAATACCGAAAAAATACTAAATCGCCCTGTTTCTGTGTTGCTTGGCAAAACGTCAGGTCTTGCGGGTATTGCTTATTGGATTAACCAAAATTATAACCTAAAGGGAGACGCTGCAGTCGATAAACGTAGTGATTTAGTAATAAAGATGAAGGAATGGATTGATAGGGAGTATGAAGACGGACGTCAAACCAGTCTTTGTAACGATGAAATTGAAGAAAAGGTTACTTTATTTTCGGGAGGTAAATTATGATAGAACATAAGAGTATATCGCTTGCAGATCAAGTATTTGAGCACCTTGAAACCGATATTTTAAGCGGTAAATATCAAAAGGGTGAAATCCTTACTGAAAGTAAGCTGAGCCTTGAACTTGGTGTTAGCCGTACACCTATTCGTGAAGCACTCCGCCGACTTGAGCAAGAGCATCTTATTGAAGAGGCGCCTAAAGGTGTGGTGGTTGTAGGTATTGGCGAAAAAGATTTGGCCGATATTTTTCAAATTCGTGCAGCGCTCGAAGGCAAGGCTGCTGAAATGGCCGCACAAAATTATACTGAAGAACAGCTTAGCGTTGTTCGTGAAGCACTTGAATTTCAGGAGTTTTATTTAGGAAAACACGATCCCGACCGTATTAAGAGTATGGATAGTCGGTTCCACGAAACAATATATAAAATGAGTGGTAGTATAGTATTTTACGATGTTTTGATGCCGTTACATAAGAAAATTTTAAAATACCGCAAAGCATCGGTAAGTGATAGTAGCAGGGCATCGGCTTCGGTTGCAGAGCACAGAGCAATTTATGAAGCAATTGCTGCTCACAATGGCGAGCTTGCCGCACGACTTATAACCGAGCATCTTAATAATGCATATAATCACATAAGCAAAGGAGAAAAATAAAATGGGACTAACTATAGCACAAAAAATTATTAAAGAACATCTCGTGTCGGGTGATATGACTGTTGGTAGTGAAATATCACTTAAAATTGACCAAACCTTAACTCAAGATGCTACAGGTACAATGGCGTACTTAGAGTTTGAAACAATGGGACTCAAGCGCGTAAAAACTGAAAAAAGTGTTGCTTACATAGATCATAACACATTACAGTCTGGCTTTGAAAATGCCGATGACCACAGATATATTCAGTCGGTAACCTCAAAGCACGGTATATACTTTTCACGCCCCGGTAACGGTATTTGTCATCAGGTTCATCTTGAGCGTTTTGGCAAGCCGGGTAAAACCCTTATAGGCTCCGATAGTCATACCCCAACGGGCGGTGGTATCGGTATGCTTGCTATGGGTGCGGGCGGTCTTGATGTTGCTGTTGCAATGGGCGGCGGCGCATACTTTATTACAATGCCAAAGATGTATAAGGTCAACCTTACCGGTAAATTAAGGCCTTATGTTACAGCTAAAGATATAAGCCTTGAAATATTGCGTATTTTGTCCGTTAAAGGCGGCGTTGGAGCAATAATAGAATGGGGCGGAGAGGGCATTAAAAACCTTACAGTACCCGAACGTGCCACTATTACTAATATGGGTACCGAGCTTGGCGCTACAACCTCTATTTTCCCATCGGACGAGGTTACACGTGAGTTCTTAAAAGCCGAGGGCAGAGAGCAGGATTATATTCCGCTTTCAAGTGATCCCGATGCCGTTTATGACAAGGTTATTGATATAAATCTTGATGAGTTAAAGCCTCTTATTGCTTGTCCGCATAGCCCCGATAACGTAGTGACAGTCGAGTCTTTAAAAGGTACAAAGGTTGACCAAGTTTGTATTGGCTCTTGCACCAACTCTTCGCTTATGGATATGCTTAAAGTAGCGGCAATGCTTAAAGGTAAGGTAATATCACCAAGCGTTAGTCTTTCAATTTCACCGGGTTCAAAACAGGTACTCGGTATGCTTGCTGACTGTGGCGCACTTAGTGATATTATAGCAAGCGGCGCTCGTATTCTTGAATCTGCTTGCGGACCTTGTATTGGTATGGGCTTTTCACCAAACAGTGCGGGCGTATCACTTCGTACATTTAACCGTAACTTTGAGGGTAGAAGCGGCACTGCTGATGCTGGTGTATATCTTGTATCTCCAGAAACTGCGGTTGCGGCGGCTCTTACGGGTGAAATTACCGATCCTACAACCTTTGGCGGCAGTCTTAAGATAAAAATGCCAAAGAAATTCAAGATTGATGATAGCGCTGTTATTGCGCCGGCTCCCGAAAGCTGCGCTGATAGCGTTGAGGTGCTTCGTGGTCCTAACATTAAGCCTTTCCCTGAATCAAAGCCACAGGTAGACAACTTTACAGCCGAGGTTGCACTTAAGGTGGGCGATAATATTACAACCGACCATATTATGCCTGCAGGTGCCAAGATTTTGCCCTACCGTTCAAATATTCCACACCTATCGCAGTTCTGCTTTGGTGTGTGTGATAAGTCTTTCCCCGAGCGTGCAAAGGCTTTGGGTGAGAGCATTATTATTGGTGGTAGCAACTATGGTCAAGGCTCATCTCGTGAGCATGCAGCGCTAGTCCCTATGTATTTGGGTGTGCGTGTTGTTATTACCAAAAGCTTTGCGCGTATTCACGTAGCAAACCTTATAAACTCGGGTATTATGCCACTTACATTTAAAAATGCCGATGATTACGATAAAATAAATCAGGGCGATAAACTGTCGCTTTCTAACGTTTTTGATGGTATGGATAAGGGCGTTATGATGCTTAAAAATGAAACAAGCGGTGAAGAAATTGAGCTTGTTTGTGACTTTACCGATCGTCAAAAACAGATTTTAAAGGCCGGCGGTTTGCTTGCTTACACAAAGGAGAACTAAATATGGAACAGTATATAAGCAGTGCAGTATCACAGTTCGAAAAGCTGCTTCGTGAGCAAATTGCACGTCAGCAAAAAATGGAAAAAGATAGCGGTGCTATTGATTATAGCGCGCTTGATAAAATTATCATAGGTGTATGTGGCGGCGATGGTATAGGCCCGATAATTTCAGCCGAGTCCGAAAAATTGCTTCGCTTTTTGCTGAAAGACGAGGTTGCAAGCGGCAAGGTAGAAATTAAAACTATCGAAGGTCTTACCATTGAAAATCGTATTGCAAAAAACAAGGCAATACCCGACGATGTTTTAGAAGAAATCAAATCTTGTCACGTAATTCTTAAAGGACCTACAACAACACTAAAAGGCGGCACGCTTGAAAGTGCAAACGTTGCAATGCGTCGCGAATTAGACCTTTATGCAAATGTGCGCCCCGTATGTGTACCGGAAGAAAACATTGATTGGACCTTCTTTCGTGAAAATACCGAGGGTGAATATGTGTTAGGCTCTAAAGGTGTCGAAATTCCCGACACATTGGCTTTTGATTTCAAGGTAACAACCAATGCGGGTACACGCCGTATAGCGCGCGCAGCGTTCGAATACGCACGCAACAACGGCAAAAAGAACGTTGCTATTGTAACCAAGGCAAATATTATGAAAAAGACCGACGGTAAGTTTTCGGAAATTTGCCACGAAATAGCAAAGGAATACCCCGAAATTACCGCTGACGAGTGGTACATTGATATAATGACCGCCAACCTTGTTAATGAAAAAATACGCAGTGGATTTGAGGTCTTTTTAATGCCAAACCTCTACGGTGACATCATTACCGATGAAGCGGCTCAAATTCAGGGCGGCGTAGGCACTGCAGGTAGTATGAACCTTGGTGACCGCTATGCTATGTTTGAGGCTATTCACGGCTCGGCTCCCCGTATGATAGAGCAGGGTATAGGCGGCTATGCTAACCCAACAAGTATATTTAAAGCAACCGAAATGCTACTTAACCATATCGGCTTTAAAGCTCAGGCGGCAAAGCTTAACAAAGCTTTGAGCATATGCACCGAAACCGAGAAAAAAGTTGTGGTTACGGGCGATACCGACGGCGCAACTTGTGCTCAGTTTAGTGAATACGTAATGGAAACAATAAAGGCATTATAAAAAAATAAACTCTTGCTTTCGCAAGAGTTTATTTTTTTATGTCTTTGTTGTGTAATTATCTTTAAGCGGTCCGCCCTTGCGGATATCATCTATTTTTATACTTGAAGTGTGAGGAATTGCTTTCCATTCAACCTTTTTAAACAGTGCAACAAGTAGTGATAACTTGCCGATAATATCAAAAATAGGGAATGTAATGCAGAACCAAACCTTTTTGAAAAAAGGTATATGCTCTATGTGTTTGCGCTCTATAAAATAGATATAAACGGCGGTGAAAATGTTTTTAAAGTAGCTTACAAAAGATGCATAAAATGCCGAAAGGGTGAGGATGCCTATCACTGTCCAAGCGCCGTGCTCGGAGCTGTCAAAGTGTAAGCCGCTCCAAATGGTTTGACCGAGTGTCTTGATTTTAAAGAAATCAAAATCATAGCACTGCCAGCCTATAAGAATTAACGAAAATACAAGATAGTATTTTGCTATTCTTTTAAACAAAATCATTAGTGAACGAGGATATACTACAGAAAGCATATCAAGGCTCATAAAACGAAGTCTTATATTGTTAAACAATTTTTTATACCAAGGAGCATTCGGGCAATCGTGATTTGCAGCTCCTCCTGTTATAAAAATGTGCTTAAGCAGCTTTGGACCCGTTTCAACAAGCGCTTGCAAATGACCCTTTGACCAACGAACACGTTGACGCCAAGCGATTTTCATATCTATAGGCTGCTCGTCATAAAACTGGGCTTCATTGTTATATGAAATCTGATAGCCTTGAGCTACCGCATCGGCACAAAAGGCGCGGTCCTCGGTAAGAGATACATAGTTCCAGCCGTTTTTAATTAGTTCGTGTGCAAATAAAAATCCTGTACCCTGAATACGTGTTGCTAAATGAAAAAGCGAACGGGCGCGGTGCTCGTTACGAATGGTACGCAACCAATGCACACCGTAGGAAGCGGATATCCAGTTATCGCCAAAGTTTTTGGTATTTCGGTATGAGGTTACAATTTTTTGCCCCGCATCAAATGATTCGTTCATACGGGTTATGTAATCCTGCTTTAAAAGGTTGTCCGCATCAAAAATAAAATAGCCCTCATAGTTTTCTATGCCATAGTCACGTCTGATGTTTTCAACCAAAAACTGTAATGCATAGCCTTTTGTACGGTGGTCAGGGTCAAAACGTTCATAGCATATAGCACCAAGCTCACGTGCAATTTTTGCAGTGTTATCAGTGCAGTTGTCCGCAACTACAAAAACTGTTACAAGTTCTCGTGGGTAATCTTGCTGATTAATACTATCTATAAGATTACCAATAACCGTTTCTTCATTTCGGGCGGCAACAAGTATTGCATACTTGTGATTGCTTTTCGCCTCCTTAAATTTTCTTGTGAAGAAAACACCGGTTAATTTGTAAATGATTTTGTATTTTAGCAGTTTGCCAATGAAGTTTGAAACCGTGTCAATGATTTTAATAATCAGTTTTAAAATTTCCATAGCTCACACATTATAACACCGATCGACAAAAAAATCAATAGTAGTAACATTAAGGTAAGATTAAGGTATATTTTGCTTGTAATTTTGTCAATAATGTTATATAATAAATTAAATATATTTAGATTGGGGTGTTAGTGCTTGTTAATTAATGCTATTAGAAATGGTTATGGATTTGCTGACCTTCTTATAATGCTTTTATCGTCGTTGGCAGTTATATTTATTACTCTCCCGATACATGAGTGGGCGCATGGATTTGTATCTACCAAGCTTGGCGACCCCACGCCTAGATATCAGGGAAGATTAACCCTTAATCCAATGGCACATTTTGACTTAATGGGCGCTTTGGGTATATTGCTTTTAGGAATAGGTTGGGCAAAGCCAGTACAGGTAAATGCAAGGTATTATAAAAATCCCAAGTGGGGAATGGCATTAGTGGCACTTGCAGGCCCTCTTTCTAATGTTGTGTTGGCATTTATAATGCTTTTAATTAATAACATCTTAATAGTTACAGGCTTGGTTGGAAATGCAATAATTTTGCAGTTGTATTATTTCTTATTATATATTGCAACAATAAGCATTAGTCTTGCGGTATTTAATTTAATACCCATACCGCCGTTTGACGGCTCAAGAATACTTTTTGTATTTTTACCACAACGAATATACTTTCAGATTATGAGGTACGAAAGATATATTTTTATAGGTATTTTTATATTGGTTTTTTCAGGTTTGCTTGATGGACCACTTGATTTCTTGAATTTAAAGTTATTTGATGCGTTATATTACTTGGCGCGGTTACCCTTTACTTTACTTGGAGTGTGAATGATGGAACAGACGGTAACACTGTCTTACAAAATGGAAAATTTTGAAGGCCCGCTTGATTTGCTTTTGCAACTCATAGCGCGCAATAAGCTTAATATTTATGATATTCAATTGTCTGTTCTTATAGAGCAGTATTTAAAACAGATGGAAGTATTTCGCGCTCAAGAAATGGAAGTTTCTAGTGAGTTTTTGGAAATGGCGTCACGTCTTATTTATATTAAAACCGTAAGCCTGCTTCCAAAGCACGATGAGATTGTAAGGCTTAAAGAAGAACTTACGGGTGAATTGCTGGAATATCAGCTTTGTCGTGAAATGGCGGCAAAACTTGGTGCTATGACTGGCGGTTTTGATAGATTTGTCCGTGTGCCCACAGAATATGATTTTGATAAAACCTATGAGCTTGTTCACAGTAGCGATATAATGTATCAGTATTACCTTGCCGCTGTTGGTAGGGGCCAACGAAAACTTCCGCCAAGTGTAACACCTTTTACTAAAATTGTTGCTAAAAAAATTGTATCGGTTTCTACCAAAATTGTTTTTGTAATACGCAATCTTGTCAAGGGCGGAAAAAGCAAGTTGAGTTCGCTTTATAAAACAGCTCGCAGTCGTTCGGAATTGGTTGCTACATTTTTGGCGGTGCTTGAGCTTTGTAAGGCAAATCGTGTAGAGATTAGCGGCGACAGCGCCGAGGAAGCAGAAATCAAGATAGTTAAGGGGCATAAAAGAGGATGAACAAACAACAAACTATTTCAGCTATTGAGGCTGTTTTATTTGCATCAGGTGATCCAATAAGTATTGATCGACTTTCTCAAACCTTTGAAATTAAACCCGAAGAGGTTGAAAAGTATGTAAAAGAATTAGAGAAAAAGTACGATACACAAGGTAGCGGTTTTTATGTTGTAAGGCTTGAAAACACATATCAGCTTGTAACACGCGAAGATTTTGCGCAGTATATAAAAACAGCATTTGATATAAAGCGACGCACACCGCTTTCTCCCGCGGCACTAGAGGTTTTGGCGGTAATTGCCTATAATCAACCGGTAACACGTTCGTTTATAGAACAGGTTCGTGGTGTTGATTGCTCTGGTGTGGTTTCAACTCTTATTGAAAAAGGACTTATAGAGGAGCGTGGACGTCTTGAGTTGCCAGGCAGACCTTTGCTTTACGGTACAACAAAGACATTTTTACGTAGCTTTAGTCTGAATGATTTAAGTGATTTGCCACCACTACCAAAGGATAACCCCGAGGTAAATGATATAGGTGAGCAACTTGAAATAAGCGAAGATATAACGCCAGAGGAAGTGTCTGAGTGATAACGTTAATTGTTTTGGGCGCAATTATATGTTTTTTACTTGTTTTGTGTTTTTTACCGCTTTCTATAGATTTGGTATACGAAGATGATTGCGTGTTTAAAATAAAATATGCGGGAATAACATTGATTAATAGCGAAAAAAGCATAAAGGCGAAGGCTAAAAATCACAAAAAGGACACGAATACAACACCGGAAAAAAAAGATAATTTTATAAAAAAAACATATAAACAAAAGGGAATGTCCGGTACAGTAAAATATTTTAGCAATATTTTATCCATCGTGCTAAAAAAACTTTGGTGGTTATTAAAGCATTTTAAATTCAGAAAATTTAAATTTGATTTAACTATAGCAACTGATGATGCTGCTAATACTGCTATACAGTATGGCGAGATTTGCGCAGCACTTTATCCCATTTTTGCAGTTGTTCAATCTGTGTTAGATGTTAAACCGGAGTTGGTAAACATTAATGCTGATTTTGAAAAAACAAATTGGGAATTTAAAACCTGTGTTAAGGTAAGAGCAGGGCTTATCTATTGGCTTATAGCTTCAATTGGGGCGCTTGCGCAATATTTTAAATTTCAACGTAAGGAATGTGAAAAAGCATGAGTGAAAATGGTATTAAGACAGTTATGGATACCACTATGGAAAAGCTTCGGACAATGGTTGATGCCGATACAATTATTGGCACACCAATCGTGGTTGGGAATATAACGCTTTTACCCGTATCGCGAGTTTCGTTTGGACTAGCTACCGGTGGTAGTGATTTTCCAAGCAAAAGCGGTCAGCAGCTTTTTGGTGGCGGCGGAGGAGCAGGGGTTACGGTAAATCCCGTTGCTTTTATATGTATAAATGGTGACAATGTTCATATGATGCCTGTTTATAGTGAAATGAATACTATTGACAAGGCTATAAATATGGCTCCGGAGCTTATTGATAAGGTTAAGAGTCTTTTTAACAAAAAGACTGAAATTCCACTTGAAAAAGAATAACATAAATTATAAAACCTCACTCATAAAATTTATGGGTGAAGTTTTTTGAAAAGGTTGTTTTGTTTAATTATTTGTGTTCTCTTTTTAATAAATACAATTTCAGTATCGGCCTATAATACTTCAGCAAAAGCGGCGGTTGTTATTGATGGATATACAGGAGAAATCTTGTATTCGCAGAATTGTGATGAAAGATTACCTATGGCAAGCACAACCAAAATTATGTCTGCATTGTTGATGTGTGAGTTAGGTGGCGATCTAAGCACAAAAATTGTTACTACGCGCGAAATGGTAACGGTAGAAGGTTCGTCTATGGGTTTACAGGTTGGCGATACCGTTTCGTATTATGATCTTCTTTATGGTATGATGCTGGCTTCAGGCAATGATGCGGCAAATACAACAGCTATTGCACTTGGCGGCAGTGTAAGTAAGTTTGTAGATATGATGAATGAACGTGCTAGTGAAATGGGACTTGTTAATACCCATTTTGTAACACCGTCAGGACTTGATGCCGATGATCACTATACCACCGCATATGAATTGGCGATTATTGCAAAAGAGGCACTGAAGAATGAGGAATTTTTAAAGGCCGCCTCTTCTAAAAGCAAACGACTTTGTTATGGAAATCCACCATATAATAGAACACTTACAAATCATAATAAGCTGCTTAAGATGTATGATGATGTTATTGGTGTTAAGACGGGCTTTACAAAAAAAGCGGGCAGATGTCTAGTGTCGGCGGCAAAAAAAGACGGAAAGTTTGTTATTGCTGTAACACTTAATGACAGTAACGATTGGCAGGATCATAGAGAACTTTTAGATTTGGGATTATCGCTTATAGAAAGTCGTGTTTTTTCGCCGCCTAAAGATGAAACTTTAATTAGAGTAACAAGCGGAGAAAAAGTAAAGGTTATACTTCCATCGGCTAATATAAATGTAACCGATAATTCAAATGTGGAATATAAAATTAATCTACCAACTTTTTTGTATGCTCCGGTAAAATCTCAGCAGCAAATTGGTAGTATAAACTATTATTGTAATGGTATTTCAGTATGTGAACTACCAATATTTGCGACAGGTAATATAGAATATAATCATAATGATTTTATTTTGCTTTTTGAGTTGTTTAAAAGCATACTTTTAAATGTTTAGGAGTAAAAAATGAAGGATAATAAAATTAGATTACAAAAGCACTTATCCACCTGTGGAATTGCGTCGCGACGCAAAGCCGAAGAGCTTATAGAGCAGGGAAAAGTGCGTGTCAATGGTAGAATTGCATCATTAGGGGATAAGGTTGACCCAAAGCGCGATAAGGTAACTTTAAGAGGAAAAACTGTCGTTCCCGTTACACAAAAGGTTTACATAATGCTTCATAAGCCACGCGGATATGTTACAACCTTAAGCGACGAATTTGATCGAAAGAATGTATCCGACCTTGTCAAAGATGTTGGCACAAAGGTTTTTCCGGTAGGGCGTCTTGACCGTGATTCTGAAGGATTGCTTATTATGACTAACGACGGCGAACTTGCCAATATAATTACACACCCAAGCAGTCACGTAAATAAAACATATCGCGTAACGGTTGGCGGAGCTGTTGACGATGATCAAATCAGAAAGCTATGTGAAGGTGTTATTATTGACGGTAAAAAAACATTACCGTGTGATGTTTTTGTTATAGAGCGCCGTGCCGATAGAACGGTGTTAAGTTTCATTATTCAAGAGGGAAGAAACCGTCAAATAAGAAAAATGTGCGCAGTAGTGGGACTAGATGTGTTAAGACTTAAACGTGTTGAAATTGCAGGTGTAAAGTTAGGTGGACTAAAGCCTGGTTCTTGGCGTGAGCTTAATGAACGGGAGCTTACTCGCCTTGAAAGTATATCAAAATCAAAAGGTGAAGAGCAATGATAAGTGTACTACCTTGCCGTGACAGTGCAAAAATCAAAGAATTATTTACTCTAAACAAATTAACTGTTAACGAGTATTCGGGTTGTGTAATTGCTGAACAAAACGGTGAAATGCTGGGATATTGTTTATATGACCTAACACAAACTGCTATGACGGTATTTGTTGTAGAACCGCAAAATGATGTACCGCTCGCCGATGGAATATTACGGAGTGCGTTACATGTTGCGGCAGAAAATTTTGTACTCGATGCTTTTTATGCTGAATGTGCACCTATTGAGTTGTTTCGTCTGTTAAACTTTATTAAAAATGAGGATGAGAAGCGATTGAATATTGATATGCTTTTTGGCGGGTGTACGTGTGGTAATAAAAAATAAAAAAACACTTGCAAATTTGTTGAGTTTATGGTATAATAATTTTTGCGAATTTTATCAGGTGACTGATTCTTATATTTTGGAGGTTTAAAAATGAGCGTTTGGCAGATTATTTTAGGAATATTAATGTTATTGATTTCACTTATTTTGATTGGCGTTATCTTGTTGCAGCAGGGCCACAGAGCCGGTGTCAACGGTGCGATTTCTGGTGCCGCTGATACATTCCTTTCAAAGAATCAAGCTCGCACAGTAAATGCAAAGCTTGCACGCTATACAAAATACGGTGTTATCGCGTTCTTTGTGATTGCATTGGTTGCAGCTGCTCTTGCACTTAGATAATTGTAAAATTAAAAGCAAAAGAACCTTATTTGTAAAATAAGGTTCTTTATTTTTTTGCTTTATAATTGTTTCGATATTCAGTTGGGGACACTTTATATATTGACTTAAAGCAATTCGAAAAATATGCAGTATCAATAAATCCGCACGATACTGCAATATGGCGTATGGACTCCTTGGTTTTTTCGAGTAATCGTCTTGCGTGTTCGAGGCGTTGAGTTTTTATATAGTTGCTTACTGTAATGCCTGTAACCTTTTTAAATTTTCTACAAAAGTATGATTCGTCATATCCAAAGTGTTTACTTATACTTGCTGAAGATATATTTTTTGTGAAATTTGAGTTAATATAATTAATAACATTATCAAAACTTTCAAAACTTTGTATATTTGAATTGTTATTATCAATACAATGCTCACATAAAAGACCAAGTAGACGATAAAGCTGACCTACTGTTTCAAGCGGATGGTATTTTTTGTGGTTGAGTTGCATTGTAACAATTTGATCTGCAATTTTAACAATATCAGCATTATCGGTTTTGTATCTAAAACGTATCTTTCCGTTTATAATGGGTTCTATATACTGCTTAGCAGATACCGTACCATTATAAAGATCAGCCACCTCAAACATTATAACGTAACATTCATAGCCTTCACTACCGGATTTGCCACTATGCAACATAGTAGGAGAAACAATTGAAAGTTCGTCAGCATTTACAAATATTGTTTCATCGTTACAACATAATTCAAGGCTACCTGACTTAATTAAGTGCAGTTCTAATCGGTCGTGCCAATGTTGCTCAAACGCACTAAGGTGGGGTCCTAACTTGGTTTTTAAAATTTTTACAGAGGTTTCACCGAATACAACCGGAGTCAGTTCTTTTTTTGAATTTAGTTGCATAATATACTCCCCTTGTTATAAGTCAAAATATTTCAAATCAAAGTCAAAATAATACAAATAATAAATTTGCATATATGGTATCATAAAGTCAACAAAAAATCAATCCTTTAAGGAGGAAAATATAATGAAAATAGGTAATGTGATTCACTTTGCGGAACGTGAGAAGCTTGAAAAGTATTTTGAGCAGCTTGTATTTTTTGGTTTTGATAACTGTCAGTTGGGTTCTTGGAATCCAAAGGATTGGACAGATGAAAATGCCCAGATGGTAAAAGAACTTTGCGAAAAATATGGTGTTACCATTTCTGCTTTTTGGTGTGGCTGGTCGGGTCCTGTTGTTTGGGACTTTTATGATGGTCAATTAACACTAGGTCTTGTCCCACCCGAATACCGTCAAATGCGTGTTGAGCAGCTTTGCGCCGGTGCTGACTGGGCTAAAAAGCTTGGTGTTACCGATGTTATTACACATATGGGATTTATTCCTGAAAATCCTAATGACCCTCAGTTTGCTCCTTTCTGTATAGCGGTAAGAACCGTTGCCGGTCACTTAAAGAAAAACGATCAGTGGTTGCTGTTTGAAACCGGTCAGGAAACACCCGTTACAATGATGCGTTGTTTTGAAAAGGTTAATATGGATAATCTTGGTATAAATCTTGATACCGCTAACCTTATTCTTTACGGCAGAGCAAATCCTGTTGATGCACTTGATGTGTTTGGAAAATATGTTCGTAATATTCACGCTAAAGATGGCTTCTATCCAACAAACGGTCATTCGCTCGGTCGTGAGGTTCGGCTTGGTGACGGTAAAGTAGATTTTAAAGCATTGTTTGTAAAACTTAAAGAGCTCGAATATGACGGTTACGTTACCATTGAACGTGAAATTTGGAACGAGCAACAACAGCCCGATATAATTCACGCAAGAGATTATCTTACTCAAATTATAAACGAAGTTTATGGGGGATAAGAATATGTTAAAGGTTGGTTTAGTAGGTGTTGGCGGAATTAGTGGCGCACATATTCCAGGTTGGCTTACCCTTGATGACGTAGAGCTTGTAGCACTTTGCGATGTAAGACCCGAGCAAATGGAAAAATATCCTGACATAATACATTATACTGATTTCAACGAGATGCTTGATAACGAAGAACTTGATATTCTTGATATATGTCTTCCTACCAATTTGCATGTGGAATATGCTATTAAAGCGATGGAAAAAGGAATTAACGTGTTGTGCGAAAAGCCTATTTCATTAAATCGTGAAGATGTTAAACGAGTTTATGAAGTGGCAGAAAAGAACAATGTTAAGTTTATGGTGGCTCATGTTATTCGTTTCTGGCGTGAATACGAGTTTGTAAAGAGTGTTTATGAAAGCGGTAAATATGGTAAATTGCTATTTGGTAATATGAAGCGACTCAGTGCTTTTCCGGCTTGGAGTTGGGACAACTGGATGCGCGATGAAAAACGTAGTGGTTTTGTACCGTATGACCTTCATATTCACGACTTGGACTTTATGATTTATGCTTTTGGTGCTCCAAAAGATATAAAATCCTATCGTACAAAGCTGTCAGATCAAGACTATATTAACGTTACATACGATTTTGGTGATTTTGCTATAAATGCCGAATCATCATGGTTTGCTTGCGACTATCCATTTACAGCGCAATTCCGATTCCAGTTTGAAGATGCCATAATCTCTAATGAAGGTCAAGGCCTAAAAATTTATGAACGCGGTGGAAAGGTTGTAAGTCTTGAAGAGGCGGCAACGGGTGATACAGGTGAAATTAACCTTCCTAAGAGTGGTGCATACGCTGAAGAGATTGCGTATTTTAAGGACTGCGTGAAGAATAACACAACACCCGAAAAGGTTAAACCCGACGAACTGGAAACAGTTATAGATATTCTTAATAATCTATAAAAATTAAACGGCTATGCTTTTTTGCACAGCCGTTTTTTGTGTATGTATTTAGTTTTGTTCGATATAAAAGGTATCAATTACGGCTTGTAATAACGAATCCTTATCAGCCACAAACTCAACCCATTTTTCTCCCTGTGATAATGCACCATCAATAACCTTGTATTCAATAGCATCACCAAAATTTGTAGTCAAGCAATTTTGTGCAATATATGTTATTTGTGCAAAAGAAACATTGGTAGAGAAATACGGTGTAAGAGTATTATAGTATTTTCCAAGCTTTGAAAAATCACTCAATATTGCATTGCCGGTTCGGTTCATAAGTGTAGATAAAAATTGTTTTTGTCTTGCCATACGGCGATTGTTTGCCTCGACATCATCTCCGCGATACTGTATGTAGGTTAATGCTTTTTCACCGTTTAAAGTGATTTTTTGTCCTTTGCTTAACTCTAACTTTTTTGTTTTTATATCTTCAAGGCTAGCAAGTTCTATACCACCAACTAAATCGGTCAATTTTTTTACACCATTCATTTCTATGGTAATATATGAGTTAATATTTATTCCAAAAAGAAGGCGTTTTACCGAAGTTAAAACATTAAGACTGTTTTCTTCGGTTGTATTGCCATATGCATATGCCAAGCAAAGCTGTTCGTGATTACTTCCGGCATATTTACCATCAGCGGTGTAAAGGTTTACATCTACCATTGTTTCTCGCGATATTGGTATAATGGTTGTTTTTTTTGTTTTAGTATCAATTGTTGCTACAAATATTACATCGGCTTGTCCATTGTTGCCACTTCCATAACTTTGATTCACATTATCTCTGTCTATTCCCATTACAAGAACACTTACAATATTTTTATTAAGTGTATATTTTTTACCATTATATGTTATTGTGTTTTCATCCTCAACGTTAACGGCATCAGCAGAAATATGCGTATCACCCTTATGAAATTGCGACTTTCCAACATGTGTTAGGGCAAATAATGTGCCTAATAATGCCAAAATAATTGAAAGTAATATCGAGAGGATAATTATAGTTACTTTTTTACCTTTACTCATTTTTATCACCAAATGATATTATAGTATTTGTTAATATTTATGTCAATGCAAAAAAATAGTGGAAAAAATAATGTGTATGTAGTATAATATAAAAACCAATATACATTACTAGGTGGTAGTCAAATGAAAATAATTATTGTCGGCGGCGGTAAAATTGGCGCTACACTAATTGAGAGCCTTGAAAGCGAAGGTCACGATATAACCGTAATAGATAACGATCAAAGGGTTATAGATGAAATAAGTAATATATATGATGTTATGTGTGTTTGCGGCAATGGTGTCGATAATGAAACACTTAATGAGTCAGAGGTTTCGAAAGCAGAGTTGTTAATTGCTGTGACTAACTCCGATGAAATTAATATGCTTATATGCTTTATTGCTAAAAAAATGGGTGTAGCCTACACCGTAGCCCGTGTTCGCAATCCCGAGTTTAATGATAAACGAATGGGGCAGGTTAAACAGTATCTTGATTTGTCACTTACTATAAATCCCGAATTTTTGGCAGCTTTAGAAATTTTTAATATATTAAAATTACCTGCTGCTATAAATATTGAAACGTTTTCAAGACGTAATTTTTCTATGATTGAGTTGCTGCTCAAAGAGGGTACCCATCTTGACGGAATGAGCCTAATTGAACTGCGAAAAAAATATAATTTAAACTTTTTGATTTCGGTTGTAAAGCGCGGAAATGAGGTGTATATACCTGACGGTAATTTTGTGCTTAAAACGGGTGATCATATATGCCTTACTGCAAACTTTATTGAAATTCAAAAGTTACTTAAAATGTTGGGCCTTGCAAAGAAACAGTCAAAATCGGTTATGATTTTGGGTGCTACAACAACCTGCTATTATCTTGCTAAAATGCTTATCCGTTCGGGTACAGATGTCACTATAATTGATAAAGATATTGATAGATGTAATCAATTTGCTGAAAAACTGCCCGAAGCGGTTATTATAAACGGTGACGGTGCAGAGCAAGAGGTGCTTATGGAGGAGGGAATCGCATCTACCGATGCGTTTGTATCGCTTACTGGCATGGACGAAGAAAATATACTTATCTCGTTTTTTGCGCAGTCACAAAATGTTCCTCGAGTTATTGCAAAGGTTAACCGTAACGAGCTTGCCGCTATGGCAGAAAAATTAGGTCTTGACTCTGTTGTATCACCAAAAAAAGCAGTGTCCAACGTGGTTACAAGCTATGCTCGTGCACTTGAGAATTCGCTTGGTAGTAATGTCGAAACTATGTACAAGCTTATGGACGGAAGTGTTGAGGCACTTGAATTTAACGTTCAAACCGATTTTAAAGCACAGCACATACCCCTTAAAGAAATGAAACTAAAAAAAGATGTTCTTATAGCGGGTATAATTAGAAAAAGAAAAGCCTTTGTCCCTACCGGTAATGATGAAATAGTTGCCGGAGATAAGATTGTTATAATTGCAAAATCAAGTGATCAAAAAATGAACGACCTGGCTGATATTTTGAGGTAATATAATGAATAAAAGAATGGTGCTTAAAACAGCGGGCAGAATAATGCAGATTGTTTCACTGCTGCTTTTAATTCCTGCTGTAGTAGCAATAATTTATGCCGAAACAAAGCAATTGTTTGCGTTTTGCATTACTGCTTTGTGCGCTTTTTTGGCAGGACTTGTAATAGTTAAATTAACCAAAACAAAAAATCGCGTTATATATGCAAAAGACGGCTTTGCTATTACTGCGCTCGCATGGATTATTATGGCGCTCGTTGGAGCTATTCCTTTTGTAATAGCAGGCGATATCAAGTCTTATGTGGATGCCGTATTTGAAACGGTTAGCGGCTTTACGACCACTGGCGCGTCTATACTTACAAATGTAGAGGCAATGAGCCGCAGTATGCTTTTTTGGCGAAGCTTTACCCACTGGATAGGCGGTATGGGTGTGCTTGTGTTTGTTATGGCAATTATACCCAACTTTACCGACCGCTCAATTCACATTATGCGTGCCGAAATGCCGGGGCCAATAATCGGTAAATTGGTTCCGCGAGTAAAGGATACCGCAAAAATACTGTATCTCATTTATATTTTCCTTACCGTTTTAGAGGCTGTTTTGTTACTTGCAGGCGGTATGCCGTTATTTGATAGCCTTGTTCATACATTTGGCACGGCAGGTACGGGCGGCTTTGGCATCAAGGCTGATAGCATAGCCTCATATAGCCCATATTGTCAATGGGTTATTGCTATATTTATGTTGATTTTCGGTGTAAACTTTAACCTATATTATTTGCTTTTGTTGCGCCGCATACGAACAGCCTTAAAAAGTAGTGAACTGTGGTGTTATATAACGGTTGTATTTGTAAGCGTAGCGGCAATTACTGTAAATATTGCACCGATTTATAAGAATTTTTCTACAGCTCTTAGAAATTCAACATTTCAAGTGGCATCAATTATTTCAACAACGGGTTTTGCCACTGCAGATTTTGATTTGTGGCCCGGTCTTTCAAAAACAATACTTTTACTGCTTATGTTCTGTGGCGCGTGTGCGGGTTCAACTGCGGGTGGACTAAAGGTTTCGCGTGTTGTAATGCTTTTTAAGTCGGTAGCCAAAGAAATAAGAAGAATGTTGCATCCTCGTTCAATTGGCAAGGTTCACTTTGAGGGCAAGTCGGTAGAGGATTCTACACTTAGCAGTGTAAGCACATATTTTGTGATATATATGATATGCTTTTTTATCATTTTTTTGCTTATTTCATTTGAACCTTTCGGATTAGAAAGCAATTTTTCAGCGGTGGCTGCTTGTTTTAACAATATAGGTCCTGGTTTTTCGGCGGTAGGACCCACGGCTAGCTATACTGGCTATACCGGATTTTCAAAAATAATCTTGTCGTTCGCTATGCTGCTTGGCCGTCTTGAAATTTTTCCAATAGTGGTATTCCTTTCACCACGCACCTGGATAAAGAAAAAATAACAAGGGTGGTGCTTATGCCCAAACAAAGAATATTTTCATCTTCAAGAACAATAATATTTGGTTTTGCTGCTATGATAATTGTAGGCACACTTCTTCTTATGTTGCCTTTTTCTTCAAAAAGCGGCACGGTAACACCTTTTTTAGATTGTTTGTTCACGGCCACCTCAAGTAGCTGCGTTACAGGGCTTGTTGTTCACGATACTGCAACACATTGGTCGCTGTTTGGGCAGATAGTGATTTTGGTTATGATACAAATAGGTGGTATGGGTATAGTAACTATGTCTATACTTGCTGTTATGTTATCGGGCAAAAGGGTAAATCTTACGCAACGAAGCACTATGCAGGAATCTATTTCAGCTCATAAGGTGGGCGGAATAATACAGCTTTCAAGGTTTATAATTATTACAAGCCTTGTAATTGAACTTTTAGGTGCGATAGCGTTTTCATTTGTGTTTTGCCGTGATTACGGTTTTTTTAAGGGAATTTGGATGTCCGTCTTTCATTCAATATCCGCTTTCTGTAATGCGGGTTTTGATTTAATGGGTGAGATTGCAAAATTTTCTTCACTTACAAGTTATGTGTATAACCCCATTATAAATATAACCGTTATGCTACTTATAATTATTGGCGGTATAGGTTTTCTTACTTGGGATGATATCAAAACTAACAAGTGGCATATTAGACACTACCGCGTACAAAGTAAGATAATATTTTTGGTAACGGCAATACTTATTTTAGTGCCTGCATTATATTTCTTCTTTTTCGAATTTAATAATTTAAGTTTCGGTAAAAGGATTTTGGTATCACTCTTTCAAGCGGTTACACCGCGTACGGCAGGTTTCAATACTGTTGACGCATCGCAGTTATCTGAAACGGGTAATGCGGTTGTTACGGTACTTATGCTTATTGGAGGCGCACCCGGCTCTACTGCGGGCGGTATGAAAATTACAACCGTTGCGGTTTTAATGGCGGCTACGGTATCTGTGTTCCGTAAGCGCGACAGCGCACATATTTTACGCAGAAGAGTCAGCGACGAAACGGTAAAAATTGCTGCTACAGTTTTGGTTATGTATATCGTATTGTTTGTTCTTGGAGCAATGGTAATAAGCAGTGTAGAAAGTTTGCCGCTTACAGATTGCCTTTATGAAACCGCCTCTGCAATAGGAACGGTAGGCCTTACAACAGGCATTACTCCAAGTCTTAGTGCTGTTTCACGAATTATATTAATTTTCTTAATGTATATGGGTAGAGTTGGTGGTCTTACCATAGTTTTTGCAACGTTTGGTGGTACGCAAAAAAATCTTGTGAAATATCCGCAAGCAACCATAACAGTAGGTTAGAAAGGTGATTTTATGAAAAATATATTGCTAATAGGTATGGGTCGTTTTGGCAAGACAATGGCAGCTGAGCTTGACAAATTAGGACATCAGGTAATGGCGGTTGACAGTCGCGAGAAATGTATAAACGAATGTATTGATTTTGTAACCAGTGCACAGATTGGTGACACTACCAATCCTGAGTTTCTTAAAGGCTTAGGAATTGATAATTATGATGTTTGCATTGTTACTATAAAAAAAGATTTTCAAAGCTCACTCGAGACCACAACGCTTCTTAAGGATTTGGGCGCAAAGCTTGTAGTGTCGCGTGCGGCAAGCGATTTTCATGCAAGGTTTCTATTACGCAACGGTGCCGACAAGGTTATTTTTCCTGAAAAACAGATGGCAAAGTGGGCGGCTGTTCGATATGGCTCAAACAATATGCTCGATTATGTGGAGCTTGACGAAAATATATCAATTTTTGAGTTGGATGTACCTCATAGTTGGGTAGGTAAAACTGTTGCACAGATTGATGTTCGTAAAAAATACAATATCAATATACTTGGAATGTTCACAAATGGTAAGCTGTCGGTAACAATGGGTCCCGATACTGTTTTTACGGCCGAACACCCAATTTTGGTGCTTGGAAATTATAAAGATGTGCAAAAATGCTTTAAATTGTAATAGATTTGCTTGACAAATTTTGCAAATAATATTACAATATATGGTATGTAATGGTAGAAATATTGCCATAACAAGAAGTAATTTGTTTTTTGGAGGAAATAATAATGATTAGTGCCGGCGATTTTAGAAATGGCGTTACTTTTGAAGAGGATGGACAGGTTTTACAGGTTGTAGAATTCCAGCACGTAAAGCCGGGTAAAGGTGCTGCGTTTGTAAGAACCAAGACCAAGAATGTTATTACGGGTGCAGTTATTGAAAAGTCATACAACCCAACTGCTAAGTTCCCAACAGCTTATATTGAGCGTAAGGATATGGAGTATTCATATCAAGATGGTGACCTTTATTACTTTATGGATCAGGAAACATATGAGCTTGAGCCTATCAATGCTTCTGAGCTTTCTGACAACTTTAAGTTTGTAAAAGAAAATATGGTATGTAAGGTTCTTTCTTATAAGGGTAAGGTATTTGGTGTAGAGCCACCAACATTTGTTGAACTTACCGTTACCGCTACCGAGCCTGGTTTCGCTGGTAACACAGCTACTAACGCAACAAAGCCTGCAACACTTGAAACCGGTTGTGAAATCCGTGTGCCTCTCTTTATTAACGAGGGTGAAGTTGTTCGTATTGATACTCGTACAGGCGAGTATATGGAACGCGCATAATTTAAACATTTGGAGGAAAACACAATGGATATTTGTGAAAAGATTGCTTACATTAAAGGTCTTGCTGAAGGTTTGCAACTCGATACCGAAAGCAAAGAGGGTAAAATTATTACCGCTATTGTTGACCTTCTAGAAGACATCACTGAAGAAATTTGCGATATTGAGGACGCTTGTGATGATATAAGCGAACAACTTGATGAAGTTGATGAAGATCTTGCTTCAATCGAAGATATTATTTATGGTGATGATGATTGTGATTGCTGTGACGATGACGATTGTGATTGCTGTGATGATGAGTTATATGAGGTTGAGTGTCCTTCTTGCAATGATGTTATATATCTTGATGCTGAAATGCTTGAAGAAGAAGGAATTGATTGTCCAAACTGCGGAACACACTTAGAGTTTGATTTTGATTGCGATTGCTGCTCAGATGACTGCGATTGCTGTGATGACGCAGAATAATATTTTAAGTTAATAAATTACCGCGCCGACTTCGTACTATACGATGGCGCGGTTTTTTTAAAGGATTTTGGTATGAATAAAACTGAAATTGAATTGCAATATGATATATGTGATAAAAGTGATAATGCAATACCTGTTATAATTGTTGCAGCGGGTGCCTCTAGTCGAATGAAGGGTATAAACAAACAGTTTATGCCAATTTTAGGCGTGCCTGTTATTGCTCGCACTTTAATGGCGTTTGAGCGCTGTAATGATATTTCAAAAATTATTGTTGTTACATCAAAAGAAAGTGTAATTGATATGCAGCTTATCTGTGAAAAATATGCAATAAGCAAGTTGTGTGATATTATTGTCGGTGGCAATTGTCGCCACCAATCAGTCATGGCAGGTATTGAACGCTTGGACAATAATGATAAAAAGGTTCTTATACATGACGGTGCACGTCCTTTTGTTGAAACGAAAATAATATGTGCTGTTGTTGATGCACTAAATGATTTTGATGCCGCGCTTTGTGTGAGTAAAATTAACGATACGGTTAAAAAACTTTCTGATGATGGAATAGTAGCAGCTACAATTGATAGAAGTATGTTGTATTCTGCTCAAACTCCACAGGGAGTTGACGTTGAAAAATACAAAATTGCCTGTCAAAGCATTTCAAATGTTGAAGCGCTTACTGACGATGCTTCGATTATGGAAAATGCCGGTTATACGGTAAAGGCAGTCATCGGTAGTGGCAGAAATATTAAAATTACAACACCCGACGATATTTCAATTGCCGAAGCATTTGTGAGAGGGGAGAATGAGGTATGAGAATAGGTCACGGTTACGACGTGCATAAGCTTGTGGAAAATCGCAGGCTTGTTCTTGGCGGTGTCGATATTCCATATGATAAGGGTTTACTGGGTCACTCTGATGCAGATGTGTTGCTTCATGCTATCAGCGATGCACTTTTAGGGGCAGCAGCGCTTGGTGATATTGGTAAACATTTTCCGGATACTGATATGGCTTATAAAGATGCGGATTCGCGAATTCTTTTGCGTAGAGTAGTTGCTCTTGTGAAAGAAAATTGTTATAGAATCGGTAATATTGATTGTACTATTATCGCGCAGAAACCAAAACTAAAAGATTATATTGAAATTATGCGTACAAACATTGCAACTGATTGTGACATTGATATTTCGTGTATAAATGTTAAGGCTACTACTGAAGAAGGCCTTGGATTTACAGGAGATGGAAGCGGAATATCGGCACATGCGGTTTGTATATTAGAATAAAATATAACATTTTCCCATATAATTTATGGGGTGCTTTAATTGAATACTTATATAACATTTACTAAAAAAAGACTTTTTCTAATTTTTTCATTGGTATTGTGTGTTGGATTTGTTTTTTGCAAGATAGCAGCAGTTAGTAATCTTGATACAGATGCTATGACAAATTCAGATAGGCTGGTATTTATTAAGGATTTAGGATATACTGTTATAAATAACGAGCCTGTAACAAAAACGGTTAACATACCAGAAAAGTTTTATGATGTATACAAAAATTACAATGTATTACAACAACAGGCAAATTATGATTTGTCATTATATAAAGGCTGTGAGGCTACAATATATACATATAATATAAATCCTCCTGCCAAATATACGGGTGAGTGGGTAGTGAATCTGATAGTATACCATAATAGAATAATAGGCGGCGACGCTTCGTCTACGGAATTTGGCGGAAATATGTTACCGTTAAAAAAACAAAGTGAGTGACAATGTGAAAAGACAAAGACTGGACAAATATATATCTAATCAATTGATAATATCGCGTAGTATAGTTCGCAAGGGAATATTTCGCGGACTTGCCGTGGTGAACGGTGAAGTTATTCGTGATATAGCGTTTTCGATAGATGGAGAAAAAGACAGGGTAATATACGACGGGAAAGAAATCGGCTATAAAGAATATGTGTATATACTTTTAAACAAACCAAAGGGAGTTTTATCGGCGGCAAGTGATAGGTCTCGTGAGACGGTTGTTGATTTGGTTCCGGAGTATCTAAAAAGGCAAGACATAGCTCCGGTAGGAAGATTGGATAAGGATACAACAGGTCTATTGCTTATTACCGACGACGGCGTTTTTGCACACAACTGTATTTCGCCTAAAAAAGAAATAACAAAATCTTATATTGTTTCTCTAGATGGCGACATAAATGATGAAATGGTGTTAAAATTCAAGCAAGGTATAGTTCTAGCCGACGGAACGGTATGTCGTTCGGCAATTCTTGAAAGAATAGCACCTTGTAAAGTGAGAATAATTATTACTGAAGGTAAGTATCACCAGGTTAAGCGAATGTTTGGCACGGTAGGACTAGGTGTTAACGAATTGCATCGAGAGTCAATTGGAGGATTAACTTTGCCTGAAACACTTAAAAGCGGTGAATGTATGGAAATGACAAAGAGCGAATTGGAAAAGTGTATTTTTAACAAATAATATCCAAAGGTTAGATACTTTTACCAAAAGTCTTAATAAAACATTGTGTGAATTAGTTATAGCATTTGTGAAAGAAGTTTGTTATAATACTATAGTAAATTAGGAATTTTATCAGGAGGTCCATATATATGGCAAGTTTATCTCTTCGCAACGTTTACAAAAGATATCCCGGTGGCGTAACCGCGGTATCTGACTTCAACCTCGAAATCAAGGACAAGGAATTTATTGTATTCGTTGGTCCATCAGGTTGTGGTAAGTCAACAACACTTCGTATGGTTGCTGGTCTTGAAGAAATTTCAGACGGTGAAGTTTACATTGGCGATCGCCTTGTAAATGACGTAGCACCTAAAGATCGCGACATCGCAATGGTGTTCCAGAACTACGCACTTTATCCACACATGACAGTGTTTGATAACATGGCATTTGGTCTTAAGCTTCGCAAAACACCAAAGGATGAAATCAAACGTCGTGTTGAAGAAGCTGCTCGCATTCTTGACATTGCTCATTTGTTAGAGCGTAAGCCAAAGGCTTTGTCAGGTGGTCAGCGTCAGCGTGTAGCACTTGGTCGTGCTATTGTTCGTGAGCCTAAGGTATTCTTGCTTGACGAACCTCTTTCTAACTTGGATGCTAAACTTCGTGCACAGATGCGTACCGAGATTTCTAAGCTCCATCAGCGTTTGGGTACAACCTTTATCTACGTTACCCATGACCAGACTGAAGCTATGACAATGGCAACACGTATCGTTGTTATGAAGAGCGGTGTTATTCAGCAGGTTGATACTCCTCAGAATCTTTATCTCTATCCATGCAACCTCTTCGTTGCAGGATTTATCGGTTCTCCTCAGATGAACTTTATTGAAGCAAAGATTCTTAAAGAAGGCGACGATTTCTTTGCTGAATTTGGTTCAGAAGATACTAAAACACGCGCAGGCGTTAAGTTTAAGATTAAACTTCCCGCAGAGAAGAACAAGGACGATGCTCTTGTTCCTTATATCAATAAGGAAGTTATCATCGGTGTTCGACCAGAGCATGTTCACAATGAAGAAGAACTTCTTGCAGCACATGCTGATGGTATTGTTGAAGTTGATGTTGAAGTTACCGAGCTTATGGGTGCTGAAACATATCTTTATACTAACTGTGAGGGTCAGGCAATCAACGCTCGCGTTGCTCCTACCAACACAGCTCGTCCTGGCGACAAGATTAAGATTGCTCTTGAGCCAAGCAAAATTCATATCTTTGATAAGGATACCGAAATTACAATTTGTAACTAAGGTACTCATAAGGCTGCACCGCAAAAGCGGTGCAGTTTTTTGTTTATAATAAATAAAAATTCTGTCATTATTATATATATGGTAATAAAAATCAAGACTTTTTTGTTTTTATGCAAAAAAAGTCTTGATTTTTTTATTTTATAGTACTATAATACATTTAAGTGGTGAAAAGTGTATCTAAAAACCATAAAAGTGTTGCAAAGTGTTGAAAGCGAGGTGGCGATTTTGTTTTACGGCGGATATGATCATTCAATAGATAAAAAGGGCAGAATTGCCATACCGGCAAAACTGCGTGACGATTTTGGAGAAACCTTTATGATTGCTAAGGGTATATTTGGCAAAAACTGTCTGTGCGTTTATCCCAATGAGCAATGGAATATTTTGGTTGAAAAACTTGGTGAATTGCCTTCATCTAAATCCAGTGTTGTAAAGCGTTATTTATACGAAGGTGCTTTTGAGGTTGAGTTTGATTCTCAAGGCAGAATACTTATTCCTCAATCTTTGCGTGAATTTGCAGGACTGGAAACCGATGCACATATTTTGGGCGTAGATACTTACCTTGAAATATGGGATAAGACAACGTGGGAAAAGGCAAATTCGGAATACACACCGGAGGCAATTGCTTCTATTGTTGAGGAATTAGAGTTTTAAATATGGATTTTAAACACATATCTGTTTTACTTGATGAAACAATAAATTCGCTTGATATTAAGCCGGACGGTATATATATTGATGGCACAGCTGGTGGGGCAGGTCATTCGCGAGAGATTGCCAAACGACTTACTACCGGTCGACTTATTGCACTTGACCAAGATCCCGACGCTGTAAAGGTTGCAACTGAGAGATTGTCGGGATATAACGCTACTGTAATTGAGTCCAACTTTGCTGATATGAAAAACGCTGTAGCAAGCGTGGGAATAGAAACGGTAGATGGTATTTTGCTTGATTTGGGAGTTTCATCATATCAACTTGATAATGGCCAACGCGGATTCTCTTACAAGTATGATGCACCACTCGATATGAGAATGAGTCAGAGTGGTACAACTGCTGCCGACTTGGTAAATACGCTATCTGTTGATGAACTTACAAAAATTTTTCGTGATTACGGTGAAGAAAAATTTGCTTATAAAATTGCTAATCTAATTACAAAAAAACGTGATATTTCGAAAATAGAAACAACTACACAGTTGGCTGATATAATTGCTAGTTGTTATCCTGCCGCGGCGCGACGTGACGGTAATCCCGCAAGAAAGTGCTTTCAAGCGCTTAGAATAGCGGTAAATGACGAATTGGGTAGTCTAGAACGCGTATTGGATACTGCTTTTGAAATGTTGAAAACGAATGGAGTGCTTTCAATAATTACTTTCCATTCACTTGAAGATAGAATTGTAAAGCAAAAGTTTAAGGAATACTGCACAGGGTGTACGTGCCCATCAGATTTTCCTGTTTGCGTGTGCGGTAAAACTCCAAGAGGCGTTTTACAGTTTAGAAAGCCGATTACAGCAAGCGAAGAGGAATTGTCTATTAATCAACGTAGTCGAAGCGCAAAATTAAGAGCTATAAAAAAACTATAATAAATATATAAGGATGATAAAAATGGTGGACAATTTAAAGTATTACAACGATAGTTTGGCATACGATTTCGAAATGTTTATGCCACGTTCCGCCGAACCGGTAAGAAAAGATAATATAGTAAAGTTACCCGAGACAAAACATCAAAAGCACGCTAGAAGACGTGCTGTAAAGCGTGTGTCGGCCTCGGCTTTTGCTGTTATGACAGCAGTGTTTATGTTGGCTGCAATGTGCGGTAATATATTTTTACGTCTTCAAATAAATGAAGTTAATTCAAAAATTAATACTGTAAAGAGTGAGATTAATGCTCTTACAAGCGAAAAAACAAGATTAGAGGTTGAACTTGAGCGAGTTATATCTTATTCTAATATTGAACTTGAAGCGGCAGAAATCGGAATGCAAAAAATGGATAAAAATCAGGTTAAATATATTCGTGTAAATGATAAAAATACTGCTATAACCAAAGATGGTGATTTGATCGCGAGCAGTAACAATTAAAGTGATACTTTAGCTTTAGAGGTAATATAATATTAAAAAGAATGCGAGAGTTGCGGTAATTTTCCGACTCTCGTTTTCGAGCATAAAATGATATTCATAATAGGAGGTGAGGTACAATGTCATTGAGACCAAGTCAGCAGATGCTTAAAAGATCGGTTATAACTATGGTCATTGTTATATTGTGCCTTACTTTAGTTTCTACAGGAAGTCTTGTGCGTATTATTATATTCAAGGGTGAGGAATATCAGGCCATTGCTTCTGAACAGCAATTATACGATAGTCTTATATCTGCTCCTCGTGGTGATATTTATGATAGTAGTATGAATTTGCTTGCAACAAGCTCACCTGCATGGACAGTATATATGACACCTAACGGTATAAATGGTCTTAAAGACAAATCCGAGGCTGAAAAGGTTAGAAAAAAGATAGCAGAAGGTTTATCACCCATACTTGATATGGATTATGATGAATTATATGAACTTACCGAAAAAAACGTATACTACGTAATTGTCAAAAAAAAAGTAGAAAAAGATGTTGTTGACAAGGTTAGGGAATTTATTGTTGATAATTCAGAATTAAAAATAGCCGACTATGTTGGCATTGATGAAACATCAAAACGTTATTATCCAAACGATTCTCTTGCATCTACAGTATTGGGTTTTGTTGGTGACGATAATCAAGGACTTGCAGGACTAGAATTATATTACGATAATGATCTTACCGGCATCGCAGGTCGTGTAGTTGCAGCAAAAAACGCTAAGGGCACTGATATGCGCTTTAGCTATGAAAAGGTTGAGAATGCGGTACAGGGAAACTCATTGGTTTTAACAATAGATTCGTATATTCAATACGTTTGCGAAAAATATCTTGATATTGCGGTAGAGCAAGAGCAAATAGAAGAACGTGGCGCTGTAATTGCAATGAATGTAAATACAGGCGCTATATTGGGTATGGCTGTTAGCGGTGATTTTAATCCAAACGAACCGTTTAAATTGTCAACCGAGGATCAAGCAAAGGTTGACGAAATTGCCGATGAAGCCGAAAAAGAAAAATTAAGAAAGGATCTTCTTAATCGTCAATGGCGAAACAAAGCTGTATCCGATACGTATGAACCCGGTTCGGTATTTAAGATATTTACTGCCGCTGTTGCACTTGAAGAAGATTTAATTACAGCTAAAAGCACATTTAACTGCAGTCACACTTACATTGTTGCAGGTCGCCCGTACCATTGCCATGATAAAAAGGGAGGACACGGAATACAAACCTTGCAGCAAGCTATATCAAATTCGTGCAACCCTGCGTTTATTCAGATCGGGCAGTTGATGGGTAACGATATTTTTTCAAAATATTTTAGCGCATTTAATTTAACAGGTAAAACAGGTATTGACCTTCCAGGTGAGGCGGCTCCATATTACCATGCCGAAAGAGGTCCCACAGAGCTTGCATCATCATCATTTGGTCAGACTTTTAATATTACACCTATTCAAATGATAAGTCTTGCGGCAACATCGGTAAATGGTGGCTATGCTGTAACGCCACACGTTGTTGAAAAAATAATTGATAGCGACAAAAACGTTGTTGAAAGCTTTATAGTTGATAACCGCAAGCAAGTAATTTCAGAAAGCACTTCTGCAACTATGAGAACTATGCTTGAATATGTGGTTCAAAACGGTGCAAAAAACGGTATTGTTTCAGGTTATAGAGTAGGAGGCAAAACTGGTACATCGCAAAAAATGTCTAAGATTTTATCAACAGGTGATTCGCACTTGTATATAGGTTCTTATGTTGGTATTGCTCCAATTGATGATCCTGAAATTGCTGTATTTGTAATGCTTGATGAACCTAAAGGTGCTAACTACTACGGTGGACTTATTTCTGCGCCGGTTGGTTCAAAAATTATGACTGACATTCTTCCGTATATGGGTTATGAACCACAGTATTCACAAGAAGAACTTGATAAAATTTCGGTTTCTGTTCCGGATGTTACAGGGGAGGAAATAGCTGCGGCTAAAACTAGAATTAATAGTTCTAAATTATCATATAAGGTTATTGGAAACGGTGAGACTGTTGTAAAGCAATTGCCAGAAGCAGGAAGTTCAGTGTACAATGGTGGTATGGTGATTTTATATACCGAGGAAAGTGAATCGCAAACAGCCACAGTACCAAATCTGATAGGACTCAATGCAAACAGTGTTAATTCTGCAGCGGCTGCCGCAGGAATAAATGTTGAATTTTCGGGTAATGTATCTTCGAGTACGGTTTTGTCTTATGCGCAAGATATTGCCGCGGGCGAAACGGTGTCACTTGGACAAATAGTTACTGTTTATTTTAGAGATGAGGCTTCTGCTGATATGGCAGAAAGTGATGTTAACGAATAGTTTAAGGAGTAAAAAATGCTACTAAAGAACCTCATATCAAATGTTAATGACAAATATGCAAATGTAGAAATTACAGGTATTACAAGTGATTCGCGCGAAATAAGAAACGGATATGCTTTTGTGTGCATAAAGGGTGTTGCCGACGACGGACACAATTATGCTGCGTCAGCTGCTCAAAAAGGAGCTGTAGTCGTAATTACCGAGCACAAAATGAATGTAGATAACGAGATTGTTGTGCCAGATACGCGTGAACTATATGCTGATATGTGTTCTAGATGGTTTGGCAATCCTGCCGATTCTTTAAAACTTATTGGTGTTACAGGAACAAATGGTAAAACATCAATAACATATATGCTAAAAAGCATTTTAGAACACGCGGGACATAAGGTTGGTTTGATTGGTACAATTCAAAATATGATTGGTACCGAAGTGATTGAAACCAAGAATACCACGCCTGGTGTTTATGAGCTTAATCGTTTGTTTTCTCTTATGAAGGAGAAAGGATGCGATTACGTTGTAATGGAGGTTTCTTCACATGCTTTGGATCAAAAGCGTGTGTGCGGTCTTACATTTGAGACGGCAATATTTACAAACCTTACACAAGATCATCTTGATTATCATATTACGATGGAAAACTATCTTATGGCAAAAAAAAGATTGTTTACTATGTGTAAAACCGCCGTTGTAAATAGTGATGATGAGCATTGTAATCAACTTATAGATGGACTTGAATGTAATATTGTTACTTATTCTCTAGGTGATGAATCAACGTACAGTGCTAAGGCGGTAAAATATTGGCCAACAAGCGTTGAATATGAGCTTGTAAGTAATAATATTTTAAATCACATAAAGTTTAATACGGGTGGTAAATTCTCGGTTTACAATTCATTATGTGCTGTAGTGACCGCATTAGAGCTTGGTTTTTCTATAGATACGGTTTCTGATGCTATTGAGTCTATTGAAGGTATAAAGGGTAGAGCAGAATCTGTACCTACAGGTCGTGACTTTACGGTTATAATTGACTATGCCCATACTCCTGATGGGCTAAAAAACATATTAAAAACATTTAGCGATTGTGAAAAAAATCGTGTTATAGTTCTTTTCGGTTGCGGTGGAGACCGCGACAAAACAAAAAGACCTATTATGGGTGGTATTGCTGCGCGTTATGCCGATTATGTAATTGTAACCAGTGATAATCCAAGGAGCGAGGATCCTGATAAGATTATAGATGATATACTCGTTGGTACTAATGCATCTAACACACCAATTAAGGTTATATCTAATCGTGTAGAAGCAATAAAATATGCTATTTCAATGGCCCAAGCAGGGGATATTATTATTCTTGCGGGTAAGGGTCACGAGACTTACCAGATATTAAATACAGGGACTATTCACCTTGATGAACGTGAAATTGTAAATGAGGCTTTGGATGCGCTATAAAATAATTGATTTTTAAGAGGGTAATAATATGAAGGATTATACAGCTGTAATTGTGGCAATAATTTCATTTGCCATAACCTCATTGCTTGGTTTTATTATCATTCCATATCTTCGAAAATTAAAATTCGGGCAAACTATTCTTGAAGAAGGTCCTAACTGGCATAAGGCAAAGCAGGGAACACCAACTATGGGCGGTGTAATGATGGTTGCCGGTGTATTGCTGTCAATCACTACAGGATTTGCGTATTCGTATCTTACAGAGGGTGATTTTGCGCATGAAATGTATGATGCATATCATCTTACAATACTTCTTGCAGGTATTATAATGGCATTATGTATGTGTGCAATCGGATTTTTCGATGACTACATCAAGGTAGTAAAAAAACGCAACTTAGGTCTCACCGCAAAACAAAAAACATTTATGCAGTTGTTAGTATCTGCGGCGTATCTTGTAACACTTGCGCTATGTGGTATGCATACAACATATATTCCGTTTATTGGGGAAATAAGCATTGTAAATGGTATAGGACTTTTATTTTGGCCTATAGCACTTATGTTTATATATGGTTTTACCAATGCTGTAAATCTTACTGATGGTCTTGATGGTCTTGCTTCTAGCGTTACATTGGTAGTTGCTTGCGCATTTATGCTTGCATCTGGAAATATGGGCTTAGGCGCAAATAATGCTTTATCAGCTGCCCTTGCGGGTGCTTGTGCCGGCTTTGTTGTTTGGAATTTTAAACCTGCTAAGGTTTTTATGGGTGACACAGGCTCAATGTTTTTGGGCGGTATGGTTGTAGCCCTTTCATTTGGTATAGGAAGACCTGTTTTGCTCATATTAATGGGTTGTGTATATTTGATTGAAGCGTTATCCGTTGTATTACAGGTATTTTGGTTTAAACGCACAGGTAAAAGACTGTTCAAAATGTCGCCACTTCATCATCATTATGAAATGATCGGTTTGTCTGAACAAAAGATTGTTGTTTTATTTTCGTTTATAGCGCTTATTGGCTGTGTTATATCGTTGTTATCTATAATTTTTAATTGGTAATTTTATTTTAAAAGGAGGAAGGTAATTATGGCAAAATCAACCACGAATAATAAAAACGGATTATTCCAAAAGGGCAAGCTTGATATTACCTTTCTATCTTTGATTTTAATACTTTTAACTATTGGATTAGTTATGCTCTTTTCGGCAAGCTATGCATACTCGCTTGAATATTATGGTAGTAGTTATAAGTTTATAATTAATCAGTCCATCTATGCTGTTATAGGAATAATCTTTATGTTTATAGCATCAAGAATAAACTATCACATTTGGCAAAAACTTAGCTTGCCAATTTTTGGCGCAATATTAATTTTGCTTTTTGCACTTTTGATTATGCCGCCAATGATGAAGGGTATGACCGTAAAACGATGGTTTGCAATTGGTGGTTTTAGTTTTCAGCCATCCGAAATTGCAAAATTTGCTGTTGTTATATTCTTTTCTACACTTATTGCAGCGAATCAAAAAAAGATGAACAGCTGGAAATTTGTAGGCGGTATGTTTGTACTTTTAATTATTACTTGTGGACTAATTGTATTAGAGCCACACCTTTCTGCAACACTATTGGTCGGAGCAATAGGCGTAGTATTGATTTATATTGGTGGACTTAATCGCAAGGTAGTAATTGCAGGTTTGGCTTTTGCTGTAGGTGCAATAGTTCTTGTAATAATTACGCAGTCAACAGGCTTTATAAGTTATGGTGCTGACCGTATTAAGTACTGGTTAGACCCGTGGCAAGACCCTACAGGTGACGGTTTTCAAACAATACAATCACTCTTGGCAATCGGCTCTGGCGGTGTTCTTGGCAGGGGACTTGGCCAATCAAGACAAAAGTACCTTTGGGTTCCGGAACCACATAACGACTTTATTTTCTCTATTGTATGTGAAGAGTTAGGGCTTATTGGTGCAGTTGTAATAATTATAATTTTTGCGTTACTTGTATGGCGGGGCTTTAAAATTGCAATGAGCGCTACCGATAAATTTGGTTCTCTACTCGCTATAGGACTTACTTTTCAGGTAGGTCTTCAGGCGTTGCTTAACATATGGGTTGTTACAAATACAATACCAAATACAGGTATTGGTTTGCCGTTCTTTAGTTATGGTGGTACAGCATTAGTTATTTTGTTGGCAGAAATGGGTATTGTTCTTTCTGTATCAAGGGGAGCAAGCATTGAAAAAGTAAAATAGGAGGTTAAAGTCTTATGCATATACTTTTTGCAGGCGGTGGTACCGCAGGGCATATTAATCCTGCACTTGCAATTGCAGGTTATATAAGAGAAAAACATCCAGATGCACACATCAGTTATATAGGTACAGCAGATAAATTGGAATCTAAGCTAGTACCAGAAAAAGGCTATAATTTTCGCACGATTTCTGTTGCAGGTTTTCAGCGTAAAATATCAGTAGAAAATATTTTTAAGAACATTTCGGCTGCAGGAAAAGCGTTAACTTCCTCAATGACAGCGCGAAAGATTCTTAAGGAAATACAACCGGATATAGTTATCGGAACGGGCGGGTACGTAAGTGGTCCTGTTTTGCGCGAGGCTACAAAGCTTGGAATAAAAACTGCTATACATGAGCAAAATGCCTATCCGGGTATAACTACTAAAATGCTTGCGCCAAACGTTGACGCAGTAATGCTTGCCATGCCTGAAGCAAAAAAACACTTAAAGCTTAATAAAGTGCCGTACATTACCGGTAATCCTGTAAGACAAGAGCTTTTGAGAATAACACGTGAGCAGGCTCGTGAAAAATTGGGTATAGATAGTGATATACCTGTTATTTTATCGTTTGGTGGCTCGCTTGGCGCCATGAAGATTAATGAGGCCGTTGCTGGACTTATAAAATGGCATATGACAGGTGATAAAATATATCATATACACGGCACAGGCAAATCAGGATATAATGATTTTATTGCAAAGTTAAGTGATACTGAGTCGTCGGATAAAGTAGATATAAGAGAATATATAAGTGATATGGATATTTGTATGGCGGCTGCTGACCTTGTAATTTGTCGCGCGGGGGCAATTACCTTAAGTGAATTACTTGCTTGCGGTAAACCATCTATACTTATTCCATCACCATATGTTGCAGAAAATCATCAGTTCCACAATGCTATGACTTTAAAACGCATTGGTGCTGCAGAAATTATTGAAGAAAAGGATTTAAGTGAAGAAAAATTGATCGACGTTGTTTCAAAGCTTATTGAAAACAAGTCAAAGCTTAACGAAATGTCGCAAGCAGCGCAAAATGGTGCGATAATGGATTCTAACGAAAGAATTTATAAAATTATTATGCAATTATATACAAATGCATAATAAAAATAGCAATTTTTTAAAATTTGCATAATATGACATTGTAACACCTTACTATAACGGGGGAGTAATCAATGTCTAAATTAATTATTAATGGTCCTACTAGGCTAAATGGTGAGGTTTGTATTCAGGGTGCCAAAAATAGTGTGTTGCCAATTCTTGCGGCAACCATTCTATGCAACGGTAAGAGCACAATACATAACTGTCCAAAACTTTCAGATGTTAATAATTCGCTTAATATTTTAAGATATTTGGGATGCAAATGTAGTTTTAAGAACAATATTGCTGTAATTGATTCGGAGACGTTGCACTGCTGTGTTGTACCGGATAGTCTTATGCTTAAAATGCGATCATCAATTATATTTTTAGGTGCAATATTGGGGCGTTGCGGCAGTGCAGTAATTACAAGTCCCGGAGGCTGTGAGTTAGGACCCAGACCAATTGACTTACATATTTCCGCATTGAAGCGTATGGGTGCTGCAGTGCATGAGGGATACGGTCGTATTGAGTTTAATGCTCCAAACGGATTAAAAGGTACAACGATAAATTTATCATTTGCAAGTGTAGGAGCCACCGAAAATATTATCCTTGCGGCCGTTACGGCTAAAGGAACAACGGTTATTCATAACGCTGCGAAAGAACCTGAAATATGTGATATGGTAAGGTTTTTGAATTCCTGTGGTGCTAAAATATATGGCGGAGGAACCGATACAATTACCATTAATGGTGTTAAAGGTATAAGCGGTTGTTCGCATACCATCATTCCCGATCGAATTGTTGCCGCAACATATATGGCGGCGACGGCTGTGACAGGAGGGGAAATTTTACTTAAAAACGTTGAACCTGAACATCTTACAACGATTTCTTCGGTATTTTGCGAAGCTGGTTGTGAACTAAAATGTTTTGAAGGTAATATATATTTTAAGGCACCCGAAAGACTTAAAAACGTATCTATGATTAGAACAGCTGTATATCCAGGCTTTCCAACCGATGCAGGCCCACTTGTTTTAACGATGCTTGCTTTAGCACGGGGAACATCGGTTATGGTAGAAAATATATTTCAAAATCGCTTTAGATATGTAGATGAACTCAGGCGCTTTGGTGCAAATATACGTATTGAAGGTAAGATAGCCATTGTCGAAGGTGTGAGTAGTTTTTCTGCCGCCCCGTGTAAATGTACCGATTTGCGTGGCGGGGCTGCTCTTGTTGTGGCTGCCGTTGCAGCAAAGGGTACAACAGTAATTAGTGATATACATCATATAAAACGGGGTTATGAAAACATAGATACTACATTAGCTATGTTAGGTGCTAATATTAACGAAGTGTAAGGTAGAGGAGGTAAGCAAGTTATGGCGTCGGATGTTAATCGCCGTCGTGCAGCAAGACAACGTGCAGCAAGACGCAGACGTTTAAAAACGGGATTTATATTTTTTTTAATTATTGCCTTAATAACACTTGCTATAATGTGCTTTACAGTGTTTTTCCCAATAAAACGTATAAATGTGTCAGGTAGTGAAATTTACTCTAAATCACAAATTATTAAGGCCTCAAAACTTACTACCGAAGACAATCTTTTTGTTGTGTCTGAAGATGAAATTGAAGAAAAAATCAGAAAGACACTTCCATATGTTGATAGTGTAAAATTAAAGCGTGTTTTTCCCGATGCAGTAATACTTACCGTTACCGATGCAAAGGAATATGCTTATTATGTATCTGGCGATAAGTGTGTTATTTTGAGTGAAAATAATTATGTACTTAAAGAGCAATCAGAAATGCCAGAAAATGTTTTTGAGGTTATTACAAGTGGTATTAGTGGAAAAATGGGAGAAAAGGCCAAATATAAAAATGCCGCAGAGGAAGAACTTGTAAACAACATAAAAACATTACTTTTAAAAGAGAATATTAATATTGATAAAATCAATGTAAGTAATATTTTACAAATTGAAATATTTGTTGATAATCGATTTAGTGTAATACTTGGAAATTCGGATTATTTGCCTGAAAAAATTGCACATTTATCAAGTATGATCGAGTCAATTGGAGACCGAAAAGGAAGTATTAATTTAAGTATGTGGAGTCCCACACACAGTCAAGGTTCTTTTAAAGAACAAAGCAATTAAAAAAGTTACAAATTTGTAATAAAAAGTATTGAAATTTGTTTTAATATGTGATATTATCTATTTGTATAAATGTGTATCACTAAATATAGATAAAGACGGAGGAATTTTAAAATGCCATTTGAAGTTGCAGAAGAAATGGAAAATGTAGTACAAATTAAGGTCGTAGGTGTTGGCGGCGGCGGCGGCAACGCAGTTAACCGTATGGTAGCTGCAGGCGTTCGCGGTGTTGAATTCGTTGCAATCAACACTGATAAGGCAGCACTTTACCTTTCAAAAGCTGACCAAAAAATCCAGATTGGTGAAAAGACAGCGGCAGGTATGGGCGCAGGCGGTAACCCAGAAAACGGTCGTGCCGCAGCAGAAGAATCACGTGACGAAATCGCAGCAGCACTTCGCAGCGCTGATATGATATTTATTACCGCAGGTATGGGCGGCGGTACCGGTACCGGTGCAGCTCCTGTAGTTGCAGCAATTGCTAAAGAGCTTGGTATTCTTACTGTTGGTATTGTTACAAAGCCTTTTGCATTTGAGGGTAAAAAGCGTATGGCTCAGGCTGAGGCTGGTATTGCAGCTCTTGGCGAACAGGTTGACAGCCTTATCGTTATTCCTAACGAAAGACTTAAGTTTGTTTCTGAGCAAAAGATTACATTCAAGAATGCATTTAACATTGCTGACGATGTTCTTCGTCAGGGTGTTTCAAGCATTTCAGAGCTTATTAATGTTACTGCACTTGTTAACCTTGACTTTGCTGACGTATGTGCTATTATGCAAAACGCTGGTTATGCTCATATGGGCGTTGGTGTGGCTACAGGTCGCGACAAGGCCGAGCAAGCAGCTCGTATGGCAATTTCAAGCCCACTTATCGAAACCTCTATGGACAACGCTCGCGGCGTAATTATTAGCATTACAGGTTCTGATGATATCGGTCTTGAAGAGGTTGAGCAGGCTTCTACAATTATTGCTGAAATGGCTCATCCAGATGCTACAATCATTTGGGGCGCTCAGCTTGACGAAAGCATTGAAGATACAATCCGTGTTACTGTTGTTGCAACAGGTCTTGGTGACGACAAGAAGGCTGACAAGGGTAACGACATTACTGCAATGTTTGGCGATTTAGGCGAAGACGAAGGCGACAACTTTAGCTCAGTTTTAAAATTCTTTGATAATAACTAATCAAATACATAAAGCCTGACAGTTTTACTGTCAGGCTTTTTATAGTACATTTATAAATAGTATTGAAATTGTAATAAGTAGCATACCAAACACACTTTTGAAATTCATTTTTTCTTTAAATATCAGCGATGCCATAATTGCGGATAGAATTAAATTGCTTCCGAATTTTAGTGGGTAAATCAGTACGGTATTGTTGATGTACGTATTTGTAAGGGTTGTTAAATATGTATTAAAAAACAGGAAAAATGCAATAAGAATAATGTAAACCCAAAGTTTTTTGTATGGGAATGACTTATAACATTCGACAATATTCAGTTTATTTTTTTTGCATATTATCGTTAATGAAAGCCGTAAAATTGCCGCAGCAAAGAAAAATGTTGCAAAGCTAAAGGATGATAAATCGCAGTCTATATTGTTATTTGCTGTATAATAGGCAAACCATTTTTCACATAGCCCCATTGTTCCGTTTGATATTGCAACGCACAAAAGCAAAAGTATGTTACCAAAAGATAATTTCTTTTTTGTAATAGATGAGTTATAACTATTCATTACAAGAATTGCTAAAAGCATTATAACAATGCCTATATATTGTAATAGCGTAATTTTACCATCAAAAAAAAGTGCGCCACATATACAGGGTATTAGTATTCCTCCGGCAGTTAAACATATATCTACAAAAAGATATGCGCCGCTTTTTACTGCAAAAAGCCAAGCTATTAAAAAAGAAGCGTTGGCGATACCGTTTAGCATAGATATAAATAAAATTGGAATATTCATTTGAAAAGTGTTTTTGCTTAAAAGAAATAGACATATTCCAATAAACATACATAACGTAAGTCGGGTGTACTGTAAAATAAGCCCGTCGGTAATGGTATTTACATAATTGCTTGTTTTTTTACCGCAATAGCCTTTTGCTACCCCTGTAAAAACAGCTATAAATAAAAATATATAACCCATCATTATATATTAACCCAACAACGTTTTTCACTTGATTCTAATATAGCATCAAGTATCTTTTGACTACGAAGACCATCATCAATAGTGGGGAATATGTCACATTCTTCTCCACATAACATTTTTACAAACTCGGCTTCTTGTGTTGTGTGGAATTTTTGAGGCACATCTATTGTTTCTAATCTTTCATTTGAAATATCACTGATTTTTGAGTATATGCCTAAAACGTTAGGATTGTTCATATCAAAACAAATAACGCCCTTTGTGCCATATACGTCAAATTTAATGCTATTGCCTTTACCAATTGCACAGCGTGAAATTACAAAATTACCTTTAACGTTATTTTGCATTGTGCATATAAAACTACAGTAGTCATCGGTTTCTACAGGCGCCCACTGTTCGCTTTCTAGTAGTTGTCGTTCTTTTACAATAATATCTGTAAAGCCACATACAGATGTGATTTTACCGCCGAGAAGCTCTGCCATATCAATTAAATGCACACCAAGATCGCCTAAAACACCCGTGCCTGCCTTTTCTTTTTCAAAACGCCACTCTAGGCGTCTGCCTTCAATAAAGCCGCTATCCTTTAAATACTCAACGTCAACGTTGAGTACATCGCCGATAAGACCGTTATCTACTATCCATTTTGCATATCTAATAGCCGGCATAAAGCGGTATGTAAAACTCATCATATTTGGAACATTGTTTTCCTTAATAGCCGCTTTTAACGGTTCGCAAGAGGGAAGGTCGATTGATAGAGGCTTTTCAATGTTTAATGCTTTTCCTGCCTTTACTGCAGCGGTAGCCATTGGAATATGCATATGGTTTGGTGTACAAATTTCTACCGCGTCAACCTCACTGCAATTTATTAAATCATTGTAGGCAGTAAAACGAAACTCGGTTGGTATATTTAGGCTATCGCCAACAGTTTTTAGTTTGTTTTCGTCAATGTCGCATATAGCGGTAATCTTACATTCCTTAACGTTTTTAAGCTCAGGTATATGTCTTCCGCAAGCAATCATACCAAGACCTATAATGCCAATTTTTTTCATACTTATTACTCCCTATGTAAGTTTTGATAGGTTTGTTACTCAAGTAATTTAATTGTACTATACAACAATTAAATCATAAAAACAATGGATATATCAATATAAGTATTGCACTTTTCGATTATTGTGATATACTTAGTATTGGTGGTAAAAAATGGAGATGATAGATTTTTCAAAATTATATGAGCTTGATTTTAATCTGAAAAGTCTTTTTGCTGTAAAGCAGTATTGGAAAGAAAACTCGTGTTTTAAGATGTCAAAGCCGCGTAAAACAAGTTGTCTTCTTTGGTTTTGCGGTTGCTCAGCAAAATATAAATTTAATGATTGCGAGCTAATGGTACCTCGTTATTCGGTAATATATATACCCGAAGGTGCTGTTTATGAAAGTCGTTTTTTTGATTGCAATAATTCGGTGCCTGCAACTATTCTTATTGAGTTTAGTCTATATTTACCTGATGGTTCAAGCTTTTGTGCAGCAAATGCGCCAACGCTTTTGAAAAACGAAGCGGGTTTAATGATAAATGAATTATTTAATGATGCGGCAGATATGTATTCACAGTCGGTAATTTCACGCTCAAAAATTAAATCCATTATTTACAACTTGATTTATGAATTCAGTTATAGTGAAAGACAAAAAAGTATTTACTCACGTGGATTTAATACTATAGTTAAGGGAATATCTATTTTGGAAAGTGATTTTAAAAGTGAAATTACTATTAAAGAATTAGCTCAAATTTGCCACGTAAGCGAGAGCACCTTTAGGCGATTGTTTAGGGAATATATGGGTAAAAGTCCCGCTGAATATAGAATTGAAAGACGCATTTCATATGCGAAAAAATTACTAAAAACAGGGAGTATGACGGTGATTGAGGTTGCACTTGAAGCGGGATTTGATGATCCGGCATATTTTTGCCGTGTTTTTAAAAAACAAACGGGTATTACAGCGGGGGAATATATTAAAAAGAAATAAAAATGACAGCCGTTAAGGCTGTCATTAATTTTATACGTTTTCTTTTTTCATAAAGTCTTTTACAAAATCATCGTCAGCGATTTCGGGGTAGCAGTTCCAAAGTCGGTCGATTTCTTCTGCCTGTCCGTCAGATAGTACCTCGTTTGGATTAAGACAATGCAAACTTGTCATAAGACCTTGCTTTTTAAGTACGTAATGCAGACCGGGTATACAACCTGCAAAGCGGTTTGCTACGTCAAATACAGCGCCGTTTGCTTCGGTTAGATGTTCGGCGATTGTAAGTAATTCGGCATCAATTTTACCGCTTTGCTGACATTCTTTACAGCGGTTAAAGATTTCTACTGCTCGGTTAGTCCAAACCGACCATTGACCCAAAAGACCGCCTACAAAGTATTTTGTCTTACCATCGTGGTTAAATGGTGTAAGTAGGTCCATAACTATATGGTCGTCATTGCCTGTGTATAGCGCTACCTCATCACAGCGAGAAGAGAGCAATACACCTTTTACAAGGTCCTGTGTACGATAACGGTCAAAGCAGGCACATTTAATTGCTACAACATTCTCAATATCGGCAAGTTGAGTCCAATATTCTTTAGAAAGCTTACGACCGCCAACTGCTTCTTGCAAATAAAAACCGATTACAGGCATAATCTTTGCTACTGCACGTGTGCGCTCAAGTAGTTGTTCTTCAGTCCAATCGTTTAGACCACCGGGGCTTAGTAGTACTGCATCAAAGCCGAGCTCTTTTGTAAGCTCTGCCTCACGACAAGCTTGCTCAATACCACCGCATACACCCGATATACGAACCAAGGTTTTATCGGTTTCAGCTTCATACTTTTCCATTTCGGCAATAACCGTCTCGAGTACGGGGCGGAACAAATTATGCTCGGGGTCGCGTATTTCAAATTGAGTGCTGTGTACAGCGGCTGCTACACCACCTGAGCCCGCTGCCATATAGTAACGAACCATTTTAGCTTGTGTAGCAGGGTCGAATTTGCGATTTTCGTCAAGTGCTAAGGGGATTGCCGGAATAACTGTACCACTGTGTAAAATCTGGAGTGCTCTTTCGTGTCTGTTCATTAGTATTTACCGTCTCTTTCTTCAAAGTGTGTTGGTTTACCAAGGCTTTTACCACCCTGTAGCAGCCACTCGGCCTGCCATTTAATAAGCGTATCAAGACTAACGGTTGGATAACCAAACATACTAAACATTTTACCTGCGTTGTTAAGATAGGCTGTATCAGCCTCTTCACCAACAAATTGAACTTCTTTGCCAAGTAATACGGCCAACTTTTGTGCAGTTACCTTAACACCTGCGGTTTCGGGACCTGTAACGTTTACTATGTTCATTTCGGGACTTGTATGTAAAAGCAGGCGAATAGCCGCTTCGTTAGCGTCCTTTTGCCAAATACAATTAAAGCTTGGCATTGCGGCAAGGTTAATGGGTTTGTCAGCAAGAATAGATTGTGCAATATCGTGAAGCACACCATACTGTAAATCGATGGCGTAGTTTAGTCGCATAATACAAATGCTGGTTCCAAGCGCTTTTGCCGCATATTCAAAGGCGCGCTCGCGCGCAAGGCAAGACATAGGATATTCACCAACAGGCTCAGGTTTTACGTCTTCGGTAACGCCGCCGCTACAGGTAGCAACCTTAGGATAAAGGTTACCGCTTGAAAATACAACGATTTTAGATTTCTTAAAGCGTTTTGCCGTCATACAAGGTAGCCAAGAGTTCATACCCCAGGTAAGGTATTCGCTACCGTCGGTACCAAATTTTCTACCAGCCATAAAGATTATGTTTTCACAATCGGGAAGCGATTCGAGCGCGCCGTCGGCAAGCAAATCGGCACAAATTACCGTAACGCCCTGTTCTTCTAATTTTGCAATAAGCTCTTTATCAGAAAAACGGGAAACGGCATAAACTTTTTTGTTGATGCCTGCAGCCCTTATTGCCTTGGCAGCAAGGGTGCAGATGTCGGGGCCCATTTTACCACCAGCACCAAGTACCATAATATCGCCATCCATTTTGGCAATATCGCTTATAAGCGCTTCACTTGGTGTGGTAAGCAATTCGCTTAAAATTTCGGGGTTCCAATTAAAGTTACTCATATTAATTCTCCTTTATTAAATATGAAGTTATTAATTCAATTGTATGTTGCTTTCTTGTTTCAATGGTTTCTTTACTTGTAAGGTCGGTATTAAAAAGTCGAGATAGTGTATACTGATTTGAAAAATTAGCAAAGCAGGTAGTAATCATAGAAAGAACAACCTGGAATGAATCTATATCGTCTTTAAACACGCCGCAAGTTTTACCGCTTTCAATAGCGGTTATAAAGTACTTAATAGATTTTCGCTCTATTATGTCTTTTTCTATTTTGTTAAGATAACTACCTTTATTAAGGTTTTCCCACATAAGAATGTTTACAAAATCGGGGTTATTATATAGAAAATCGAAATAGGTTGAAATGATTTTTTCTATAAGAGAAATGCCTTGCAAATTTTGTTTTATAAGGTTGTTTTCTACAGCTTCCATTTTAGAGTAGGTGTTTAAAAGTACCTGATTATAAAGCGCTTCTTTATCACCAAAATATGCGTAAATCATTCGCTTGTTTATATCGGCTTTTGCAGCTATTTCGTCAACACGTGCTCCAAAAAAGCCTTTGTCTGCAAATTCAGTTTCGGCCGCCAGCAAAATCGCGGCTTTACTTTTATCGGGATTTCTTTCTTTCAAGATAGTTCGTCCTCCCAATTATAGTTTGCAATTTTTATCCAAAGACTTGTACCTATTGGCAAAACGTTGGTTGGTACAAAAAACTTTTCGTTATGAAGTGGGGGAGTATCGCCAATACCCAGCCATAGCATACACGAAGGTGCATAGTCGCCAAAAAGTGAAAAATCTTCACCAGCTAAGGTGGTGGTAGCATTATCCTTCACATCAAAATGGCCTACCAAAGTATTAACAATTTTTTCATTGTTAAAAACGGGCGGACAACCACCGTCATAAGCAATATCGGGCTTTGTAGCATATTTTTGTGCAATAATATTTGCTGTGTTTTTAATTTCGGCCTTGATATTTTCTCTATGTTTAACCGAGTAGGTTCTAATTGTTCCGTAAATTTCAGAGTAGTCAGGTACAATATTATGCAAATGACCGCTGTGAATACTGCCACAAAAAAGCATTGCCTCGTTATTGGTGGTGCTTTTATTGATGCTAGGGAAAGCTGACACCATATCAACGGCTGAAAGTAGCGCATTATTTCCTCTTTCTTGGGTAGAACAGTGCGAGCTTTTGCCGTAAAATTTAAGCTTTAAAAAGTCGCTTGATGCCATTAGTGCACCGCGCCTTGTTATAGCCTGTCCAAAAGGCACACCAGGCCATACGTGCATAGCAAAGCAGGCAACTAAATTATCGGGTATTATTTTATCAATTATTTTTGCAGCACCGGTTGTTGTCTCTTCGGCGGGTTGAAACACAAAACGCACGTTATGAGTTAGTTTTGCGTTTTTTAAACTTTTTGCGGCGTCTAAAAGCATTGCTGTATGAGCATCGTGGCCGCAGGCGTGCATTATACCGTCATGCTCAGAGGTGTATGGTAAATCACAACCTTCTTTTATGGGTAACGCGTCAATGTCAGCGCGAAAAAGTAGCCAAGGCAATTTATCGTCGATTATCAAATCGGTAAATACGCCAGTATCACCAATAACAGTAGGCGAGTAGCCAAAACCACTTAAAGCATTAAATATATACTGCGAGGTTTTAAATTCTTTTTCTGAAAGCTCAGGTATTTTATGTAATTCCGTATAGTAATTTAAAACAGACAAAAGTACACCCCCATATTTAAGTAACCGTTTAGTTACTTAAATTTTATCACAGCATCTCTGCTTTGTCAAGTATAAAAAAAGACGGTTCCGTGGAACCGTCTTTTAGGGTTGTATGGATTTTGATTAGCAACCGCAGCCGTTGTTTGTGCAAGTATTGCAACCGCAACCACAACCGTTGTCGTTTGTGTTGTTACCGCAGCAGCAGAACAAGAGGATAAGAATGATAATCCAAGTACAACCGCAACCACCAAAACCATTATTACACATAATCAAGACCTCCTTATTTGTCTTTCATCACATACTATGCGAACTGCGGTTTATGTGTTACAAAAATAATTTATAAAAAATATTGACTTTTACTGACTTTCGTTTTATAATAAAGTCAAAGAAAGTCAAATTCTTGAAGCAGAGGGGAAAGAAATATGAAAATAAGTGATTTAATTACAAGTGAAATACTGCGTATGCTCAATGAATCGGAAGAGAATACCGCTGAAATACAACGCAATGATTTTGCAAGTCTTATTGGCTGCGCTCCAAGTCAGATAAACTATGTGCTATCATCTCGATTTACTCCTGAGCACGGCTATATTATTGAAAGCCGTCGTGGCGGTGGCGGTTATATAAAAATTAGGCGCGTGGTTATGCGTAAATCAACAGCGTTTATGCATATAATTAATTCGATAGGCGACAGAATAGACACTATGAGTGCGCGCATAGTTATTGAAAACTGTTTACAGTCACAACTGATAACACCCGACACTGCGCGTGTAATGTATGCAGCGCTGTCAAACAACGTTATGCGTAGTGTTCCTGTTATTTTGCAAGACGGCCTACGTGCTGCGATACTTAAAGAAATGCTACTTGTTCAAATTTGAGAGGGATGATTTTATGTTGTGTGAAAAATGTGGTGTCAATAATGCTACAACACATATACGTTCAATTATTAACGGTGAGGTGTGCGAAAAACACCTCTGCAGTAGTTGTGCCGTAAGTGAAGGCTACATTGATGCAAAAAATAATAGTTTGGCGCAGATGTTGAGCAATATGTTTGGTGACGTTATAGTACCGGATGAAAAGAAGGTTATGCGCTGTGAGTGTTGTGGTAGCTCGTATAATGATATTGCTAAAAGCGGTAAATGCGGATGCTCAGAGTGCTATGGCACTTTTTATGAGCAGTTGTTGCCTTATTTTAAAAGGCTACACGGCAGCGTACAGCATATAGGCAAAAAGCCGGAAAAGATTTTAATTGAAACAGACTTTGCACCCCAAATTGATGAACTGAGAGGCTACCTAAAAAAACTTGTTGATGAAGAAGATTACGAACAGGCTGCAATTGTGCGAGATAAAATTAAAAGTTTAGAGGAGGATGAGTCGAAATGAGTTCTTGGTATGAACCTATAGAACCTGTAAATGCAGTTGCGGTCAGCACGCGTATACGACTTGCCCGAAACATAAAAGGAATTCCTTTTCCATCAAAAATGACACTTGAGCAGTTTGACAAAGTAAATAATCTGGTGCGTGATGCAATGGCACAAAGTGATTTGCCGATTGCTAAACGGTTAAAATATATATCTATGGAAAACGTGCCCGAAATAGAGCGTTTTGCAATGGTGGAAAGACATATTATAAGTAAAAATTTTGCTTCAAATTATCAAAATAGGGCAATAATTATTTCAGATGATGAACGCATTTGTATAATGCTTGGCGAAGAGGACCATATTCGAATTCAAGTTTTGCTTGAAGGGTTACAATTTGAAAAGGCATATGAAATTGCAGAAACAATAGATTCAATATTGTGTAACGCTTTAGATATAGCCTATGATAATAGAATTGGTTTTTTAACCGAGTGTCCTACAAATTTAGGTACAGGATTACGAGCCTCGGCAATGCTTCACTTGCCCATGCTTGAAGACAGGGGCGAATTACGTTCACTTACAGAATCAATAAGCAAACTCGGTCTTACAGTTCGCGGTATGTATGGTGAGGGTACAAAGGCATTGGCATCGCTTTACCAGATATCAAATCAGGTAACGCTTGGAATAAGCGAAAAAAACGCTATAGATAATCTGAAAATTATCACCAATCAACTTATCGATAGGGAAAAAGAATACAGAAAACAATTAAATACTTTAAAGATAGAAGACCGATGTATGCGGTCTTATGGAATACTTAAAAACGCACGTATTTTAACAAGTGCTGAATTGCTTTCGCGTGCGAGTGATATTTTATTGGGCGTATCGCTGGGAGTAGTTAAATGTGGAATATGGCCAATGAAATTAATTGTTGAGGGTCAACCATATATGCTGATGAAAAAAGTTGGTGAAATGCCGCCAGATTCACGTGATATAGAGCGTGCAACAATGATAAGAAACTTACTTTAAAAGGAGAAGATAAATTGAAATACAATTTTAAAGGTTTTTCAGAAAAAGCAAATGAAGCTTTAAATCAAGCTATAAATTTAGCGTCAAAAATGGGACACACATATATTGGCAGCGAGCATTTACTTTTGGGGCTGCTTACGGTAGGGAGTGGCGTGGCTGCAAATTTGCTCAATAAATATAATGTTACGGCAGATGCTTATGAGGGGCTTATAAGAAAAGAGATTGGTAGCGGCACACCTACAAATTTGTCGCCCGATTACTTTACACCACGCTCAAAGCATATAATTGAAATCGCCATGCAAACTGCGGGAGAAGCCGGCAAAAAATATATTGGTACCGAGCATATTCTTATAGGCATACTTAACGAGCGAGATAATTTTGCTATTAAGTTTTTAAAGGAAATGGGTGTCGATATTGCGTCGTTTACTGCGAGTGTATTGGATTTTTCGGGTACATCACAGCAAGATGTTGACAACATTACGATGAAGACCTCTCAAAATGCCAACAAGGGAAAAAGTAAAATTGAAACTTTAGAAAAATACGGTCGTGATTTAACCGCCGAAGCCCAAAAGGGTAAAATCGACCCTGTTATAGGCCGTGAGACCGAGGTAGAGCGCATTATTCAAATCCTTTGCCGTCGAACAAAAAACAACCCTTGCCTTATAGGTGAACCGGGTGTTGGTAAAACCGCTATTATAGAGGGCTTGGCACAACGAATTGTTAACGGCGATGTGCCCGAAATTTTACAAGACGTGCGTGTATTTACACTTGATCTTACCGGTATGGTAGCAGGAACTAAATACCGTGGTGATTTTGAAGAGAGAATAAAGGCAGTAGTTGATGAAGTAAAAAAAGCTGACGATATTATACTGTTTATAGATGAAATACACACAATAATCGGTGCAGGCTCGGCCGAAGGTTCTACCGATGCGGCAAATATATTGAAGCCGTCGCTTGCGCGCGGAGATTTTCAGCTAATTGGAGCTACAACCATTAGTGAGTACCGTAAAAATATTGAAAAGGATTCGGCACTTGAGCGTCGTTTCCAGACAGTTATGGTATCAGAGCCAAACGAAGAAGATGCAATTCTTATTCTTAAAGGTTTAAAGGATAAATATGAGGCACATCATAAGGTAGTGATTACTGATAAGGCTATTGAGGCGGCGGTAAAACTGTCGGCAAGGTATATAAACGACCGATTTTTACCTGACAAGGCAATCGACCTTATAGATGAGGCGGCTTCGCGAGTGAGACTTGCAACCAGTGCGCCTACTGATGAGATAAAACAGCTTGAGCAAAGGCTTGCCGAAGTAACAGAAGAAAAGGAAACGGCAATAAATTCTCAAGAATTTGAGCGTGCGGCTGCTTTGCGTGATAAAGAAAAGCAGATTAAGCAAGAAATAGATGAGCAAAACAATAATAGAAATGCTCATTCGTCGGGCGAAGTAACAGAGCAGAATATTGCCGAGATTGTGTCCCTTTGGACAGGTGTACCGGTAGTTCAGCTAACTGAGGAAGAAAGTGCCCGACTGCTTAAACTTGAAGAGGTTTTACACAACCGTCTTGTAGGTCAAAGTGAAGCCGTAACCGCTGTATCAAAGGCAATTCGTCGCGGTAGGGTTGGTCTTAAAGACCCCAAACGACCAATCGGCTCGTTTATATTTTTAGGCCCGACAGGTGTTGGTAAAACCGAGCTTTGCAAGGCGCTTGCCGAAGCGATGTTTGGTAGTGAAAATATGATGATTCGCCTTGATATGTCCGAGTATATGGAAAAGCATACTGTATCTCGCCTTGTGGGTTCTCCTCCGGGATACGTCGGCTTTGAAGAGGGCGGTCAGCTTACCGAAAAGGTGCGCCGCAATCCATATTCGGTAATACTGTTTGACGAAATTGAAAAAGCGCATCCCGATGTATTTAATATTTTACTTCAGATACTTGAAGACGGTATATTAACCGATTCACAGGGTAGAAAGGTAGATTTTAAAAACACGGTAATTATTATGACATCTAATATAGGTGCACGACTTATAACCGACAAAAAGGTATCGTTCGGCTTTGGTTCGAGTGAAGATCAAAACGAAAAAGATATTAAATCTAAGGTTTTAGAAGAGCTAAAGGGTGCTTTTAGACCTGAGTTTTTAAACCGTGTTGACGATATAATTGTGTTTAGCAAATTAACTCAGGATGAAATTAAGCAAATAGCAGGCAAAATGCTTGACAACCTTAAAAAACGTCTTACAAATCTAAATATCACAATCGAATTTACCGAGAATGTTTTGACTGCTCTTGCAGATAAAGGCTTTGACCCAGTTTATGGCGCGAGACCCTTACGCCGCGAAATTCAAAACCAAATTGAAGATGCGCTTAGTGAAAAGATACTTGACTCTACAATTAAAAACGGGGATAACGTAATTTGTGATTTTGGTGAAAATGTATTTACATTTACTGTAAAATAAAAAATAAACGCTGTGAAGAATAGTTCACAGCGTTTATTTTTTGTTATTTGAATTTAACTTCGGCTACACGCACGCATAGGCTTTGTCCGTAAGAAAAACCTGTAAAGTTTACAAGCAATTTATCGTCTTGTTGTGAAAATTCAAGTTGCTCGTCGTTGTCCATCCATTTAATTGACTCTATTTGCTGGTCGAATTTATCAAGCGCTTTTGTGCCGCCTTCTTCAAAGCCGAGTGACACGTTAACGTCGCCCGTACCGAAACCTAAATCAAATTTGAATATGTAAGCAGTTTTATCATCTTTAATATCTTTAAGAACAAATTCCTTTTTATCACTGTAGGTGATATATGGTCTGCCGTTGTAAATGGCTGTGCCGTAGGTGTTCATCCAGCGACCGATACACTCCATAATACCTTTTTGCATTGTAGGCACCGTACCGTCTGGATTAGGACCAATATTAAGCAAGAAGTTAGCGCCAACCTTACGGCAGTTGCAAAGACTTTCAATAAGTGTTTTAACAGGTTTAAAGTTAATGTCGTCTGCCACACCCCAGTGGTCGCATAAGGTTTCACACATTTCGCCTGCCATATACTTTGGTTTGCCTCTGCGGTCAAGCGGCTCTGCCATACCACGCTCAAAGGTAACAGAGTCTATTTCACAATTACCCATTTCACCACGTGCCTGAAGACCGGTGTTGTTTATAACCATAGCTTCAGGCTGATAATGATGTATCATTTTGTAAAGTTTGTCTTCCTGCCAGTCGGCATTAGGCTTTGACCAGTTACCGTCAAACCATAAGCCACCGATTTTACCGTACTTGGTACAAAGAATTTCCACACTTTTGTACAGGTAATCAAGATATGCTTCAAAATTGTTTTCAAAATCAGGATGATGCCAGTCGAGTGTAGTGTGGTAAAAGAAGGGGACAATATCTACCTTGCGACATTCTTCTACAAATTCGGCAATTATATCGCGACCTGCAGGGGAGTTAAGCGCGTTAAAGTCGGAAAGACCGCGTGGGTCATATAGCGAAAATCCCTCGTGATGACGCGTGGTAAGACAGATGTATTTACACCCTGCTGCCTTGGCGGTAGCAACTATATCTTGCATACCTACACAATCAAAGGTTTCGGCAAGCTTTTGATAGTTTTCCATATCTACGCCATTAAATTTGTATTTATAGGTCCATTCGCCGCTGTTAAGCTGTGAATAAAGGCCGTAATGTACAAACATACCAAAGCCTAACTGCTCAAAATCTTTAATATACTGTGGTGCTACGGGTACTTGATTATTCATAATGAAACTCCTTTATTTGTTTATTCCAACGTATCCTGTTTCTTCAATGATGTATTGACCTTCGTCCGAAAGCATCCAGTCAATCATTTTATAAACATTTTCGTTGGGATTGTTTTCGTATGTAACTGCGTATAGTGGTGTAATAATGGGGTAAGTGCCGTTCTTTATGTTTTCTTTTGTTGGTTTTACACCATCAATTGCAATCATTTTGATGTCAGGATTTTTAATTATTCCTTCTACATAAAACCTAAATGAAAAACCTATTGAAGTGGATTTGTTTTTGTAATCGGCAACCTCTTCAATTATGCCGCCCATACCACCTACGGCAGTTTGGGTAGTAGGCTCGATTATAGGTGTATCTCCCATAAGCCTTATAAGCATACTCTGGCTACCGCTACCTTCGTTGCGCTGAAAGGGAACTATTTCCTCATCTTTGCCTCCAAGTTCCTTCCAATTGGTGATTTTGCCTGAATATATGCCTTTTATTTCATCGAGTGTAAGGCTTTCAATGGGGTTATCCTTATTTACAAAGAATACAAATGCTTCGTGTCCGATTTGTGTGTATTTAAATGTAGTTCCTTTTTTTAATGCCAATTCAGTTTGCTCCTTTGAGGGTGCGGCACCTATAAAAATATCGGTGCATTTTTCACCAAGAAGCTTATATCCGCCGACGGTGTTATTGTATTCAAAAGCACCATCGTAAAGCTCGGTCGTGTTTGGATACGTTGCATTCACAAACGCTGAATAAACAGGGAATACCGCCGCAGCACCGTCGATTATAGGCAATTGTTCTTTTGATAAGGATTTGAAGTCAAGTAATTTGCTTTCGGTCTTAACAATTTTTGAATTTTTGTCAAACGGCATATATTCGTGAACATTTATACTTGGTGTCACGTCAATTGTGATTGACTCATTATACTTTCTAATACCTGTTTGTGTGCCCAACAAAATCAAGAAACACAATATAAAGGAAATATATGCATATAGGTAATATTTTTGCTTTTCGAGCCAAATCAGTGGGACTGCAAGCGGCAAAATTAAAGTGCCTAATATAATAGTGATTGTCCAAAAACCGCCAAAAGAAAGATATAAAAGAGATAAAAGAGCAGCAATTGGGCAAGCGAGCACAACAACTACAGTTAACACGCATCGTAGGGCTATAGATTTACCTGTCATTACAAGCACCACCTTTTTTGTATTATATCATAGCATAATTATGTTTTCAAGTTAGATGCCTTGATTTTTATGATGTATTAAATAAAAATAATACTTGATTTTTGCAGAGACATACATTATAATTAGCAAGTCCAATGCAGATGTCGCGTAGTTGGTCGAGCGCGCACGATTGGAAATCGTGTAACTATTAAAAGTAGTTCGAGGGTTCGAATCCCTCCATCTGCGCCAGGTAAAAAGGCATCCGTG
>SVOH01000031.1 GCA_015066515.1 Oscillospiraceae bacterium | reverse complement strand
AACGAATTTATCACCTTTTTCAAAACCCAACCTGCAATTTGCAGCATTTCCTTCAATTACAGTTAATTCGAATTCCCAATCTTCAACTACCCATTTATTCATAACATCACCGCCTATGTGTAGTATAGCACAAAAGCGGCAATAAATCAATGCGAAGCCACACCTTTTCTTTTATCTCTTCTCTCTTATCTTTTATCTAGAAAAGTCACACATTGTTTAGAGAAGAGCGAAAAGTGAAGAGAGAATAGTGAAAAGTACAAAAAGAAAAAGCCACACGATGTGTGACTTTTCTTTTTGGAGCTGCTAACCAGATTCGAACTGGTGACCTCGTCCTTACCAAGGACGTGCTCTACCACCTGAGCCATAGCAGCATATTTTAGCGACTTGATTATTATATTATAACAAATCGCTAAAGTCAAGAATAATTTTTACAAATTTATCTTTCTTTTCCTTTTGGTCTCGTCATTAACTCTTTTACAGCTAAATCAGGGCGATAACCCTCATATAAAACTTTATAACAAGAATTAATTATAGGCAATTCCACACCATATTTTTTGCCAAGCTGATATGTCATAAGAGATGCATAATAACCCTCAACCGTACCAACCTCTTTAAGTGCTTGTTCAACAGGAACACCAGAACCAACCTTGTTACCAAAACGATTGTTGCGGCTGTGCTGTGATGTACAGGTGACAACCAAATCACCAATACCGGTAAGACCCATAAACGTGCGTTCGTCAGCGCCCATACATACGCCAAGGTTTGCCATTTCACTTAGTCCTCGTGTTATAAGGGCTGCTTTTGTATTGTCGCCAAGTCCTAGACCATCACTTATACCGGCGCACACAGCAATAACATTTTTAACTGCACCACCAAGCTCTACACCAATCATATCGTTTGCAGTATATATACGCAAAAATTCGCTTGATAGTACATCTTGAACAATTGAAGCGGCAGTAAAGCTTTTTGAAGACGCAACAAGCGATGTTGGTATCATTCGAGCTACCTCTTCAGCATGAGAAGGACCTGATAAAACGCAAATTTTATCATTAGGTAATTCCTCACGAATAACATTTGAAAGTCGATTTAAAGTTTCTTTTTCAAAACCCTTAGCAACGTTTACGACTATACCGTGATTTTCTACAGAAGCGAGTTGTTTTGAAACACTTCGTACAGCAACAGAAGGACACGCAATAATTGAAATTAAGGAATCTGTTGCAGAATTAATATCTGATGTAATATTAATTTGTTCCGGAATTTTTATGTCTGGCAAAAGCTTTATGTTTTCTTTATTTTTTATAAGCTCGTCTACCTCTTGTTGAAAAGGTGACCAAAGAGTAACATTATGTCCGCAATTAAAAGCAGATATTGCAAGTGCTGTTCCCCAACCTCCAGAGCCTAAAACAGTAATTTTTGCCATGTTACTTTTTACCTCCTATAGTTAGCTTTTTTTCGGTGCCATTTATAAGTCTTTTAATATTTTCACTATGCTTGGTAATAACTAAAATCCCCATCATAATCGCCAAAACTGCTTGCGGCCAAAAAAGAGCCGGAGAATTTATATAATGGAATAACATTGTACAACTAACAACCGTTATCGCCGCCGCAATAGAGCTGACAGATACGATTCTTGTAAACAAAACTCCAAGAGCAAATACAACAAGGCCTATAACAATTGCAGGCCAACAACAAACTGCAAAAATACCTACACTGGTTGCTATTCCCTTGCCGCCCTTAAACTGAAAGAATATCGGGAACACATGACCGAGCATACAAGCAATGCCACACAAAAATGCACCATATACAGCCCATTCTTCACCATTTTCAAAAACAATTTTAAATATTAATTTACCTGCAAGGCAAGCTGCAAAACCCTTTAATACGTCACCCAAAAAAGTAAGGGCACCAAGCTTAAAGCCGCCTGTTCGCATAACATTTGTGGTACCTGCGTTACCGCTTCCAACTTCGCGAACATCTTGCTTAAGAAATATTTTTGATAAAATTACAGCAAAACTAATACTACCAAGTAAATATGCTAAAATAACGGTTAAAACTGCGTAAATCATTTTGCGTTTTTATCTCCTCTCTCGCGGATAACAAACCTAACAGGTGTACCCTCAAGGCCAAAGGTTGAACGAATTTGATTTTCTAAATAACGCTGATAAGAAAAATGGAATAATTCAGCATTATTACAAAAACAAACAAATGTTGGTGGGCATGTAGATGCTTGTGTCATATAGTAAATTTTCAAACGTTTACCTTTATCAGATGGCGGTTGTACACGTGCTGTAGCATCGGCCAAAATATCATTGAGCTTACCTGTGGATATACGCATTGTATTTTGTGTACGTACATAATTAATAAGTTCAAAAAGCCTATCAAGTCTTTGACCGGTTTTAGCCGATATAAAAATTATAGGAGCATACGGCATAAAACTAAAGTCAACCATCAACTTCTTGCGATAATTATCCATGGTTTGACCGTCTTTGTCAACAATATCCCACTTGTTAACTGCAATAATACAAGCCTTTCCTTCCTCAAGCGCTAAACCAGCAACTTTTGAATCTTGCTCGGTAAATCCATCGACACCATCAATCATTATTACGCATACATCAGATCTCTCAATAGCCATTTTTGCACGGATTACACTGTATTTTTCAATTTTATCTTCTACTCGGCTACTACGACGCAGGCCTGCAGTATCAATAAAATTAAATTTACCAAACTTATTTTCCACGAGCGTATCTATAGCGTCACGTGTAGTACCGGCAATATCAGATACAATCACACGTTCTTCACCGGTAATTTTGTTGACAAGTGAACTTTTACCAGCGTTTGGTTTACCAATAACAGCAACATTTATAACATCTTCGTCTTCAGTATCGTCAGTAACAGGTAAAAATTCGTACGCGGCATCAAGCAAATCACCGGTGCCGTGACCGTGAACCGATGATACTGCAATAGGATCACCAAGACCTAAATTATAAAACTCATAAAATTCGGGAGGAACTTCGCCAATTTTATCGCATTTATTTACACATAATACAATCGGCTTACCGCTTTTTAAGAGCATAGAAGCAATTTCACTATCGGTTGCAGTAACACCTGTTTGCATATCACAAACCATAATAATAACATTTGCAGTGTCGATAGCAAGCTGCGCTTGAGAACGCATACCCGATAAGATAATATCATTTGTTTTAGGCTCGATACCACCAGTATCAACAAGCATTACTTTTTTACCACACCATTCAGTATCACCATATATACGATCACGAGTAACGCCCGGTGTATCGTCAACAATAGATAATCTTTTTCCTATAAGCTTGTTAAACAATGTAGATTTTCCGACATTTGGTCGACCAACAACAGCAATAATAGGTTTAGCCATTTAAACTTCCTCCGCTATTTCTAAAATAGAATCTATAAGTGAATAACCGTCGGGATTAGTAACCGAGATTTTAACATTTAATTTTTTTGACAACTCTTGTACAGTAACACTATCAAGAAACATATCGCCTTCTGCACGAAGCATACTTGATGGTATCAGTAATGCATCGCCCAAGTCTTTATCATTTAATTGATTATAAATATCAGTTGCAGTAATAAGGCCTGCAACAGTTATTTTTTCGCCAAAAAAGTCGTTTTTTATAGCATACACATCGCACTTAAGACCGTTAACCTTTTGCTCGCATAAATCTGCAATTTCACGAAGCAGTGGATATGCCGCAACACCCGTAGCAATTGTAATGTGTCGATTTATTTTGTCACATTCTAGATCTTGTAAAGCAGAGTCAGTCTCGGCTTTTAAAAGCGCCCAAAGACCTACGCCGTTTTCAAGCAACAAAAAATCACCGTAAAATTCAGCAGAAGGTATTTTACGCTCTGATAAAAGATAAAACTCGTCAGAAGCATAAAACCTTCTTTCGCCGTATTTTTCGATAGATTTTTGTGAATATTCTTCGACAATATCTAAAACCTTGGAAGCGGTTTGTTTTTTGTATGGTTTAATATCTGCTAAACCATTACGAAACTTTGTAAGACCTACCGGAACAGCGGCAACGCATTCCATATTTTCAAGATTTAATAAATCATTTAAACTGCGACGAAGTTCATCACCATCGTTAATATCAGGACAAAGAACTAACTGACTGTGCATCTTTATTCCAGCATCGTTAAAACGATTCATAATTTTTAAGGCATTACCTGCATTTTTATTTGTCATCATTTTAACGCGAAGCTCAGGATTTGTTGTATGAACAGAAATATTTATAGGACTTATATGCATTTTTATAATTCGTTCAATTTCGTGTTCAGTAATATTTGTAAGTGTAATATAATTTCCAAACAAAAACGAAAGACGCGAATCATCATCCTTAAAATAAAGGCTATCGCGTAATCCTTTTGGTAATTGGTCGATAAAACAAAAAACACACTTGTTTTTACAAGAACGTTTTTCATCCATCAAATACGTGTCAAAAATTAATCCTAGTTCTTCATATTCTAATTTTTTTATTTTAATATTTTTAACCCTATTTCTATTATTAATTATCTTAATAACAAGTTTTTCTTCATTTTGATAAAAGCGATAATCAAGAACATCCATAATAATATTATCATTAATTGAAACCAATGTATCTCCTGATTTTATTCGCGATTTATATGCAATACTGCCCTTTTCAACATCTTTAATAATAACAGACATTCTCATCACCACCCTAATTTATTATTATACGATATTAATTACAAAAAAACAAGAGGAGGATTTGCTCCCCCTCTCTAAAAAATTATTCAGCGATTTCTACAACCTGACGGCCGTTGTATTTGCCACAAGCAGGGCAAATTCTATGAGGACGCTTGTATTCGCCACAATCAGAACATCTTACCAATGTAGGAGCGGTAAGCTTCCATAAGTTGTTTCTTCTCTTGTCTCTTCTTGCTTTAGAAGTTTTTCTCTTCGGTACTGCCATTTTCAGAACCTCCTTAATTTAATAATAGAATAAATTAATTATCAAGTAATTCCATAAGCTTAGCAAGACGTGGATCTACCTCTTTTGTAGAACATCCACACTCGCCTTCGTTAAGGTTTTTGCCACATTTAAAACAAATACCTTTGCAATCATCATTGCATAGGTGCTTGCTCGGCAAATCTAAAATGACTTCAGAATACACAAACTCGTCCACATCTAATTTCATATCCGGCACAGTGATAATTGTGTCACTCTCCTGTCTCTCTATAGCAGTGGCAAGCAATTTATCAACAATAACGGTATGGTTGTGTTGGGCAAAAACGCCGCATCGGTCACATGGGGCCGCAAAAGTATATTCAATATTTAAATTCAAAGACACAACACTAGCCCTATTAGAAACTGAACCTTTAATAATTACGGGAGTTTTGAGCGGATAGTTCCCGAAAAAATCAACTTCACTCATATCAAGTGTGTGATCAATTTCTAACACCGAATTATCGGTAGCAAAGATGCGTTTTAAATCAAGAATCATACTGCACCTCACAAAATGACCTCAAGTCACGAAGTATATTATATATATGCACTCTCCTTTTGTCAAGCACTATTTTTTATATTTTATTAAAAAATTTTAGTCAAAATTGTTGTTTTTTTGTATATAAATTCATTGACATTTTAGCGATCAAAAGATATAATTATTGAAATATAAAATTTGAAAGGTGTTGTATTAAAATGGCTTATTTTTTCAATGAAGTATCACACACTTTTAACGAGTATCTTTTGGTACCCGGTTATTCATCTGCAGAGTGTGTGCCTGCAAACGTATCACTAAAAACTCCACTTGTTAAATTTAAACGTGGCGAAGAGCCTACAATCAGTATGAACATCCCTATGGTATCTGCGATTATGCAGGCTGTATCTGGCGAAAAACTAGCCGTTGCACTCGCTCGTGAAGGCGGTGTTTCTTTTATATATGGTTCACAAAGCGTTGAAGATGAAGCAGCAATGGTTGCACGAGCTAAGGCGTATAAGGCAGGCTTTGTTGTAAGTGGTTCAAACGTAACTCCTGACAGCACCCTTCAAGACATTTTAAACCTAAAGGAAGAAAACGGTTTCTCAACAGTTGCAGTTACATCTGACGGTACAGCACACGGTAAACTTTTAGGAATTGTTACTGGACGTGACTATCGAATTAGTCGTATGGATAAATCAACACCTGTTGCCGAATTCATGACTCCATTTGAAAAACTTGTTACCGGCGGAAAAGATACTACACTTAAACAGGCAAATGATATTATTTGGGATAATAAGCTTAATTCCCTTCCAATCATTGATGATAATGGCAACCTTCTACACTTTGTTTTTAGAAAAGACTATGAAGCGCATAAAGAAAATCCAAACGAGTTACTAGATAGTAAAAAGCGCTATATCGTAGGTGCAGGTATTAATACGCGTGACTATGCAACACGTGTTCCCGCTTTAATCGAAGCCGGTGCTGACGTTCTATGTATAGATTCATCTGAAGGCTTTAGCGAATGGCAAAAACTAACAATTGCTTGGATTCGTGAACGTTACGGCGACAGCGTAAAGGTAGGTGCCGGTAATGTTGTTGACGCCGAAGGCTTCCGTTTCCTTGCTGAATGTGGTGCTGACTTTATAAAAGTTGGTATCGGCGGCGGTTCTATATGTATTACACGTGAAACTAAAGGCATTGGCCGTGGACAAGCTACAGCACTTATTGAAGTTTGCAAGGCCCGCGATGAATACTTTAAAGAAACCGGAATTTATGTTCCTGTTTGCTCTGATGGTGGCATTGTACACGACCATCATATTACCCTTTCTCTTGCAATGGGCGCTGATTTTGTAATGCTTGGTCGATATTTTGCTCGATTTGATGAAAGCCCATCTAATAAAGTTCGTCTAAACGGAAGTTATTACAAAGAATACTGGGGCGAAGGTTCTGCACGCGCTCGCAACTGGCAACGCTATGACCTTGGTGGAGATAAAAAATTATCTTTTGAAGAAGGTGTCGATTCTTACGTTCCTTATGCAGGTGCTTTAAAAGACAATGTTGCTCTCTCACTAAGCAAAGTAAAATCAACAATGTGTAACTGCGGAGCGTTAACAATTCCGGAATTCCGTGATAAAGCAAAGCTTACATTAGTATCTGCTACCAGTATTGTTGAAGGCGGCGCACATGACGTTATTCAAAAAGAAACCTCATTAGGTACTATAAAATAAAACATTAAAAGTCCCAGCCGTTTGGTTGGGACTTTATGTATTTATACACTTTCTTTTTTTATTTTAAATATCATTCTAAGAAAACCACTAAATATTTTTGGACTTTTTACTAATACAACTTTCATAAAATACCTCCAATTAATGCTTATTGCAAGAAATACCAAGTACAATTACCCAAATCGCCAGTATTCCTACTAATAATTTTGGAGGGCAAAAACAGCTTATTAATAAACCAACAGCAAAAACTATCGCTATAATCCCCTTGTTATTGTTATTACATTTTCTACGCATTTTAAATCCCTCCGTTATTACATAATAAGCTAAAATCAAAAAAATGTTACAAAAAACACCATACTCAATTAATGAGTATGGTGTTTTTTAAAATTAATCGTCAATCGACTTATCAGTAGCAGAAGCAAAAATTTCTTTCACCTCAACAGAAGGTGCCTTTGTACAAAGAGTTACAATAATTGCAGCAATTAAACCGGCTATAAATCCAGGTAAAATTTCATAAATACCAGTTGCAACAAGAATTGGTTTTTCAAGTATAGTGCTTGTAAAGCATAATAACCAAGCAATATCTACTACAGCACCGGTTACAATACCCGCACAAGCTCCGGCATAGTTGAATCTCGACCAAAATAGTGAAAGTAAAATAACAGGTCCAAAAGCCGCACCAAACAAGCCCCATGCATTTTCAACCATGGCCATAATACTCTTTGCCCAAGGAATGTTACTTGATGCTATAAAGAACGCAACTACACTAACAATGAATACTACAATGCGACCAACCCAAAGCAATTCTTTTTCAGATGCTTTTTCTTTTCTTATAAGCGGCTTATAAAGGTCACTTGTAAATGATGAAGAAGCAACTAATAACTGTGAATCCGCTGTTGACATTGCCGCAGCAACAATAGCAGCAAGCAAGAAGCCTGCAATTATTGGTGGGAAAATTTGTTGAGTTAATACCAAGAAAATATTTTGCTGATTGCCGTTTGGAAGTAAAATTTGTGCTAATGAAGTGCCATCATTGAATAAATATGTTCTTCCCAATATTGCCATAACAATTGCACTACCCAGTGTAATAATTACCCAAGCAATAGCAACTATTGATGCCTTTTTAACCTGAGATGGTTTTTTAATGGCCATAAATCTGACAATAATATGTGGCATACCAAAATAGCCTAACCCCCATGATAAACCAGTAACTATATCACGCCAATCTGCAGTAAAAGGATTAGATTCAAATGTAGCAACACCATCAGCAAAAGAAGATGTAAATGAATTATCAAAATTACCCGTTGCCATAACTATCGGAACAGCTAATAATGCAATAAGCATCATAATTCCTTGAAAAAAGTCTGTCCAACAAACAGCTTTATATCCACCTAAGAATGTATATAGCAAAATAAGTAATGCGAAAATTGCCATTGCTAAAGTCTCTTTATCTGCAAACCATGGAATTACAGCAATCATTACACTCTTTCCCGCAACGAAAGCAGAAGAAACATAAACAGTAAAGCTAATTAAAAATATTACTGCACATATAATTTTTAAAACAGGACTTTTAGAAGCAAAACGATTGGTTAAGTACTGAGGCATTGTGATAGCATCACCTGAAGCACGTGAAAATCTTCGTAAACGTTTTGCAACCAAAATCCAGTTTGCTGCAGTACCAAGTGCTAGTCCAATACCTATCCAAACCTTGCCCATACCAAAAGCAAAAATACTTCCGGGAAAACCCATCAATAGCCAACCCGACATATCAGAGGCCTGAGCACTCATAGCGGTAACCCACGGACCCATAGCTCTACCGCCTAAGAAATATTCCTTTTCACCGGCGCTTTTTGAACGAAAGAAAAAGAACAAACCGACAGCAAGAATTAAGACAAAATAAAGAATAAATGCTAAAACTTGCATTAATAATCTCCTCCACATTATAAATTTTTGCTATTATAACACAACAAAGTTAAAAAATCAACACTTTAAAGCGTAAAAATGTTTTTTGCGGTTATATATATAAATTATTATTGACTATTTAGCATAGACGATGTATAATTAATATGGTGATGTTTATGTCGAATAGAAAAAAATTAACTATAGTTATCATATCTGCAATAACACTACTACTTATTTTGTTTGCGCCAATTCCACAGAGAATTAAGCTTGAAGATGGTTCCGCTCTTTCGTTTAATTCTCTTACATATAAAATAATATCATGGAACACTTTTGAACAAAGCTATCGACCATACAATAATACTGAATTTATTATTTTTCCAAAGAATTTTAATTCTATAAAAAATTTATGGAGCAGCAAAAAAACAAAATTACTCAAAAACGGATATGGAGCAACAGCTACATATACCACCGTAGATATAAAAACCGATGAGTATATTGTTATTTCTTCCATTAATAAGTCTGAAAATCAAAATATAACAATTGATAAGAACGGCTTTGTTTCCGTTGCAAAAGGCATTACCTTTGAAGAGATAAACTATGGAACAAAACTAACAATTATTAATACAAATTTATTTTCAGCTACATATCCGGACGCTGATACAAAATTTTTTGAAATTTTACCCACCGATGTTGAAACATCGATAAATACCGAAACAATTAAAGATAATCAAAGTGATAATACAACAACTACTCAAAGCAATTCAACCATTGTCCAAGAAGATAAACATGAAAACACAACCAGTATAAATTCGAGCAATATTGAACAACCCCCAAAAGACGAAAGTTCAAATCACGAAACAACCAGTTCGAAACCCGTTAACCCTGATATAGATTTACCAATGTATGAACCTAAAGGATTTTGGTTTCAAAACGTTCATAAATATCCCGAGCATTACGATCAAAAATCCAGGCTTTTAATGCCATATTTAGTCGTAGAACCAGAAAATTATGATCCAAACAAAAAATATCCTGTTATTCTATACTTTCATGGCGCAGGTGACGGTTATCCACAAAGGGAAGACGACGAATATGAATACCAATTAAGATTTAATCAACGTCAGGCATTCCAATTTGTTGATGGATATATTTATTGTTACGAATGGTTAGATCAAGCAGTAATAATTATGCCACAATTAAATAATGGAAACTGGTGGGATTTCTATCCCGAAGAAGATGGTCCGCTCGATGCTGCAATGAGAATTTTTGATAAAGTTACCTCTGAATTTTCTTGCGACAGTAATCGTTATTATGTTATGGGACCATCAATGGGTGGCTATGCAACAATGGAAGTTGCCGCAAAATACAATAATATTTTTGCAGCCGCAATGCCATCTTGCGCGGCATGGACATGCACTCAGGAAGAAGCCGAGCAACTAAAAGATATGCCAATTTTATTCTTGCACGGCACATCAGATAATTTAGTAACGCACTATCGATCGGAGCAAAATTATGAACTAATAAAATCAAAGGGTAACACCGATGTAAATATTAAATTATATGATGGTGCTGACCACGACTTATGGCGATATACATTAAAATATGATGAACCTTTTGAGTGGCTTTTTTCAAAACGTAAGCAATAATCCAAAAACATATATAAAAAAGACCGACGAATTTCGTCGGTCTTTAAAAATTATTAGTCGTTACTATAAGGAAGTAATGCCACCTGACGAGCACGCTTAATAGCGGTTGTAAGAGCACGCTGGTGTTTTGCACAAGTACCTGTTGTTCTGCGTGGTAAAATCTTTGCACGTTCAGAAACATACTTGCGAAGACGAGCAACATCCTTATAATCAATTTCTTCTACACGGTCAACGCAAAAATGGCAAACCTTTTTGCGAGGTTTTCTGTGAAGTGGTCTATCATTCTTTTCCATCGAAAAGTTCCTCCTTTAATAAAATTAGAAGGGCAAATCGTCATCCATACCGCCAATTTCGGTAAAGTCACTTGCATCCGCGTTGGTAAAAGACTCGGGCTCATTAACAGGAGCTGTACCGCCCTCGCGTTTTGACTCTACAAATTGCGCATTATTTACAACAACCTCAAAAATTGTACGGTTATTGCCGTTTTTATCTTGATATCTACGGGTCTGAATTGAACCCTCTATACCAATCATACTGCCCTTTTTAAAATATTTGGTGATAAATTCAGCACGCTGACGCCAAGCAACAATGTTGATAAAGTCAGTCTGCTGTTCCTCACCTGCACGATAGTTACGATTAACAGCAATGGAAAATGTGGTAACTGGTATACCATTTGGTGTTGTTTTTAATTCAGGGTCTGCTGTGAGACGACCTGTTAACACTACAAGATTAAACATTTTTTAATTCCTCCATTACTTTCTTATTACCATAATGCGAAGAACGCCTTCGGTAATGCCTGCAATACGCTCAAGCTCTGCAGGTAATGACGGCTCGCAGGTCATTGTTGTGAAAACATAATAACC
>SVOH01000012.1 GCA_015066515.1 Oscillospiraceae bacterium | reverse complement strand
GAAAAATATCTCTTCCTTTTTTAAGAACTGATACAATGCCGTTCTTGTTCTTAGCAATATAATCGTTCTTTGTAAGTGGGCGAAAAGTATAGGATAAAGCAACTCTGTTACCCGTGTTTTTTGTATCTAACACCCCAAGGCAACTTAGATAATCCAATGTGTTAAAACGGATAAGATGCCGTATCAGCCGAAGCTGATTATCGTGTAATTTCATTTAAAACCTCCTAACAAAATCAGGTGATATGAATTAGCATAAAGCCCGTTCATATCACCTGACATTTAATATTGATTGCTTTACCGAATGACAAACATCTCTCTTACGAAAGGTTATTGCTGATTGTTAATCTAGTGGTTCGCCGCGCAGATAAGCAATCAACCGTTCAGTATAAACACGAACATATTTCTGTCTCGTACCGATATTGCCACCAAGCAACGAATAAGGTTCTCTGCATTCCGCAATTAGCCTGGACAATTGTCTGGACGATACACCCAAATACTTTGACGCTACTTCCAACGGGATATGATTGGGATATTTCTCTCGAAGCATATCAGCCGTCTTTTGATCCATAGGCATTTTCTCCTTTCTCTGCACACCACCTTTGAAAAGCAAGTTCGTTGTTAGGATCCTTGTAAAAACGAATAACCGCTTCCAAGAACGTGGCACACAGTAATTTTTTCTCCATACTGGGAATAGATTTCGGATCGATCCGAATAACTGGAATAGTTTTTATCACCTCCTGACTCAAACATTACCGGTATGTTGTAGTTAATTTTAAAAATCACCAATCGGTTGACTTCTGTTATTATACTACCATATCCACTTTTATAAGTCAACTGTATGGTGATTATTTTTATAAAATTCAGCGTTTTAACAATTTGGTGTTGATTTTGTTGATTTGATATGCTATAATACGCTTGTAGATGTCAAAAAGGAGTTGTTATTATGAACGAAAAGAGAATGCAAGATATTATCGAAAGTTTATCCGAAGACCAAAAAACGTCTTCCACCTTTGGTGAAAGACTCAGAGAAATTCGTAAAGATATGGGTATGACACAGGATGAATTTGCAAAAAAATTAGGAACTTCAAAGCAGATCCTAAGCCGTTATGAACTTGATCAGCGCACACCAAAAATCGACCAAGTTGTTAAATACGCGAGAAAGCTTAATGTTTCTGTAGAGCATTTGGTTTGCGGAACAGAGATGAATGAAGTTTTCTTCGAATCTTTAAAAGGAAAACCTTTTTACAAAATTTTTATTGAGCTCACTTACGATTTAAAGAAACTAATGCTTGATGACCTTGTTAAATTAACAGGGCTTACTGACAGAGAGTTACGATCAATCATTACTCGCAGAATGAAGTACGCCCCTCTGTACATTGCCTTGAAACTAACAAAAGCAACCGGTGTTCCTCTTGAAGTGTGGGCAGGCGACGATTCATGCGAAATCCCCGAATTATCCGCTTGGGCAACCGAGGTTGCACGTGCATATGATAAAGCCAGTTTAAAGGATCGTAATACTGCCAGACTGGCTTTGGGATTAGAAACGGTAAAGGAGTAATATAATGAACGCTGTTGTTTATGCCCGTTTTTCGAGTCATAGACAAGGTGAACAGTCGATTGAAGGTCAGGTTGCGGAAGCTGAACGCTATGCGGCTGAACACGGATTAACAATAATTCATGTATATGCCGACCGAGCACAGACCGGCAGAAACGATAATCGCGAACAATTCCAATTGATGCTTTCTGATGCTGCAAACAAAAAGTTTGATGCACTGATAGTATGGAAAACTGACCGTATCGGCAGAAACAAGGAAGAAATTGCACTTAACAAATATCACCTAAAAAAAACGGTGTAAAAATCTATTATGTTGCCGAAATGATACCTGACACACCAGAAGGTATTATTTTGGAAGCTGTTATCGAAGGTATGGCGGCTTATTATTCCGAACAACTCTCTCAAAATATCAAGAGAGGTCAACGCGCCAGCGCCGCAAAAGCACAGAGCACAGGTGGAAACAGACCGTTAGGATACCTCACCGATCCCGACAAGAAGTTTATCATTGACCCCGAGAGTGCGCCGACCGTTAAACTTGTATTTGATCTTTATGCCCAGGGACAGACCATTGCTCAAATAGTACGGGAATTAAATGCAAGAGGACACCGCACCTTAAAGGGCAAACCGTTTACTCACAATAGTTTGCGGACTATGCTGAAAAACGAAAAGTATATCGGTATTTATACTTATAAAGACGAAGTGCGTTTAGAGAACGCTATTCCGCCTATCGTGGATACCGCAACATTTTATAAGGTCCAGGAAATGTTAAAATACAATCAACGTGCCGCCGCGCACAAGAACGCCAAAGTAGAATATCTACTAACCGAAAAGTTATTTTGCGGTAAATGTGGTGCCATGATGGTAGGAGTAAGCGGAACAAGCAAAACCGGTAACCGTCATCACTATTACTACTGTCATAATCAGCGCAAAAAGTTGTGTACTAAAAAGCCGGTTCGCCAAGTATGGATTGAAAATCTTGTATTAGAATACATAATTAATCTTGTAAAAGATGAAGATATGATTGAGTTTATTGCTGAAAATACGTATCAGTATTATTTGGAGCGAAATACGGAAACGTCATATACCGAGTCTTTAAGACAGGCTCTTGCAGATATTGAAAAATTCATTGCTAATTTGGTGAGAGCTATTGAGCAAGGAATTATCAATGAAGCCACCAAGAGACGTATGGATGAGCTTGAGGAACAGAAAGGCGAAATAAAAATTGCTTTAGCAGAAGCCCGCCTAAAAGAAAACCTTGGACTCAATAAAGAACGTATACTGCATTTTCTGCATCAGTTCACCAATATGGATTATACGGACATCGAGTGTCAGAAGCGCTTGATCAAAATCTTTTTAAACTCAGTTTTTGTATATGATGATAAGGTAGTATTGACCTTCAACTATTCCGGAGATAATCGAACCATTACCTTAAAGGAAATTGACGCCGGATTACAGCAGGGGGTTCGACTCCCCCCGCCTCCACCAAATAATAAAGACTCACCTTTATGGTGGGTCTTTATTGTTTTTGTATAACTATTCGTTAAATTTATGCATATATTCTTTTGGACTGTAGCCGGTAGTTTTTTTGAAAAATTTAGAGAAATAATTTATAGTATTAAATCCACATGCTTTTGAAACGTATGAAACCGATGCTTGACCCGAAACAAGCAATCTTTTTGCCAACTCGATTCTTTGAAACAAAACGTCATTAATCGGCGAAATACCGTATATATTACTATACAGCTCACTGAAACGACTTATTGAATAACCCGATAAATCACTCATTTTTTTTAAAGACCAATTATCCCCAGGGTTCTTAATTATTGCTTGTTTTACAACTGATATTTTTTCAGACGATTCATCATAAAAGTTTGTCTTGGTATAGGCGCGATGCAAAGAAATAATAAGTTGTGTAATAATCGAATCAATAAAATCCTCATATCCTGATTTTTTTGATGAAAACTCTTTGGCTAATCGATTCATATATTTTCTAAAAAAAGAATTATCTCCAACATTAAAAGCAGTATTAAGCGGTAGTTCATATTTTTGCAAAAGTCTTGTTAAATCGTCCCCGTCAATATGCATCCAATCGTTTATAAAACCATGTTCACTATTTGGAACAGGACCGTGAAAAATAATATTTTCTGGTGTGTTAATTAAAATATCACCCTTATTGCCTTGATATAAAACACCGTCTTTAAGATATACAAATGGTGTAGAAAAACAGCAAACAGTATAAAAAGGATATTTTGCCTTCTGGCAAAACTCCCCTTTTTTGTGAGGAAAATCTATTCCTAAAATTTTCAGCTCCATTATTACACCTCAAATCGTAAGATAATATAAATTATTAGTTAAATAATCGCTTGTATTTTTAATAATATCATAATAAAATATAAATGCAAGTAAAACTTGGAAAAGAGGTTTTAATAATGAAAAAGTTTAGTCTAAACGGTAAATGGAATATGACCGGTGGCGGTTATAACTGTGATGGAAATATTCCCGGTTCTGTATATTCATTTTTGCTTGATAATAAGTTAATGGACGACCCTTATTATCGCACTAACGAGCTTGAAGCAACACCAATACTTGAAAACGACTTTGTCTTTTCGAGAAAGTTTGATTTTACAGTGACTAAATCACCCGTTTTGTTGCACTGTGATGGACTTGATACACTTTGTGATATTACAATTAATGGTAAACATATTGCACACACAGATAATATGCATCGAACATACGAATATGATGTTACCGAAGTTCTTAAAGATGGCGAAAACGATATTAAGCTTTTGTTTGCCTCTCCTAATAAATTCTTGCGTGAAAAATATAAAGAAGATCCGGTTCCGGGTAATGGTGACTCACTTCATGGAATGGCACACCTTCGTAAAGCAAGCTGTATGCTTGGTTGGGACTGGGGTCCTCGCCTACCGGATGCAGGTATTTGGAAAGATATTTACCTTTTAACCGTTGATAGTGACCGTATAACCGACATACATATAACGCAACGTCATGAAAACGGTGAAGTTTTTGTGTTGCCAAGTGTTAAAACAAAAGACGGTATTGCAGAAATTGTTGTAAAGGTTACTGCTCCTTGCGGATGTGAATTTACAATTCCCGCTAACTGTGAATCAAAAATCGAGAACCCGCAGCTTTGGTGGCCTAACGGCTTTGGTAATCAAAATCTTTATACCTTTAATGTTGAGCTTGTAGAAAATGGACAAGTTGTAGATAGTAACACAAAACGTATAGGCTTGCGCACTTTAAAGCTTATTCAAGAAAAAGATCAATGGGGCGAAAGCTTTTGTCACGAGGTAAATGGTATTCGTTTCTTTGCAATGGGCGCTGACTATATACCCGAAGATAATATAATGTCACGTTACAGTAAAGAGCGCACATACAACCTTATAAAACAGTGCCATGACTGTAATTTTAACGCTATTCGTGTTTGGGGTGGCGGTATATACCCTCATGATTATTTTTTTGATGCTTGTGATGAATACGGACTTGTTGTATTTTGTGATCTTATGTTTGCTTGTATGGCAATACCGGGTTATCAAGCTTTTCAAGATAATATTGAAGTGGAGATTACCGAAAATTTTACAAGAATTCGTCATCATGCTTCGTTAGCTGTTATTTCAGGTAACAATGAGATAGAAGAAGGCATTGAATATTGGTGGCGCGACGAATGTCAAAACACGCGCAAGAGAGTTTATATTAAAATATTTGAGCGCATGATACCTAAAATCATTGACAAGGTATGTCCCTATATTCCTTATATTTCTTCTTCCCCAAGTTCCGGTGGTGGTTTTGTTGATATACGTGGCGAAAATACAGGCGACTGTCACTATTGGCAGGTTTGGCATGGAGGACTACCGTTTACTGAATATCGCAACCACTATTTCAGATATTTAAGCGAATTTGGTTTTGAATCGTTCCCATGTGAAAAAACGGTGAATTCGTTTACACTACCCGAAGAAAGAAATATTTTTAGTCGTACCTTTGAAATGCATCAGCGTTGTAAGGGTGCCAACAAAAAGATATTAAACTATTTGGGTGATACCTTCCTCTACCCCGCTGATTTTGGCACATTGCTATACGCATCACAGCTATTGCAGGCAGAAGCAATACGTTATGGTGTCGAACATATGCGCCGTCATCGTGGTAGATGTATGGGTGCGCTTTATTGGCAACTTAACGATATTTGGCCTGTTGCATCTTGGTCAAGTATTGACTATTATGGCAGATACAAAGCATTACAATACGTTGCAAAGCGTTTCTTTGCTCCTGTTATGATATCCTGTGCAGAAATCGGCGAAACAACAACCCGCCCCTACGTTGTAATGCAGCGCGATGTCTATGACTATACAACAGAAGCACGCATTGTAGTAGCAAACGAAACAACCAATGATATTAGTGGTGAAGTTAAATGGGAGCTTCGTTCGGCTGACAGTAAAATATTACAGTCCGGAAGCGAAAATATAACCGTTCCTGCATTGGATACATTTTGGTTAAATAACCTCGACTTTAACAAAACAGATGTTGAAAATAATTATTTAAGTTTTTCATTTATATATAATGGTAAAGTTATTAGCGAAGGTACGGTTTTATTTACAGTTTCTAAACACTTTAACTTTGCAGATCCAAAACTTCGTTACGAAATAAACGGAGATGAAATTACGGTTTATGCTGATGCCTATGCAAAATCGGTTGAAATAGATTCGCCAGACAGTGACTTTATTTTAAGTGACAACTATTTTGATATGAATGCAGGTAGTAAAACTGTAAAAATACTTGAAGGTACACCCAAAACCATCAAGCTACGTAGTGTGTACGACATAAGATAAAATATAAAGAAGATAAAGAAATGGCAATTCTTTATCTTCTTTTTAATTATAAAAAAGACGCTTGCATATTCAAGCAAGCGTCTTAATTTCATTGGAAATTAACCGATAGAAACATCCCAATCATTTATATACTGCATAAGCAAAGCATAGTCTTTGTTATTAATTTTTCCATCACAGTTAACATCAGCAGCAAGAGCATCGATTTCAACTTCCCAACCATTTATATACTGCATTATAGCCGCAATATCCTTGTTGTTAATTTCACCGTCGCCATTACTGTCGCCGTAAGATACACGTACAAATCCACAACCGTTGTTACAATCTATATCTGCATCATTATCAAATGCATGAGCATTAGGATCAATTTCAATAGTTTCAGTAGTTCTTGAAATTTCAACACCACATACTGAACAGTATACAACTAGCTCGTAAGAGCCCTCGACCATACAAGTAGCATTAACAGTGTTTTCAACTACTGGTTCGCCTGCAACGTGAGTACATTCAGCACCACAAAGCTCACACAAACCATCCTTGAAGGAGTGTGGAGTACTAAATCCACCAAGACCGCATTCTGAGCAAAGATCACTATGTGTACCGTCACCATTATCGGTGGAGGTTACATCATGGAATGCACGAATTTCAGGAAGACCGGTTGTAGCAAACCAACCACTCCAGTCGAGTGTTAGATTTGTACCATTCATCTCATCAATTGTAAGTGTAGTAACAGCGTCATTTGTTGAAGCGATATTGGTATAAACATTTTCATATACAGTATTAGCAACCTTTTCTGAAACTGTAACGTCTACTGAAACGGGCTCAACACCAGTACCAATTGAAACAACATTTGAAACTGTTGAAGCAGCTGCATAGGCAGAAGAATTACCAAACAAGCCACCAACAATACCACTTGCTGAAATTTCATTGCCACTTGCAAATACATTGTTTATTATAGCAGCATTATGTGTAAGACTACCTACAACAACACCAGCTGTTCTTTGAGTAGCAGGATTTTGGTCGTTATTGTCATACATATAACTGTTTTTAACAATAATGTTTTCAATCGAAAGCTTTGTGCTAGTATCAGGTGCATCAGCTAAACCAATAATACCGCCTGCGTAATGATAGCCACCAATGTACGAAGCTACAACAGCAACATTTTTAATAGTTAAACAATCGGCAGACTGTGGTTTAATTGCTGGGAACAAACCGCCATAACCCTGACCTGACTTAGTATAAATATTATAAACTATTACACCGTTACCATCAAAGTTACCGTAGAATGTGCCAACCTTGCCATCAGCAGCGAATGTCCATGACTTAGTATCGTCTTTTGTAGCAATTTTAACATCAGTAGCGGTAGAATCAAGTGTAATACCTGCCATACCGTTCATGTTAAAGTACTTAATGCCATCAGCTACTTTGTAGTTCTTACCGGTTGTAGCAACGTCGCCTCTAAGTGCAACCCAAGCCATTTCTTCTGCAGTACTAATAATGATATTACCCTCTGCATCGGTCTTGGTAGGTTCTACAAATGTACCGTCCCATTCATCATAGAAAGCATTGTCAATAATAATTGTTGGATATTCGCCTTCGGCACCTACTGCCCAATTAATATTCCAGTTAAGGTTCATATTATCGGCAGCCGCAGCACCCTTCATTTCATCGGTTGTAAGGGTTGTAATACCATCTGCAGAAGCAACTTCATCAGTATAAACATTTACATATGTGGTGTTATTCATTTTATCGTTAATTGTAACACCAACCTGTAATGGCTGAACAGTAGTTCCGATTGAAATAACATTCTTAACTGTATTTGCGCCACCATAGTTAGATGAGTTACCAAATAAACCACCGATAATACCTTGAGCAGAAAGCTCGTTATCTACTACTAAACAGTTGTTGACTGTTGTCGAAGTGTGTAGTAAATGACCAACAAGTGTAGCGGTTGTTCTGCTTGTAGCAGTATTGGTATCATCGTTATCATAAATATAACAATTCTTAACAGCGCAATTCTCAATTAAAAGACTTGTGGATCCATCAGGTGCGTTTGCATAACCAACGATACCGGCTGCCTCATGATATGCACCAATGTGTGAAGCCATTATTGTAACGTTTTTAATAGTAACTGAACCGCCTGAAACAGGATAAATTACAGGGAACAAACCTGCAGCACCACGGCCTTTTGATGTAAATAGATTATATACTATAAGTCCGTTACCATCAAAATTACCTGCAAAAGCATAGGTAGATGAAGAATCATCTGATTCAAAGCACCATGCATTTACAGAACTATAAGCATTAGCTTTAGGACTACCAACTGCTTTAACATCTTCGACAGTTGAGAATGGTGTAATACCATCCATACCGTTAAGGTTAAATACAGAATCCTTTGCAACAATGTAGTTTTTACCCTGTGTAGCTGCGCCACCACGAAGAGCTACCCAAGCAAGTTCTTCAGGAGTATTAATTACAATGTTTCCATCAGCATCTGTTGTGGTAGGTTCTACAAAAGTGCCGTTCCATGTTTTAGCAAGCATTGGAATAACAAGTTCTTCAGCAGATTTTTCTACACCGTCAATAAATGTTTTACCACAAACAGAGCATTTATCGTGCGCTAAAAGACCATCTGTGAAGTTTGTAGCCTCAATAGCTGCAACTGACTCAAGTGTATGACCTGATGTACATGGATCACCAGCAACTTCAAGACCACAATCTATGCATTTACCATCGGTTATATTATGGAATACACGAAGTTCGGGATATGTTGTGCTGTTAAAGAACCAAATAGAATCATCAAGAGTATCCATAGTAATGGATGCAACAGCACCTTGCATTTTATCGTTTGCAAGTGTAGTGTATTTTGCATTGGTAGATGTTTGATCGGTATATACATTTGTAACGGTTGCATCTTGGATTCTTGTTCCGATCTTACCACCCGAACCTTCAACTACTGTTGAATAAGGAAGTGAACCAATTACAACACAATCACTTATTTTTTGTGTACTCACATAATCAGAGGACGTTCCTACAATACCGCCTTTGATTTTTGCAGCATCACTAATATTATTGATTGCCAAGCAGTTGCTTACATTACCAGAGTTATGATTAATTTGTCCAATAATAAGACCGGATGTACTGTTGTGTGCTCTTACTGTATCATTAAAATAACAGTTTTTAGTTGCGCAAGAATCAACATTTACGCAACCTGTATTTGCACTTTGGTTTTGTGCAAAACCAACAATACCGCCTGTATAATGATAACCCTCAAAATGCGATGCTGCAACAGCCACATTTTTAATTGTAACTTCTTTTGCATCATTTTCAGGTTTTACAACAGTAAACAAACCAGTGTATGCATATGAACCGCCAACAGCGGCATTAATATTATAAACAGTTAAACCGTTACCATCAAAATTACCCATAAAGTAATTTGTATCATTTGCCCATAGGTAATCTTTATTTTTTGTTGCATCTTTAACCTGCGTTGCAGTAGAGTCAAGTGTAATACCAGACATACCATTCATATCAAAATATTTAACACCGTCAGCAACTTTATAATTTTTATTTGCCGTTGCCTCACCACCACGTAGTGCAAGCCAAGCCATCTCTTGAACAGTGTTAATAATGATATTACCTTCAGCGTCAGTTTCGGTTGGTTCTTTAAAAGTACCATCCCAAACATATGGATCACGAATAGGTTCGCCAAAGTTAATTGAAGGATATTCACCTTCAGCACCCGCTAACCAATCGATATTCCAAGCAAGAGCCATATTATTTTTAGCAGCAGAACCTTGCATTTCATCGGTTGTAAGGGTTGTTATACCATCAGCAGAAGCTAACTGATCGGTATAAACGTTAGTATATGTTGTGTTTACAACCTTACTGCCAAGTTCAATTTCATTTGCAGTTGGAACAACATTTGAACCAACAGATACCGAGTTGTTTACGGTAACATTAGAACCGAAGTTAGAGGTATTACCAAAGAAACCGCCAACAACACCTGTTGAAGTAAGCTTGTTATTTACAGCTAAACAGTTGTCAAATGTAGTACCGTTGTGAGACAAACCACCAACAATTGTACCAACCGTTCTTTGATGGCCGGCACCCTTATTCATATCATAAATACGAGTGTTTTTAGCAGCGCAATTTTCAAATATAATATTTTTACCCGTACCTGCATTTGCATTAGCAAGACCTACAACACCACCGGCATAGTGATAACCTGAAACATAAGAAGCGGTTACCATTACATTTTTAATAGTAATTGTACCTTGTGTCGAAGGATCAACGCAAGGGAACAAACCAGCGTTTGCATACATATACGAATAAATGTTATAAACAGTTACACCGTTACCGTCAAAGTTACCCTGGAATGCACATGAGTTGCTGTCTTCTATAGAGCGCCAGTTATGATCGGCTGAGTATTGATTAGCCGAAACACGTGCATCGCCTGCTTCTTCAACCTGAGATATGGTAGAATCAACTTTTATACCTGACATACCATTCATATTGAAGTACTCAACGTCATCAGCAACTTTATAGTTTTTATTAGCGGTGTCTGCACCACCTTTAAGTGCAATCCATGCCATTTCTTGAACAGTGTTAATTATAATGTTGCCTTCGGCATCAGTTTCGGTTGGTTCATCATATGTACCATCCCAAACGTATGGATCTTTAATAGGTTCACCATAGTGAATAGAAGGATATGCTCCATCCTCACCTGTTAACCAATCGATATTCCAAGCAAGAGTCATATTTGCCTTTGCAGCATCACCCTGCATTTTATCAACATCAAGTGTTGTAATACCTGCTACATCACATTCAGCATCGGTATAAACATTTGTCCAAGATGCTTCAACAATATCGTCACCTATTGTTCCTGATTCTACTACAGTAGGATATGGTGATGTACCAATAGATACTGAATTTGTAATTTTAAAAGCAACTGGTGCCCAAGTAGATGCGTTACCTATAAAACCGCCCTTAATATTAAGTGAATAATCACTTACAGCAGATTCAATAATATTATCAATTGTTAAACAATTAGAAATGTTAACGGTAACATTTTGACTAATACCAACAATTGAAGCGGCAATCTTATTTCCGCCACCATCTCCGGAATAATATGCCAAATAACAATTTTCTATAGCACACTTATTTATATTAGCGATAAACTGACCATTTGTATTACCTAAAAGACCGGCAGCAAAATGATAACCATAAAAAGCAGATGCCTTAACAGTTACGTTTTCAATAGTATGTGATGATTCTTTCTCACATATCATATTTGGAAATAAGCCACCGTATGCAACACCCTTATTACCGGCAATATTATAAATGGTAATACCATTACCATTAAAATTACCTTTAAAAACAGCGCTATCATTATTCCATTCATACTCGCTTCCTGTGGTAGTAGCATTTTTAACATCTGTTGCGGTAGAATCAGCTGTAATGCCAACAAAACCATTCATGTTAAAAGATTCAATACCATCAGCAATTTTGTATGTTTTGTCAACGGTAGTATCACCGCCAACAAGAGCAAGCCATGCAAATTCTTCAGCAGTATTAATAATAATATTGCCGTCTACATCGGTTTGAGTAGGTTCGGTAGTTGTACCGTCCCATGTGTCAGTTACAACTACAGGTTCTGCGGCAAACACACTTAAAGGAAATGCCATAACCAAAATTGCAATTGACAAAATAATTGCTAAAATTCTTTTCACTATAATTCCTCCTTCAGAAATATTTATTTAGTGATAATAAAATTTTACTGCAAAATACACAAAATGTCAATATTTATACGTAAAAAACTATTAAAAATAAACACATTTTCAATAAAAAATAATAACACAAACCCGTTAAATAATCGAGTTTGTGTTATTGGTTCAACTTACCAATAATTTCATTGGTCTTATTACGTATATTTATGATTTCATCTTGTGTTGCTGTATTTAATTTTTTAAGTTTTGGTAAACCCCATATATTAAAATATTTAGGACCAATCCACTCATTACACCTACATCCACAAAACAATCCATACAAGACGCACAAAGCAGCTTTCTTTGGTTTCATAAATATAATCTTCATCGGATACTTTATAATCGCAAAAATTAATTTAGGATAATGATTTGTTATATTAGTGAAAGTAATTCCGGGATGAACGATAGATAAAGTTTCATCATTATAAAAATGCTCAAAAAGTGAGTAGGTTAAAAAACGCTTTGCGTTGCCGTAAACCTTGCTTGCAGCATTACGAGAAGAAAAATCAATGTCGTTTATATCAATTTTTGAATAATTATGGGCAATACTGCTTACAGCAACTACCCTACCGCCTCTTTCACTTATTGATTGAGCAAGCTCACATGCTAAATAATAGGGCGAAATAAAGTTAATCTGAAAAACATTATTATACCCCGTACTACTTTTATGCCTAGGTATTTTGTACGCTCCAGCATTTAAAATAAGAAAATCTACTTTGTAATCTTTTAATTGTTTTGTTACCTCTTTTACCCTATCAAAATCCTCAAGATCTAACGAAATATGCATAGCATTTAATTGTGGATATTTTAATTTTAAACTTGATATCAAATCGTTAGATTTTTTTGCATTTCGATCAAGACAAACAATATCTGCACCAAGATATGCTAAATAATCACAAAGACAGGTGCCAATGCCGCCAGTGGCACCTGAAATTGCAACGGTCTTCCCAACAAGTGAAATTGAATTTTTATCAATCCATTTATATTGGTATTTATAACTCATTTAAAAATCACTTTCCTGATTTTATATATAAATTGCCGTTTGAAACATTTGCTGTTATCGATTTAGAAACATTATCTGACACAATCATATCAACAACAGATGTTTCAATTTCACGACGAATAATGTTACGTAGCTCACGCGCACCGGTTTTTGTACCATCACATTTTTGCGCAATATATTTAGTAACATTTTCGTCATATGAAAATAAAATATCGCGTTCCTTTAGCGCTGTTGATAGTTCATCGAGCATCATTTTAGCAATATTTTGTAACGATTCTTCACTAAGAGGATTAAATACAACAATTTCATCAACACGAGCAATAAATTCAGGACGTAAAAATTCACGCAAAGCCTTTAAAGCTTTTTCTTTTGATGCTTCTGTTATGGATTTACCAAAACCAAGTAAATTATCATTACGTTCACTCCCGGCATTCGATGTCATTACAATAATTGTATTTTCAAAGTTTACCGTTCTACCGTGAGCGTCAGTTACTCTACCCTCATCAAGAATCTGCAAAAGTATATTAAGCACATCGGGATGTGCTTTTTCAATTTCATCAATTAAGATAACCGAATAAGGTTTACGCCTAACCTTTTCAGTAAGCTGACCTGCTTCATCATATCCAACATATCCTGGAGGCGCGCCAATAAGACGAGATACAGAATGTTTTTCCATAAACTCAGACATATCAAGACGAATAAACGTTTCGGGCGTATCAAAAAGCTGTTCTGAAAGCGCTTTTACAAGAGCCGTTTTACCAACACCGGTAGGTCCAACAAAAATAAATGATGCCGGTCTACGAAGTGCACTTGTTTTTACACGCGAGCGTTTTACTGCATTAGCGACGAGACGTGTTGCATCCTTTTGACCGATTATATGCTCGTTAAGCACGTCTTCAAGCCTAGCAAGTTTTGAAAGCTCATTTTCTTCAATCTTAGATGCAGGAATACCTGTCCACATTTCAATTACAGTTGCAAGATGACGCTCTGTAACAGTATTATTTGCTGCCGCCTCGCAAAGACTATCTGCTTGCGATTTGTATTTTTCGAGATTAGACTTAATCATCGCCTGTTTTTCATAATCAGGATTTTCAACCTCGGCAGTAAGTTCGTCTAACTGTTTTGAATACTCAGCTACCTTCTTATTTGCAATATACAATTCATCAATAGCCCTATTTTCAAGGCTTGCGCACGCACAAGCTTCATCTAAAAGATCTATAGCTTTGTCGGGTAAAAATCTATCGGTAACATATCTTTCAGATAAATATACAGCCTTTTCTACAATGTTGTCAGGAATTGTAACGGTATGATAACCTTCATAATAAGGTTTAATTCCTAGCATTACGTTTATAGCATCGGTAATTGAAGGTTCCTCAACCGTTACAGGCTGAAAACGACGTTCAAGTGCTGCATCCTTTTCGATATACTTTCTATATTCCTTAAAGGTAGTAGCGCCAATTACCTGAATTTCGCCTCGAGAAAGTGCAGGCTTTAAAATATTTGCAGCATTCATTGAACCTTCTGCAGAATCTCCGGCACCAACTAAATTATGGATTTCATCAATAAACAGAATAATATTTCCTGCATCTTTTACTTCTTCAATAAGACCCTTTACCCTACTTTCGAATTGTCCACGAAATTGTGTGCCCGCAACAAGACTAGTCAAGTCAAGTAAAAGAATCTCTTTATCTAAAAGTCTTGCAGGAGCTGTACCATTCACAATTTTTATAGCAAGACCTTCTACAATGGCGGTTTTACCAACACCGGGCTCACCTATAAGACAAGGATTATTTTTTGAGCGTCTTGATAATATTTGCAACATTCTATCAAGTTCGCGATCACGACCTACAACAATATCAAGCTTACCTTCTCTGGCACGACGAGTTAAATTATAACAATATTGCTCTAAAAAACGTTTTTTCTTTTTAGTTTTATCTGTTTTGTTTTTATCTTTTGATTTATTATCTGCGTTTTCTTCTTTGGCACCACCAAAAATATTTTTTAAAAAAGGAATTGCCGGTGCTGTGCCCATATCAAAGGTTTCGTCATTTAATGCTTCGTCATCAATTTGCATATCATTCGACATAACATCCAAAAATTGATTACTCATCATTTCTATATCTTCATCAGAAATATTCATACTTTTTAGCATATCATCTACAGGTTTTATACCAAGCTCTTTTGCACACATCAGGCACAAGCCCTCTGGTTCAGCATTTGGTGTTAACGGATTAGACATAAAGACAACTGCAGGTCTTTTTTTACATTTTGAACAAAGTTTCATTTTGTTATACTCCTTGGGAATGCATAAAAATTATAAGAATGGTGAAAGTCCCATTATAAATTTAAATAGATATGATGAATTAATTGCATCATATGTAAATATTAGAAAACCGTTTTTTGTAAACGATAAAATCAAGCCGACAACCATACAGAAAATTACACATACTGCTGCACCCTTTATTAGTCCAAGAATACCGCCTAGGGTCTTATTGATATCACCTATTAAACTGAAAGAAAACAGTTTATTAACTATCTTAGCAAGAACTCTAACAACAAATAAAAGAACTACAACTAATATTACAGATACCGCAACGGAAATTAATTTGCTAACCGCAGGTTTAACAAAAGAATTTATCGAACTGACAAGTTCAGTTGTATCGGCATTACCACTTATAGAATCAGTAAGCTTATCTTTTGAAAGATTAAAAAAATTGCTTTCAGTTAAAAAATCAGGTAATTTGTTCCACACAGCGTCAACTGCTTCATTAACATTTGAACTTCCATCATTTGCTACGGATTCAACAGTTTTAGTTACAATTGGTTGTACAGCACTGTCATAGAAAAAATTGGCTATAGGCGTGCTGAGTGAAAGAGCAATCGTAATAGCGGCAATAAAGCCTACTACCTCAATAAGTGTTCTTACAAAACCTTTTTTTGCGGATAAAAAAACAAAAAGAATTATAATAAGTACAATAATCGCATCAAGAATAATCGACATTTTAGTCTACTCCCTTTTCAATGTTTGTTTTAAATATTTCTGAATCGGTAATAACAGCAACAGAATTTGAAGACAGTACAGAAATTTTTTGTGTTCCGTATACACAATCGCCATATCTTAAAACATTACCATTATTATCTAAAATATTAACCAAAGTATCACTAATATAGTAAACTCTGCTTTTTGAATATTGAATATCGGTTATTAAATTGTTAATTTTAAATTCTTTTGAAAGCAAACCTTTTTTTGAAACTAAAAGAACTGTATTATCGCTTCTATCGTTTGCTCTATTAGTAACAAGAAGCAAACCATTTTCAGCTTTACGAACTAAATTAATTTCACCGGATATATCAATATCATTTATAGTAAATTTTTTCCAATTAATAAACTTATACTTATTAGGTGTTATCACAGAAACACCTTTGCCTGTATTAAACAGTGATAAAGCTACTGTACTTTCAAGTTCCACGGTGTATAACGGATCGGCTGATTCAAAACCAAGAATAATCATTTTAGAATTATATTGACCAGCTATAGCGTTAAATGTTGTAACAGCTAATCTATTGCCTGAATTGTTAACTAAAACATTATTTACAATATCTTTAGCAGAATTCCACGTATAAATATTTTCTAAATTTTTGTCGTAAACCTTTACGACCGATGTATAGTTGTCAGAATGTGTAGAAACCGCAAAATCACCATTTCTAGAAATGCTGGCGGTAATTATTTCTTGTTTGGTATCAAGCGAATCAATTTTACCGCTCAAATTATAAACGTATAAATTTTCACCACCCTGATCATACACAATAGCCCGAGTCTCAGAAACGGATAAAACAGGATTTGAAAATCCATGAAGCTCATTAAAAATAATTTTTCCACCGTTAGAATAGGCAATAATAGATGTATCTGTTAAAACATAATAATATTGACCATTTGATACACTATTTATGATAGTACTACCTGATGTGTACGTTGGATATTTACCATGACCTAAGAGTGCTATTGAATTTGTAATATTTTCATAAACACTAACAGGTAAAATTAAGGATAAAACAAAGTACACAATCGCAACAACAGCTACAACAGTAATTAAAAATTTGTTTCTAAAACTTCGACCGTATTTTGAACCGCGAACCACCTTGATATCCTCTTGAGGAACTATAGACTCAATATTTTTTTTGTTTTTTGGTCTCATTTGTATATCATTATTAATCTCTTGAGGCTTTTTTTTGGTAAAAGACTTTTTAACTTTTTTTCTTTTATAATCTGCCATAAAATACCTCCTTAATTAATAGTAGACTTTAACAAGTGCTAAACCGTGTGGTTGCAAAGTTTTACCACATAAAGAGCGATCCCCGCTTTTAAAAATATCAATATAGCAATCAGTTTTTAATCGCTTATATCCAACATCTAAAGCGGTTCCGGCTATTATGCGAACCATATTATATAAAAACCCATCGCCGGCAATTTCTATATCAATATAATTACCATTCTTTATAACATCACACTTTGTAATAGTGCGAACAGTATCTTCAACCGTTCTTTTCGAAGAAGAAAAAGGTGCAAAATCATGCGTTCCCACAATTCCACGACAAAAATCATTCATTAAATTTATATCTGGCATTTTGGGTATATGCAATTTATATCTTGAATCAAATGGATTTTTAGGGCCGCAATACATTGAATAAACATATTTTTTACCCTTGGCATTATATCTGGCATGAAAATCTAATGGAACTTCCCTACAGCTTAAAACCGAAATATCATTCGGAAGTTGAGAATTTAAACCAAGTATAAAAGCGCTCTCTGGTAAATTATCTTCACAATCTAAATGACATGTAAAATTGCGAGCGTGAACTCCGGCATCGGTACGGCTGCATCCTGTAATCGAAACACGTTTTTTTAAAAGCTTTTCTACACAATCCTGTAAAGTCTGCTGTATTGTTATACCGTTTGGTTGAACCTGCCATCCATGATAAGCCGTTCCATCATATGAAATTGTAAGCAGCATCCTTTTCATAAAATCACCGATTCAGAGAAAAATATTTATTAAAATAACAACAGCCATTACAACTAAAACTACTACAAACGAAATATAATCACTAATAGAATATTTTAATTGTTTCATTCTTACTCTGCCTTCACCGCCGTTATAACAACGACATTCCATAGCTTCGGCGAGTTCATATGCTCGACGTACAGACGAAATCAACAAAGGTATCAAAATAGGTACTAGAGCCTTTATACGTTCTATAAGCTTACCGTTTTCAAGATCTGCACCACGAGCTTTTTGTGCATTCATAATTTTTTGAGTTTCTTCAATTAAAGTTGGTATAAAACGTAATGCTATTGTCATCATCATAGCAAGTGTATGGACAGCGTTTTTAAGTCCTACAAAACGTAAAGGCGCCAATAATTTTTCAATAGCATCGGTTAATTCATTTGGTGTAGTTGTATAGGTTAACTCAGCACTTGATATAATAAGTAGTAAAATTCTAGCCGACATATATAATGCACGATAAATTGATCCAGTTGTAATCGTTAATTTCCAAAAAGAAATTAAAATAGTACCTGACGCATTATAAAAAAGATTAATTATCATCGTAAAGATAATTATTGGTAAAATTGCTTTAATGTTTTTCAAATACATTTTAATCGGTATTTTAGAAAGAAAAACACTTAATATTATAAATATAGCAACTACAGAAAGTGCAAATGCATTTTGAGCAACAAAAATTGAAACGATAATTAATATTAGCAATAATAATTTAGATCTTGGATCAAGCTTGTGAACAAAAGAATTGCTTTCAAAATATTGACCAAATGTGATATCCTTAAGCATCGCAATTACCTCCATTTGAAATATTCAGGAGGTGTTCTACAGCTCTATCTACAGTAAAAATATTATCAGGCAAGTTAACACCCATTTCTTTAAGAATAAGCATAACTTGCGTAACAATAGGAACGTTAAGACCAATGCTTTTTAAAAATTCATATTGTTTAAACACATTTTCTGTTGTATCAAAAAGCGCTAATTCACCTTTATTCATTACCAATAATTTGTCTGCAATCAATGCCATATCTTCCATATTATGAGAAATAATCAGTACGGTAGAACCATATTTTTTACTGTAATCAGAGATCATCTTTATAACATCGTTTCTTCCCTTTGGATCAAGGCCTGCAACTGGTTCATCAAAAATGATTATTTCCGGCTTCATAGCCATTACACCGGCTATTGCAACACGGCGTTTTTCGCCACCCGATAAATCAAACGGTGATTTTTCTAGATATTCTTGCTTAATACCAACAAGCTCACATATTTCTTTTATTCGAGCACTAATTTCATCTTCCGAAAGACCCATATTTTTAGGTCCAAAGGCAATATCCTTATAAACACTATCTTCAAATAATTGATATTCAGGATATTGAAAAACAAGTCCTACACGTGAACGAATAGAACGTATATTTTTTGGATTATCCCATATATTTACACCGTCCAAAAGAACATCACCGGCACTTGCCTTTAATAAACCGTTAAGGTGCTGAACAAGTGTTGATTTACCAGAGCCTGTGTGTCCAATAATACCAACCACTTCACCCTTTTCAATACTAAAACTTACATTTTTAACAGCATCGTGCATAAATGGTGTGTTACCATCATAGGTGTGAGTTAAATTTTTAACCTCAAGTATAGACAATTAAATTTCCTCCAAATGAATCGCATTATATATTTTTTTTGCTGATTCTTCTATAGAAATAACATCTGTTGTAATATTCATACCACCTTGCTTTAATCTAAAAAGCAATTCTGTGGTCTGTGGAACATCAAGTCCAACCTGTTTTAATAAGTCAATATTATTAAATATATTTTTGGGTGTTGAATCGGCAACGATATTACCATTATCCATAACAATGACACGGTCAGCATCTACCGCCTCTTCCATAAAATGAGTTATTAAAACAATTGTAATACCATATTCACGATTCAGTTTTTTTATTGTAGAAATAATTTCTGCTCTACCCTTTGGATCAAGCATAGCCGTCGGCTCATCAAGAACAATACAATCAGGTTTCATTGCAATAATACCGGCTATTGCAACTCGTTGCTTTTGACCACCGGAAAGTCTGTGTGGTGTAGAATTTCTAAATTCATACATATCAACAGCTTTAAGTGCTTCATCAACTTCTTGTCTAATTAAATCAGAAGAATGACCTAAATTTTCCGGGCCAAAGGCAACATCCTCTTCTACAATTGATGCCACTAATTGATTATCAGGATTTTGGAAAACAAGACCTACTCGACGCTTAATTTCAATTTCTGTTACTTCGTCAGTAGTGGATATGCCATCAACCAAAACCTGTCCACTTGTGGGTTTGTACAATCCGTTGAGTAGTTTTGCAAGTGTTGATTTTCCTGAACCATTGTGCCCTAAAACAACTGTAAAATCACCACGTTTAATATCAAGACTGAAGTTGTTTAATACAATATCTTTTTGCGAGCCATCTTCATATTCAAATGTAACATTCTTTACTTCAATAATATTATCCATTTATTTCATCCAAATTGTAGTATTACCGCAAGGTAAAACTACATCACGTTTTGTAACTTTAATACCTATTTCTTCTGTAAAAACCGTACCAATATTTTTAGGCGCTATACAACTTTTAACCATATAATTTAAAATTGTCGGAGATAATCCACCTGTATACGAATTAAGAAAGAAAAAAATCGGATCATCACTTATAAGCTTACCAACATCGGTAAGAAATTCTGATAATTGTTGTTCTAATTTCCAAACTTCACCGTTTGGTCCTCTGCCATATGACGGCGGATCCATAATGATAGCGTCATACTTGTTACCACGTCTAATTTCGCGCTTAACGAATTTCATACAATCATCGACAAGCCATCTAACAGGCTTATTATCTAGACCGCTTGCAACGGCATTTTCTTTTGCCCAACTAACCATTCCTTTTGACGCATCTACGTGTGTGACTTTTGCACCGGCACTTAGACACGCTATCGTAGCACCGCCGGTATATGCAAATAAATTCAGTACTGAAACTTCTCTATTTGCCTGCTTAATCAGCTTATGCGCAAGAGACCAGTTAACTGCTTGTTCGGGAAAAAGACCTGTATGTTTAAAACCCATTGGTTTTAGTCTAAATGTTAGATCATTGTAGTTAATACTCCAAACGTCAGGAACCTTTCTTAGTGTTTCCCAATAACCACCGCCACTATTTGACCGATGATATACCGCATGAGCGTTATTCCAACGAGAATCACGGTGACCTTCATTCCAAATAATTTGTGGATCAGGTCTTATGAGTATTATATCGCCCCAACGCTCAAGTCGTTCACCGTTATCCGCGTCAATTAATTCGTAATCATTAAAATTTTCAAATGTTCTCATTTATAATTCCTTTATAAAAGTGATTGTTGTGAGTTATTATTCTTTACTCCAAGGTGATCATATGCCTGCTGCGTAACACATCTACCACGAGGTGTACGAGTTAAAAAACCTATTTGCATAAGATATGGTTCATACACGTCTTCAATAGTAATTGCTTCTTCACCAACAGCCGCAGCCAAGGTATCTAAACCAACCGGTCCACCGCTATAGTTATTTATAATAGCGGTAAGCATTTTACGATCAAAATCATCAAGTCCTAATTCATCAATTTCAAATCGTGCAAGTGCACTTTGAGCTACCTCAACATTAATTACACCATCAAATTCTATTTGAGCAATGTCTCTAACTCTTTTAAGAAGACGATTAGCAATACGAGGTGTACCACGAGAACGGGATGCGATTTCAAGCGCTCCCTCATCATCAATAGGAATTCCTAATATTCCTGCAGAGCGTTTAACGATTTGTCCTAACTGTTCGGGCGTATATAGCTCAAGACGAAGCAAAACACCAAAACGGTCACGCAAAGGTGCTGTAAGCTGACCCGAGCGAGTAGTAGCACCTACCAATGTAAAGTGAGGAACGTCAAGCCTTATAGAACGTGCAGACGGACCTTTTCCAAGAATTATATCAAGCGAAAAGTCTTCCATTGCAGGATACAAAATTTCTTCGACATTTCTTGAAAGACGATGAATCTCATCAATAAATAAAACATCGCCCTCATTAAGTGAAGTTAAAATGGCAACTAAATCACCTTGTTTTTCTATAGCCGGACCGGATGTAACTCTTAAGTTAACACCCATCTCACGAGCAATAATACCCGACAATGTTGTCTTACCAAGCCCTGGAGGTCCATAAAGCAATACGTGATCAAGTGATTCGTTCCTTTGGCGCGCCGCTTTAATATATATGCTTAAGTTATCCTTAGCCTTATCTTGACCAACATAATCATCTAATGTTTTAGGACGCAAGGAAAGTTCTGTATCGTCATCATTAACAGAATATTCAGGTGAAACAATACGGTTTTCAAAATCCATTTCTTGCTCAATCATAAATTAAAGCCCCCTTGCCAATGATTTAAGTGCTAATTTAATAAGATCGTTTGTATCAAGAGATGGGTCAAGTTTACCAACAGCAAGCGATGCTTCGCTTTGTGAATAACCCAAAGATACAAGTGCTTCAATAGCTTCTTTTGATGAAAGATTGGCATTTGCATTACCAACAGCCTTAAAGTCGATAGCTGTATTTCCAACCGAAATACTTCCAACCCTATCTTTAAGCTCTAAAATAATTCTTTGCGCCAGTTTTATACCAACACCCGATGCTGCGGTAAGAGATTTTGCATCACCGCTTGCAATATACAGCATAATTTTATCTGATGCAAATTCAGAAAGTATAGCAAGACCAATTTTAGAGCCTACGCCACTTACAGAAGTAATTAACTTAAAAACTTCAAGTTCGTCACTATCAGAAAATCCATACAGATCCAATGCATCCTCGCGTACAACAAGATAGGTATACAAAAAAACATTTTCACCAATATTACCAATTGTTGTATGGGTATTTTGAGTAACAAAACATTTAATACCTACACCGCCACATTCAACAACTACATAGTTTAATTCTTTAATTATCAATTTACCGTTTAAAGTAGCAATCATTTTATCTTACATCCTTATATTTATTGTATACACTGCCTGATGTATGCCCGTGACAAATTGCTAGCGCCAGCGCATCGGCTGTATCGTCGGGTTTAGGGACTGCATTTAATTTTAAAAGATTTTTTACCATTTCCATTACCTGATGTTTTTCTGCTCTGCCATATCCAGTAATCGACTGCTTTACCTGAAGAGGGGTATATTCGTAAATATCTAAATTGTTATTGCGTGCTGCAAGCAAAACAACTCCTCTAGCCTGTGCAACATCAATTGCCGTAGTAGTATTTGTATTAAAATACAATTTTTCAATTGATAAACAAACAGGTTTATATGTTTTTACAAGTGTAATAACATCATTGTAAATATCACATAGTCTGTCTGGAAAAAGCTTTTCAGGGGTTGTAGTAATAGCGCCGTATGATATTACCTTAAAACGAAAATTATCGTATTCAATTATTCCGTATCCAATTGTCGCATAACCTGGATCTATACCCAAAATACGCATAATTTTCACCTCGCAATTCTCAAAACGGCATAATATCCCAATATTTAGCTTATTATATCATAATATTAAAATTTGAGCAATGTTTTTTTACAAAAATTAACGAGGTATTTACAAATTTATAAATACCTCGTTTTATTAAGAACTAATAACAATCCCAATTGTAAAGTACGTCGGTAAAATCAAGTTGCTTAAGCTTTTCACGCGGTATAAAGAAATTACATATACCACCGTCACCAAACATTACCTTACCAGAATAATCACTTGAAAGCTGAAACAAAAGGACATCATATTTTTGTAATTCTTCCTTATTTTCGCGTGGGTCGTACTGCGTGAACATCGGATATCCACCCAATTTATTTGCATCACTTCCAATAGCTTCCATAAAGTCATCGTCATCACGACACTCGGGCGTAACGATGCCATTTGACACAGCGCTTTCAAAATTATCATCAAAACGGTAATCACAAAACGTGAGAGGATCTTTGGATATATAGTTAAATTTAACTCTATGACTACCGCAAACGGCAAATTCATCATCATTGCCGCCGTATTCTACTGTTATAAACTTATATTCATCGGGGTCATATAACACACGAAAATTTTTTTGATATGTAGGTATTTCAAAATCAGCACCATACAGGTCATCGTTTGCTATATAAAAGCGGATAACACCTTTTGGTGGAAATGAAGTGTTAGGCGGCAATTCCGAACAAAAAATTGCCGCGAGCAAACGCAAAGGTCTTCCATCACTACCAATAGGCGCATTTTCATTTATCTTGCCGCCTATGATACTTTTACTATCCGAACCATCAAGAGTAAAACTTATAGCAGGCTCACCTGTATGATCTGTCCAGCGTTGGACATTGTTTTTGATATTTATTAACGATGAATAGCTAACTTGATATTTTTCAATTGCTGTCTTTAATTTTTCAGGGTCTTCGCCTGAAGTTACAGCAATGTGAGTATATTTTTGCGCTTGAGGGAAATTTTTTTCCAAAGAATATACAATTGCAAGAAGACTAGCGGCAACCTTTAGATTTGCTTGAACATCAAGTGCTTTATGAGCATACTCCTTAGCCTCTTTAAATTCGTATTTATGAAAATAAATAGATGCTACATTGTGATAAGCGTTAGCATTTTTTATATCAAAATCAATAGCGCGCTTGCCGCATTTTAGCGCCTCGTCATAATTACCTATCTTGCGATAAAGCACCGTTAGATTACTGAGAGCCGTGCTGTTAAAGGGATTGATTTCAAGTAAGTGTTTGTAATATGATATTGCATCATTATGATTTCCACAATCTTCCATACAAAGCGCCATAAAAAATAAAATAACTTCACGCTCTTTGTGGTAATCCGTCTTTTTATAAAGCGCTGCCAGATTTTTGATAGCCTTTTGATTGTCGTTATTTTCATAATCTCTAATTGAGCGCAGCAGTTCTTTTTTTAAAGATTTGTTAGTTTCAAACGCACCTTGCAAATATTCTGAATATTTATTTTCATAGGTGCTAAGACTGTTGTTTTTATGCTTACGATATACACCCAACGATACCGAAATTATACCGATTATGGAAGAAAAAATCTTTAAAAGATCATAAGCATCAACGCTATCTGCGTCAATAGAACGGACAAATAAAAAAACAATGACACCAATCACAAAAAGTGTAACCAATACAGTAAAAAATTTTTTCATAAACAGACATCCTTAAAATTTTGATATTCTAATTTAATATATTATTAATGTCAATTTTCAAAGACGAGTTATTAACTTTTGATGTGTCATTTACATTAGAAACTTCGCTTGGATTTTCGTTGGATTCGGTGTTTTCTGATGACGAAGCATCAGAAGATGTTTCGTCTTCTTCAGAAGTAGTTGTGTCCTCACTTTCAGGCGGTGTTTCACTCGAGGATAACTCGGAACTCGAAGTCTCAGATGAAGTCGACTCATTATTCATTTCCTCTGAAGATGTTGCTTCCTCTTCGGGTTCAGGTTCAGGCTTTGGATGACCACCTTTGCAGCTTTCAATTTGAACTCCAGGAACATAATAACCAGTGGATTTACTATAGCAAGATGGAACAGCTAATTTACCTGTAATATTACAATATTTTGCTTCAATTACATCGCTGCTAAATTCAAATTCTTTAAAATCGAGGTCCTTATGAATTTCATACATAATATCACGCCAAACCTTTGCTGCTGCGCCGCCATTGTGTATGTTTTCAGGATTATCAAATCCATACCAAACACTACCTACATAATATGGAGTTCCGGCCACCATCCATAAATCTCTTGACTCGCTTGACGTACCCGTTTTTGAATATGCTTTCATTTTACTGTAACTAGCGATTCCTTTGCCGGTACCCTGCGAACCATAAACAACATTTTGTAACATTTTATTCATCACGGTTGCCGTAGTTTCTTTAATAACTTGTTGACCATCATTTTGTTGCAAAACAACGTTATCGTTTATGTCTAAAATTTCGAAATATGTTGTAGGCTCATAATACTTACCACCATTACCAAATATGGCATATGCGGCAGCTGATTCTGTTGTTGTAACACCATATTGACATCCGCCTAAAGCTAAGGATGCAATGTTTTTATCGGCAGGAATAAGATGTTTTAATCCAATCTTTTTCGTCAAAAAATCATATGAATTATCAATACCAATATTATCTTTTAAAATCCAACAAGGTATTGTATTAGCAGAACGCTCAAGCGCTTTTGCAATAGTCATATTTCCGGCATAATATCCGTACCATTCTTTTGGACCTTTTTTACCGTCTTTGTAATATTTTTCAAGAGGCTTATCCTCAATCATAGTTGAATAGGAAGTATATCCGTTTTCAATCGCCTGTACATATACGCCAATAGGCTTCATTGTAGAACCCGGCTGTCGCGGCGAATCAATAGCACGATTAAGTCCACGATTTACAGTCTTTTCACCAACACCGCCTACAATACCTAAAATATTTCCATTATAATCCATAATTGTCATAGCCGACTGAACATTAATACCCTTATTTTTTGAAGATTTTTGTGAAAAATATTTATTTTGATTAAGGTACACATTTTCTATTGTACTTTGAATTTTAGTGTCAATAGTTGCATAAATTTTATAACCACCGTTATAAAGCATTGCAGAGGCGGTGTCTGTACTACAGTTATATTTAGCACTCAAATCATCTACTACATCACTAATTAATGCGTCTACAAAGTAATTATTAATCGGTATTTCAAAATCCTGTTGCTGAGTTTTATCAATAACAACATCGTCTGTAAGCGCGTCAACATATTCCTTTTCAGAGATTTTGTTAAGCTCATACATTTTAAAAAGAACATCTTCGCGTCTTTCTTTATTCCCTTCAGGTTTAGTCATTGGGTTATATGCACTTGGATTTTTTGTTATTGCCGCAAGTGCCGCACATTCTACAAGCGTTAAATCGTTAACATCTTTGTTAAAATAATAATTTGATGCAACCTGAACACCGCAAATACCATTACCCAGTGAAATTGTATTTAAATAAGCTTCTAAAATAGTTGTTTTATCTATCATTTTTTCTATAAGAAATGCGCGAGCTATCTCTCGCACCTTTCTTATAGCACTTTTATCTTTATCGTACGTTATATTTTTTATTAACTGTTGTGTTAAGGTTGAACCTCCCTGATTAGAGGAATATAAATCAATAAACGGAAGATAGTTCAGAAAGGCGCCTGTTGTTCTTTTCCAGTCAATGCCCGAATGACTATAAAAGCGTTGGTCTTCTATTGAAATAAAAGCATCGATTAATTGTTTTGGAATATTATCAATATCAACCCAAATACGATTTTCCTCACCGTGAATTCGTTGATATTCTTCCCATTCATTATTGCTATTTTTAACATATATAATTGAGGTCATATTAAGCTTGTAATTTTTTATATTATCAACAATTTCTTTACAAGCTAAAAAATCTTGTTCTTTTTCTTTGCTAAATGATGCAGCAAAAACCATACCAACAGATGAAAGAATAATAATTGCCGAAATAATTATACAAAAATATTTAAACGCTTTTTCCATATTATTCCTCCTTAATTTTGAAAATTATTATATCATATAATAATGAAATAATCAAATAGTATGTAAAATTTTTAATTTTGTTAACAATTTTAGACATTAATGGTATATAATAGAAAATATAAAAGAAATGAAAGGAATATACACATGCTTAGGCTAAATAAAATCACAAAAAATTATAGCATGGGAGATACCCAGGTTGAAGCATTAAAAGGTATTGATATAGAATTTAGAAGTAATGAATTTGTTTCAATACTCGGCCCGTCTGGTTGCGGAAAGACGACACTGCTTAACATTATCGGTGGTCTAGACCGTTACACCGACGGAGACCTAATAATATCTGGACGTTCTACCAAAGAATATTGCGATGCAGATTGGGACACGTATAGAAATCATTCAATTGGATTTGTGTTTCAAAGCTATAATTTAATTCCTCATCAAACAGTACTTCAAAACGTTGAATTAGCACTTACTTTGTCAGGTGTTTCTAAGCATGAAAGAAAATCGAGAGCAAAAAAAGCTCTAGAGGATGTTGGACTTGGTGATCAGTTAAACAAAAAACCGGGAGAAATGTCAGGCGGACAAATGCAACGTGTTGCAATTGCACGTGCGCTTGTAAATAATCCCGATATAATTTTGGCAGACGAGCCAACCGGTGCTCTTGACACAGAAACAAGTGTTCAGGTTATGGAAATACTTAAAGAAATTTCTAAAAAGAAACTGATTATAATGGTAACACATAATCCTGATCTTGCAAACAAATATTCTTCACGTATTATAAAAATGCTTGACGGAGTTATTACACATGACTCATCACCTTTAAATGATACCGAAACAAATGATGAAGCAAATCTAGATACCAAAAGAAACGAAAATCAAATAAAATCTAAAAAACCTTCTATGTCTTTTGGTACTTCATTTATGTTATCGCTTAAAAACTTAATAACAAAAAAAGGCAGAACAATATTAACATCATTTGCAGGTTCAATTGGTATTATAGGTATTGCGCTAATACTGGCAATATCACATGGTATGACAGTATATATTAATACAGTTCAAGAAAATACACTATCAGTCTATCCTCTAACACTTGAGGCTTCTACTATTGATATGACAACATTAATGGATACATTTATGAATATAACTGCAGAGAAGTCTCAACACGAAAATGATGCCGTATACGAAAAACCCGCACTTTACGATATGATAAATGCTATGAACAGCATTGAGGAAAGCAAAAACGATTTAAAAGCTTTTAAATCATATCTTGAAGAAAACATCAAGGATGAAGAAAGCGATCTATCTACAGCTGTAAACGGCATACAGTATTCATATGATTTAGATATGCAGATATATACCGAAAATGTTGATGGAGATATTCTTCATTCTAACCTTGAACAAATTCTTGGTGAACTAATGCAAAAATATATCGGTATAGATATGTCATCACTAAATACCTTACAACAAATGTCACCTGCTTCTTCAATGTCGTCAATGTCGTCTCTCGGCTCTACTTTGTGGCAAGAATTATTACCGGGAAAAAATGGTGCACCAATAAACGACTTAATTTTAGAGCAATATGATGTTGTATATGGTGCATGGCCAAATGGATATAATGAAGTTGTATTGGTTCTTGATGAAAACAATGAAATTGATGATCTTGTTTTGTATGCTTTAGGTCTTATCTCAAGCGAAGAAATTGACGAGCTTTCAAATTCTGCAATTAATGGAACAAAACTTGAAGAAAAAGAATCAAGAAAATGGTCATATGAAGAAATATGTAGTACCGAATATAAAAGCATCTTAAATTCCGATTGCTATAGATATGACGAAACAAGCGGAAGATATACTGATTTAAGAAAAACCGATGCCGGCTTACGTTATTTATACGACAATGCAATGTCACTTAAGATAACAGGTATTATTAAGCCAAAAGAAGATGCCGATACTACAATGCTTACAGGTAGCATTGCGTATACAAATTTATTAACAAAGCATATTATTAATCAAGCAGACGGTAGCGACATTATTAAAGCTCAACTCAAATCGGAAAATATAGATGTTATAAGCGGTCTTCCGTTTGAATCGTCAACAGGAACACTTACTGACATCGAAAAAGAAACATCTTTCCGCGAGTATATAGATTCACTCAACGATTCAGAAAAAATTGCAAAATATATTGCAATTAATTGTATACCTAGCGACGATTTTTTACAGCAACAGGTTGCAGCTACAATGAATGGTATGACAAGACCTGATATGGAAGAAATGATGCTTAACGGTATTAGTCAGCAGGTTAATGTTTCAAAAGATGAGATATCTGAATATCTTACTAATATGAACGACGAAGAATTTAACGAGATGTTTACTGAAATGCTTCGTGAAAGCATAAAAACACAATATGCAACAAACGTAGCAACTCAACTTTCTTCAATGAGTCCTCAACAATTGCTTTTTGCATTTAATAATGAGCTACCACAATATACTGTTGAGCAATGCGCAAAATATTATGATGAGGTAATGGAATTTTCAACGAGCAGTTATGAGCAAAATTTAATTGATATGGGTCATATATCACTCGACTCCCCTGCCTCAATAAACATTTATGCATCAAGTTTTGAAAACAAAGACATAATTACAGAATCAATTAAGGAATACAATAATAACGTAGAAGAACTTAAACAAATTAAGTATACCGATTATTTAGGTATAATGATGTCTTCAATAACAACTATAATAAATTCCATAACATACGTTCTTATTGCATTTGTTGCAATATCACTAATAGTTTCATCTATTATGATAGGTGTAATAACATTAATATCTGTTCAAGAACGTACAAAAGAAATAGGTATACTTCGTGCAATAGGTGCATCAAAACGCGACGTATCAGGTCTATTTAATGCAGAGACTGTAATTGTTGGATTTGCTTCTGGTTTACTTGGAATAATAATTACGTATTTACTTTGTATACCTATCAATCTTATCCTACATGCATTAACAGGTATTTCAACTTTAAATGCAATATTACCTTTTGGTGCTGCAGTAATACTTGTAATAATAAGTGTTTGCCTAACACTTATTTCAGGTATAATTCCCTCGCGAAGTGCAGCCAAAAAAGATCCTGTAACAGCTTTAAGAAGTGAATAAAGAAATAAAGAGCGTGAATCTTTCACGCTCTTTATTTTTTGACAACATAAATACTATTTATTCGTCATTTTATACACTCGAAAATTTCATTAACATTTTCAACATTACTTTTTTTAGTAAGTAGACTAATAATTGGGAAAATTATAAGTCCGCCCACCATAGCAAACACACCTGAATATAGCGAATTGGTAAATACAAAACCAAGTATTTTACCACTAAAAGAAATCCAACCCATACTTATACACAACTGAATTATTTCGATTCCTGTACCAAAAACGAAACAACTTGCTACAGCTGCACGAGTACCTTTTTTCCAGAAAAGACCATATATAAAAGGAGCCAAAAACGCACCCGCAAGAGCACCCCAAGATACACCCATCATCTGTGCTATAAATGCAGAATCTTTCCATATAGTATCTTTTAAAATTGCTATTACTGCAGACAGTGCTATAAAAAACACTATAAGTAAACGCATAACAAATACGCTCTTTTTTTCGGTAAATTCTTTTTTCTTAGCAACCTTAGGTTTAATAACATCAAGAGTTAAAGTAGACGATGATGTTAAAACCAAAGATGACAGGGTTGACATTGATGCAGATAACACTAGGACAATTACAACTGCAATAATAACAGATGGTAATTTAGAAAGCATAATTGGAATAATACCATCATACATCAATTTACCATTTTCGGAAACCGCCGTTAGCATAACTTCTTCTTGATACAGTTTGCCAAATCCACCTAAGAAATAACAACCACCCGCCACAATTACAGCAAATACAGTTGAAATTATTGTACCTTTTTTAACTGCACCATCATCTTTGATAGAATAGAATTTGCCAACCATTTGCGGTAGTCCCCAAGTACCAAGTGACGTAAGCATCACAACAAAGAACAAGAATACAGGATTTGGTCCAAACAAGGACGTATATTCCTTTCCGGCAGTTTCACTCAGCGAATTAACAGCTTGAGATAATCCACCGTTGTCATTAAGTACGGCTAAAATTACGGCTACTATTCCTACAAGCATTATTATGCCTTGTATAAAATCATTTATAGCAGTTGCCATATAACCACCAAAAATAACATATATACCGGTCAAAACCGCCATTATTACAACAACAACCCAATAATCTATATCAAAAACATTATTAAACAATGAAGATAAACCATTATAAAGCGATGCTGTATACGGAATCAAAAACACAAAGATTATAAATGATGCAAATATTTTTAACCTATTTGAATTGTAACGTTTTTCAAAAAAATCAGGCATAGTTTTGGAACCTAAGCTTTGTGTCATAGTACGTGTACGCTTACCCAAAACAAGCCATGCAAGTAACGAACCGATAAATGCATTACCCATACCAATCCAAGTAGAAGCTAAACCAAAATTCCAACCAAATTGCCCAGCATAGCCTACAAATATTACAGCAGAAAAATATGATGTTCCAAAAGCGAATGCTGTAAGCCAAGGACCAACAGAACGTCCACCAAGGACAAATCCATCAACGCTTGTAGAATGCTTACGGCAATATAAACCCACAAAAATCATTACTGCAAAAAATACAATAAGCATGGGTATTGTTATCTGTGCAGTTGTCATAAATCATCTCACCTTTCAAATTTTTTTGCTTCCGACTTTATTACTTTAACGCTTTAAAGCGGATTTGTCAAGTAGAAATTTAAAAATATCTAATTTTCACAAATAATTCGGTTGACATTATCACTTTAAAGTGGTAAAATGTTACCAAAAGTTTTTTAAAAATTAAGGAATGTTTTTATGACTATTGTTCACCTACTTGAAGACAATGCAAAAAAATATGCAAATGACATTGCACTTGTCGAAATTAACCCTGACCAACCAGAAACGCGCCGCCGCACTTGGCATGAGTTTGACTTGGTTGAACCAACACCAAGAGTTGATTATTACAGACGTGAAATTTCGTGGTCAGTATTTAACGAAAAATCTAACAGACTGGCAAATATGCTAAACCAAAATGGTATTGGTAAAGGCAAAAAGGTAGCTATTCTATTAATGAATTGTATCGACTGGTTACCTATTTATTTTGGTATATTAAAAGCTGGTGCTTTGGCAGTACCACTTAATTTTAGATATTCGTCTGACGAAATTGATTATTGCTTGGAGCTTGCAGAGGCTGATGTACTTATTTTTGGTACCGAATTTATTGGTCGTGTTGAGGGAGTCGCTGATAAAATTTCTAAAAAATGTAATCTTATTTATTTTGGTTCAAGTTGCCCTGCTTTTGCCGATGATTATAACGATTTAACAAGCGAATCATCTTCTATATTTCCTGAATGCACCCTTACCGAAGATGACGATGCGGCAATATATTTTTCATCAGGCACAACAGGTTTTCCAAAAGCGATATTACATAAACATCGTAGCCTTATTCACTCTTGCCGTGTGGAACAAGCGCATCACGGACAAACCAAGGATGACTGTTTCCTTTGCATCCCACCGCTTTATCATACTGGTGCTAAAATGCATTGGTTTGGTAGCCTTATTACAGGGTCTAAAGCTGTAATACTTAAAGGAACACAGGCACGAAATATATTAAGTGCTGCCGCACAAGAAAAATGTTCAATAGTTTGGTTACTTGTACCTTGGGCACAGGATATTTTAAACGCACTTGACAGTGGCGAAATAAGCCTTGATGAATTTGACTTTTCTAATTGGCGCTTAATGCACATTGGCGCGCAACCAGTACCGCAAAGTCTTATTAAACGTTGGCTAGAATATTTCCCTAATCATCAATATGATACTAACTATGGTTTATCTGAGTCTATTGGACCGGGTGCTGTACATCTTGGTGTCGAAAACGTACACAAAGTTGGTGCCATCGGTGTTGCTGGCTACGGTTGGGAGATTAAAATTGTCGATCCTGACGGAAACACAGTAAACCAAGGCGATGTTGGCGAACTTTGTCTTAAAGGACCAGGTGTTATGGTTTGTTATTACCATGACGAAAAGGCCACAGCCGATACACTCAAAGACGGTTGGCTATATACCGGTGATATGGCTATGGAAGACGAAGACGGATTTATTTATCTTGTTGACCGTAAAAAAGATGTTATTATTACAGGTGGCGAAAACCTATACCCTGTTCAAATCGAAAACTTCTTAGCCGCACACCAAAAAATTATGGATGTTGCTGTAATAGGTCTTCCGGACAGTCGCTTAGGTGAAATTGCAACTGCTATAATTCAAATTAAAGACGGTATGACATGTACCGAAGAAGAAATAAACGAATTTTGTATGTCACTTCCACGTTATAAACGTCCGCGCAAAATTATTTTTGCCGATGTTCCGCGTAATCCTACCGGTAAAATTGAAAAACCAAAGCTCCGTAAAATGTATGGCGCCGAGGGAATTGTTGATTCACAAAACAAATCTTAATTGAAAGGTTTTAATATTTATGAAAAAATTACTTATTGGTAATCAAGCGGTAGCCGCAGGTCTTCACGACGGTGGACTTGGTGTTGTATCAAGCTATCCTGGTACACCGTCAACCGAAATTACTGAATTTTTATCAAAGTACGATGATTTACATAGTGAATGGGCACCTAACGAAAAGGTTGCCTGCGAAGTTGCATTTGGTGCATCACTTGCAGGCGCTCGTAGCGCGTGCGCTATGAAGCATGTTGGTCTTAATGTTGCCGCAGATCCATTATTTACATTATCATATACGGGCGTAAATGGTGGTATGGTAATTTGCGTTGCCGATGACCCTGCTATGCACTCTTCACAAAACGAGCAAGATTCTCGTCATTATGCAATTGCATCAAAGGTGCCAATGCTTGAGCCTGCTGATTCGCAAGAGGCTTACACCTTTGCAAAAACGGCGTTTGAGCTTTCAGAACAGTTTGATACTCCCGTTATTTTGCGTATGTGTACACGTATTGCGCATAGCCAATCAGTTGTTGAGATAACTGATGCTATCCCTGCAGTTCTTAAAGATTATGAAAAGAATCCCGCAAAATATATTATGATGCCGGGCAATGCTATAAAGCGTCATCCGTTTGTTGAGGAACGCACCCTTAAATTGCAAGAATTTGCTGAAAACTGCATTTATAACACCGTTGAATACGGTAGCAGTGATGAAATAGGCATTATCACCTCGGGTTGCTCTTATCAATATGTAAAAGAAGTTTTTGGTGATACTGTAAGCATTTTAAAAATTGGTATGCCAAATCCACTACCCGTAAATGCAATTAAGGATTTTGCAAGCAAGGTTAAAAAGCTCTATGTTATAGAAGAGCTTGACCCAATTATCGAAAATCATGTTAAATCACTTGGCATCGACGTTGTCGGCAAAGAAATGTTCTCGATTTTAGGCGAATTTTCGCAAAAGACTATTGCTGATGCATTTGGTGTTAAAGCTAAACAAAGTGTTAGCGCTGACTCCCCTGTTCCAAACAGACCGCCTATGATGTGCGCAGGATGCCCACACCGCGGCATGTTTTATACACTTGCTAAAAACAAAATTACCGTTCACGGTGATATTGGTTGTTACACACTTGGTGCAGTTCCTCCGCTCAATGCGCTTGATACTACGCTTTGTATGGGTGCGTCAATTTCAGGTCTTCACGGCTTTAATGCAGCACGTGGCGAAGCTACCGAAGGCAAAAGTGTTGCTGTTATTGGCGACTCAACCTTTATGCACTCAGGTATGACAGGTCTTGTTAATGTGGCATATAATGCTACAAATTCTACTGTAATTATACTTGATAACTCAATAACTGGTATGACAGGACACCAGCAAAACCCAACAACAGGCTATAACATTAAGGGCGAGGTTGCGGCTAAGGTTAATCTGGAAGCGCTTTGTAAGGCACTCGGTATAAATCGCGTTCGTGTGGTTGACCCGTATAACCTTAAAGAGTGTGACACTGCAATAAAAGAAGAGCTCACAGCAGAAGAACCATCGGTTATTATTTCTCGTCGTCCTTGTGTACTCTTAAAGTCGGTTAAAATTTTACCGTCACTCAATGTTGATGCCGATAAATGCAAATCCTGCAAGCGTTGTATGAGTCTTGGTTGCCCTGCAATAAGTATGAAAAATGGAAAAGCAGTTATTGATAATACCCTATGCGTTGGTTGTGGTGTTTGTAAACAACTATGTGCATTTGATGCTATAAATTAAAAGGAGGTAAGTAACAATGAAAACTACTAATGTTATGATTGTCGGCGTTGGCGGGCAAGGAAGTTTGCTTGCCTCTAAATTACTTGGTCGCTTGCTTATTGATGAAGGCTATGACGTAAAAGTAAGCGAGGTTCACGGTATGAGCCAGCGTGGTGGCAGTGTTGTAACCTACGTTCGTTTTGGCGAAAAGGTTTACTCACCTATTATCACCGAGGGTGAAGCCGACTATATAATATCTTTTGAAAAATTAGAGGCAGCACGCTACGCTAAATATTTAAACAAAAATGGTCTAATCGTTGTAAATACACAACAGATCGATCCTATGCCTGTAATTATCGGCGCTGCAGAATATCCTGCCGAAGTTCTTAACGAACTTACCGCCAAAGGTTTAAAGGTAGAAGCGCTTGACGCCTTAAGCCTTGCAGAACAGGCTGGCTCATCAAAAGCCGTTAATATAGTACTTATGGGTAAGGTTGCAAAGCAGTTTGGTATTTCTTATGATAAATGGATTACCGCTATTGAAAATACCGTTGCTCCAAAATTTGTCGAAATGAATAAAAAGGCCTTTGACCTTGGATTTAATTCTTGAACTGAAAGGTGTTGTTTCAAATGGAAGAAAAACGTTACTACCAAAAAGAAATTGAAACTATGCCCGTCGAGGACATCAAAAAGCTTCAATCAGAAAAATTGGTAAAGCAGGTAAAGCATGTTTATGAAAATGTGCCTTACTACCGCGATTTGATGGATAAAAAAGGTGTAAAACCCGAAGATATCCACGGAATTGAAGATTTGCATCTGCTCCCCTTTTTAACAAAGGCAGATTTGCGTGATGCTTATCCTTATGGACTGCTTGCAAAGCCACTCAACGAATGTGTACGTATTCAGTCAACATCTGGCACCACGGGCCGACGCGTTGTTGCTTTTTATACACAACACGACATAGATTTGTGGGAAGACTGCTGTGCACGTGCAATTGTTGCAGCGGGTGGTACAAACGAAGATGTAGTACAAGTTGCTTATGGTTATGGTCTGTTTACAGGCGGTCCCGGTCTTAACGGTGGCTCACACAAGGTTGGTTGTCTTACCTTACCAATGTCATCAGGCAACACTGAACGCCAAATTCAATTTATGACCGACCTTAATGCAACAATTCTTTGTTGCACACCGTCTTATGCGGCATATCTTGGCGAGTCACTCACCGAAAAGGGCTACACAGCTGACACTATTCCGCTAAAAGCCGGTATATTCGGTGCAGAGCCTTGGACCGAAGAAATGCGTCAAAACATTCAAAACACTTTAGGTATTAAGGCATATGACATTTACGGTCTTACCGAAACAAGTGGTCCCGGAGTATCTTTTGAATGTGAAGAACAAACAGGTATGCACATTAACGAGGACCATTTCCTCGCTGAAATTATTGACCCTGACACCGGTGCGGTTTTACCCGAAGGCAGCAAGGGCGAGCTTGTATTTACCTCTCTTGACAAAGAGGCATTCCCCCTACTCCGTTACCGCACACGTGATATTTGTGTGCTTACACGTAAAGAGTGTTCCTGCGGTCGTACATTTATTAAAATGTGTAAGCCAATGGGCAGAAGCGATGATATGATGATTATTCGCGGTGTTAACGTATTTCCAAGTCAAATTGAAACCGTTTTGCTTAACGAGGGTTATCAGCCAAACTATCAAATTGTGCTTGATCGCGTTAACAATACCGATACCTTTGAGGTTAATGTTGAAATGAATCCCGACCAGTTTACCGATACCGTTGGCGGCATTACAGCGCTTGAAAAATCACTTGCAAACGCTATGAAGACAATGCTTGGCATTAACCCTGCCGTTCACCTTGTAGCACCAAAGAGCATTACCAGAAGTGAAGGTAAAGCAGTGCGCGTTATTGATAAACGTAAATTACACGATTAATGAAAGGAGCATAAACTTATGTCACTTAAGCAGTTAACCGTATTTGTAGAAAACAAGCAAGGTACTTTGGTTGACATTACCGATACACTTGCAAAGCACAACGTAAATATTCGGGCGCTTTCAATCGCCGATACGCAAGATTTTGGTATTCTTCGTCTTATTGTAAACGATAACGACACAGCACTTAAAACTCTCGCTGATGAGGGTTACCTCATCAAAACTACCGACGTTGTAGGTGTTAAAATTGGCGATGCTCCCGGTAAACTTTCAATGGCGCTTAATGTGCTTGATGAAAATAATATCAATATGGAATATTTATATGCATTTATGTCACGTACCGAAAAGCACGCTTATGTGGTTCTTCGTGTAGCTGATAATGCAGCCGCCGAGTCAGCACTTGAAAACGCAGGTTTCCATCTTATAACTGATGCCGACGTTGCAAAATTATAAAATATATAAAACCAAAAAAGAACACTTGGATTAAGCCAAGTGTTCTTTTTTGGTTTTATTTTCTATAATATGTATAATAGGCTGTTACAGTGTCATATTCGCCAGTTACGGCGTTTTGTCCCTCAACAGTAACTCCATCTCCACTCATAAGCAAATAGTATTTTGAGTCAGCTACAGAGCATGTAAAAACGTCCATTAATCCACAAATAATACGAATATTACCGTCAACAACAGCAATTCTACCGGCTTTGCCTACAATATCATAGGTTACAGTGCCGTCATTGTGTTGCACACGTTTGGTTACGTATTTCACTTCTCTACCGTCAAAGGTTTTAAGCAACTGCTCGTTTTTGTTCTTTTTCTTAAAAAGTCCCATTATTCAACCACAAACTTAATGATTACTTTCTTACCCTTTTTAACGATAATGCCATCAGCAAAATCAGCGGGTGCGAAGGACTGTGACGGATTGGTAGCCTTTTCGTCACCAACAGATACACCGCCCTGTGTAACAAGACGACGTGCTTCGCCGTTGGACGCAGCCATTCCGCCCTTAACCATTACAGAAAGAAGACCAATTTTACCATCAGTAAAATCATCATTAGTAAGAGTTACGGTAGGCATATTTTCGTGTGAGCCTGCACCAGCAAAAACAGCACGTGCAGTTTCTTGTGCTTTATTTGCTTCCTCTTCACCGTGTACTAGTTTGGTAAGCTCGTATGCCAAAATTTCTTTAGCAGTATTAAGCTGACTACCTTCCCAGGAATCCATTTCATCAATTTTTTCAAGTGGTAAAAATGTTAACATACGAATGCATTTTAAAACATCAGCATCACCTACGTTACGCCAATATTGATAAAAATCATACGGAGAGGTCTTGTTTGGATCAAGCCAAACAGCGCCACCAACGGTTTTACCCATCTTTTTGCCTTCTGAATTAAGAAGCAAGGTAATGGTCATTGCGTGTGCGTCTTTGCCAAGCTTTTTACGAATAAGCTCGGTACCGCCAAGCATATTAGACCACTGGTCATCACCGCCGAACTGCATATTGCAGCCATATTCGTTAAACAAATGATAAAAGTCATAAGACTGCATTATCATATAGTTAAATTCAAGGAAAGAAAGACCCTTTTCCATACGCTGCTCGTAGCAACGGGCGCGAAGCATATTATTTACCGAGAAATGCGCACCAACCTCGCGAAGCATATCAATGTAGTTAAGACCCAAAAGCCAATCAGCATTGTTAACCATAATTGCTTTATCGTCACCAAATTCTATAAAGCGTTCCATCTGCTTTTTAAAGCAGTCGCAGTTGTGCTGAATTGTTTCGGCAGTCATCATGCTGCGCATATCGGTTCTACCCGATGGGTCACCTATATATGCAGTACCACCACCTATAAGAACAACAGGCTTATTACCTGCCATCTGCAAACGCTTCATAAGGCAAAGTGCCATAAAATGACCAACGTGAAGACTGTCAGCGGTAGGGTCGAAACCAATATAAAAGGTTGCCTTACCGTTGTTTACCATTTCTCTTATTTCTTTTTCGTCTGTAACCTGCGCTATAAGTCCGCGGGCTATAAGTTCTTCATAAATACCCATTTTATTTTTTACTCCTATCAAGTAATTCTTTTGCTGAATTATATAAATTTTCAGTAATTTTTGTTCCCGACATTATGCGTGCTATTTCACTGATTTTTTGTTCGTTATCAAGCGAAATTACATTTGTATATGTCTTATCATTTTTAAAACTTTTTTCGATAAGTAAATGATTATCAGCATATGCGGCGATTTGCGCTAAATGTGTAACACATATTACTTGTCGATTATATGAAACCTTTTGAAGTTGCAATCCAACTTTATCGGCAGCTCTACCACTAATCCCCGTATCAATTTCATCAAAAATCAATGTGTCAACGTCATCCTTATCAGCAAGAACACTTTTAATGGCAAGCATTGTTCGCGAAAGTTCGCCACCTGAAGCAATTTTATGTAAAGGTTTAACTTCTTCTCCCGCATTCGTACTGATTAAAAATTCTACGGTATTACATCCATAACGTGTATATCTGTCTTGAATAACATTCACGATAAATTTTACGTTTGGCATATCAAGACCAGATAATACATCACTAACACGCTTAGAAAAACTTTCAGCAGCTTTTATTCGTGTAGATGTTAATTCTTCACCATACGAAATTAATCTTTCAGTAGATTCGTCAAGTTGATGCGATAATTCTTCTATGCGCTTATCCGAACATATTATAGTGTCAAGTTCACATTTTGCATTTTCAAGAAAAGATAGCATTTTCTCTTCATCGCCGCCGTATTTTAACATAAGGCGACGTAATGTGTCAAGCCTTTCACGCAATTTTTCGGGATCTAAATCACGAAGTTCTTCATTATCGGTAAAATTACGAATTTCGGCAGAAATATCATATAAATTTTCAAGTGCAACTCCTAACCTATTAAAAACAGCATCAAAATCAGCACTCTTTGCTGAACCAATATATTTTTGAGCGTTACGAACAAGTGATATAGCACCATCAAAATTATCACTACCATCTAAGCAGTATGAAGCTTCAGTAAGTACCGACATTGTTTTTTCATAATTTTCTGCAATGGTAAGTTTTTTTCTGATTTCTTCTAATTCACCTACAGTAATATTCGCATCCTCAAGTTCTTTGATTTGATACTGTAATATATCAATTCTTCGTTGCTTTTCGCCTTCATCTGTTTCTTGCGAATTAAGTTCACGACGTATTTTGTTAAAATAATCGAACTCGGTTTTATAGTTATTGTACTCGTTGATATTATTAGCCAAAAGATCTAGGTATAAATAATAATTATCGGGGTTAAGTAGTTTTTGATTATCATGTTGGCCGTGAATATTAATTAAATCTTTAGAAATTTCTTTAAGAATTGAAGCAGTAGCAGCTCTACCGTTAATCTTTATTGAGCCACCTGTATTTGTAATAATACGTGTTATAAGAAGATTTCCATCATCATCTACATCAAAGCCATTACCTAAAAGATTACTTTTAGCAGACAAAGACAAATTACAAAACAAAGCAGAAACAACCGCTCTATCGCAACCTGTTCTAATTAAGTCTTTAGATGTACGCTCACCTAAAACGGCGTTTATAGCATCTATTATTATTGATTTACCGGCACCTGTTTCACCCGTAAGTACATTAAATCCATTTTCAAAATCAATATCGGTGCTTTCTATTACCGCTATATTATCTATATGCAAAGATTTTATCATATTAAATACCTTACATCATTTTTTTTAGTTCATTAGTAAGCTGTGCTGCCTGTGCTTCACTACGAGTTACCACAAATACAGTATCATCACCTGCTATTGTGCCAAGCATCATATCGCTATACATAGCATCAAGTGCTACACACACACTGGAAGCCATTCCAGAAACACATTTAATAACAACATCATTAAGTGAAAAATCAACACTTTTTGTATATCGCGAGAAAATATCTCTAAAATGAGAAAAAGCCTGCTTATTTGTATCACGCAATTCGCTACTAACATAACGATAATTTCCTGACGAATCATGACCCTTTATTAATCTAAGTTCCTTGATGTCACGAGATACGGTTGATTGTGTAACTTCAAAGCCTTCATTTAGTAATAAATTTTGCAAATCATCCTGAGTAAGCACAATGTTATTTGTAATTAATTCAAGAATTTTTTGTTGTCTTTTTCTTTTCATTATTTACTGCTCCTAGCATCTCTAAATTTAAGGGAAAGAGTTTTATAAAAAGAACGATCGTTTATTCTGACAAGTTTTACCGAATTTTTTGAGTTTGAAATATATATTTCGGTAAACGGCTTAATTGGTACAACCTTACGGCCATCGACAGATAAGAATATATCAGTTCTCTTTTTTGAATATGCTTTTAATTTAATTTCTTTTTCTCCACTAATCAAGATCGGCTTTGCTGCCAATGAATGTGAGCAAATTGGAGTAAGACATACGCATTTCATTGTAGGATCAATTACGGGGCCTCCGGCTGACATTGAATATGCCGTAGAACCGGTCGGCGTTGCAGCAATTAAACCGTCAGCGTGATAAGTTATGACGTCACCACCATCAACTGAAGCTGTGACATCTATTATGCGCGAAAGATATCCACTACTGATAACAGCATCATTTAGGGCCTCATATTCACCAACAACATTACCATTTTCTTTAACAGTAATGTTTAACATCATTCGTTCCTCAATGGTATATTCGCCAGTGGAAAGTTTAGACAAAAGATTATACTCATTTTGTTCAATGTTAGCGAGATAACCAACCCTGCCCGCATTAATTCCAAGCACTGCTTTACCATCAAGTGCAGCACGCTTTGCAAAACGAATAATGGTGCCGTCACCGCCAATAGTTATTATGATATCGGCAATTTTATAAAGTTCATCTATCGGAGCGTGCTCATAACCTGCACAACAAATATCATCGGGCAAATAGGCAGTAATGCCACAATCTTTTAAAAAAGCTGACATTTTTTCTACCGTTTCTGACGAGCCTCGTTTATCAAGATTTGGAATTACAGCTACTATCATTACACACCCTCCTTTAACGCATTATACGATGCTTCAACAACATCGACTGCACTATAATCAGTAGTTAATGGTTCATCATCTTTTTGTATATAACATAGATACTCAATATTTCCTTCTGGACCTTTAATTGGTGAAAAATCTAGTCCTAAAAGTGAAAATTTATTATCGATAATAATGTTAATAATTTTTTCTATAACAGCGATATGAACAGATTTATCACGAACTACACCTTTTTTACCAACATTTTCTTTACCTGCTTCAAACTGTGGCTTTATTAAACATACTGCTCTACCGCCATCACGCAGTAGCGTGCGCATAACAGGAATAATAAGTGAAAGTGATATAAACGATACGTCCACTGAAGCAAAATCCAATTCATCAGGCACTTGTTCACGTGTAACGTATCTAAAGTTAGTACGCTCTAGATTTACCACACGCTCATCGGTTCTCAGTTTCCAAGCAAGCTGACCATAACCGACATCAATTGAAAAAACCTTTTTTGCGCCATTTTGAAGCATACAGTCAGTGAAACCACCTGTTGAAGCGCCTATATCCGCGCATATACGGTCGTTAAGTGATATATTAAAACTTTTCATCGCCTTTTCAAGCTTTAAGCCACCGCGGCTTACATACTTAAGTGTTTCTCCACGAACTTCAATATTATCATCAGGTTTAACAGTATCACCGGCTTTATCACATTTTTGATTGTTAACATAAACAATTCCAGACATAATAATTGCCTTTGCTTTTTCACGACTTTCTGCAAAACCTCTATTTACCAAAGCACAATCTAATCTTTCTTTTCCCATTATTTACCTACAATTTCTACCATTGACTCAGTATCAAGTTTATATTTTTTAAGAGCTGACTCAATTGTCGATGCACCAACAAATTCATCGTTTACAGCATTTACAATATACTTACCACGATACCCGTTATTTAACAAGCGACAACCAATGTTCTCAGCTACACCACCAGAAAAAATGCCCTCTTCAAAGAAATAGATTTGATCGTAACCGTTAAGTATTCGAATTATTTCTTCTTCAATGGGATGAATTTTATTAAGTTTAATTAAATCTACATTGCAAAGCCTCTTTATTGCCTCTAAAGCATTAGAGAAAATTCTACCATAAGTCACAATAACCTTTTTACTGTTTTGTGAAATAATCGTGTAATCGCCACTAATCGAACCATCATAATTATTATTTTCAATTCCACGTGGATAACGAACCACACTGATTTCTTTCTTAACAGATACATCCTCAATCGTTTTCTTAAGTTCATTATAAAAACACGGTGAATAAATATTAACATTTGGTATTGTAGACAAATACGCAACATCAAATAAACCTTGATGACTCTCGCCGTCGTCGCCAACTATTCCAGCTCTATCAACCAAAAGTTTAATTGGTACATTAGCAATTGCTGCATCGTGTAATACCTGATCATAACCACGCTGTAGAAAAGATGAATACACAGCAAAATATGGAATCATACCACCTGATGCTAAACCGGCGGCAAATGTTACCGCATGCTGTTCGGCAATACCTACATCAAAAAATCTTGACTTGTATTTTATAGCAAAATTTTTAAGTCCTGTTCCTTCCGTCATTGCAGCAGTAATAGCACAAACACGCTTATTTTTTGCAGCTAATTCACATAGAGTCTCTCCTGCGATGTCAGAATATGTTTTTATATTTTTAACATCCTTACCTTTATCAATGTTAAAGGATGATACACCATGATAATCATTTGGATTATTTTCAGCAAAATAATATCCTTTTCCTTTTGTTGTTACAACATGAACAAGAGTTGGCATATTATAGCTTTTTGCAATTGTAAAAAGCCTTTCCATAGCTTCTATGTCATGACCATTTACGGGTCCCAAATAATTAAAACCAAGACTTGTAAATATGTTATTTTTATAAACAACACTTTTAAAAGCTTCTTTAATAGAAAAAACAAAATTATATAACGGTTTACCAACAAGTGGAATTTTTAGAAGCAGTGTGCTTACTACGAACTTCATTTTATGATAACCTTTACGATTACGCATTTTGGTAAAAGCCCGTGGCATAGCACCAACATTTTTAGAAATGGACATTTTATTATCGTTAAGTATAACTATAAAATTTCCTTTTTTACCGCCTGCATTATTTAGGGCTTCATATGCCATACCGCCTGTCATTGCACCGTCACCGATAACAGCAATCGCTGTGCCGCCATCCAGCATTGATTTTGCTTTATATATACCATATGCGGCAGAAATAGAGTTACTGCTGTGTCCCGTTACAAAAGGATCGTGCTCGCTCTCTGCCGGACGCATAAATCCCGAAATCCCATCCTCTTTTCGAAGAGTGCTGAATTTATCAAAACGACCGGTAAGCAGTTTATGAGCATATGATTGATGACCGACATCAAAAATTATTGCATCCTTTGGAGATGAAAAAACACGATGCAGGGCCACGGTAAGCTCAACGGCACCTAGTGAAGATGCCAGATGTCCACCATTTTTTGAAACAACGTTAATTATTTCGTTACGTATCTCATCGCACAGTAAATTCAATTCTCCTTTATTAAGTTTTTTTACATTATCCGGAGAATCAATGTTATTTAAAATTTTGTAAATCAAATTTAAACATCCTTTAATAGTTGCGTTCTAACAAATATGCAGCAAGTTCCTTAAGAACTGTCGTATCACCATCAAACTGATTTAAACAATCATAGGCCTCATCAGTATATTTTTTAGCAAGATCACGGCAGTACTCAACACCCAACCGTACAACAATTGTATCCTTGTTGTTTTTTGCATCACTACCAACCGTTTTACCTAAGGTCTTGGTATCGCTTACTTCATCAAGAATATCATCTATTATTTGAAATGCAATGCCAACCTTTTCGCCAAATTTTTCAGCAACTGCAATTAAATCGTCATTGACACCTGCTAATATACACCCAATTGCACAGGCGGTTTTAAGTAGCGCACCTGTTTTAAGACGATACATTTCAAATAGAACGTCATCGTCAGCGCCTGTATTGTCAGACATATCAATTACCTGCCCGCCAATCATTCCGTTCACACCAGCAGACGAAGCTAAATGAGATAATGCTTTAACAACACGTTCAGAATCAATACCTAGCGTTTTGGAAGCAATAGAAAAAGCTTCAGTAAGCAATGCGTCACCACATAAAAGCGCTGTACTTTCACCAAAAGCTTTATGACAAGAGGGTTTGCCGCGGCGTATATCGTCATTATCCATACACGGAAGATCATCATGAACAAGAGAATACGAATGTATCATCTCTAACGCGCATGCAAAATTATAAGCACAGTCATCATCACAACCACACAGCTTATAAAATTCTAATAACAATATTGGTCTTATTCGCTTACCACCATTTAGTGTTGCATATCTACATGCAGATAGTACCTCATCATATAACTGCCCATTTTCTGATAGAATTATATCAAAACGTGCTTCAATTTTAGCTTGATAATCCTTTAGTATAGTATCAAACATCTTTATTACTCTCCTCTTGAGCTTCGGTAAGCGAAATAATTTTTTGCTTGGCATTTTCTAAATATTCAGAACAGTCCCTAGAAAGCTTTACACCCTTTTCAAAAAGTGAAATAGACTCATCAAGAGAAATTTTTTCATTTTCAAGACTGTTAGCAATAATTTCTAGTTCTTTTATTGATTTTTCAAAATCAAAATCTTTTGAAAGCATAAACATTACCTCTAATTAACGTTTTTTTCTGTAACAATACAGTCAATATCACCGTCAATAAATTTAACGGTAATAATATCGTCAACATCAATTTTACTAATATCTGTTATATATTCATCACATTTTTTTACAGTTGTAAATCCGCGCGCAATAATTTTTAAAGGACTAAGCGCATCAATACGTGATGTAATATTTGCTGTTTTGTTAACGAATAACTGTAAAGAAAATTTCATTTGATTAATTATTTTATCAGAAAGACGATCAACATCAATTTGTTTGTTTTGAATCTTTCTTTCAAAATTCAAAACATTTACAGTTGAATTTATAGAATTCAAGATATTTAGTTTAGAATTGTATTTAAATGAAATTCTGCTATTTAACAAACTAGTTATATTGTTTAGATGCTTTTTTATTTCCTGACAATCAGGTACAGCCAGCTCAGCTGCATGTGACGGTGTTGATGCACGAACATCTGCTACAAAATCACAGATTGTAAAGTCAGTTTCATGACCTACCGCTGAAATAACAGGAAATGGAGATTCATAAATTTTACGAGCCAAAGTCTCATCGTTAAAGCAATGCAAATCCTCTGCGCTACCACCGCCACGACCAATAATAATAGCATCAATTTCTTCCAGCGAATATACGCGTTCAAGAGTATTAATCATATCACGAGCTGCCATTTCACCTTGTACCAAAACAGGACAGATTATAATCTCACACGCTGGATAACGATTCGCTGTAACGTTTAAAATATCACGAACAGCAGCACCTGTATCAGACGTAATAACAGCTATACGTTTTGGAAATTTCACAAGTGGACGTTTACTTTTGGCGTCAAACAAACCCTCTTGTTCCAATTTTTCCTTGACTTGCTTAAACTGTAAAGCCAAATCGCCCTGACCTAAAGTATGCATTTCCTCGGCATAAAATTGATATTGACCGTCTTTTTCATAAAGAGAAACCTTCCCTTTTAAAATTACAGCCATACCATCATTCACATCAAAATTAACACGTGACGCACTGCTGCGAAACATAACGCAACGTATAGTGGCATTGGCATCCTTAAGAGTAAAGTACCAATGTCCACTTGAAAAATGATTTTTAAAATTCGATATTTCCCCGCTTACGTTTATGAAGGTAAGCCTTACATCGTTTTCTATAAGCGATTTAACATAATTATTAAGCTGTGAAACCGTTATTGTATTAAGCATTATTCCGCACTTTTTGCAACAGTTGAAAGAATACCATTTATAAACGAAGCATCCTCTTTTGTTGCATATTTTTTAGCTAGTTCAACGGCTTCATTAATTGAAACCGAAACAGGAATTTCATCATAATAGCAAATCTCATATATTGCTAGCCGCAGTAAAGCAAGAGCAGTTTTGGTAATACGTTTAATGCTCCAACCAACTGAGTTTTTTGATATAATCGTATCAATATCGTCTAAATAGTCAAATACACCAAAAAAAACTTTTTTAACATATTCGTCCGCTTTAATATCACGAACCTCTTCCGCAAGAGAAAGTATTTCCTCTAATGCGTTATCATTTAAACTTTTTTCAAAAATTAAAATAAATGCTTCTTCTCGTGCTTGTTTGCGAGTCATAATACACCAACCTTTGAAATATTTATAAATATTCTATGATATTATACAACAATACAACTTTTTTTTCAAGGTAAAATAGAAAAAATATTCACTATTTTATGAATATATGCATATTCAAATTTTTTATTGACAAATGAATATTCATATGTTATACTTTCACCCAAATGATAGAGGTGCATTATGTCAAAAGTATCGTGCAAATAAGATTGCCAAAATCGCACGAAAAAGGGGCTGATGCCGAAGTGGGTGTTGTGGCATACACCTTGCTGGCAACTTAGATAACATCTATTTTGCTGTCGCATAAAATGCGGAGTGCTATTCATTCTGAAATACTAATATGTTTATATGATTTTCGGAGGATAGTTGCATTTTATTTGCTACTATCTTATTTTTTTGGAGGAAATAAAATGAAAAACACAATTTTTACAGGTGCAGCAACTGCAATTGTAACACCACTTAATGAAAAAGGCATCGATTTTGAAGCATTTAGCAAGCTAATTAATTGGCAAATTGAAGAAGGTATTGATGCTATTGTTGTTGCCGGTACAACCGGTGAAGGTTCAACTCTTACAGATGCGGAGCATAAAGAGGCTATTAAGTTTTGTGTTGAAACAGTAGCAGGTAGAGTACCGGTTATTGCCGGTACAGGTTCTAACGACATCGCTTATGCAATTTCACTGACAAAATACGCTTGTGAAGTTGGCGCAGATGCTATGCTCCTTGTTACTCCATACTATAATAAATCAACCCAAAACGGACTTATAAAATCCTTTTCTGCCGTTGCTGACGCTAGTACAAAACCGTGTATTCTTTACAATGTTCCAAGTAGAACTGGCTGTAATCTAAAACCCGAAACATGCGCGGCCCTTGCAAAGCACCCGAATATTGTTGCTATTAAGGAAGCTAGCGGTGATATATCTCAAGTAGCTGCTATTTCACGACTTTGCGGAGATGAACTTGACATTTATTCCGGAAATGATGACCAAATAATACCTGTTATGTCACTCGGCGGTAAGGGGGTTATTTCCGTACTATCTAATCTTTTGCCGCGAGAAACATCTCAAATGTGCCATGCTTATTTAAATGGAGAATGTAAAAAAGCACTCGATATGCAGCTTAAATATTTGCCACTTATTGATTCGCTTTTCTGTGAAGTCAATCCTATACCTGTAAAAGCGGCAATGTCAGCTATGGGTTATTGTGATAACTTCCTACGTCTTCCCCTTACACCTATGGAAGATGCAAACGAAAAACGTTTACTTTCTGATATGAAAAACGTAGAAATTAAATTTTAGCTAAGAAGGTTTCTTTTATGAAAATTGCAATTTACGGTTATGGTAATTTAGGTCGCGGTGTTGAAGCGGCAGTGATCAATTCATCTGATACTGAGCTATGTGGTGTATTTACACGACGCGCACCCGAAACAGTTAAAACTATTAGTGGTACCAAAGTTTATCATGTCGATGATATTTTAAAGCACAAAAATGATATCGACGTTGTTATAATTTGTGGCGGTAGCGCTACCGATCTACCAAAAATGACACCTGAACTTGCCAAAAACTTTAATGTAGTCGATAGTTTCGATACACACGCAAAAATACCTGAGCATTTTACAAGAGTTGATGCCGCAGCATCAGAGACTAATCACACCGCACTCATTTCTGGCGGTTGGGACCCAGGTATGTTTTCAATTAATCGACTTTACGCTTCTGCCATTTTACCTGACGGTAAGGATTATACATTTTGGGGCAAAGGTGTTAGCCAAGGTCACTCCGATGCAATACGTCGCATTGACGGAGTTAAAGATGCAAAGCAATACACTGTACCGATTGATGAAGCATTAAGTGCAGTAAGAAGTGGTTCGGAACCAGAACTTAACACACGTCAAAAGCATTTACGTGAATGTTTTGTAGTGGCTGAAGATGGTGCTGATAAAGCGCGTATTGAAAGCGAAATTAAAACAATGCCGAACTACTTTGCAGATTATGATACAATAGTACATTTTATTAGTGAAGAAGAACTAAGTCGTGATCACTCTGGTATTCCACACGGTGGATTTGTGATTAGAACCGGCAAAACAGGCATTAATCACGAAAATAATCACGTAATAGAATATAACCTCAAGCTTGACTCTAATCCCGAATTTACCGCAAGCGTACTTGTTGCATATGCGAGGGCTATAAATAAACTTTATAATCGTGGTCAATACGGCTGCAAAACTGTGTTTGACATTGCTCCCGCAGATTTATCACCACTAAGTAGCGAAGAATTAAGAAAGTCTATGTTATAAAAAAACAGGAACTCCGTTTTGGAGTTCCTGTTTTTTAAATTTCTGTTATATAAGGAATTGAAGTCGCTGCGCCATTTCTGGATACAGTAATTGATGCAGCTTTTGATGCAATTTCCATAGCATCTTTAACGGTTTTATTTTGTGAAATTGCTCCTAAAAAATAACCTGTAAAGGTATCACCTGCAGAAGTAGTATCTACAACATTCGTTTTATATGCAATCTGCCTTATAAAATTATTTTGATTAATAAATATACTGCCATTCTCACCTAACGTTAGAATTAGATTACTAATTGGATACTGAGATATAAACTTATTTTTTATTACATCTATATCACTGCTGCCAAACAATTCACTTGCTTCAACCTCGTTGCAAAACCACCAGTTTACATACTGTAAAGGCAGATTCTTTAAATTTTCAGAATAAGGTGACGGGTTTAAGGCAATCTGAATTTTATTATTCTTTGCAATTTCAAAAGCATATTCAAGTGCACTTGTTTCATTTTGTAAAAGCAAGATATCATCTTCTTGAGAATCTTTTAAAAAATTTTTCACATATTCCCTATCAATTAAATGATTTGTTCCGGAATAAAGCAAAATACTGTTTTGACCATTTTTGTCAACCTGAATAATTGCGTGACCAGTAGACTTATCAAGCATTATAATATGTGAAGTATCAACATTATCTTTTATTAATACCTCTTTTAGAAACGCACCATCATTGCCAATGATTCCGCCGTGTATAACGTTGCATCCTGCACGAGATAACGCAATAGATTGATTAAGTCCTTTCCCTCCTGCAAATTTATTTAAATTATTTGAAGCAATAGTTTCTTTAGGGTTTACAATATGTTCGACTGAATAAACATAATCAATATTAAGCGAACCAAGATTATATATTTTCATATCAAACTCCTATAATTCAATATGCTTCATTGTAAGCTCGACTACATCCGTAATATTTACAGTACCAACACCAAAAATTGAAGTATGAAGCTTATTATTAATTGGTTTTTTCCAAACATCATCAATTGAACTAATACCATTCGCCATACCTAGTATTGAGCCAACCGTTGCACCGTTACAATCAGTATCAAAGCCTGTTTCAACAGCCATACATATTGATTTACCAAAATCACCATTACCATAAAGTAACGATGCGGCAACAATCATTGCATTTGAAATAGTATGACACCAACCGTGTGATGTAAATTCATCAAATTTGTTATGAATATCTGCAAAGCAATCCTTTTGTGATTTTCCATTATCATACTGACAAATAACATTATTAATCGCTTCATATAGTCTTGATGTTTTAGGTATTTGTGAAAGACCGCTTAAAATTATTTCTTTAATATTGCTTGTTACTGCCGCAGCCGCTATCATAGCAGCCACAAACATTTCACCGTAAATACCGTTTTTTATGTGAGAAATCGATGCATCTCTAAATGCCATTTCGGCAGCAAATTCTGGATTACCAGGTGAAATATAACCAAAATAGTCACCTCTAATTTGCGCGCCAATCCACTCTCGATATGGATTTTTGTATATAGCTGACTGCGGTGGCTCAAAGCCTTTTACAAAATTACAAAAAGCAACGCGCTCGGCAGTACAATACGCATCTTTTGGTTGTAGCTCTAACCATATACGTGACATATCATAGTCGGTAAATTCTTTACCGTACTTATCAATAAGCTTTTGTGCTAATACAACGTAGTTTGTATCGTCGTCAACGGGCATACCATTCATTTCGTCGGCAAAAGGACGTTTTTCAAAACGGAATCTATAGTTTTCTACCATTTTAAAATCAATATCACTACGTCTAATATACCTATGCATTGGATAATTGTTAGAATTTTTTAGAACGGGTATCAATTCATCTGTTCTAATACCTTCAACCGTTTTACCCAAAAGACAACCACACACTCTACCCATCCAAGCACCGTGAATTTTATTCTTAAGTTTATTTTTGTCAAGTTTAGGCAACTGATGGTTGTCGATCCTTAGCTCTTTTATTTCATCTAAAGTTGAGGGTTCATCGTATTTGTATCCATCAACAATTTTAGCATCTCTAACAATTTCAAACAAAATATCGGCAAGTTTTTTCTTTGTATCATTTCGAGGAAGCAAAGCAACAGTTTTAAATAAATCCTCATATTGAGAAATATCGAGTCCTTCCTCTATCGACTGTTGATATTCTGTATTAAGATTTACATAATATGCTTCCCAAACGTGCATATTTTCGTACTTGGGTTTTAATTCTTTTACACACGTTAATTCCTCAGTAATACGCGTATCACTATCAAAAACTAATGAATCAATCGTAATATCAAAGTGCTTTGCAATTTTTATTAGCTTATCAAGTTCGGGCATTGAGCTACCGCTTTCCCACTTTTGCACCGATTGACGTGTAACACCAAAAAGCTCTGCAAATTGCTCTTGCGATAAATTGGCCTGATTTCTTAATTTACCGATCATATTATTTAATGACATAGCATTCGCCTCCAAATGAAAATTTAACACAAAACAATTAAACAATCAAGAAATTTTAAGTTGCACATTACGCAACCGCAAGTTGCTTTAAAAAGACTTGTTAAATATAGATTTATATAGTATAATTACAACAATAAACATAAAGGGGCTGTAAAAATGTCAAAGCTTTATTTCAAATTTGGTGCAATGGGGTCCTCAAAAACCGCTAATGCACTTATGACAAGATTTAATTATCTTGAAAAAAATCACAGTGTTTGGCTCATAAAGCCTCAAACCGATACCCGTGACGATTACATTGACGAAAGCGGAAAAATTGTAACGGTTGTTAAATCAAGAATAGGTTTAGAAGCACCCGCTAACGTCATTAAAGATAAAGACGATATTACCGAGCTTTTTAAAACCGCAAGCGCCGACATTGTAATAAATGATACCGTTGTTAAAACGCAAAAAATTGACGTTATTATATGTGACGAATGTCAATTCTTCACTGAAGACCAAATTGACCAATTAAAATATATTGCCGAAAATGAAAATATTCCGGTTATTTGCTTTGGACTGCGTTCCGATTTTAGAACAAAGCTATTTCCCGGCAGTAAGCGTCTTTTTGAAATTGCCGACAGTATCACCGAAGTAAAATCAATTTGCGAATGTGGTAAAAAGGCAATTGTAAACGCGCGTTTTGACGGTAATGGCAATATAGTTACAGACGGTGCACAGGTCGAAATCGGCGGCAACGAAAAATATAAGAGTATGTGCTGGTCGTGCTGGCAAAAGTTGATAAACAAATAGTTTTACAGGGGATTTAAATCCCCTGTATTATTTTTGTATTTTATTGACAAATAATATAAATAGTGGTAAAATATTAAAGATTATAATGGTGTATTATATTACCAAAACAAAGGAGAATAAATATGAACTTTTTTGACGAACTTAAAAATTATGACAGCGAGGTTTTTGCCGCTTGTGACGCAGAGCTAAACCGTCAACAAGGCAATATAGAGCTTATCGCTTCTGAAAATATTGTATCCAAGGCAGTGCTTCTTGCCGCAGGCGGAGTGCTTACAAATAAATATGCTGAAGGCTACCCCACAAAACGTTATTATGGCGGCTGTCAGTGCGTTGACGTTGTTGAAGATATTGCTCGCGAGCGTGCTAAAAAGCTCTTTGGTGCAGAGCACGCAAACGTTCAGCCACACAGCGGCGCAAACGCAAATTTGGCGGTTTTCTTTGCCTTGCTAGAGCCGGGCGATACCGTTATGGGTATGAATTTGCAGCAAGGTGGTCACCTTTCTCACGGTTCACCTGTTAATATTTCGGGCAAATATTTTAATATTGTACCTTACGGTGTTGATGACACTACCGAAGCAATTGACTATGAAAATGTTCGTAAAATTGCTTTAGAATGTAGACCAAAAATGATAATTGCGGGTGCCAGCGCATACTCAAGAACAATTGATTTTAAAAAGTTCCGCGAAATCGCTGACGAGGTCGGCGCTTACCTTATGGTAGATATGGCACATATTGCAGGTCTTGTAGCTGCAGGTCTTCACCCGTCCCCTGTTCCTTATGCTGACGTAGTAACAACAACCACACACAAAACACTTCGTGGCCCACGTGGTGGTATGATTTTGTGCCGTGAAGAGCTTGCAAAACAAATTGACAAGGCAGTATTCCCCGGTACACAGGGCGGTCCATTGATGCATATAATTGCGGCAAAAGCTGTGGCTCTTGGCGAAGCGCTTACCGACGAATTTAAGGCATATCAAACTCAAATTGTAAAAAATGCCGCTACACTTGCCGATGCGCTCAAGAAAAATGGTATTGAGTTGGTATCAGACGGCACCGATAATCATCTTATGCTTTTAAAGCTTACTAACTTTGATATTACCGGTAAAGAGCTTGAACACCGTCTTGACGAGGTTCACATTACCGCAAATAAAAACACAATTCCAAACGATCCTAACAGCCCGTTTGTTACAAGCGGTTTGCGTATTGGTACCCCTGCCGTTACAGCACGTGGTTTTAAGGAAAAAGAAATGCTTCTTATTGCTGACTGGATCAAAGATATTATCACCGATTTTGACGCAAATAAAGAGCGTATTACCGCTGAGGTTCAGGCTCTTTGCGCACAGTTCCCTATATATAATGACTAATTTTAACGGAGTGATAATATGATTTGGCACAGTTCTGAAATAGAAAATGTGTTAAGTGAGCTTAAAACGAATAAAGAAAACGGCTTGTGGTCAAGTGAAGTTGATGAGCGCATTGAAATATACGGTAAAAACACTACTGCTATAACTCATAAAAACAGTTTATTAACTCGCTTTTTCTCTCAACTTAAAAACAAAGTTGTATACTTCTTGATTACTGTTGCCATTATAACTTTCGTTGTAAATTTAATTTACAATCCAAATAATTTTTATTTTCCAATTCTCATTATCGCTATAGTATTTCTCAATGCATTTATAAGTGCATTTCATCTTTACAAATGTGACTTAGCTCTTGATGAAATACAAAATGCATCTAATCCTAAAGTCGAAGTAATTCGTGATAACAAAAAGCAATTTATTCCCTCTGATTTGTTAGTACCTGGCGATATAATTATATTGAATGAAGGCGATTATATCACGGCTGATGCGCGACTTATTGCCACCGATTCATTTCGTTGCAATGAATCGGTATTGTCAGGAGACATAATTCCTGTTGAAAAAGACGCAAATGCTATATTTGAAGACATAACGTTATCAACCGCAAGAAAAAATATGGTGTTTGCGGGTTGTAGTGTTGTTCACGGAAATGCAACTGCGGTCGTAGTTGAAACAGGTCTTCGAACAGAGATAGGTAAAATTACCGATATAAATCGACAAATAAATTCAGAAACGCTACCTATTACAGATTCATTAAACAAAAGTGGGAAAAAAATCAATACCGCAATACTTATAATTTGTGTTATTGCTTTTTTAATCGGAATTATTCAAAATTTTAATACTGCTGAACCATTTGCAAGTATTACAGTGAATTCTCTTCTTAATGCAGTTGCTCTTGGAATTTGTGCAATGCCTGAGAGCTTACCCGCAATATCCACTATTGTAATAGCGTTAGGTATTCACCGAATGATAAATGATCGTGTTATAATTAAAAACACTAAAGCACTGGAGTTACTCGGTCAAACAGAAGTTTTTTGTGTTGACAAAACAGGAATACTTACAAAAAACAATATGGAACTAAATTATATATACGACGGCGAAGAACTGATTGACATCTCTGCAGATGTCATACCAGAAAAAGCTCTTTCTGCATTACAATTAACTGTTTCGTGTTCAATGCTAGAAAACGATTCAACCGAAAAAGCAATCGAAAACGCTTGCGAAAAGCTTACAACAATGTCAAAAGTAGATATTGGCAATCTATTTCCAAGATTAGCACAAATATCATTTGACAGTACTCGTAAAACAATGACAAGTATTAATATGATTGGTGGCACCCCTGTAGCAGTCGTCAAAGGTGCACTGGAAGTGTTAATCGAAAAATGCAGTTTACAAAACAAAGATACAATTTACGAGGTATATAAAAATCTTACGAAGGATTCATACCGTGCGATTTGCGTTGCTATTAAAAAGTTAGATGAAATACCCTCTAGTCCTGATCCTGAATTAATCGAAAATGAATTAACTTTTGTGGGTTTACTAGCACTTTATGATCCACCACAATCAGATACCGTTGAAGCCATAAAAACTTGTAAAATGGCGGGCATAAATACAATTATGATGACCGGCGATAACATCGACACTGCAAAAACGATTGCTCGTCGTATTGGCATTTTACAAGATGATTCTCAGGCAATTAGTGGAACTGAATTAAGTGAATTAACAGATACCGAACTTTGTAACCAAATTGAAAAATACACAGTGTATGCTAGAATTAGTCCTGAAGATAAAATTCGCATAATAAATGCTTGGCAAAAAAAAGAGAAAATTGTTGCAGTTACAGGTAACGGTACCGAAGATGCTGATGCATTGAGTGTTGCAGATATAGGTTGTTCCGTTGGCAGTTACGGAACTGATATTGCCAAGGGAAATGCTGATGTAATTATTGAAAATAAAAAGTTTATGTCGGTTGTAAACTCCATTTGCGAAAGCCGTGGGCTGTTTGAAAACGTAAAAAAATCTGTATCTTATTTGTTAAGTTGTAATTTTGGCGAAATTTTAGCTTTTATTCTAGGTATGCTTTTCTTTGGTATGCCACCACTTGCCGCATTACAACTTTTGTGGATAAATTTACTCACCGACTCTACCTCAGTTATATCACTTACAACAGAAAAATCAGAGCTTGATGTTATGCGAAAAAAACCTATTGCTTTATCTGGCCACTTATTTAGTAAAGGTGCTTCAATAAATATAGCATGTGATGCAATTGTAATTGCCGCATTAACACTTATTTCTTTCGCCATTGGCGGTTCTACAATGGCTTTTTCAACACTTTCAATGGTTCAAATCTTCCATTCATTTAATCTTAAAACACATGATACTATTATTAAAGCAGATTTCAAAGGTAATAAATTTATGAATTACACTACAGTTCTTGTACTGTTTATCGCTTTATTCCTTGTTATTACTCCTGCTGGATATGTTTTTGGATTAGAAGTACTTTCATTTGGAAAGTTGTTGCTAAGTCTAGCTCTTTCAATTTCGATTATCCCCATATGCGAAATTAAAAAATTATTCAGTCGAATAATTGCAAAAAAAATATTTTAATAAAAATGCCGCATTTGCGGCATTTTTTCATAAATTTCAGCCTAAATTTCTTAGTGAGTATCGGTTGACATATACGTGTATTTATAATATAATATTACAATCTTTAAGATTGAAGGTTATTTAATGTATAAAATTGTAAGTAAAAAAATATTAAACACAGCTGTTACACAAATGGAAATATATGCTCCGCTTGTAGCTAACAAGGCGCTTCCGGGTCAGTTTATAATATTGCGTGTTGATGAAAATGGCGAACGCATTCCCCTTACTGTTGCGGGAGTAAATAAAGAAAAAGGTACTGTTAAAATTATATTTCAAATAGTTGGCGCTACAACAAACAAGCTTAATCAAAAAATTGCCGGCGAGTTTATAAAAGACTTTGTCGGTCCATTGGGTGAGCCCACTCATATAGATGAATTTAAAAAAGTATGTATTATCGGTGGCGGAGTTGGCTGCGCTATTGCTATGCCTATAGCAGAAGCCTTGCACAATCAGGGCGCCGAGGTTACAAGTATAATCGGCTTTAGAAATAAAGATTTGATAATACTTGAAGACGAATTCAAATCTTGCTCTGATAGCTTACATATTATGACCGATGACGGTTCATATGGTACACAAGGTAATGTTTGTGCACCACTAATCGATATGCTTAAAAACGGCGAACAGTTTGATATGATAATCACCATTGGTCCGCTTATTATGATGAAGTTTGTTGTTGAAGCTGCGCGCCCTTACGGCACACCTGTAACAGTATCAATGAACCCAATTATGATTGATGGTACAGGTATGTGCGGTGGTTGTCGATTGACACTGAATATTGACGGCAAGCGTGTTACAAAGTTTGCTTGTGTAGATGGCCCTGACTTTGACGGATATCAGGTAGATTTTGACGAAGCAATGTCCAGAGGCCGTATGTATGCTGAATTTGAGCGGCACGCTTACGAAGACAGCTGTAACCTATTTAGAAAGGCATAAGGTGATAATATGGCTATTAATCCTAAAAAACACGAAATGCCAACGCAAGAACCCGCCGTTCGCGCACACAACTTTGATGAGGTAGCTTTAGGCTACAACGAGGAAATTGCCATTGCCGAAGCGCAACGTTGCCTTAACTGCAAAAATGCGCCTTGTGTAAACGGTTGCCCTGTAAATATTGATATACCAAACTTTATATCACATATAAAAGACGGTGATTTTGAAGGAGCTTATAACGTTATTTCGCTTTCTTCTTCCCTACCTGCTGTTTGTGGTAGAGTATGTCCGCAAGAAAATCAGTGCGAAAGCAAATGTACCTTAGGCATTAAATTTGAACCCGTTGGCATTGGCAGACTTGAACGCTTTGTTGCCGATTGGCATAACAATAACTCTAAAGAACAACCCGTAAAACCCCAATCTAACGGTCATAAGGTTGCGGTCGTGGGCTCGGGTCCGTCGGGACTAACCTGTGCGGGCGACCTTGCAAAAAAAGGTTATGAGGTTACAGTATTTGAGGCATTACACACTGCGGGCGGTGTTTTGGTTTACGGCATTCCGGAATTTAGACTTCCCAAATCAATTGTCGCAAAAGAGGTTGATACACTTAAACAACTTGGCGTTAATATTCAGACCAACGTTGTAATCGGCAAAACTCTTACAATAGATGAGCTTTTTGAAAGCGGCTTCGAGGCGGTGTTTATAGGCTCGGGCGCGGGACTACCAAACTTTATGGGAATACCCGGCGAATCACTTAAAGGTGTTTACTCGGCTAACGAATTCTTGACAAGAAGCAACCTTATGAAATCATATTTGCAAAACCCCGATACCCCTATTATGAAGGGTGGTAAGGTTGCAGTTGTTGGTGGCGGCAATGTTGCTATGGATGCGGCTCGTACTGCACTGCGTTTAGGCGCTGAGCAGGTGTATATTGTTTATCGTCGTTCTATGGATGAATTACCTGCCCGTAAGGAAGAGGTTGAGCACGCCAAGGAAGAAGGCATTATCTTTAAACTGCTTTGCAACCCAACCGAGATTTTGGGCTATAACAACCCCGATAACCCTCGTGACGAAAAAAACGGTTTTGTTACGGGTATGAAATGCATAAAAATGGAGTTGGGCGAACCCGACGAAAAAGGCAGACGCCGACCCGTTCCCGTAGAAAACTCTGAATTTACAATCGACGTTGACACGGTAATTATATCAATAGGCACCTCCCCTAACCCTCTTATCAAAAATACGACGGATGGTCTTGAAGTAAATTGCCGTGGTGGTATTATAGTTACCGAAGACGGTCTAACCACTCGCGATGGCGTTTATGCAGGCGGAGACGCCGTAACGGGCGCAGCAACGGTAATATCTGCAATGGGTGCCGGTAAGACCGCCGCAAAAGCTATAGATGAATATTTAAGTAAATAATTAAACAAAAATGCTCTGCTTAAAAAGCAGAGCATTTAAATTATCTAAATATTAAATTAGATTTCAGCGAAGTACTTAATTGTACGAACCATCTGGCTTGTGTAGCTGTTTTCGTTGTCATACCAAGAAACAACCTGTACCTGATAGAGATCGTCACCAACCTTTGATACCATTGTCTGAGTAGCATCAAAGAGTGAACCGTAACGCATACCGATTACGTCAGAAGAAACGATTTGATCTTCGTTGTAACCGAATGAATCACTTGCAGCAGCCTTCATAGCAGCGTTAATGCCTTCCTTGGTTACGTCAGCACCCTTAACAACTGCTGTAAGGATGGTTGTAGAACCGGTAGGAACTGGAACACGCTGTGCAGAACCGATAAGCTTGCCGTTGAGCTCAGGAATTACAAGACCGATAGCCTTTGCAGCACCTGTGCTGTTAGGAACAATGTTTGCAGCGCCAGCGCGTGCACGGCGAAGGTCACCCTTTCTGTGAGGACCGTCAAGAATCATCTGGTCGCCTGTGTAAGCGTGGATTGTGCTCATAATACCGCTCTGGATTGCAGCATAATCGTTAAGAGCCTTAGCCATAGGAGCGAGGCAGTTAGTTGTGCAAGAAGCAGCAGAAATGATGTTGTCTTCTTTAGTAAGAGTGTTTTCGTTTACGCTGTAAACGATAGTTGGGAGATCGTTACCTGCTGGAGCAGAAATAACAACCTTTTTTGCACCTGCATCAATGTGAGCCTGTGACTTTTCTTTTGAGCAGTAGAAGCCTGTGCATTCGAGAACTACGTCTACACCCAATTCGCCCCAAGGAAGATCCTTAGCGTCTTTTTCAGCATAAATTTTGAGAGTTTTGCCGTCAACTGTGATGGTACCAGCCTCATCATCAGCAGCTACAGTGTGAAGATTTTCACCGATGTAACCACAGTAACCACCCTGTGCTGTGTCATACTTTAAAAGATTTGCAAGCATTGAGGGCTTTGTAAGGTCGTTGATAGCTACTACATCGTAGCCTTCAGCACCAAACATCTGACGGAATGCGAGACGACCGATACGGCCGAATCCGTTAATAGCAACTTTAACCATTGGAATTACCTCCTAAAAATTTTCTATATGGTATTTTACCCTATTTAACTTAAATTTGCAAGTATTTTGTTAAAAAATAAACAATTTTTTACAATTTCATTTATTTTGACAATTTTTTCAAAAAGCATTTTACTTTTATGTGCATTTTTAACTAAATGTAATATCATATAGTTCAATACCCAAAACACCATACTTTTCTATTTGCTCTACGCTATAATAATCATACATATCGGTATAATGGGCAGTTTCAATCTCATCTTTTGAATAACCGCATTTATCAAGCGGTAAACACTCATAAAGCTCTTTAAAATCATCAAATTTGTGTAATGCTTTTACTTTGGCAGTTATTGCATCATTATTTTTTGTGCAGTTAAAAATAATGGTATCACCAATATTTATTTTCTGACGCTTTTCGTCATTAAGTCGCAGTTCAATTGTCTTGTTACCGTCAGCTATACTTTGAAAAGCATCGCCCCATAGTTTCATATTGTGAATCATAGTAAATTCTCCTTGATATCTCCAAGAAATTGATTTCCGCAACGGGCAAGTTCACCAAAAACACGATCTATTCCCTTTTCGGTTTTATACCAATTATCTTTGGTAATTCCCATGCATACTACAGGACAAATATAAAACTTTGTATCAGGAAATGCAAGACTGTAAAGCATTAAACACCTACGGGCATGAAATGCCTTGCATACAATGATTGCAGTTTTAATTTTTAAATTGTTTTCGTCGACAACCCTTTTAGAAAAGAAAGCGTTATCTCTTGTATGACCTGATTTATCCTCACCATAAATTGCCGACATTGGAACACCGTTAATACTCAATACGTCAGTCAAAAATTCACAATCGGTTTTGTATTCTTTGTTGTAAACATCCGCTTTTGATTTAACACCATCAAACATTTGCTTCTTAACACTAATTCCACCCGACACAATTAAAATAGGGGCTATATCTTTTTTGAATAATTCTGCGGCGTATTCTGGCTGCTCGGGATGCGAACCGCCTGGTAAAAATATTGCATCGACCTTTCGCGGCTCGTCCTTTACAAATATATAGTTTGTAATGTCGGTAAAAATTTTATTCATTAAATGCTCACCTGCAATTTAAAAGAATATTTATCAACTCGTCCCACTCATGAATATGTAGATGTTCGCAGTTGGGAGTTATATCACCAATATTTGCATCAGTGTTATTATCGTACCACACAGGAAAAATACCGAGTTGTGACGCCGATTCGATATCTGCAATAACATTATCACCGCAGTACCACACTTCAGATGCATCAAGTCGGGATTTCTTTAACGCAATTTCAAACATAATCTTGTTTGGTTTTCTAAACAAATAATCGCTTGAGGTCATTACAAATTCCAATTTATCAGACATTAACTGTCCTACACTCTAAAAAACCTTGATATTACTGGGGTTTTCGTTAATTACAAACTCAACTGTTATGTATTTTCCCTTGTTTTTGCCCTTATGAGCGAAAATAAGGGAA
>SVOH01000011.1 GCA_015066515.1 Oscillospiraceae bacterium | reverse complement strand
GTGCCGACCGATAAAACTGACGAGGCGGCGGCTATTGCCAATATGACCGTGCCTTACGGAATTTATATAGAGGATTACACAAATCTTGAGGCAGATGCCGAGGAAATTGCGCATATTGACCTTATAGATGATGAACTCGTAAATAAAGACAGGACTCACTCTATAATTCATATGTATATTGCCGAAAGCGACAATGCTATCGAGGCGGTGTCTTATCTTCGTGAGCGCTTTACCGCTTGTGAAATTGACAATGAAATTAAGTGTGAGCTTGTTGACGATGCCGATTGGAACGAAAATTGGAAAAAGTATTTTAAGGCATTTGAAATAGGCAAAAAGTTAGCAATTTGTCCAAGTTGGGAAAGCTACGACAATGCAGATAATCGCACTGTAATTAGTCTTGATCCGGGCGCTGCTTTTGGTACAGGCAGTCACGCCACAACTTCACTTTGCCTTGAAATACTTGAAAATCGTGTTACTAATGATACAACCGTTCTTGATATTGGTACCGGTAGCGGTATTCTTGCAATTGCGGCTGATTTGCTAGGTGCTAAAAGTGCAATCGGTGTTGATATCGATGCACAATCGGTGAAAACTGCGATTGCCAATGCCGAGATTAACGGAGTTAGTGAAAAGACCCAATTTTTAGTAGGTGACTTGGCTGAAAAAGTAAGCGGCAAATATGATATTGTTTGCGCCAATATCGTTGCCGATGTTGTAATGCGACTTTTCGACAACGTAGCAAATTTTATGAAAGACGACGGTATACTTATAGTGTCGGGTATAATTGATATGCGCGCTTTAGAGGTTGAAAAATCGGCTATAGAGCACGGATTTAAAATTACTGAAAGTCTTATGCGTGAAGAATGGCACGCATATGTTTTAACAAAATAATCTCTTTGGAGGAAAATAGATGCTTGAATTTGAGCAATTAAAATTACGTCTTATTGCAAATGAACAAGAAATAAAAGACCTTCGTGATGCAATAGGCTATGACAAGCTTGTCCGTGATATTGAAGAGCTTGAATTAAAACAAACAGCACCTGGCTTTTGGGATGACCTTGAAAACTCACAGGCAGTAGTGCAAAAAACAGGCAAGCTAAAAAACAAGGTAGAAACCTACGATAGCATTGCTTCTTCGTACGAGGATTTATTGGTTTTAATCGATATGGCCGACGAAGAGGGTGACACCTCAATGGTAGAAGAGATTACAGCATCTATTGATGAATTAGAAGGCAAGCTATCTTCTTTGCGACTTACTACGTTGCTTACCGGCGAGTACGACAACAATAACACAATACTTACTTTTCATGCGGGCTCGGGCGGTACTGAGGCTATGGATTGGACAGAAATGCTTGTTCGTATGTATACACGCTGGGGTGAAAGACACGGCTTTAGCGTTAAGATGCTTGACTTTTTAGATGGAGATGAGGCGGGTCTTAAAAGTGCTACCTTGCTCGTTGAGGGCGAAAATGCTTACGGTTATTTAAAAAGCGAATCGGGCGTTCACCGTCTTGTGCGTGTATCGCCGTTTGATGCTTCGGGCAGAAGGCACACGTCTTTTGCTTCTTTAGAGGTTATGCCTGAAATTACCGATGATATGAACATAGAGATTCGTGATGACGACATAAAAATGGATGTTTTTCGTTCGTCAGGTGCAGGTGGTCAGCACATTAACAAAACCTCGTCTGCGGTTCGACTTACACATATTCCAACAGGTATTGTTGTAGCCTGTCAAAACGAGCGCAGTCAGGTTCAAAACCGTGAGCAAGCTATGAAAATGCTAAAATCAAAATTGCTCGAAATAAAAGAACGTGAGCATCTTGAAAAAATAGAAGATATCAAGGGCGTTCAAAAAGAAATTACTTGGGGTTCGCAAATTCGTTCATACGTGTTTATGCCGTACACATTGGCAAAAGACCATAGAACAAACTTTGAATCAGGTAATATAAACGCCGTTATGGATGGCGATTTAGACGGATTTATAAACGCTTATTTGAAGGCCGCTTCAAAGGGCGAATTAAAGGATAATTAAGGGTGACTAAAATGAAAAGATTAACAGCAGTTTTATTAGTAGTAGTTTTAATGATGACTTTTCTTACCGGTTGCGGTAAGGATCGCGAGCTTTATAAAAGCGTAAAGCTTGAAAATTACGTTGAGTTAAGCGATTATCTTGGTGTAGAGGTTGATACTACAACCGACGAATTTGCTAAATACTATGATGATGTCTTAAGCATTGATGTAGAGGATAATAAACTTTACAAGGAAGTCAAAGAGGGTGTTGTTGCAAACGGTGACACTATAAATCTTGACTATGAAGGAAAGCTTGATGGAGTTGCTTTTGAAGGTGGTACAGCAAAAGGTGCTGAGCTTGTAATTGGTTCTAAAACGTTTATTGACGATTTTGAGGAGGAGCTTATTGGCGTAGCAGTAGGCGAGACAAAGGATGTTACTGCAAAATTCCCTGAAAATTATGGCAAGGCTGACCTTAACGGTAAAGAAGCTGTATTCACCTGTAAGGTTAATTTTATAAAAAAGGCTCTGACCGAAGAAGAAGCGTATGAGAAAATGAAGTTTGATTCGGTTGATGATTATAAAAAAGACATTAAGGAACGTGCTATTAAGCAGTACATACTTGATACCATTGTTTCAAAAGCAAAAATTAAAGATTATCCTCCAAAAGACAGTGAACTTTTATGTGAAGCTATATTTGAATTTTATGTAGACATGTACAAGACTGCATATAATGTTGACTTAGAGGATGTTCTTGTTTCAAATGGTTCAAGTGTAGAAGCGTATAAATCTCAAATTTCTACCGAAATGGTACCTCAGATGATGAAGGTAAATATGCTTATGTATTACATTCTTGACACCGAAAAACTTGAAATGCTTGAAAGCACGGTTACCAGTCAAGAGGTTAAGCAGCCTGTCATTGCTGAGAGCTATGCCGTACAGGATATTGTTATGGAATACTTGTACGATAACGCAAAGATAAAATGATAAAGCTATATAAAGCCCAAATTACAGATTTTACCCAAGCAGACTATGCCAATCAGTATAGTCTGCTTGAACGCGCTTTAAGAGAAAAAATAGATGCTAAAAGCACAGAAAATTCACGGCTTCAATCCCTTGCGGGATACATTTTATTGTACCGTGGCGTAGAAGAATTATTTAAAAAAGAGATGATAAAAATACATTTTAACGAGCACGGTAAGCCGTTGTGTGATTTTTGCTTTTTTAGTATTTCACATAGCGAAAACAGAGTTATATGCGCAATAAGCGATAGACGAATAGGTGTTGATATTCAGCAAATAAAACTAATAAAGCCAAGAAAAAACTATATTTTTTTTAACGAGAAAGAAAATGATTATGTAAACCAAAATGCTGAACTTATTTCGCAAAGATATATAGAAGTTTTCACCAAAAAAGAGGCAGCAATTAAAATGTTAGGCCTATCAATATCACAAGCCGCATTGATTGATACGTACTCACAAGAATTTGAGTTCATAACACAGAAAGAAGATGATTTCTATATAACAATTTGTGTCGAAAATATGGCGATTATGTAAACTTTGCAAATATATATAATTATATTTAATATATTACTTGCAAAATTTTTAATTTTGTTGTAAAATATATGCGTATGTAAAATTTAGATAAGGGATGTGTAATTTTATGTCAAACAGATTATTTCAAACTGTAATTCATCAAATGAAAGACGCTATTGATAAAACCTTTGGTGTTATGGATGCAAACAACACCATTATTGCGTGTAGCGAGCTTGGTAGAATTGGTGAACAGCTTGACGTTTCAACAATTCCCGTGGCAGACGGATTTACTGACGGTGGGTATACATTTAAGCCTGTTGTTTCTTCGCAGGGTACTGATTACACCGTATTTGTAGATGGTGATGACATTATTTCGGGTAAGTACGCACTTGTAATTGCGGTTGCCTTTGCTAACATTAAAAATTATTACGATGAAAAATACGACCGCGGTAATTTTATAAAAGATATTATTCTTGATAACATTTTACCTGGCGATATTTACATTAAAGCTCGCGAGCTTTACTTTGACAGTGATGTTTCCCGCACAGTAATTATCATAAGAAATCTTGATGCAAGCGATGTATCTGTTTACGAAGTTTTGCAAAATCTATTCCCTGAAAAGAATAAGGATTTTGTTATCAATATCAATGAAACAGATATCGCACTTGTTAAGGAAACTAAGTCAGATGTTGACCGCAAAGATATTGAAAATCTTGCTTCTTCTATTGCTGATACACTTTCAGGTGAGTTTTATATTCATACTGTTATTGGTATTGGTACTACAGTTAACAATCTTAAAAATCTTGCAAAGTCTTTCAAGGAAGCTCAAACAGCGCTTGAGGTTGGCAAGGTATTTGACACTGAGAAAACAATCATTTCATATGATAATCTTGGTATTGCAAGACTTATTTATCAGTTACCAACAACACTTTGTGAAACCTTCTTGAAAGAAGTTTTCAAGAGAGGCTCAATAGAAAATTTGGATCAAGAAACATTGTTTACAATTCAGCGTTTCTTTGAAAACAATCTTAACGTATCAGAAACATCAAGAAGATTGTTTGTTCATAGAAACACACTTGTTTATCGTTTAGAAAAAATCAAAAAGATTACAGGTCTTGACCTTCGCGAATTTGACCACGCAATTATATTTAAAATTGCCCTTATGGTAAACAAGTATCTTAAAAGCAACCCAATAAAATATTAATTGAAAGAGTGAATTTTCTATGTCTGAAGAGCTACTCGAGCAGTTTGCAGGCGTTGTTCCTGCACAGCCCGTAATAGAATTCAGGGGCGTATCTAAAACCTATCCCAGCGGTACACATGCGCTTGAGGATGTTAATATAAAAATTAACAAGGGCGAGTTCGTTTTTGTTGTTGGTTCATCTGGTGCCGGTAAAAGTACCTTTATGAAACTTATTATGCGTGAAGAAAAGGCAAATACCGGTATTATTAACGTAAACGGTTTTAACCTTACAAAAATGTCACGCAAACAGGTTCCACTTCTTCGTAGAACCATGGGTATAGTTTTTCAGGACTTCCGGTTAATCCCCACGATGAATGTTTTTGATAATGTTGCGTTTGCAATGCATGTTGTGGGTGAATCCGGCAGAGGCGTAAGACGCGAGGTTACAAATGCACTAAGCAAGGTTGGTTTGGGTGATAAGGCGCGTTCAATGCCTATGCAGCTTTCCGGCGGTGAACAGCAGCGTGTAGGTTTAGCGCGTGCACTTGTAAATGCACCGGACCTTATTATTGCGGACGAGCCTACCGGTAACGTAGACCCGAATATGTCTTATGAAATTGTAAATCTTCTTACCGAAATAAACAAACGCGGAACCACCATTTTGATGGTTACGCACGACCATAATCTTGTTCGTGACTTTAAGCACCGTGTAATTATGCTAGACAGCGGTAGAATTGTTGCCGACAACGCAGCAGGAGGTGCCGAATGATGAAGTTAAGCAGTATTAGATACCTTATTAAAGAAGGATTTAAAGGTGCTTGGGCCAATCGCCTTATGTCGCTTGCATCTGTTGGCGTACTCGTTGCTTGTATGGTGGTTATCGGACTTGCCATTTTGATTTCGGAAAACGTCACGCTGGCAATAGGAAATCTTGAAAAGCAAAATGTTGTTATGGTTTATATGAAGGACTATAACTGGGCGCTTTACAGCGATGCCTTGCAAAGCGAAACACAAAGCGCTGAAAGCACAGAAAGTGCCAATGAAAGCGAAAATACTGATACATCTTCTAGTGAAGCTACCGATGATGGTGCCGATGAAAACGGAATAAAAGAGACCGATTATTTAATACATAACGAGGAAGAGGCAAAGGCCTTATGCGATAAAATTGCCGCTTTACCAAACGTAGAATCGGTAGAGTTTATTTCGAGTGAAGCAGGACTTGAGTCTGTAAAAGAAAATATGCTTGAAGGTCAGGGAGACTATTTTACATTTCTTGACGATCAGTATGGTAATCCGCTTTCGGCTGCCGCAAAGGTAACCATGAAAGAGATGGCGTTATTTGACGAAACCATTAAGCAGATCAACAACATTGAGGGCGTAGATATGATACAGTCCCATGATGACTTGGCAGAAAAAATCGACGCCATAAAGCAGGGAATTTACGTTGCTGGATTTTGGATTATTGCAATACTTATAATTATTTCACTTGTGATTGTCTCTAACACTATACGTGTTACTATGTATAATCGTAAGCTTGAAATCAGTATTATGAAGGCTGTAGGTGCTACTGATGCTTTTGTAAGAATTCCTTTTGTTGTCGAGGGCGTGCTTATAGGACTTATATCAGCTATTGTTTCGGAAGCGTTGATTTATTTTTGCTACCGTGTAGCAACCGAAAAGATTTCGGTTATGTTTGGTAGTGTTGTGGACTTTGGTGATGTTGCATTATACTTGTTGCTCGTATTTATAGTCATAGGTATGTTTGCAGGTGCACTCGGTAGTGCGTTTATGATAGGCAAGTACCTAAAACGCGAGGGCAGTGAATTTACTGCCATTTAGGGTATAGAATCTATCAAATTATTTGGAGGATTTTATGAAACGATTTTTAAGACAAATTACTTGTCTTGTTATATGCGTGTGTATTGCCGTTACATCATTGTCGGTAATGGCACTTACGCAAAAAGAAAAAGATCAGCTAAACAGCGATATTGCAAACCTTAAACAGCAAGCAAGCGCCATTCAGTCTGAAATTAACAAGTTAAAGTCTGAAAAAGCTGACCAGGCAGTAATCTTGGCTGCTATAAGAAAGAAAATTTCTAATACACAGGCTCAAATAGACCGTTGTAACCAAGAAATTGCATCTATAAATTCACTTATTTCAGCAAACAAGGCTGAAATTGCAAAAAAAGAAGCCGAAATAGAGGACGATAAGCTTGAGTTTAAAAAACGCTTAAGAGCCATTTATATGAGTAATTCTGATAGCTCGGTTCAAATACTTATGGGCGCCGAAAATTTTGCTGATTTTTTACAACTTTCACAGCTTACAGCGGCGGTTTCTGCTCGTGATAAGCGTATGCTTAACGAATTAAAGGACGAAATAGAGGTTCTTAATAAAAAGAATGCAGAAAACGAAAAACTGCTGGAAGAGCAGGTCTCTATTAAATCTACCATTAATGAGCAGCAAAATGAGCTTGAGTCGCAAGAAAATGAGGCTGCAGCAATTTATAACAAGATTGCTGCCGATCAAAAAGAACAGCAGAATGATTTGAACGATGTAAATGCCGAGGTTAAGAAACTTCAGAAAAAATTGGAGGATGATATTGCTTCAAAGCAGTACGCAACGTTTATTAACCCAAACACTGGTTTGCAGTGGCCTGTTAGTGGACATTTTTATATTTCTGCTCATTTTAAGAGTAACGACGCAGTGCATAAAGGCAAGCATAACGGTATGGATATTGCCGGCGGTAATATTGCCGGTCAACCTATACGTGCGGTAGCAGATGGCTATGTTACACTTGTAAACAACAGTTGCACACATAACTATAAAAAATATGGTAACTGTTGTGGTAACGGCTATGGAAATTACTGCACAGTAAACCACGGTTCGCTTACTATTAATGGTACTACGTCTAACTACGTGGCATATTATGCTCACGCTTCAAAGATTATTGTTTCAAATGGGCAGTATGTAAAGCAGGGTCAGATACTTGGTTACGTAGGAACTACCGGTTGGTCAACGGGTTATCATTTACATTTTGGTATGCTTAGAAATGGTGGATGGATTAATCCGTATCCGTTGTTCTTCTAATATGGTCCATAATAAAACAATAAGAATTATTTCACTTTCATTACTTGTTATATGGATGGCGGTAATATTTGTAATGTCAGCACAACCGGCAGGTGATTCATCAAAAATGAGTGGTGAGCTTGTATCTAAGGTAATTGATGTTATATATTCTGATTTTGAAAGCTTTTCTACTGAAAAGCAGGTTACAGTAACGTATAACGTTACTTTCATTGTAAGAAAAGTCGCACATTTTTTTGAGTTTTTTGTTCTGGGTTTATTTTCTGCAATGGCCGCATTTACGTTTAAGAGGGGTAGTACTTGGTTTAAGGCGTTTGCGTCGGCCCTTTTTGGTGTAGTATATGCTGTGGTCGATGAGGTGCATCAGATTTTTGTACCGGGTAGAGCGTGTAGAATTTTTGATATGTGTATAGACTCAATAGGATGCATTTGTGCGGTTGTTACTGTCGCTATTATAATAGTTGTAATAAAGCGTAAATCAGGTGAATTGAATGCGTAAAAAGAAATTAATTGAGCAAAATCTATCATTATTTGAACAGCTTGAAAAATCACAGGCCGAACTTGTGGAACTAAAAAGGATGTTAAATAAAAATGCCGAAGAAATCAATGCTTTAAAAGCAAAGCTTGAAGAAAAAAAGGCAGATGATAACCAGGTAACTGTTACCGAGCCTATGCGCAGGCTTGAAGAAAAGATGATCGCTAACGCAACATTAAAGCCTGATATGGAATATGCATCTAAAGCTATTGGCAAAATTGTTGTAGCGGCTGCCGAACATAGTAATAAGCTTACTATTGGCGGTGATGATAGTAAATTAGAACTTGTAAACCTTATTTTAGGAAAAACAGAGTTGGCCAAGGCGGAAATATTATCGGTAATAGAGGTCGAAGATACACTTGAAGTTAAAAGTGCTAAAATTGACCAAATTGTCGAGGCTTCAACCGAGTATTTTAAGAGTGTAGCAGCGCAAATAGTATAAAACAAAAGGTATGCTTGTCATACCTTTTGTTTTTTACAAAAAATTCATTTTTATTTTGTTGACACAGTTGAAAATATCACTATAATAAATGTTAGTTTACTAACAATGTTTATGGTGGTGTTTTTAATATGAAAGAACGGCATCTTGGTTTTGAAATCAGAACACTTAATAATTGCGTTAAACGCTATATTCATAGCACAAGACCGCCTGAATTTGAGGAATCAACGGGTGTTCACGGATGGGCAATCAGATACTTTTATGAAAATCGTGATAAAGATATTTTTCAGCGCGATTTTGAAGCGCGTTTTTCTATAAGACGTTCAACAGCTACCAATATGTTAAAATTGATGGAAAAAAAACGGTCTTATCACTCGTGAAAGCGTGCCCTATGATGCACGTCTTAAAAAGATTGTTTTAACCGAAAAGGCAATCGAAATTCATCATAAAGCAACACAAAACATTAAAAATATAGAAAACACACTAAAAAAAGGAATAACATACGAGGAATTAAAGTTCTTTTATAGTGTGATTGATAAAATAAAAGCTAATTTGGAGGTAGAGGAATGATTAGAAAATTAGCAAAAAGCATTCGTGAATATAAAACGCCAAGCATAATTACAATGCTACTAATGGTTGGTGAAGTTGTAATTGAGTGCTTAATACCTTTTATTACAGCTCGTCTTGTAAATGATATTAAAGCGGGAGTAGAGCTCTCAACACTTCTCAAAACAGGTTTAATGTTGGTGGGACTTGCAATTATTTCTCTTTGCTGTGGAGGTTTTGCGGCATTTACGTGTTCTAAGGCGTCGGCAGGCTTTGCAAAAAATTTACGTCACGATGTTTTTACCCGTATACAGAGTTTTTCATTTCATAATATAGATAAGTTTTCAACATCGTCGTTGGTAACGCGACTTACCACCGATATTACCCATGTGCAGATGTCGTATATGATGATTATACGTACTGCAATACGCAGTCCGCTTATGTTTGCGTTTGCTATTGTAATGGCATATATAATGGGCGGTTCATTGGCTACAACCTTTGTAGTTGTTGTACCGGTATTGGTTTTTGGTCTTTTAATGGTAGCAAGAACAGCAATGCCGGCGTTTCGTCGCGTATTTAAGAAGTACGACCGACTTAACGAGTCTATTGAAGAAAATGTACGTGCTATGCGCGTGGTAAAAGGCTTTTCACGTGAAAACTATGAAACGAAGAAGTTTTCTGATGCGGCCACCGATATATGTAAAGATTTTACCAAAGCAGAGCGTATTGTAGCGCTTAATGGACCTATAATGCAGCTTTGTATGTATTTTAATATGATTTTTGTGCTTATTGTAGGTTCAAAACTTACTATATCAAGTCAAGGTGCTTTGCTTGATGTGGGTCAAATTTCTGCAATGTTGACATACGGTATGCAGATACTTATGTCACTTATGATGCTTTCAATGATATACGTTATGCTTACAATGTCTATGGAGTCTATGAAGCGTATATGTGAGGTTTTGGACGAAGAGCCAAATCTTCATAACCCGGAAAATCCTATCTACAGTATTTTAGACGGTAGCATTGATTTTGATAATGTAAATTTCAAGTATTCAAAACAAGCGAGCAGAAATTCTTTATCGGATATTGATTTACACATAAAATCAGGTATGACCGTAGGTATACTTGGAGGTACCGGTTCGGGTAAATCATCGCTTGTACAGCTTATTCCACGACTTTATGACGTTAATGAAGGTAGTGTTAAGGTTGGCGGTATTGACGTGCGTGAGTATGATATAAAAACATTACGCGATTCAGTTGCAATGGTGCTTCAAAAGAATCAGCTTTTCTCGGGCACAATAAAGGATAATCTGCGTTGGGGTAATGAAAATGCCACTGACGAGGAAATGATTGAAGCGTGTCGTTTGGCGCAGGCAGACGATTTTATAAAATCATTCCCTGACGGATACGACACGTATATTGAACAGGGCGGCACAAATGTATCGGGCGGACAAAAGCAGCGCCTTTGTATAGCGCGAGCCCTCTTGAAAAAACCAAAGATTTTGATTTTAGACGACTCTACCAGTGCGGTGGATACTAAAACAGACGCATTTATAAGGGTAGGGTTTAAAGAATATATACCGGAAACCACTAAAATTATTATTGCGCAACGCGTAGCCTCGGTTATGGATGCTGATATGATAATTGTTATGGAAAATGGTAAGGTCGCAGCAGTTGGTAATCACGACGAACTAATCAAAAACAGTGAAATTTATCGTGAGGTTTACGAACAGCAAACAAACGGAGGTGATTTTGATGAGTAGAGGACCAGCACCTCGTAATATGCCAAGAGGCCCTAGAGGGAAATTTAATCCTAATACCTTTAAGCGCATTATTAAAATGCTCTTCAAATTTTACCCCGTAATGATGCCTCTTACAATTGTTTGCATACTTTTTTCGGCGGTAACTGCAGCATTGCCGGCAGTTTTTCAACAAAAGGTAATTGCCGATATTGAAATATTTATTAAAACAGGCGACTGGGAAGCGGCTAAAAGTGTGATTTTGCCTAAGGTGTTTATTTTAATAGGTCTTTATATAGTCTCTATAATAGCTATAACACTTTATAATCAGTTAATGGTGTTTATAACACAAGGCTTCTTAAACAAGATGCGTATTCATATGTTTAAGGCCATGCAAAACCTACCAATAAAATATTTTGACCAAAATAAGCACGGTGATATTATGAGTCACTATACTAATGACGTTGATACCATGCGTGAGCTTATTTCTCGTTCTTTGCCATCACTTTTACAAGCTGCTGTTATTGTTATAAGCGTGCTTAGCATTATGCTTTACTATAGCGTTTGGATGACACTAGTAGTACTATTGGGTGTAATTACAATGGCTTTTGTTTCAAAAAAGGTTGGCGGTGGTTCTGCCAAATACTTTATGCGTCAACAAAAGGCTATTGGTAAAACCGAAGGCTTTGTTCAGGAAATGATGAGTGGGCAAAAGGTGATTAAAGTATTCTGTCACGAAAAAGAGTGCAACGAGGACTTTGACAAGGTAAATAACGAATTATTTAATGATAGCTTCCGTGCACATGCCTATGCCAACTGTTTAGGTCCCATTATAGGCAATTTGGGTAACATACTTTATGTTCTTGTGGCTACTGTTGGCGGTGTGTTGTTATTAACCCGTGTGCCAAACATATCAATTGGCGCGCTTGTAAGCGGCAGTGTTGCAGTGCTTACTATAGATTTGGTTGTACCTTTTCTTAATATGTCGCGACAGTTTACAGGCAACATAAATCAGGTAACCCAGCAAATTAATACAGTTGTTATGGCAATGGCGGGTGCTGAACGTGTGTTTAGCCTAATAGATCAGCAGCCCGAAGCGGACGAAGGCTATGTAACGCTTGTTAACTGTGAAATTGATGCTGATGGTAATATAACCGAAACCGACAAACGCACAGGACACTGGGCTTGGAAGCATCCGCATAGTGACGGCACCCTCACTTATGAATTGTTAAAGGGTGACGTTACTATGACCGAGGTTGATTTCGGTTATGAAGAAGATAAGCTTGTGCTTCACGATGTATCGGTTTATGCACGCCCCGGTCAAAAGGTTGCCTTCGTTGGCGCTACGGGTGCGGGTAAAACCACAATTACCAATCTTATAAACCGTTTTTATGACATTGAAGACGGCAAGATTCGTTATGATGGTATAAATATTAACAAGATTAAAAAGTCTGATTTGCGTCGTAGTCTTGGTATTGTTTTACAAGAAACAAACCTGTTTACAGGTACGGTTATGGATAATATTCGTTATGGTAGACTCGATGCTACTGACGAAGAGTGCATTAGTGCAGCCAAACTTGCGGGCGCTGATGATTTTATAACCAGACTGCCGCAAGGCTACGAAACACAGCTTTCAAACAACGGTTCTAACCTTTCACAAGGTCAAAGACAGCTTATTGCCATTGCTCGTGCTGCGGTTGCCGATCCACCTGTAATGATACTTGACGAGGCTACGTCATCAATCGATACCCGTACCGAAGCAATTGTGCAAAAGGGTATGGACAAATTGATGGAGGGCAGAACTGTGTTTGTAATAGCGCACAGACTCTCAACCGTTATGAATTCAGACGTAATAATGGTGCTAGATAAAGGCAAAATTATAGAGCGTGGCTCTCACGCCGACCTTATTGCACAAAAGGGAACATATTATCAGCTATATACAGGTTCCTTTGAACTAGAATAATCAAAAAAGCAATCGAATTTTCGATTGCTTTTTTAGTTTTATATATATTTATATATTAACATAAAAAATATTGAAAATTAGGTGTAAATATGTTATTATAAATTGAATAATTGTTTTTGTAAAAGAGTGGTGATATTTATGTCTGTCAAAAAGTGGATTGTCGGAAATCCTGACCGCGAAAAAGCTAAACTTTTGGCCGAAGAATGTGATATTGATCCTTTTGCGGCGCTTATTGCAGTAGGCCGCGGCATTGATAACGAGGGTGAGCTTGAGCTTTTAATGAGCGATGAACCCATACTTTGTGATCCGTTAGAGCTTATAGACATAAAAGAAGCCGCTGATTATATAAATAATGCTATTGAAAAAAATGTAAAAATTGCTGTGTTTGGTGATTACGATTGTGACGGCGTTGTTGCAACTTCATTGCTTTACGACTATCTTGTTGGCCGTGGCGCAGATGTGATGGCATATATACCTGACCGTTTAGATGAAGGCTATGGTATGAACTGTGGTGCTGTTGATAAATTATCGGCGCAGGGTGTTGGTCTTATAGTAACTGTGGACAATGGCATATCCTGTGCCGACGAAATTGCTTATGCAGATTCTTTGGGTATAAAAACGGTTGTAACCGACCATCATTTACCGCCCGAGCAATTACCTAAAGCCGTTGCGGTGGTTGACCCACATCGTATAGATTGTCCAAGCACCTTTAAAGAAATTTGCGGAGCTGAGGTTGCTTTTAAGCTGGTTTGCGTGCTTGACGATAAAGAACCCGAGCAAATGCTTGAGCGATATGCCGATATTTTGGCAGTGGCAACTATAGGTGATGTTATGCCACTAACAAATGAAAACCGTTCTATTGTAAAAGAGGGTATAGCAAAGATTAAAACTGCACCCAATATTGGTATTGCATCTATACTTAATATGGCGGGAATTGACCGTAATAACATAGATGCGGGTAAAATATCTTTTGGTATTGTGCCACGCATTAATGCGGCAGGCCGTATGGGTAGTGCAAAGCGCGCATTTGAACTTCTTACGTCAAATAACGCTATTAATGCGTTGAAATTGGCAGGCCCAATTGATGACGATAATGTTCGCCGTCAGCAAATAGAGAAGGATATTTTTAAAAACGCGGTTAAAATGATTGAATCTGCAGGTCTACAACATAATCGCGTTATTGTGGTTTGCGGCAAAGATTGGCACTTTGGTGTTTTGGGTATTGTGGCCTCACGTATTTGTGAGCGTTACGGTAAACCTACACTTATACTGTCAAGTGAGGGCGGCATATCACACGGCTCGGGACGTAGTTTTTCGGGTTTTAATTTGTATGATGCTATTAATTCTTGTAGTGATATTCTGCTTAAATATGGCGGTCATGAATTGGCTGCAGGTGTTAGCGTAAGCGACGACATGCTTGACACCTTTAGACAAAGAATAAATAAGTATGCCGCAATGCAGGCATCGGCAATACCAACGCTTAACATAGATTTTCGCATCAATCCTGCCGGTATGAGCGTTGATATGGCTTATGCAATTAAATCGCTTGAGCCGTTTGGAATGGGTAATCCTATACCTGTTTTTGGTATATTTGGTGTTACACTTGAAAAAATAACCGCTATAGGCGGTGGCAAACATCTTAAATTATTGTGCCGAAAAAACGGAAATGCCTTTCAAGCTTTGCTTTTTGGCGTTACAACCGAACAGTTTTGCTTTGTGGCGGGTGATACGATTGACCTTGCAGTAACGCTTGATATTAATATATATCAAGGGCAGCACAATATTTCAGTACAGATCAAGACTATAAAAATGTCTGATACCGATCAAGAATTATACTTTAAAGGCAAGCAGCAATATGATGATTTTATATCTGACTACAATACTGATTTTGCTGAAATTTTTCCCGACAGGGCTGATGTTGGCAGTATTTATAAAATGATAACTTCAAGTCCGATAAATGTCGAAAGGCTAAAATATATTGATACAAAAATTGGTTATGCCAAAACACAAATAGCCGTTGAAACTTTATGCGAATTGGGACTTGTTTCGCTTAATAACGGCGTATTGATAGGGCATACTACTACACAAAAAAATGATTTAATGAATTCTAAAATTTATAAAAAACTTTATGAAAGGGTGAATGGTTGTGAATGATGCGGCAATGCGTGATTATAATGCACTTTTAGAGTGTATGAAAAATCAGGGCGGCAGTTACGATATACCGCTAATTGAAAGAGCTTTTAATTATTGCGTTGACCATCATCTTGGTCAAAAGCGACTTACCAACGAGGAATATTATATTCACCCTTATAATGTTGCAAAAATAATTGTTGCTCTCGGTATGGATAGTCAGTCTATAGCAGCAGCGTTGTTGCACGATGTTGTAGAGGATACCGATGTTGAAATTGACGAAATTAAGCGTCTTTTTGGCGATGATGTTGCACTGCTTGTTGACGGCGTTACAAGAATTGGTAGGCTAAATATTTCATCCAAAGAGCAAGAACAGGCTGAAAGCTTACGTAAAATGCTTATTGCTATGGGTAAGGATATACGAGTAATTATTATTAAGCTTGCTGATAGACTTCATAATATGCGTACTCTTGGTGCAATGCCTGAACAAAAGCAACGCGACAAAGCTCTTGAGACGCTTGAGGTTTATGCGCCAATTGCTCACCGACTTGGTATTAGACCGGTTAAGGAAGAGCTAGAGGATCTTGCTATTAAGCATCTTGACCCGATTGCATATAATGAAATTGAGCAGCTTTTGCAGGTAAGACGCCATCAAAGAGTAAAAATACTTGAAGATATTGAAAAACGAATTGAAACACGTTTAACAGAAGAACTACCAAATGTTAAAATGTCTTTTCAAGGGCGCGTAAAATCTATTCACGGTATTTATCGTAAAATGTATGTTCAAAATCGTGATTTTGACGAAATATATGACGTTTATGCCATACGCGTAATTACTGATACAGTTGCAGACTGTTATAATATTTTGGGTATAATGCACGATATGTTTCGCCCTATACCTAATCGCTTTAAGGATTATATATCTACGCCTAAGCCAAATATGTATCAGTCGCTTCACACCACGGTTATCAGCCGTGAAGGTGTCCCCTTTGAAATACAAATACGTACCTTTGAAATGCATCATACTGCTGAATTTGGTATCGCTGCACACTGGAAATATAAAGAGGGAATAACCGGTACCGATAAGTATATGGAGGAGCGTTTAGCTTGGATTAGGCAGGTGCTCGAAACTTCAGATGTTTCAGGTGATGCTTCTGAAATAGTACGCACAATAAAGGTCGATCTTTCTCAAGAAGATGTGTTTGCTGTAACACCGAGAGGCGATGTTATTAATCTTCCTGTTGGATCTACTGTGGTGGATTTTGCATTTGCTATTCACTCGGCTGTAGGCATAAAAATGGTGGGTGCAAAGGCAAACGGTAAGATAGTTCCCATCAATCACGAAATAAAAACAGGTGAGATAATAGAGATTCTTACAACCAATCAGGCGGGTCATGGCCCTAGCCGTGATTGGATGAATATTGCAGTTACCAATTCGGCTAAAGCAAAAATTCGTTCGTGGTTTAAGAAAGAAAAACGTGTTGAAAATATTGAACAGGGTAAAAACGATTTAGAACGTGAATTGCGTCGCAATAATATATTCTTTGGCGAAAAAGAATATGTAGAGTATATTGATGACTTGGCAAAGCGAATGAGATTTGCCGATACCGAAGAATTTTATGCCGCAATAGGATACGGCGGTGTGCTTATTTCAAAGCTGCTACCGCGTATCAGAGAGGACTATACCAAACGCAACAACGCAGCAAAAGCAGTCGAACTTAAAACTCTTGCGCCCAAAAAGCAAACTTCTTCAGAGGGTGTTATTGTTGAGGGAATAGACAACTGTCTTGTTAAGCTTTCAAAATGCTGCGCACCTCTGCCTGGAGATGATATAATTGGTTTTATTACACGCGGGCACGGTGTTTCTATTCATAAATGTGATTGCAACAACGTACCGCGCGACATATCTAAGAGTTCAGAGCCTGACCGTTGGGTTAATGCGCATTGGGATAATGTAAGGAGAGAGAGCTTTACATCCACTTTACAAATCTCGGCGATAGATCGCGAGGGACTAGTCGGCGATGTTATGAATACTGCGTATAATATGCGTCTTGCCGTTCATCAGATTAATGCTCGACAGCTTAAAGGCGGCAATAGTATTATTCATATAAACATAAGTGCCGAGAGTGTTGAGCATTTGCATAGTATTATTGCACGTATGGAAAAAATATCAGGCGTATTTAGTGTGGAAAGAGTGGTGCAGTAATATGCGGGCTGTTATTCAAAGAGTGAAAAAGGCAAGTGTTGAAATAGACGGTGTTAAGGTTGGTTGCTGTCAGCGAGGGTATATGATACTTTTTTGCGCTGTTGAGGGCGATACCGAGCAGGATATAGATTTACTTGCACGAAAGACGGCAAATCTTCGTATATTTGAGGATGAAGACGGTAAAATGAACAAATCGATACTTGATATCGATGGTGAGGTTTTGTGCATATCTCAATTCACTTTAGCCGCCGATACCAAAAAAGGAAACCGTCCATCATTTATAAATGCTATGGAGCCGGTAACGGCAGACAAATATTACTGTATGTATTGTGACACACTAAAAGCCTACGGTATAAAAAACGTAGAAACCGGAAGGTTTGGCGCAGATATGCAGGTAACACTTACAAACGACGGACCTGTAACAATAATTCTTGATACGGATATATGGAATAAAAAGGGATAAATATGAAGGTTGAATTTTTACTTGAGGGGCATTTGGCGACATATTCAAACTGCTATGGTATTCTTACCGATAAGGCTGCAATAGTTGTAGACCCCGGTAAATATACATTAGAGTTAAAGGAGTTTTTGGCAAATAACTCCGACAAGACAAGGCTTATACTTATTACTCATGCACACTATGACCATATTGGCGGTGCGTTGCAACTACGTGAGTCTACAGGGGTTAAAATTGCAATAGGTAAAAATGAAGAATTTGCATTGTCAGACAAAGCGTTTAATTTGTCAGGAAGATTTACTCCGGCAATACCTGCATTTAATGCCGATTATACAATAGAGGATGAAGAAGAATTTACAGTAGGCGACCTTGTTGTAAAGGCTTTTGAAACACCGGGGCATACTGTTGGCGGAATGTGTTATCTAATAAACGACTGCCTTTTTAGCGGCGATATGCTTTTTTATGAAACTGTAGGTAGGGTAGACCTACCGGGTGGAAATATATCCGAAATGAAAGAATCGCTTGATAGAATGATGTGGCTTTTTGAAGATGATATAAAGGTTTATTCAGGTCACGGAGAGATGACGACAATAGGCCATGAAAGAAAAAACAATCCATACCTGAGGTAAAAGATGAAGCTGTGTAACATTGGTCATGAGTTTGACTACGAGATGGAAAAGCTTATACGACTTTTTCTTCCTTTTGAAAAAATTGAGGTCCTACATACCGAAGAAGACGACGATAATTGTGCTGTTTGTAGTGTTTATAAAAACGGTGATGATATCATAGCTTCGGTAAGACTACGACTTGAAGATGCCAAGGCAAGCAGTAGCGCTATAGTTGATAAAAGCATTGCTGATACCAAAAAAGAAACTCAACATGAATTGGGTAGACAATTGTTTTACTGCTTTGAAAAGCTGACAGGGTATCGTCCAAATTGGGGTATACTTACAGGTGTAAGGCCTGCAAAGCTGTTTTTGCGTTATTGCAATGACTTTGGCGAAGAATACGCTGAAAAGTTTTTTAAAAATAAATTTCTTGTAAACGACTCAAAACTTTCGCTTTGTAAAAGTGCAGTCAAGGGCGAAGAGGGTATTATCGCTTTGTCAAAAGATAATTCATTTAGCTTATATATATCCATTCCTTTTTGTCCCTCTAGGTGTTCATATTGCTCGTTTGTGTCACATTCTGTCGAAAAAGCAAGCGATATAATTCCGCAGTATGTTGAGCTTTTGTGTGATGAACTAAAGGAAACTGCAACTATTGCAAAACGACTAAATTTGCACCTTGAAACAGTTTATATGGGCGGCGGTACACCAACGACACTTAGTGCCGAGCAATTAAATCGTGTTCTTGGTACGGTAACAGAAAATTTCGATATGTCTACGGTGCGTGAGTTTACGGTAGAAGCCGGAAGACCAGATACAATCGACCAAGATAAATTGTTGGCTCTGAAACAAAACGGAGTTACAAGAATAAGCATAAATCCGCAGACTATGAACGACGACGTTCTTCAAGTTATTGGTAGAAGACACACTGCTAAGGATACGGTTAACGCCTTTAAATTAGCTCGTGAGTTGGGATTTGATAATATAAATATGGATTTAATTGCGGGACTACCGACCGATACGTTTGAAAGTTTTAAAAGTACAATGGATATAATTTTAAAACTTGACCCCGAAAGTGTTACGGTTCATGCCCTTTCAATGAAACGTGCTTCTACACTAAATACTACAGGTCAGTACAGTGAAATAAAGGCGGGTAGTGAAGCACAAAAGATGGTTGATTACTCGCGTGAAATTCTTAGAGAAAATGGTATTATGCCATACTATATGTACAGGCAAAGCAAAACCGTAGGTAATTTAGAAAATGTAGGCTATTCAAAGCACGGGTACGAAGGACTGTATAATGTTTATATTATGGACGAAACCCACACAATACTTGCGTGTGGTGCATCTGCTGTAACTAAATTAAAGGATAGAAGTCAAAAAAACATTAAAAGAATTTTTAATTTTAAATACCCTTATGAATATATAAACGGTTTTAATGAGCTTATATTACGCAAAACAGAAATAGGTGAGTTTTATGATAAATACTTTAAACGAGATTAACAAAAAAGCACTAGAATGTCCTAAAGAATTTATCGAGCTTTGTAATAATGAATATTTAGAGAACATAGCGAGTATAGCAAAACGAGTTGAGGCGGATGACGATATAAAGATTGTGGCAATAGCCGGTCCGTCCGGTTCGGGCAAGACAACCACAGCGCATATTTTGCAAGAAAAATTAAAATCACTTGGCGAGACGGTCGAGGTTGTATCGTTGGATGATTTTTATCTACCCGTTAATAAACTGCCAATATTACCCGATGGAAGCACCGATATAGAATCGGTTCATTCGCTTGATATTGAGCTTATTAAAAAATGCTTTGACGAGATAATTGTAAACGGAAAAACAAATTTACCAAAATATGATTTTAAAACCAAGTCAAGCATTCATAATGCAAATCCTATTGATATAGGCAATAAAGGAATCATAATTGTAGAAGGACTTCACGCAATGAATCCGCTGATTTCAGATTTGGTTCCACGTAAAAATATTTTTAAAATATATATTAGCGTTAATCGTTCGGTAGATGATGACAACGGTGTTCAGTTGCTGTCTAGCCGTCAAATAAGACTTGTTCGCAGAGTGCTTCGTGATGATAAATTTAGAGGAGCTACAGCTACAGAAACATTACATCTTTGGAATAATGTGATAGACGGTGAAAGAAAATACCTGTATTGCTTTAAGGATACGGCCGATATCCAACTGGTAACTTTTCATCCTTATGAGTTGGGTGTTTACCGTGAGCGGTTTGGTAAGATGAGAAATACCGTAAACAAAAACGCTCCTTGTTACGATTATTTTATTAAGACTGCAAATTCACTCGAACTTTTTGAAGATATAAACAGTTCACTCGTTCCGGATAATGCGCTTATACGTGAATTTATAGGCGGACTTAAACTTTAATATATTGGAGGAATTAAAATGGGTTTTTTAGACGATGCTATAAACAAGACTAAAGAGGTATTTGATGTTGCTTGCCAAAAAACAGGTGAGGTAGTTACTACCGAAAAACAAAAATTTAATATTGCTTCGCTTAAATCAAAGCGAGAAAAGGATTTTGCTGACTTGGGTCGTATCTATTTTGAACTTGTAAAAAAAGATAATGACCTTGATGATGAAACAAGAAATCTTGTTGACGCAATAATTGAAAAAAACGAAGAAATAGCCCGACTTAATGCAGATATTCAAAATATAAAGAATAAGCGCGTGTGCCCACGATGTAGTGCAAACATAGATATTAACTCTGCTTTTTGTAATAGTTGCGGTGCAAAGCTTGATTAAGGAATACAAATATGAAAAACAAAAAAATTGGCATTGTTGTTGCTGATTACGATGAGTATACTCCGTTTTTAGAATCAGCAAAAGTTTATAATCCACAAAGCTATAATTATTTTAACCGTTTGGCTGTACAGTTTGATATTGAAAATACGGGTGTAGTATGCATTAATTGCGGAATAGGCAAGGTAAATGCTGCAACAGCCGCAACACATCTTGCTGATATAGGCTGTACATACATTCTTAATTTTGGATTGTCGGGCGGTATTAGCGGTGTGCATCGCGGTGAAATAGTATTGCCTGATAAGTTTTTGGAGCATGATTTCGACCTTACGGGTATTGGCTATAAGCCCTGCGAAAAGCCATCACAAAAGTATATTTACGAAGTCGATAATAAGCTTTTAGAAAAAGCACAGTCGGCAATCGGCGAGTGTGTGCACGGCACAGCCGTTTGCGGAGATCGTTTTATCTGCAATAAAAATGACAGCAATTTCTTGCGCAAAACATTTGGGGCTACAACCTGTGATATGGAAACAGCCGCCATTGCTTCTGTATGTGACATGGCAGATATTCCGTATTTAAGCCTTCGCCGTGTATCTGACGATGCGGGCGAGGATGCGTATGCAAATTACAGTGAAATGAATACGGGCGACGGTCAAACTTTATCTGAAGTGTTCTTGAAAGTTTTAGAAGCTATTTGTGATTAGGAAGGTATATTATGCAGGAAAATAAAAGAAAACAGCAAAGTTTTGAGTATGGTGCGATAATATTGCTTTGCTCAACACTTTTGGTAAAAGTAATAGGTGCAGTATTTAAAATTCCACTTTCTAACTTAATAGGCGATTTAGGATTTGGCTATTTTTCTTCTGCGTATGATTTGTTTACACCTATATACACTTTGGCTATGGCAGGCTTACCTATAGCAATTTCGCGAATTGTCGCCGAAAATATGGCTAAGGAAAGATATAATGATGTAAAAAAAGTATTTAAGGTGACAAGCAAAATTTTTATTATAACGGGATTAATTGCTACATTTATTATGTTGATTTTTACACCAAAATTTGTTGCAAGCACTGATTCCACGGGCAAAACCATTTATAGCATATATGCTATCGTTCCGGCGTTGTTGGTTTGTTGTATAACATCTGCTTTTCGAGGCTATTACGAAGGACTCCGTAATATGTACCCAACGGCGATTTCTGACATTATCGAAGCCTTGGGCAAGTTGATTTTGGGTTATGGATTTGCTTATATTGTGTTAAAAACTACCAACAGCGTTGCTTTGTCGGCCGCAGGCGCAATGTTTGGTATTACTATAGGTAGTGTAGCTGCTGCGTTCTTTTTGTTTATTCGTTATAAAACAAAAGGGGACGGTATAACAAAACAAGAACTGGATAATTCACCTACAGCTCAAAATACCTCTGCGATTGTGCGAGCGGTTATACTAATTGCTATTCCTGTTGTTTTTGCTTCTTTAGCAAATAGTTTTTCGTCCTTAGCTGATGCTTTTTTTGTAAAAAATCATCTTACAAAAATGATGGCTGATAGTGCCGATACTATTAGAAATATGTATCATAACTCTATTGTTGATTACAATTTGAATTCGTCAACAGCCCTGAGTAATGATGAGTTACCAACATTTCTTTATGGTATACGCGGTAAAGCGTTTACGCTTTATAATTTGGTTCCGGCAATAACGTCTGTTTTGGGTGTTAGTGCACTACCTGTTTTGGCTACCGCTTGGACAAAAAAGGATAGGGCACTTATAAAAAGAAATATCGAATCCCCAATAAAATTAACAGCAATAATATCAATGCCTATAGGTATGGGCTTTGTTTTTATGGGCGATGAAATTATGAACCTTATATATAGCACGACAGCCTCTGTTGAAATTGGTGGAAATATACTTCGAATTTATGGATTGGCAGCAGTTTTTGCAGGAATCTCTATTCCAATGACCAGTATGCTTCAATCTGTAAAAAAAGAATTATTTGCGTTTATTAATATTGCCATAGGAGCGGTTATAAAAGTTTTAGTTAACTATTTTTTGGTAAGTGTGCCTTCAATTAATATTCAAGGGGCAGCCATAGGTACATTGGCGTGTTTTATGTTTGTGTTTATTGCGCACCTAATAACTTTAATTTTAAGCACTAAGGTTATACCAAATTTTTGGAAAACTATTTTAAAGCCGCTTGTATCGGCGCTATTTTGCGGTCTTTCTACTATTGTTTTAGACCTAAGTTCAATGGGCAAAATCGGCACCATAATTGAAATAGCCGTTGCCGCAGTTGTTTATTTAATAGTTCTTGTACTATTAAATACGTTTGAGGCAGATGATGTTTTGTCTTTACCAAAAGGTGAAAGGATAGTAAAATTGCTTACAAAATTTAAAATAATTAGATGATTTTGGTAAAAATTGATAAAAATATGCAGCATAGTTTGAATATTTTTAATAAATATATTAAAATCAGTTGATTTTTTAAAAAGATAAGTTATAATTAAATAGACGTTTGAAGTATTTTTAAACGCTTGCAATTCAAGTGTGAAACACTTTAAGAAATCAAAAATATTCAGGAGGTTCTAACAATGAACAAGACAGAATTAGTAGCAGCAGTTGCAGAGAAAGCAGGTCTTTCTAACAAAGATGCAGCAAAGGCAGTAGCAGCAGTTTTCGATGCTATCGCAGATACTCTTAAGGCAGGCGACAAGGTAGCTCTTGTTGGCTTTGGTACATTCTCAGTTAAAGAGCGCGCAGCTCGTGAAGGTATCAATCCTCTTACCGGTAAGAAGATTAAGATCGCTGCTTCAAAGGCTCCCGCATTCAAGGCTGGTAAAGCTCTTAAAGACGCTATCAACTAATAGTAAATTAGCAGATGATGAGCCGCCAATTATGGCGGCTCTGAATTTTTGAAGGAAGATATATGAGATTAGATAAGTATTTAAAGGTATCACGCATCATAAAACGCCGCACAATCGCCAACGAGGCTTGTGATGCGGGGAGAGTAACGGTTAATGGTCGTGTAGCGCGTGCATCACTTGATGTAAAAGTAAATGATATAATAGAAATATCGTTTGGTTCTAAAAACGTAAAGGTTCAGGTGCTTAGTATTGCTGAAGCTGTAAAAAAAGATGATGCGTCACTTATGTATAAAATAATAGAATAACTAAAACACCTCACAAATATATTTAAGTGAGGTGTTTTGTTTTGGAAGAAAATATTACTGCTATTCAGAATGTTATAATTGAAAATCGAAAAAGGCTTAACATATCCGGTGTCAAAGAAGTAATAAGCTTTGATGATGAAACGATTTTGCTAGATAGTGAGCTTGGTAAAATGACCGTAAAAGGCGAACTGCTACATATTGAAAGCTTTAATACTGCTACAGGTGATTTAACTGCCGGAGGTAAAGTATATGCGGTGGTTTATATGTCTGATGTTAAATCGACGGGCGGTTTTTTGTCACGCCTTTTTAGGTGAACTATGTGGGAGATTAACAACAATAATCAAATAATTACATTTTTATTATCCTTATGTCTAGGGGCAATTTGTTGCGCTATATACGATATTGTCAGGTCACTGCGTAAGGTTTGTTTAAATTCATTGTTAGCCGTAACCATAGGCGATATATTGTTGTGGGTGCTTTATGCGTTTTTAACCTTTATCTTTTTAATAGCGCGTACTAATGGTGAGATAAGGGGATATGTATTGATATGCGAGCTGCTTGGTTTTGTTTTATTTAGAATAAGTGTTTCAAAATTTTTATACTGTTTTTTTAAATTTATTTTTGAAAATATAAATGTAATTATACAAAAATCGAATAAAATAGCAGGTTATTTTTATATAAGAATAGAATGCTTTACCTATAAGGCGGTTAAGTTCATAATTAAAATCTTTAAAAGAGCAAAAAAACTCTTGAAAAATACTATTCAACTGTTGTATACTAATAAAAATATTATGCATATGGAGAAGACTATAAATGAAACAAAAACCGAAACGTAAAAAAAGCGTCATAGTGCGGGTTATTGTTCTTGGTGTTTCTATTTATATGGTGGCAACGCTTATAGGTTTGGGTAATGAGTTGGCAAAAGTAAAAGCCGAGCTTGCGGAATATGAAAATCAGCGTGACACATTAAAACTGACTGTTGAAGAATATGAATCATTGCTTGAAAGTGATTCGCATGCGGCAATAATAGAAAAAGCGGCACGAGAGCGATTGGGATTTGTTTATTCTGATGAAGAAATTTATATTGATATATCAGGCAATTAGGGGGACTTTTTAAATTTATGGAGCTTAAAATTGGCGACATTGTAGAAGGAAAAATTACTACAATAACATCATTTGGAGTTTTTGTAGATATCGGTGACGGCAAATCGGGTATGGTGCATATATCCGAGGTTGCCAAAAATTACGTAAACGATATAAATGAACACGTAAAGACCAATGAAATTGTTAAAGTAAAGGTTTTGAATATAGGCGATGATGGAAAAATTTCGCTAAGTATAAAACGCGCGTTACCGCCCGAAAAGAAAAGCGAGGATGCACCTCGTCGTGAAAAGAAAACTGTTACAAAGCAACCGATAGATAATACATATACGTGGACTCCAAAAAAGAGTGAGCCTGCAAGCTTTGAGGAAATGATGAATCGTTTTAAGCAAACAAGCGATGAGAAGTTTTCTGACTTAAAACGTAAAAATCCCGATGCAAATCGCACAAAGCGAGGCAATGGATATTAAATAAATTTTGGGCGGCTTCTATCGCAGAGGTAGGAAACGCCCTTTCTTTTATAGCGGATATATTAAAATAAAAGGATTTTTAAAATGGAAAATATAAAATTGATAGCTCCTTGCCTTTTTGGCGTTGAGAGTATTGCGGCGGATGAATTTCGTCGTATGGGCTTTGAAAAGGTGGATGTCGAAAACGGCAGGGTTTTGTTAGAGGGCGATTTTAATATGCTTGCTCGCGCAAATATAAATTCCCGTTTTGCCGAGCGAATACTTATAAATATGGGACAGTTTAACGCAACCACTTTTACGGAACTGTTTGACAAAGTCAAGTCTCTTCCGTGGGAGCGCTTTATCGGTCAAGATGATGCTTTTCCAGTGGCTGCCGGTTCAAGTATAAATTCAACGCTTTTTAGTATTCCTGACTGTCAGTCTATAATAAAGAAAGCAATAGTAAACAGGCTTTCGTCAAAGTATGGTATTAGCTGGTTTGCAGAAACGGGCGCTGAGTTTAAGATTCGTTTTACTATAATCAAGGATAACGTAACGGTTACGATTGACACCTCGGGTGAGGGACTTCATAAGCGCGGTTACCGCCGCAATTCTAACGATGCTCCACTTAAAGAAACATTGGGTGCTGCAATGTGCGATTTGGCGCGAATATTCCCCGATTCTCAAGTTTACGATCCATTTTGCGGCAGCGGTACGCTGCTTATAGAGTCAGCTTTAATGGCTACTAAAACTGCCCCCGGTCTGCGCCGTTTTTTCGCAGCAGAAAGATTTGGTTCAATTCCTAAAACTGTTTGGCAGCAAGAGCGTATGCGCGCGCAGGATTTAATAATCAAAAATGTAGATTTCAAAGCGCAAGGTTATGATATAGACCCCGCAAGCGTAGAGCTCACACTTGCCAATGCTAAAAAAGCGGGTGTGGAAAAATATGTTAAAGCCGCAGTAGCCGATATAAAGGATTTTAAAACTCCTGATGAACGTTTGCTTGTTATTACTAATCCTCCTTATGGCGAAAGGTTGCTTGACGTAGCAGAAGCTGAAAAGCTTTATAAAATAATGGGTGAGCGCTTTGATAGAGCGCAAGGTAAAAAGTATTTTATAATTAGTCCTCACGATGAGTTTGAAAAGCATTTCGGTCAAACTGCCGACAAACGCCGTAAGCTTTATAACGGTATGATTAAATGTCAGCTGTTTATGTATTTTAAGAATAAAGGAATATAAAACAATGAGATATGTTTTTTATATCAATCCATTAGCAGGTAAGGGTAATGCTCAAGAAGATATAATTAAATCTATAAATAATTATTTTTCAAACAAAGCATATGATTATAAAATACATTTTAAAAATTCTATTGATGATATGATGCGCTCGGCGAGTAATGAAGCCAAAACAGGCGATAATATCAGGATGTTTGCCTGTGGCGGTGAGGGTACCGTTATGGCTGTTCTTAATTCTATAGTTGGATATAGCAACGTAGAGCTTGGTGTTATTCCTTGCGGCTCGGCAAATGACTTTTTAAAGTTTTTTGAAAATCGTAACAGCTTTTTAGATATTGCCGAACAAATTGATGGAGAATCGGTAGAAATGGATTTGATTAAGGCGGGCGATAAATACTGCCTTAATGGTTGCTCTGTTGGTATGGATGCCGTAGTAGCGCGTGATATGTCAATCTTTAAAAACTGGCCGCTTGTGTCAGGCTCGTTTGCTTATACGCTTGCTATTGTTAAAACTTTTTTAGGCAAACTTGGTATAACGGCAAAAATATCGGTTGATGGTGAGCCACCACAGCAAAAAAACTGCCTTTTTGCAGTTATTGCTAACGCACCCTACTATGGAGGCGGATATAAGGGCGCGCCCGACGCTGTACCTTACGACAACAAGCTTGATTTTACACTTGTAGATAAAATATCAAAATTAAAAATTTTAAAGTTTTTGAATCTTTATAAAAAAGGCGAGCATAAAAAGCTTGATTGTTGCGTACTTAAAAATTGCACAAGTATGGAGTTTGCAGCAGACGAGCCAATACCTGTAAACCTTGATGGTGAGATAATAGAAACCACAAATATGAAATTTGAGCTTGTAAAAAGTGCGGTTAAATTTGTGTTGCCAACGAGTATTGCAAATAAAGTGTTAACAAAAGTTTAAATGTTTTTGACTTTACTTGACTTTTAAAAAATATTGTATATAATTACTAGTATAAAATAACTGCAACGCAGTAAAAAGGAGATTTTTATTATGACAATTAAACCATTGGCTGACAATGTTGTAATAAAAGCAACAGCAGCAGAAGAAACAACCAAAAGCGGCATTGTTCTTACATCCGCTTCTAAAGAAAAGCCTCAGATTGCAGAGGTTGTAGCAGTAGGCCCCGGTGGTATGGTAGACGGCAAAGAGGTTGTAATGACCGTAAAGCCGGGCGATAAGGTTATCGCCGCTAAGTATGCAGGCACTGATATAAAGGTAGATAATGAAGAATATACCGTTCTTCATCTTTCAGACATTCTTGCAATAGTTGAATAAGGAGGTCTTTTACTATGGCAAAAAATATTATTTTTGGCGAAGAAGCACGCAAATCACTTCAGACAGGCGTTGATAAGCTTGCTAACGCTGTAAAGGTAACATTAGGACCTAAGGGTAGAAACGTAGTTCTAGATAAAAAATACGGCTCACCGCTTATTACAAACGACGGTGTAACCATCGCTAAAGAAATTGAGCTTGAAGATGCATTTGAGAATATGGGCGCACAGCTTGTAAAAGAGGTATCTGTAAAAACAAACGATGCCGCAGGTGACGGTACTACAACCGCTACCGTACTCGCACAGGCTCTCATTAACGAGGGTATGAAAAACGTTGCTGCAGGTGCTAACCCGATGGTAGTTAAAAAGGGTATTAAAAATGCAGTAGATACCGCCATTGCAACAATCATCGATAACTCTAAAAAGGTTTCGGGCACCGATGATATTGCTCGTGTTGCAACCGTTTCATCGGGCGATGCACAAATTGGCTCACTCATTGCCGAGGCTATGGAAAAGGTTTCTGCTGACGGTGTTATTACTGTTGAAGAATCAAAGACCGCTGAAACCTATTCAGAGGTTGTTGAGGGTATGCAGTTTGACCGCGGTTATATTACACCTTATATGGTAACCGATACCGATAAGATGGAAGCTGTTATTGATGACGCTTATATTCTTATTACCGATAAAAAGATTTCTAATATTCAAGAGATTTTACCACTTCTTGAGCAAATCGTTCAGTCGGGTAAAAAGCTTGTTATTGTTGCCGAGGATATCGAGGGTGAGGCTCTTTCAACTCTTATTGTTAATAAGCTTCGCGGCACATTTACCTGTGTTGCGGTAAAAGCTCCGGGCTTTGGTGACAGACGTAAAGAAATGCTTCGCGACATTGCTATTCTTACAGGCGGCGAGGTTATTACCGAAGAGCTTGGCCTTGAGCTTAAGGATGCAAGCGTTATGCAGCTTGGTCGCGCACGTCAGGTTAAGGTTACAAAAGAAAACACCGTTATTGTTGACGGTGCTGGCGATAAGACCGCTATTAAGGACCGAGTTGCTCAAATCAGAAATGAAATCGCAATTACAACTTCAGAATTCGACCGCGAAAAATTGCAGGAGCGCCTTGCTAAGCTTGCAGGCGGTGTTGCAGTAATCAAGGTTGGTGCCGCTACCGAAATCGAAATGAAGGACAAAAAGCTCCGCATAGAAGATGCTCTTGCTGCTACTAAGGCAGCAGTTGAAGAGGGCATTGTAGCAGGTGGTGGCGTAGCGCTTCTTAACGCTATTCCTGCAGTAGCTGAGCTTGCAAACAAAACCGATGGTGACGAAAAGACAGGCGTTAACATTGTTCTTAAATCACTTGAGGCACCAATCCGTCAGATTGCTTACAATGCAGGCATTGAAGGCTCCGTTATAATTGATAAGATTTTAAATAGCGGTAAGGTTAATTACGGCTTTGACGCTTATAGTGAAACCTATACCGATATGCTTGATGCCGGTATTGTTGATCCTACAAAGGTTACACGTTCAGCGCTTGAAAATGCAGCGAGTGTTGCCGCAATGGTGCTTACAACCGAAAGCCTTGTAGCCGACAAGCCCGAAGACGTAGCCGCAGCAAATGCCGCTGCAGCAGCCGCCGCAGCACAGGGTGGAATGTATTAATAGTAAATTACTGACCAAGTATCAAAATTGATGCTTGGTCAGTTTTTGTTAATATAATCAAATAAAGGAGAAGAGAAATGAATGTATTAGTTATTGGCGGAACAAGGTTTTTTGGTATTCATACAGTTAACGGGTTGTTGAAGCGGGGTCATAATGTTACACTTGCTACAAGAGGTAATACCAATGATGTTTTTGGTAACAGGGTATCTTATATTAATGTTGAGCGTACAAATGCTGAAAGTATGAAAAATGCATTAAGGAATAAGCATTTTGATGTTGTGATTGATAAGCTTGCGTATTGCTCAAATGATGTTAAATATGCTCTTGACGCACTTGATTGTGATAAATATATCGTGATGTCATCTGCTGCGGTTTATGAGCCAAAACATATCAATACAAAAGAAGATGATTTTAATCCTTTATTGAAAGAGCTTGTCTGGTGCGGTAGATTTGATTTTCCCTATGATGAGATAAAGCGACAGGCAGAGTATGCTTTGTGGCAAAAATATGGTGATAAAAAGTTTATATCCGTTCGATACCCGTTTGTCATAGGGCAAGACGATTACACCAAAAGATTACGATTTTATGTTGAGCATACCATTAAAGGTATTCCTATGAATATTGATAACATAGATTGTCAAATGGGTTTTATCAATTCAAAAGAAGCAGGTCAGTTTATGGCGTGGCTTATTAGTTCTGATTTTACGGGTGCGATTAATGGTTGTTCTTCCGGTACGATTTCTTTAAGGGAAATAATAGAATATGTTGAAAAGAAATGTAATGTTAAAGCGGTTTTATCATCAGACGGTGATAAAGGTCTATATAACGGTGAGGTTGAGTATAGCATAAATACCGATTTAGCAAAATCATTGGGATATAAGTTTAGTAATTTAGGTGATTGGATTTATGATTTGATTGATTACTATATTGAAACTGTATAGAGATAGTGTTGCTCTCTCTTTTGCTTATTAGCAACTTGTCAAACAGGTAAAAATATAGTATTATTTATCATATAGAAATACGATTAGGTGAAAATATATAAATTTAATTTCATATTGATAAAAGTTAGTAGGTGAATCAGATATGATAAATGCAGCTGTCAATTATCATTTTAATAATAGTATAAAAGAAAAAATACGATTAGAAAATGGTTGGAAAGAATCTTGGTTATTAGTTCTATCCGATAATCAAAAAGTAGTATTTCGTGTGTGTGATGATTATACTCATATATTTGAACGTGAAAAATTCTTTTATGATAGCATAAACAAAAGTATAGGTAAAATATGTCCTGATGTTTATGTTGTGGATGGAAGTTGTCAACATTATGATAAAGCATATCAAATATCGGAATATATTGAGGGAAAAAGTTTAAGACATATCTTACAAACAAATCATAATGAACGTAAAGAAGAAGTCTATTATAAAATAGGCGAAACGGTAGCTTGCATAAACCAAATACAAATTGATTCTAATCATCCATATGTAAAAGATGAATATTCTTGGGAAAATTACTATGCGTATAAATTACTGAAACCTCAATTAGCAAGAATTGTTAAAAACGAATTTTTGAATAATGATGAGATAGAAAAATTGTGTAGCAAAATGAGCGGATTGAAAGCCATTATTACACGCTCATTTTTACATCGTGATATACGACCAGACAATATTTTATATAGAGATGGTAAACTGTTTGTAATTGATGCTGAAACTTGTGAGTTTGGTGATCCTTTGAACGATTTAGCACGCATAAATTTGGAATGGCACTATTGGGAAATGTATGACCGTTTATTAGACGGTTATAAAAGTGTAATGAAAATTGATACGGATAACGAATTGTTTTATTATTACCAACTTGAATTATTAGCCGAAATATTAGATATGCATTACAATCACGGATGTATGAATTCAACAACACCTTTCTTTAAAAATAAATTTGATGAAATTAAAAACTTATTGTTGAATTAGTATGATATTTTTGGTGATATAAATGGAATTGCCCAAAAGAAAGCCTACAAGGTTAAAGGATTATGATTACAGCACACCTGCAGCCGCAGCACAAGGTGGAATGTATTAAAAGTTATACAGAATAAATTTAAGAGAGATAGTGTTTGCTATCTCTCTTTCTTTGTGTTAAAATATTATTCATAATACAAATAAGAACATATATAAGGCGGTGCCTATATGATTAAACCTAAAAAATTACAGGTAGGCGATACAATCGCAACGATAAGTCCGTCGTGGGGATGTGCTGGAGATAGTGAGACCAACTGGAAATATCAATTTGGCGTTCAACGGTTAAAAGAATTAGGATTAAATGTCGTAACCGCACCAAATTCGCTTAAAGGTAGTACCTTTTTAAAAAATTCACCTGAAGCAAGGGCAGAAGATTTAATGTGGGCATTTGAAAACAAATCGGTTAAAGCGATAATTGCAAATATTGGCGGTAATGATTGTAATAAGATTTTACCTTTTATTAACAAAACATCGATAAGTGAAAATCCAAAAATATTTTGCGGTTATTCAGACATTATGGCTTTGCATCTTTATTGTTATCGATTGGGTTTATCTACATTTTATGGTGACAACTTGCTGACTAATATTGCCGAAACTAAAATGTGGCATCCTTATAGCAAGTATTGGTTTGAGAAGGTGTTACTTAACAACACTGTGATAGGAAAGATAGAACCATCATATGATTGGTCGTTTGAGCCAAATAGTTATACCGACTCGAGACATATAAAGGAATACATAAAGAATGATGGTTATATAAAAGTTCAAGGACAAGGTGTAGTTCGTGGCAGGTTGTTTGGTGGACACGGTGGAATGTTTGAATGTGGAACTCAACTTAATAAATCGAATTTCGAAAATAAAATATTGTTTTTTGAAGACATACCTGAATTTTTTAATGTTGAATATATAAAATGGTTTTTTGATAAACTTGGAAATACGGGATATCTACAAGTGTTGAGTGGTATAATTATTGGAAAGATGCGGTCGAAAAATAATTTTGAACCTCTCGCTGATGCGATACGAAGCATAGTATCGCATAAATACGGTTTATATGATTTGCCTATTATGTATGGATTGAATTTTGGACACACTTCACCAATTTGCATTTTGCCTTATGACGCTTTAGCAGAACTTGATATTGATAATTTGACCTTTTCAATACTTGAAAGCGGAGTGATTTAATCGTATGGAATTTCCAAAAAGAAAACCGACAAGGTTAAAAGAGTATGATTACAGTCAAGACGGATATTATTTTATAACGATGTGTACCAAGGATAAGCGAAAACTTTTATGTGACATTGTAGGGACCGGCATCCTTGACGGTCCGCAAATAAAATTTACCGAATATGGCGAAATTGCAAATCAACAAATTGAAATCATGACCGATTTTTATGATGATATAAAAATTAACAAATATGTGGTTATGCCTAATCACATACATATGTTAATCGAGATAATAAGGTCTGATGACGGACCGTCGGGGACGCCGGTCCCTACAAATTCTAAAATTTCAAATTTTGTGGGAACGTTTAAAAGGTTCTGTAATAAACAATATGGTAAAAACATTTGGCAATATCGGTCTTACGACCACATAATCCGCGGGAAAGAGGATTATAAGGAAATATGGCAATACATAGACAAAAATCCTGCAAAATGGAAAGAAGATAAATTTTATACAGAATAAATTACGATAAAATTTAATCTTGAAAAAGGCAATCATATATGTTAAATTATTTTGCGGCAAAGGATGGTGAGATTATGACACTTACAAAAGGCGATGAATATAGGCTTTTGCATTTACTGCTTGATATGGGCGAGATGATGATGTGCTCGGGTGGTGAGGTACGTCGCGTTGAAAACACATTGTCACTTATGGGCAAAGCCTACGGTGCAACCGAAACCGATGTTATGGTTATTACAGCTAGCATTATTGTTACAATGAAGTTTTCCGACGGCAATCTTATTACCGAAAGCCGACGTGTAGAAAGTCCCGGTAGCAACAAACTGTGGCGACTTGAAGGACTTAATGCGCTTAGCCGTAAGTGTTGTGAAAATCCGCTACCAATAGATGAACTTGAGCTTCAGATAAAAAACTGTAAACAACCAACTAACCTTTGGAAGTTTTATTTAGGATCTGCCTTGGCGGCAGGTGCGTTCGCGGTGTTCTTTGGCGGTAACATTCTTGATGGGGTAATCGCTGCGGTTTTCGCACTGTTAGTTTGTTTTTTTCAAAGAAAATTTTCAAGTGTTTTTCCAAATAACATAATATTCAATATAGTTTGTTCATTTGTTGTTGGTGTGTTGATTTGTATTGTTACAAAACTGATACCGACAACCCATACAGATATGGTTATAATAGGCGTTATAATGCTACTAATTCCCGGTATCGCATTCACCAACGCTATGCGTGATATTTTGGTTGGCGATACCATATCAGGTATAATGCGACTTATTGAAAGTCTTTTGTGGGCGGCAGGCCTTGCAGTCGGATTTATGCTTGCAATTCTTCTGGTGGGAGGTATTGCGATATGAATGAAGTTATAATTCAGCTTATAACCGGTATGTTAGGTTCACTTGGTTTTGCTCTATTGTTTGGACTTAAAAAGCAATATCTTATAGTTGCGTCGCTTGGGGGTTTGCTTAACTGGGGGCTTTATCTGCTTGGAATGCACCTATGGAATACAATATTTTTTGCGGGTCTTTTAGCGTCGGCAGCATCGGCACTTTACAGCGAGATTATGGCGCGTGTAAAAAAAGCACCGTCAACTCTTTTCTTTATAACGTCGGTGATTCCGCTAATTCCCGGTAGAGCACTTTATTATACCTGCAGTAATGCGGTAATGCGAAACTGGGCAGAAGCTAAAAGTTACGCAAATATTACCTTGCAATATGCGCTATCAATCGCGGCCGGCGCATGTATAATTTGGGCAATAACGCTTACAATAGAAAACATAAAAAAGTACAAAAAAACGCAGTAAAAATAACGTCTGTATTTGTTAAAAATTTTTGTTGACAAATGCAGACGTTAGTGTTATTATATGATAGCGTGCGAAACTGTGCGTAGTTTCGTGCTGTCTATTTTTTAAAGAAAGGAGATAGTGAATAGTGCCTACCTTTAACCAATTAGTTCGTAGCGGTCGTGAAACCGTTGAAAAGAAGGCTAAGGCTCCTGCACTTTTAAAGGGCTACAACTCTATGAAGCGCAACCTTACCGACAACGATTCACCGCAGAAACGCGGCGTATGCACAGCTGTTAAAACTTCTACACCTAAGAAACCTAACTCTGCTCTTCGTAAAATTGCCAGAGTACGTCTTTCAAACGGTATCGAAGTATCAGCTTACATTCCCGGTATCGGCCACAACTTACAGGAACACTCGGTTGTTCTTATCCGTGGCGGACGTGTTAAGGACCTTCCTGGTGTACGTTATCACATCATCAGAGGTACACTTGATACACAGGGTGTAGCTAACAGAATGCAAAGTCGTTCCAAGTATGGCGCAAAGCGTCCTAAAGCAGGTGCGAAATAATTTTTTTAGAGAATAGACAATCTCTGCTGTAAACCGGCAGGCTTTATATATGATTTAAAAGCCTTGTTTGGTGTTAACGGGAATTTGTCAACTCGAGTACCTATGATATCATTCCTATGAAGGAGGGAAGTACAATGCCAAGAAGAGGCTTTATTGCAAAACGTGATGTTTTGCCGGATCCTATCTACAATTCTAAAAAGGTTACTCGCCTTATCAACAACATTATGCTTGACGGTAAGAAGGGTGTAGCTCAGAAGATAGTTTACGGTGCTTTTGACATCATCAGTGAAAAAACAGGTAAAGAACCACTCGAAGTATTTGATGCTGCTATGGAGAATATTATGCCACAGCTTGAATGTAAAGCAGTTCGTAAGGGCGGTGCCACATATCAAGTACCGTTCGAGGTTCGTCCTGAAAGAAAGCAGACTCTAGCGCTTAGATGGCTTACAATGTTTAGCCGTCAACGTTCAGAGCGCACAATGAAAGAGCGTCTTGCAAACGAAATTATCGATGCTACTAACGGCTTAGGTAATGCAGTTAAGAGACGTGAAGAAATGCACAGAACAGCAGAAGCAAACAAGGCTTTTGCTCACTACAGATGGTAATTTGTTAATGACCGCGTGATACACGCGGATGGAGGTTTAAAATGCCAAGAAAAGTATCTCTTGAAATGACAAGAAATATTGGTATTATGGCTCACATCGACGCCGGTAAAACAACCACCACCGAGCGTATCCTTTTCTACACCGGTGTAAACCGTAAGATGGGTGAAACTCATGATGGCGGCGCAACCATGGACTGGATGGCACAGGAGCAGGAGCGTGGTATTACTATTACTTCTGCTGCTACCACATGTTTCTGGAATGACCATCGTATCAATATTATCGACACTCCCGGACACGTTGACTTTACTGTTGAAGTTCAGCGTTCACTTCGCGTACTTGACGGTTCTGTAACCGTGCTTTGCGCTAAGGGCGGTGTTGAGCCTCAGTCTGAAACCGTTTGGCATCAGGCTGACGAATACAAAGTACCCCGTATGATCTATGTTAACAAGATGGACATTATGGGTGCTGACTTCTATCACGTACTTGATATGGTTAAAGAGCGTTTCAACTGCAACGCAGTTCCGATTCAGCTTCCTATCGGTAGTGAGGATACCTTTAAGGGTATCATCGACCTTGTTCGCAACGAGGCCGAAGTTTATTATGACGATCTCGGTAAGGATGTTCGCCGTGAGGAAATCCCCGAAGATATGAAAGAAATTGCTGAAAAGTATCGTACCGCTCTTATCGAGTCTATTGTTGAAATGGACGAAGAATTGATGGAAAAATACTTTGAAGGCGAAGAACCAACAGAAGAACAGATGAAGAAGATCATCCGTAAGGCTACTATAGCTAACGAGATGGTTCCGATTTGTTGCGGTACTTCTTATCGTAACAAGGGCGTACAGCCACTTCTTGATGCTATCGTTGATTATATGCCGGCTCCTACCGACGTAGAAGCTATTAAGGGCGTAAATCCTGATACAGATGAAGAAGAACAGAGAATTTCTTCTGATACAGAGCCATTTGCAGCTCTTGCATTTAAGATTGCAACTGACCCATTTGTTGGTAAGATTTGCTATTTCCGTGTTTATTCAGGTACTGTTGATGCAGGCGCCGGCGTTTATAACACAGTTAAGCAGAACCGCGAAAGAATGGGCCGTATATTACAGATGCACGCTAATCACCGTGAAGACCTTGAAACCTGCTACGCAGGCGACATTGCAGCGGCTGTTGGTCTTAAAAACACCACAACAGGTGATACACTTTGCGACGAAAAGCATCCTATCATTCTTGAATCAATGAACTTCCCGGAACCTGTTATCCGTGTTGCTATCGAGCCTAAGACAAAGGCTGGTCAAGAAAAAATGGGTATTGCTCTTGCAAAGCTTGCTGAAGAAGATCCAACCTTTAAGTGCTACACCGATGAAGAAACCGGTCAGACAATTATTGCCGGTATGGGTGAATTACACCTCGAAATCATCGTTGACCGTTTGCTCCGCGAATTTAAGGTAGAGGCAAACGTTGGTGCTCCTCAGGTTGCATACAAAGAAAGTATCCGTAAGAAGATTGACCACGAGACCAAGTACAAACGTCAGTCTGGTGGTTCTGGTCAGTACGGTCACGTTAAGATCATTCTTGAGCCTAACGAGACAGGTAAGGGTTATGAATTCATTAACTCTGTTACAGGCGGTACCGTTCCTAAGGAATATATCCCTGCTGTTGACCAAGGTATCCAAGGCGCATTACACGCAGGTGTACTTGCAGGCTATCCTGTAGTTGACGTTAAGGTAACACTTTATGACGGTTCATACCATGAAGTTGACTCTTCTGAAATGGCATTTAAGATTGCAGGTTCTATGGCATTCAAAGAAGCTTGCCGTATAGCTGATCCTGTTCTTCTTGAGCCTATCATGAAGGTTACAGTTATAGTTCCTGAAGAGTATATGGGCGACGTTATCGGCGACCTTAACTCACGCCGTGGCGAAATTCAGGGCTTTGAAGACCGTAGCGGTCTTAAGCAGATTAATGCTCGCGTTCCTCTTGGTGATATGTTTGGTTACGCTACCGACCTTCGTTCTAAGACACAGGGCCGTGGTCAGTATGTAATGGAACCTGACGGTTACAAGGAAGTTCCAAAGAGCATTGCTGAAAAGATTATCTCTAACAGAGCTAAAAACTAATCTTTTTAACTTTTCAAATAATGCTTGAAATTTCGAGCATTATTTGGTAAACTATATTTATCTAAAAATTAACTTTACTTTTTTAGGAGGAAATTCAAATGGCAAAGGCAAAATTTGAACGTAACAAGCCACATGTTAACATTGGCACAATCGGTCACGTTGACCATGGTAAGACCACTCTTACCGCTGCAATCACCAAGTATCTTTCACTCAAGGGCCAGGCTGCATTCGAAGATTATGCAAACATCGATAAGGCTCCAGAAGAAAGAGAACGTGGTATCACAATTAACACTGCTCACGTTGAGTATGAAACTGACGCTCGTCACTACGCTCACGTTGACTGCCCAGGACACGCTGACTATGTTAAGAACATGATCACCGGTGCTGCTCAGATGGACGGTGCTATCCTTGTTATCGCATCTACTGACGGTCCTATGGCTCAGACTAAAGAACACCTTCTTCTTGCTCGTCAGGTTGGCGTTCCTTACATCGTTGTATTCATGAACAAGACTGACCTTGTTGACGACGAAGAGCTTCTCGAACTCGTTGAGATGGAAATCCGTGAGACTCTTGACAAGTATGAATTCCCAGGCGATGATACTCCAATCATCAAGGGTTCTGCTTTCCAGGCTCTCGATTCTGCATCTACTGATCCTTCAGATCCTATCTATGCTCCTATTGCTGAGCTTATGAATGCTGTTGACAGCTATATCCCAACCCCAGACCGTAAGGCAGATATGCCATTCCTTATGCCTGTTGAAGACGTTATGACCATTTCTGGTCGTGGTACCGTTGTTACAGGTCGTGTTGAGCGTGGTCAGCTCCACGCTGGTGATGAAGTAGAAATCATCGGTCTTACCGAAGAACGCGCTAAGACAGTTGTTACTTCAATGGAAATGTTCCGTAAAACTCTTGATTACTGTGAAGCTGGCGATAACGTTGGCGCACTTCTCCGTGGTGTAGGTCGTGAAGAAGTTGAACGTGGTCAGGTTCTTTGCAAACCAGGCTCAATCAACCCACACACCAAGTTCCATGGTCAGGTTTACGTTTTGAGCAAGGATGAAGGCGGTCGTCATACTCCTTTCTTCAACAACTATCGTCCACAGTTCTATTTCAGAACAACTGACGTTACCGGTGTTGTAGGTCTTCCTGCAGGTACCGAAATGTGCATGCCTGGTGATAACGTAGAGATGGATGTTGAACTCATCACTCCTATCGCTATCGAAGAAGGTCTCCGCTTTGCTATTCGTGAAGGCGGTCGTACCGTTGGTTCAGGCGTTGTTACAAAGATTAACGACTAATTTAATCTTTTAACTCTGTTAAAAAACCCCAAGGTTTAAAAACCTTGGGGTTTTTCTTTATATATATGTTCAATTTTACATTTAATGACAATTATTTTTGACAAATAATATAAAAGATTATTATAAATGTCACAAAATATACTAAAATTATGTGTAAAATGTATATATATTTTGTTGACAAAGTATATAAATTAATGTATAATATAATCACATTTGTATGCAATTGTGGGTAATAGTATCTATTGTGTAAAATGTTGATTTAAAATGTGTATATTTTTCATTTCTTTTATGGCTGAAGATATGTACAAATATTGCATTTATGAACAATTCTAAATCTTAAAACAGAAAGGATGAATGTTATGAGCAAGAAAATTATAAGATATTTGTCAATGCTTTTGGCAGTATCTATTTTATTTTCAGGAATTTCCTTGCAAATAACCACTGCATTTGCAGAAGAGACTGATGGTAGTACACCAGTTACTGATGGCACACCGGTTGTAAGCGCCGATGATGAACTTCAGGACTATATCGAGTACACCAAAGAACACGGTATTACAAATAAGGCCACAACCGAGGTTGTTGTACCGCTCGCTGTTTATGTTGTAGACGGTGCTGATGTAACCGCCGATGAAAACGCATTAGTTTGGAACAATGGTGACGGAAAGGTTACTTTTAACTTTACTGTACCAGAAACTGCACTTTATAATTTGGAGATCTTGTGGGAACCAAAGAATAGTGGTGTGGACATTGTTACCGGCGTTATGATTGACGGTAAATACCCATTTGATGGTTCGGACGAAATTATCCTTTCAAGACTTTGGAAGAATGCTACCGATGAACATAGAAAAGATGCGCAGGGTAATGAATATGCTCAAGAGCAGGCTGAAATCAAGGGTACAATTACAACGGTAGTTCGTGACTTTGAGGGAGCTGTAATTGATCCTTTTGAATTCGCTCTTACTGCGGGCGAGCATACTATAACTATTATGGAGCCTGAACAGTCAATAACAATCAGTGGCATTTGCTTTGTTACACCAGAGAAGATTGAAAGTTACGAAAAGGTTTCCTCTTCTTATAATGTTAAGGATTTAGATGCAGATATAGTTTTCCTCGAAGGTGAAAATGCCGACGTTAAAAGTTCTAACTCAATTATTCCAAAATCCAATAATAGTGATGCCGGTATGTCTCCAAGTGACCCGTATCTTACCAAAATTAACTTTATTGGTGGTACAGCATGGCAGACTACAGGTAGTAGTATTGCATGGAGCTTCGAGGTTGAAAAGAGCGGTTATTATTACATAAATATGCGCTATAAACAAAGCGAACTTGTAAATGGTAACAGTTATCGCTGGCTTAAGATTGATGGTAAAACACCATTTGCTGAGGCAAAGACACTAACCTTCCCATATGGTACTAGCTGGAAATATTATACCTTTGCTGATGAACAGAAAAAGCCATATTATGTTTATCTTGAAGCTGGCAAGCCACACACTATTTCAATGGAAGTAACAGTTGGTGCGATGGCCGACTATTTCTATGAGCTTTCAAAGCTTGTTGATATCTTGGGCGACGAGTACATAAAAATTGTTATGATTACCAGTGAAACCCCTGACCTTAATCGTGACTATGATCTCGATAAGCAAATACCAGATTTTCTTGATACATTAAAAAACACAAGTGAAAGACTTAGTAAGCTTTCAAAAGATATGACGAGTGGTACTGGTAAAGCTTCACAGGCTGTAGCGGCTATCGATAATATGAAGCGTGTTGTTGATAATATGATTCGTAGTCCTTTTATTGCTCAACAATATGTTTCTGAATACTATAGCAACTATACATCGCTTAGTTCATGGCTTTATGACATGATTGAAATGCCTCTTGCAATAGATCAACTCCAAATTATTCCTGCAGGCAAAGAGTACAAGAACAATAACGCTAATATTTTTAAAAGCTTAGGCTATGCCGCAACACGTCTTATAGCATCCTTTACTAATGATTATTCGCTTACAAATACAGAAGCAAAGAAAGACGAAAATACTATTCGACTTTGGGTAAACTGGGGTCAGGATCAGGCAGCAGCTCTTAACTCTCTTATTCAAGATTCCTTTACTCCTAATGAAGAGTACTTCTATAATGGCAAACCAATAAATGTTCAGGTTGAAATTGTTAGTGCATCGCTTATAAACGGTATCTTGGCAGGCAACTATCCTGATATGTCATTACAGATGGCGCGTACAGAGCCTGTAAACTTGGGTATACGTGGCGCGCTTGAAGATCTTTCACAGTTTGAAGATTTTGAAGAGGTTGTTGAGAGATTCCAGTCTGGTAGCGATTTAGTCAAGGGCGCAGTTGCTCCATACACATATGCCGGTAAGACCTACGCACTACCGGATACCCAAAACTTTATGCTTATGTTCTACCGTACTGACGTATTGGAAGAATTGGGTCTCGAGGTTCCAAAGACATGGGATGAATTTCTATATTGCGCAACAATTATTCAGCGTAATAATATGAATGTGTATATTCCATTTACACAAATTACAACATCAACAACTGTTAATGCAGGTATTGGTAACTTGCATCTTTTCCCAACTCTTATGTGGCAACATAACTTGTCTATATATAATGAAGATGGTACAGCTACCGCTATTACAAGCAAACCGGCATTAAAGGTATTTGAACAGTGGACAGATTTCTACCTTAAACGTGATGTTTTAAGAGAAGCTGATTTCTATAACCGTTTACGTGTTGGTGTTATGCCTTTAGGTATTGCTCCATACACAACATATATGACACTATATAATACCGCACCTGAAATTCGTGGTAGATGGGGAATATCAATGGTTCCCGGCACACCTACAGAAGACGGAAACATTAATTACTCTGTTGCAGGTTCGGGTACAGGTTGTTCAATTATTAAAGCGTCTAACAAAGAAGAGCAGGCTTGGCAGTTCCTTAAATGGTGGACTTCTGCCGAGACGCAGACAAGATATAATAACAACTTGCAGTCAATTCTTGGTATGATTGGTAGAACTGCAGTTTCAAACGTTGAAGCATTTAATAACCTTGCTTGGGATAAGGATGATTTGGTTGTTCTTAATAATCAGTGGCAGCAGGTTAAAGAGGTTCAGGAAGTTCCTGGCTCTTATGATGTAACTCGTTCTATCGACCAGGCGTTCTGGGCAGTTCTTGAGGATAAAGCTAAGGTAAAAGATGCTGTTGTTAAATGGGCAAAATCTGCAGATAAGGAAATTGCTCGTAAGATTAAAGAATACGAATAAGGAGGGGAGAGTAGCATATGTTTAAAAACAAAAACGACAAGGCTTCAATGCCTGTAGCATCAAGAAAATTAAGCAGTTTTTCTCGTGACAAGTTATTAACTGAGCATATACCTATGCTCACAATGCTTGCTCCCTTTTTGATTTTCTTCTTTATGTTTACAATTATACCGATCTTTGCTTCTATTGGATTGAGTTTTACTTCATATGATATGATTTCAAATGCAAAGTTCATAGGTATAGAAAACTATCGTCGTATGATAGTTGAAGATACAACGTTTAGTGTTACGGTAAGAAATACACTTATATTTGCAATTATTGCGGGTCCATTAGGCTTTTTGCTTTCATTTGTACTTGCTTGGTTTGTAAATGAATTCACACCAAAGGTTCGTGCGTTTTTATCATTTATGTTCTATGCACCATCCCTCGTTGGTAATGCGTACTTTATCTGGAAGGTTGCATTCAGTGGAGATAGTTATGGTTATATCAACAGCTTTTTGCTATCTCTTGGTATTATTACACAACCGATAGTTTGGCTCAAAACTGAGGCTTACCTTATGACGATTGTTATTATAGTCCAGTTGTGGCAGAGTATGGGTGTTTCGTTCCTTTCAAACATTTCAGGTTTGCAAAATGTAAGCCGTGATATGTACGAGGCCGGTGCAATCGATGGTATTAGAAATCGATGGCAAGAGCTTCGCTATATAACACTTCCTGCAATGCAGCCAATGCTTCTATTTAGTGCGGTTATGCAGATACAAAGTTCGTTTAGTGCCAGCACAATTATGATTGAACTTGCAGGTTATCCAAGTAAAGGCAATGCAGTTGATACGATAGTATCGCTGATGACAGATATGGCAACCGTTCGATACGAGCTTGGTTATGCGTGTGCTATGTCGGTTGTTCTATTTGTAATGATGGTTGCGGCACGATTACTTGTAGGTAAGCTGTTAAAGTTATTTGAGAAGTGAGGTGACTGTAGATGAATAAAATTAAACAATATTTTGAAGATAAACGTGGCAAGAAATCTGCAGTCAAGCGTTATACACGTTCTAAAGCCGGTAACTTTGCACTAGTGTTCTTCTTAGTAGCAGGCGGTTTGTTCTCGATGCTACCTCTTATTTACTGTGTTTCCACTTCTTTTAAGCCTCTTGATGAGTTGCTTATTTTTCCACCACGTTTCTTTGTGCATCGTCCTACAATAGGTAACTATACAATATTGCCTGACCTTATGGCATCGCTTAAGGTTCCGCTTTCAAGATATGTTGCCAATAGTATCGGAATAACACTTCTTACTACTTTTGTATACATACTTGTTGCGCTTATGGCGGCATATGCAATCTCTAAAGGTACATTTAAAGGCCGTAATGCTATTTTCTGGACTGTTCAGTTTGCACTTATGTTTAACGCATATACACTAGCAGTTCCACAGTATTTGATTTTCTCAAAACTCGGTCTTATTGATACTTATTGGATATACATTTTACCTCCGATGGCATCTACAATGGGTGTATTCCTAGGTAAACAGTATATAGAAGGTTATGTACCTGATGCTTTGCTTGAAGCTGCAAAAATTGACGGTGCAAATCAGTTTAAGGTATTCTGGTCAATAGTAATGCCAACAATTAAGCCTATTTGGCTAACACTTTTGTTATTTACCTTCCGTGATATTTGGGCTATGGTTCCTTCGGGTAAAATCTTTTCTGAAGAACTTAAGATTTTGCCTCAGGTAGTAACGCAGATTACTGCCGGCGGTACCGCTCGTGCAGGTTCTGCGATGGCGGTTACCGTAATTATGATGATACCTCCAATCATTGTGTTCCTAGTTTCGCAAAGTAGTGTTGCTGAATCAATGAGCAGTGCCGGTATTAAGGAATAAGCCTACAAATATTACATAAGGAGATGAAAACAGTGAAAAAAGCTTTAGGTCGTCTTTTTGCTGTGATTTTAGCAATATGTCTCGTAGCATCTGCGGTTACGGCCGTATCTGCAGCTGCACCTACCGACAGCTATACTTACTGGACCAATGTTGGTACGCAAAGAAAGTCTGTCTATGGTAAAGCAATGTATGATGTTGATACTCTTGTAGATGTTACAAAGCTAGGCGTACAAAAACTAACTCAAATCACTAGCATGTGTAAAGACAACGATGAAAACATTTATATTCTTGATTCTAGTTCACGCATTGTGATTTTGGATAAGAACTTTAATTTAGTAAAAGAAATCGGTTTAATTAACGGTTCGATCAGTTATAATAACGCAAAGGGTATATATTACAAAGACAATGTTATATATATATGTAATACCGAAGGTGCAAACATATATATGATCGACGTTGATGGTAACTTGATTGATACTATAACAGTTCCGGATTCTAATCTTATTCCTGATGAATTTATTTTTAAACCAACCAAGATAACTCGTGATGATAACGGTTATATGTATGTAGTAAGTGAAGGTTGCTATTATGGTTCATTGCTTTATGCACCGGATAGATCATTCCTTGGCTTCTATGGTTCTAATACCGTTAATGCTTCAATTGCATCGGTTTTTACCAATATTTCTAACCGTTTGTTCCCCAATGCTGAAAAGCATGCAAGCCAAATAAAGAAATTACCTTTCTCATTTGTTGATATTACTATCGACAGCGAAGGATTTATCTACACTTGTAATGGTTATACTGATCTTAATTCTGCGTCACGTAATGCTCAAATTCGTCGTTTAAGTCCTGGTGGCGGTACAAATATTCTTAATTCTAAGGTTAACTTTACCGATACCGAAATTATTTGGATAGACAACTTTTATAAGCAGGATATCTGTGATATTGAGATTGACAGTAACGGTTTTATCTATGCATTAGAATCGCGTTTTGATAAAGTATTTATTTATGATGAACAGTGTCGTGTGCTTACTGTATTTGGCGGCGGTATGGGTTCTGCTTCACAGGTAGGTACATTTACCAATTCTTGTGCAATAGTTCTTTTAGATGACGGTGACAGGATTCTGGTTGCCGATGCCGATACAAACTATATTACTGTATTTAAAATTAACGAATATGGTAAGCAGGTTAAAGAGCTTGATGCTCTAACCATAAACGGTGAGTACGACAAAATTAAAGAGGGTTGGTTAGAGGTTTTATCGCAGGATGCTAACAGCCAGCTTGCTTATAGCGGTATTGCAAATTCATATCTTGAAGAAGAAAACTACAAAGAAGCACTCAAATATGCAAAACTAGGTTATGATAAGGATACCTATGCTGTTGCTTTTGAGTATGTGCGTAAAGATTTTATTAGTGAAAACTTTACATGGTTGTTTGCAGTAATTGTTGTAGTGGTTATTGGTGCTATCGCATTTATGTTTGTAACCAATAAGAAAAAGGTAGTGTTTATCAAAAACAAATCTTTAAATCTTATGCTTACTACAATGGTGCATCCATCAAATAACTTTACCGATATTAAGGAAAAGAAATTAGGTTCTATACCACTTTGCTTTTTACTTATTGTTCTTTATTATGCGGTAACAGTTATGAAGACGATAGCCGGTGGTTTCTTATTTAGTAAATACGATCCTACATCATTTAACAGTATCATAGTACTTGTTCGTTCGGTTGGTTTGGTTGTTTTGTGGATTGTAGCGAACTGGCTTGTATGTACTTTGCTTGGTGGTAAAGGTAAGCTTAAAGAGATTATGATAGTTACCTGCTACAGCTTGTTGCCGCTTATACTTGAGGGTATAATTTATATCATACTTTCAAATGTGCTCCTACCAGTAGAGGCTAGCTTCTTAAGTATTTTAACAACAATAGCCACTATCTATTTTGGCTTAATGTTAATTATTGGTATGCTTAAGGTACATGATTTCTCGATGGGCAAGTTTATTTGGACAACAATTCTTACAGTGCTTGGTATGGCAATTATTATCTTCTTGCTCATTATGCTTATAATTCTTGTTCAGCAGTTTGGTGCATTTGTAGTAACACTTGTTACTGAAATTTCAACTATTTAAAGAGGGAGGAATTAGCTTATGAAAAAACGTATTTTAAGTGTTATTATTTGTATATTCCTCCTATTAAGTCTAACTGCTTGCGGAGAGAGTAGTTTTACTCCATCACAGAAGGCATTTGACAAAAAGGTTCAATCATCGGTACCATCTACCGATGAGGTAATTGCAAAAAATGACAAATACACTCTTCAGTTTGATTCTGCAACAGGCGGTATTATAATCGTAGATAATGCTACGGGTACCGTATGGCAGACCTGTCCTAAGCCGGAAGGCGAGCAGGAACTTGACGCAATGGGTATGCCTATTAAAAGACATGGATTTCCACAGTCAGTATTAGAAGTAGGTTATATGGATAAAACCATCAGTGGTGGTGGTAACCTTGTTGCCACTACATATGATGGTGTTAGCGGTGGCTCGGGCCGTATGGTTTATAAACCTATGAAGGACGGCAAAGGTGTTACAATAGAGTATTACTTTGATTTGCAAGAAATTATGATACCTGTTGACTATGTGCTTTACGATGATTATGTAAGCATTACAGTCGATTCTAAAAGAATACAGGAAAACTCATTAAAAGTAACCTATGTTTCTATTGCTCCATTCCTTTCTTCAATTCCTAACGATTCTGAAGATTCTTATCTATTTTATCCATCAGGTTCGGGTGCTATTCTATCATCTGATTCTTACAACGATCAGGGTCATATATATAATGCATATGTATATGGCGACGATTTGACAATGGAAGAACGTTACATTGCGACCGATGAAACTTCTATCCGTTTACCAGTTTATGGTTATAAGCAGGGTGAAAAGGGCGGATTTGTTATTATAGACGACGGCGCAGAAACAGCAATTTTAAATGCAAATTGTGGTAATACGGCATATAAATTTTCTACCGTTTTTCCGTCGTTTCAGCTTCGTGGCTATACATCTCACCTTGCGACATCATTTAACAATACACGTAACGCAAACATATTCCCGGAATATATGATTGAGGGTAAGTTCTCAATCCGTTTTTATCCGTTGAGTGGTGAAAATGCAAACTATGGTGGAATGGCAGATATTTACCGCAACTATCTTGTTAAAGAATGTGGATTAAGCGAAACTGATAACGATAAGGCAATGAGCGTCAGTCTAATTGGCGGTACAGAAATTACAAAATCGTTCCTTGGTGTTCCTTATAAAACACTATATGCGGCAACATCACTTGATCAGGCAAATACAATTATTTCTGAGCTTTCAGAATCGGTTGATAGTCTAGCTGTAAAATTTAAGGGTTACGGTACATCTGGTGTTGATAAAGGTAAAATAGGCGGCGGATTTAAAATAGGTGGCAACTTTGGTTCTGCATCTCAGCTCAAAAAAATTGCAGACAGCTTTGGTAAAAAGGTTGATTTGTATATGAACTATGAGCTTGTTGAATTTGCCTCATCCGGATCAGGATTTGCTTATTTTGGTGATACTGTAATGAACAGTGGTTCAATCAAGGCTGACCAATTTATTATTGATAAGGCTCTTCGTAATAACGAAGAAAAAATGAAATACCGTCTCCTTAGACCTATTAAGTTTGACGATGCGGTTTCTAAATCACTAAAGACAAATAGTAATTGGAATCTTAATGGTGTTTCATTTGACAGTTTTACAAATCTCACATATTCAGATTATTCCAATATCAAAAGCTCTGTCGACTATAATTCTAAGCATAATTTTGATAAAGCAGTATCAGATGCATTAAAGCAGGTGAAAGACAGCAAGCAAAAGCTTATGGCTAACAATGCAAATGCATATGCTGCTATTGTAGCTGACATTGTTGAAAATGCACCGATTGCATCGGATAACGGTTTTGCATTTATGGAAAATGTTCCTTTCTATGCAATGGTATTTAAGGGATATGTTCCAATGACAAGTGAGCCTATCAACACGGCAGTCACACCAGAAAGGGTTGTGCTTGGTGCTGTTGAGGGCGGTATGGGTCTTAATTATACCGTTATTGCTCAGTGGGATAATTCACTTATTAATTCACTTTATCCATATTTTAATACAACCGTTTATTCTTCTATTAAAGAGGATATACTTTCAACCTATAATGATCTTGCTGATTATTACAAGAGCATTAAGGGAGCAAAAATTACATCCAACAAGATCATTAGTGACGGTGTTCATAGCACCTCATTTGATAATGGTGTTACCGTGTATGTAAACTATAATAACAATGCGGCTCAAACACCTGCGGGTGAGATAGCTGCGCTTGACTACATCATAACGGGAGGTGCAGAATAATGTTTAAGTCTAAACTTAAAAAGGCTAGAGGCATTGAAGAATTAAAGTCTCGCTATGGTTTAATGTTTATTTTGCCATGGATAATCGGTCTTATTATTTTCTTCTTTGTGCCAATTATTCAGTCTATAATATATGCATTCTGTTCTGTTGTTGTAACCTCTGACGGTGTAAAAGCAACATGGGTAGGTTTTGAAAATTTTGTAGAAATTTTAAAACGTGACCCAAACTATACAAAATGGCTTGGCGAATCAATAGGTAATTTTGCCTATTCACTGCCTATTATTTTGGTGCTTAGCTTGATACTTGCTATAATGCTTAATCAAAACTTCCGCGGACGTGTTTTCTTTAGAGCACTTTACTTTTTACCGGTTATTATTGCGACCGGTAAAGTAATGGGATTCGTTTTCTCAACTACAGACGAAAACCTTACTGAAATGGGTGTTTCGGCTGGTATGGCTTCGGGTATGATTAAGGTATCTGATCTTACAAGCGCATTAAATATGGGTACTGAAATAGCTACATTCATTTCCGACGCGATTAATAATATATTTAATCTTGTATGGTCTTGTGGTATTCAGATAGTACTTTTCCTGGCAGGCCTTCAGTCAATTCCTGCAACCCTTTACGAAGCATCTAGGGTGGAGGGTGCTACCAAGTGGGAAGAATTTTGGTTTATTACATTCCCAATGTTGTCTCGAATTACCTTGCTGGTAGGTATATTCACAATGGTTGAGTTATTCATCAACGAACGCGCTCCAATGATTGAGCAGGTTTACGGTAAAATGCGTGGCGGTCAGTACGACGTGCCTTCTGCAATGATTTGGTTCTACTTTATTGCTGCCTGTGCAATTATGGGAATCATTATTTTGGCATTCTATAAGTTCGTTATGAAACGTTATGAAGCATAGGATGGAGGCGATGAAATATGAAAAATCCAATTAAAAATATTTCTGAAGCTGACCGTCTTAAGGCTTTGCGTTATGTTAAAATCGGTACAGGAATAGGCTATTCGTTGATTAGATATGCATTGCTTATATCAATAGGATTTCTTATTCTTTATCCCTTGCTTTATATGATTGTTACATCATTTATGAGTCCAACTGCGTTTAATAACTCAACTCGAGTATGGATTCCTACTGATTTTGCCATTAAAGATAACTATTCAAAAGCAATTGAGGCGATGGGTTACTTTAAGTCTTTTCTCAATACCATAAAGCTTGAGGTTGTAAGCGCGCTGTTAGAGGTTGTTTCCTGCGCTGTTATAGGTTATGGTTTTGCAAGATTTAATTTTAAGGGTAAAAACATTTTTACAGGTATACTTTTCCTTACAATTCTTGTACCTGATATGATGGTACTTATTCCCCGAATGGTAAACTACGCTAATCTTGATTTCTTGTATATAGGCAAGGGCTTAGAAACTGCGATTACATGGATTGGTAGTCTTTTTGGTGCGGATTGGTCATCTGTTGGTAAGGTTCTTACACCTAACATTGTAAATACCGGTTGGACATTGTGGTTACCATCTTTATTTGGCGTAGGACTTCGTTCCGGTGTGCTTATTTATATCTACATTCAGTTCTTCTCAGGTCTCCCACGCGAGCTTGAAGAGGCTGCATGGGTTGATGGTGCTGGTCCTGTAAAAACATTTCTTAAAATTGCAGTACCATCATCAAGTGTTGTGTTCATAACAGTTTTAGTATTCTCACTAATTTGGCACTGGAATGACTCGTTACTTTCCGGTATGTATCTTACAAGTAATCTACCACTTGCCAGTGGTTTGGGAACAGTAGTTCCTTATATGGTTCAAAAGTGGGGTATATATCTACAGGCATCAACACCACAAGGTGCTTCAATAGTTATGGCGTCGTGTCTTTTATTTATAACTCCAATGCTTATATTCTATATGTTTATACAGCGTGGGTTTATTGAAAGTATCGACCGTGTTGGTATTACCGGTTAATATAGTATACTTTATTGTATTGCACATCCGATTTTGGATGTGCAATATTTTTTTGTTTTATGTAAATTTGCTTAATTAGTAAATATTGATGTCTAGATTTTTATATAAATAGTATAGATAATTATAAAAAAAAACACGAGTTTCTATTGAGTAAATTATGTGAATATGGTACAATAATGTTGCTAGCATGAAGTTTTACGCTTTTTTGTATTTTATTGTAAAAAAAGCATAAAAACGCATTTTTATTAGGGAAAGGAATGTGGTTCAATGAAAAAATTATTGAACAGATTTAAAGCACTTGTAGCCATTATATCGGTATTAGCAATACTTGCTGTATCGGTATTTTCGGCTATCTCGGGCGTAACTTTCAAAGCTAAGGCTGAAAGTGTTGCAAGTGAGTATACAAAAGATGAAAGAGAACTCTCTTTGCTTGATTCAACACAGCCAAACTCAAAAAGTAATCCATACATTATAGCTAATGCTAATCAAATGTATTCGCTTATGTGTGGCAATGCTACTTACAATAATGAAAGAATTGATACCGCAGGTAAATATTTTAAGGTAGCCGATGGTATTGATGCTTTCTATATGAACGGTGGAGATACTGTTGCTGGTATGACAACCGTTGCACAGGTTAAGGAGTATTTTGAGGTTACAAACACCTCTGCACAAAAGGTGTGGACCAATTCATCCTATCCGTTCAAAGGTAACTTTGACGGTAATGGAGTTACCGTATATGGCATCTATAGTGATGCCGGTTCGGGTGGCTTGTTCCCATATGTTGCAGGTAGCGTAACCATTAAAAATGTAGCTGTTAAAAACTCGTATTTCAAAGCTTCATGCGCAGGTGGTATTGTAGGTTCTGCATTGGTACCAGAGGCTGTAAATACACTTGCGATAGATAACTGTGAGGTTGCTAACAACTATATATCGGCAGGTCGTAGTGATGCTGGTGCTGGTGCATTGTTTGGTTTCCTTTATAACCAGGTTATAGCGGGTTATCCTATAACAACCGCAACTAACTGTATTGTATATGGCAACGAGCTTGAAAGTTATCATGCTAACAATCCTGGCAGTTACGCTATTGCAGGTTCTTTAAACAATGCAGGGCACAAGTTCACAAATTGTATCTTGCTTGATGCTTTTCCGTTTAATTCTGGTGCATGGCATATGAAACAAGCCGAACGTTATGACAACGTGTTTACCGATGCCGACCTTTCGGGTGTAGGTGCTTTTGCTGCGGGAACAATAGCAACCGTAACAAAGGATATGCTTAAGGGCAAGACAGGACTTAACACCTTAAAAGCATTTGATTTTTCATCTGTATGGTTTGCAAGCGAAGATATGCCTAAGCTTCGAGTGTTTCATAAAATAAGTGGTACTCCGGTAAACGTTGATGGACACAACAATGAAATTGACGTTTGCTGTTCACAAAACAGCGTATACGATGGTTTGTCACCACACGTATATTTAGATGACGCTTGCGAAATTTGTGGTTATAAATATCCTTGTGTTGCAGGTCACGTATTTACAGATGTTCCTGCTGTAGAAACTTCTACAGAGGCTCCTGGTAATATAGCTTATAAGAGTTGCTCCGGTTGTCAGAAAAATTATGCAACCGATGCGGCGATTGATGCACCGCTTAGTGCTGCTCTTACGGCAGAAGAGATAATCATCCCCCAAATCTTACCATATGATGAGTGGGATGGAAATTACGATGATTATTATTGGATGAACAACATAGGTGACGGTTCACCGGCTAATCCTTTTATAATTGAAACTGCTGAGCAATTGGTTTCTACTGTAACCGCAAGACTTAAATATGATGCCAACAAGTCTGTGGCAGATGGCTTTGACATTAGCAAATATACCTTATCGGGTAACACACTTGATACTTCGGGATTATTCTTTAAGGTAAAAGACGGTATAACCGGTTTCCGTATGAACGGCGGTCAGGCTGTAGTTGATATGACTTCTGCTGCCGAGGTTAAAGCGTTCTTTGAAACTAACCCTGGTAAAATGTGGTGGGTAGGTACATCGTTTAAGGGTAACTTTAACGGTAATGGTGCTACTGTTTATGGTTTGTATGCCACAAAAGAGGCCACAGGTTTATTCCCGTATCTTGGTGCTGACGCAGTAATTAAAAACATACATATCAAAAACTCTTATATGAAGAGTACAGGTTATGTTGGTGGTTTGTTTGGTCAAGTACGATGGTATGAAGGCATTAGTGACCGAGCTACAACAACAGTAAGAAACTGCTCTGTTGTTAATTGCTATATTCGTGGAGAAAACACAGGCGGTGATTCTGCTGATGCCGGTATTATAGCGTCACACGGTCGTGAGCAAAAGCTAAAGGTTAAGAATTTCTTGGCTTATGGTAATGATATCTCTTCTGTTTCAGGCAATCTTCCGGGTTTGTTCGGTAAGAGCTGGTGTACTAAAAACGAGATGCACGATATAGTTTTGTTTGATGTTGTGCCTTTCTCAATAGCTGGTGGTCGTGAATTAAACTATTATGTTGATTATCAAAACGTTTACACTAATCAGGATATAGAAATTGGTGAAAAAACATCTGCTGAGTTTCTTTCACAACCCGACTTCAAATATGAAGAGACACAAATAAAAACTCTTACAACCGAGCAAATGTGGGGTATTGCTGCAAAGGAAAATATGTCTGCACTTGATTGGAATGAACTTTGGCAAGTTAATGAAGATAGTTATCCAACTCCAAAAGTTTTAATTCTTACCGAGTATCAGGTTGGTTATCCTTGGAGCGGCGATGTTGCAAAAGAATTCCCAGCAGGTGAGGGTACTAAGGAAAATCCTTATAAGATAAGTGCTCCCGAACATCTTGCATTGATGCTTAAATCTGATAATGACGGTATTTTCTATCAGTTAATAGCTGATGTTATGATTAATGATACTACTGTTGAAAATTGGAAGGATACCGCAAAACAGTGGTATACTTCAGCCGATGTAGATGCATTTAGCGGCACTCTTGACGGTAACGGTTATACTGTATCTGGTCTATATTACAAGGATATTCCTGTTAATCAAAGCGCCGGACTTATTCCTGTTAAGAGTTCTGGTAGCGTAAATAATCTTACTGTTGCCGATTCTTATATTTCAGTATCTTCTGGTTCATATGCTGCTGCTATTGTCGGTAGCATCGTTGACGGCGCACCAAAGCCAATTACAATGCTTGGTAACACGGTTAAAAACAGTGTTGTTATCGAGGGCGTGGGTGTTGGTGCAGGTCTTGTTGGCCGTTGTGGCAATTCGGTTCTTCGTATAAACAACTGTATTACAAGCGCCGATGTAAAAACTGAGGCGATTGCTTCGGGTATTGTTGCAATAACAGGCGGCGGTATATCCGTTAAAAATTCAATATCTACAAAAATTGAGCCATTTGGCAATGCTGATGCTGTGGTTGCTATAAATGTATATACCGATGCTACACGTTTTATTGCAGTAGATGGTGTAACATATCTTACAACCGATGCTTTAACCGGTGATAATGTAAAGTCAAACACTAAACTTGATTTTAATGAAGTATGGACTACTGTTGCAAATGATTATCCCGCTATTTCAGGTGCTATCAATACACTTAATGGTACGATAGGCGATATATGGTCCGGTGAAGTAGCAAAAGATTTTGCCGGCGGTAGCGGTACTGCTGAAGACCCATACCTTGTTGCAACAGGTGAACAGCTTGCCAAGGTTATTGTAAATCACGCACATACCAAACACTATAAGCTTGTTGCCGATATTTATCTTAACGATGTTAACAGCTCACTTTGGAAAGAAAAGATTGGCTGTAACGAATGGTATACATCAAAGGAATATAACGGTAGGGTTGCGGCTGCATGGGCTATGTTCACAGGTGGCGGTTCGTTTGATGGTGACGGCTACGTAATCTACGGTCTATACTATAACCGCTCAAATGTTCCTGGCGAGGATGCAGCATTCTGCGGATTGTTCCCGACAATCGGCGGTAACGGTGCTGTTATTAAAAATATTGGTATTTCAGATGCTTATTTGTTAGGTACTAACGAGATTGATGGCGTAACAACCGAGTTTATAGGTGCTATAACCGGTTTTGTTAATAGCTGGTCAGACATTGATTTGTCTGAGCATAACAGAAATGCTTCATATATTAAGCAAGTAACCAGCACCCCCGAATATCAGGCAAAAATGCCTAAGATTCAAAATTGCTTTGTTGATCACAAATCATATATAGCCGGCAGAAATGCTTCGGGCTTTGTTGGTGGCTCAAGCGGTACTGTTAAGCTTGAAAACTGTATCTTTACCGGTACACTTGGCGCTAATGCTGCGGGCAACGTGGCAGGTCTTATTGGTCAGGATATGAGCTACGGTTCTCATTTTGTTAACTGTATTTCATTCCCACAAACCTGTGATAAACCACTTGGTGGTACAGCAAATGCTAACTGGCGTACAGCAGCAGGCGATTTAACAACAACAGCTATAAATACATATTATTTCTCTATGTATCGTCAGGCTAATACAGTTACAAAGATTGCCAAACCTATACAGCGTGTAGGCGAAGAAGCAATGCTTGCAATGCCGGGTCTTGACTGGGTAGGTAACACCGAAGACGGCACAGAAGATATTTGGCGAGTGGTAGAAAATGGTACACCTATGCTTACAGTGTTTGATAAGCACCGTGATGATGCCGATATATTCTCTGATAAGGCTTTTGCTGCTCCATTTGTTAAAGTAAGCTTAATTACAGGTACTTCAGAAGTTGTATATGAAGACCTTGAGGGTAGAATGTACTCTAAAATGGAATTACCAACTCCTGTACGTCCCGGTTATAAGTTTACAGGTTGGTATCCACACTCTAACCTTAGTGTCGAATATCCATATGATTATTTCCCACCAAGATCACTTAATCTTTATGCAGGTTGGGAGCCGAATGGTGTAATTTGTAATTTTGAAAATTATGCCGATTCGATTTGGGACTATGACGATACTCGTTGGATTTATAATAAACCTGGTGCAAAAGGTGGTTATAAAAACGAGTATGTGCGTAACGGTAGTAAATCTATGCATTTGCTTGATAACTCATCAGAGCCTGCAAACGTAATGCTTAACTATGAGGATATGTTAGATATAGGCAAGACCTATACAATGACCTTCTGGGTAACTACCGATAGGGCAGATAATCCCGATACAACACTCTCGCTCATTCACAATGCTAAGCCGTTCTTCCTAAACACTGGTGTTGCAAAGGAAGAAATGGTAGTAGTTAAAGGTCTTACTGTTGGTGAGTGGACACAGTACACCTATTCGTTTAAAGCTCAAACCGAGTGGGTATCTATTGAAGCTACCGGTAATTCAAGTCTTTATTTTGATGATATTATCATTTCAGAGAGCGACAGTGCTGTAAATAATGGTAATATTATTTATCTTGATACAAGTGGCAATGCAAGCAATACTGACAAAAATCAGTTTGCTCCTAATACTACAGATAATATGGTTTCTGTAGCTGTTCTTGTATGTGCAATAATGTCTTGCGCTGTAATAGCCGTTATATCAAGAAAAAATCTCGTAGAGATAGTAGAATAATAGGGAAAGGAAGGGTAATATGAAATTTAACAGCTTAGCAAAAAAGATAATCTGTTTTTCTTTGGCAACTATAATGCTGCTTACAACTGCAGGTTGTGTAAAGGTAGTAAAGAAAAGAAAGCCTAAGAAAAAGGTTATTGTTACCGAAGAAATAATTGTTAATAACGATAATCAATCATCGGATAATAACATTATTTTAGATAACAATAACGTTCAAAACGACGTTGATAATACTACCAACGAAAAGGTATGGCCCGAGCGTCCTCTCCCCGAAAAGAATAATAAGGCTCAAAAGGTAGAAAAATACCAAGAAGTATTTGAGCCTGAGTTTGAGTATGAGTATGCCGATTGGTCAGGACCTGAAGGCTATGTGCTTGTTTATTCTCACAAAGAGCCAAACAACCGTATTCCTGCGGCTAATTTGGTCACCTATTTTAAAGATAATTACAACATATCTCTTGGAACTCCTGTAAAGGACAATAGCGCAGAGGCTCAAAACGCAACCAAGAAAATACTTGTTGGTGACACCATATTTAAAACATCTACACTCGAAGATGGTGAGTATGCAGTTACTCTTTGCAGTAATGGCGACCTCTTCTTTGAAGGTGGTCACTATGCAATGGTTGAATCTGCTGAAGAATGGTTTGAAACTGTAAAAATTGAGTCAGGTAAGGTTGCAACCTTAAAAGGCGGTAACGATTTATTTAAATCAACCGTTACAGTCGGTGGCAAAACCTTTAACTATGCTTGGGGCGATGAGTTTGATGGTGACGCACTAATCGATAGTGAAAAATGGTCACAAGGTCCGTTTACGATTTACTCGGATATGGCGCAAATTCACGGTGATCGTCATTTTAACTCAGTAGAGAACGGACGACTCCGTATGACTGCTGACGTTTACTATGATGAAACAAACGCCGAAGTAAATTACGCTATCAGTGGTAGAACCGCAACCGACAGCACCATGCTTTTCAGAAACGGATATGTTGAGTGCCGTGTGCGTATGCCGTATGATAAGGGCGCTTTCCCTGCAATATGGACAATGTCATATGACACTGCTCTTGAAAAGCAGGTTCCGAACTATGAAAAGGATGACGGTTATGGTGTTTATAAAAACCGTGTTTGGGATTTAGAGTTCGACCTTTTCGAATCCTTCTCTGACAGAGATAAATTTACTACCACTATTCATAAGTGGTACACAAACATTGATAATTATCGTGAAGAAAATGGTTCTGAAAAGGCTGATGTTTATATTGACTTTGGTGATGGAGTTAATATTAATATTAACGACAAGCTCTTGTTCCCTAACTGGAATGTTAGCTCAGATCAGGCCACATCGGCATACTATTGGGCTTATTCCGGTGATCCTAGCAAATATTCAGGCAGAATCAGCGGTTCAAAGCCATATGAATGGGTATTTACCGAGGAAGAGCAAAAAACCATAAACAATGAATACCATGTTTATAGTTACCTTTATACCGGAAATCATTGCACTGTTTATTTTGACGGCGAAGTATTTCTTGATTGGGATTGGGATCCTGCATTTGACTATGTTGATAACATCGATATTAGTAAAAACAACAACGGCGTTGGATTCAACTTCTGGCATTATATGATATTCGATATGATGATATATTCACCTGTCAGAACCGAAAAAGATGCTGATGATAGAGTAGATCCAAGTGTAATGCCTCATAATATGTTTATAGACTATTTGCGTATTTATCAGGATCCTACCGATGCTTCACAGGCGATTTGTTTCCCTAATGGTCAAGATTAATAGTAATAAACCACACAAGCCGTATATGGCTTGTGTGGATAAATAAAAATAAAAGGAGTAATTTTATGTTTGGTAATGTAAAACGCATAATTGCTATTGTTATGGCAATGGTGTTGGTGCTCTCACTAGCAGGTTGTACCAAGGTTGTTTACGAGGGTTCATCCGCTGAGATTGAGTATGTAACACAGCAGGTTATTGTTGACGGTTCAACAGGCAATGATACACAAACCGGTAACAACAATAATCAGCAGGGTGGTACAACCAATAAACCTAATGGACAACAGGGTGGTTCTACTACAAACAAGGATGGCACAATTAACGACGGCGTTAATCCAGAGGATTATCGCGGTAAGACTATTAAGTTTGCCGCAACAATTGACCCTAAAAATGATGAATCAGGTCCTGTTGTTGAAGCTTTTGAAAAGAAATATGGCATCAAGGTTGAGATTGTTCAATCAGACCAGAGTAACTATCCTAACCAGCTTTCAGGTTGGATTGCTGCAGGTAACGCACCAGACATTGCACGTAGTAACGGTGACTTCCCAATGGCAATGGCTTACTTACAAAGTCTTGATGCTGCAAAGTTAGATTATAACGAAGAAATCTGGGACAAAGGTATGTTTAAGCTTACCACATTTGGTGGTTCACCATATCTTTGTGATACGGTAGGCAATATCTGGAAAGAGCTTGATATTGTATTATATAACAAGTCAATTCTTAAACGTGCCAACTGCTACACCCCTGAACAGTATGATGAAGCGGGCAAGTGGACTTGGGATGCATATTTTGAAATTGCACGTAAGGTTAAAGCAACCTTAGGTACCGAGGCAGGATGTTCATTTATATCACGTGATGGTGTAATGCACGCGATGGGTGCCAATGTATTTGAGCTTGATAACGGAACCTTTACAAATGGTTTCAAAAATGACCAAGCCGTTAAATCTATGACCAAGTTTGCAGAAGCTTGGAAAGAGGGTCTTATCAGCTGGGAATCTGTTGGCGATTTCTCACAAAATAAAATCGGTATTATTACAACATATTCTTGGTCACTTAAGAAAACCGGTTTCTTTAAAGACTTTAACTGGAACGATATAGGTTACTATTATTTACCTAAAAATGATGTTAGCGATAAAAATTATCCAACAACATGCTTCCTGCGTGGTTGGGGCCTTTGTCGTGGCGCTAACGAGCCGGTTGCCGCAGGTATATTCCTTCGTGAATATCTTGACGTTAACAACTACGACACAACCGAAACCTTTATTTCAGAAGAAGCAGAGACATTCTTCTTTGAAGCAACAGACTATGAATATGAAGATTTGAATGTATACTATACATATTGTGGTTATACTCAAGAGCTTGCAGGCTTTAACTATATGGATGAAATTTGGGCAGTAATGGGTTATGACCCTGCACAAATTCCTGCAAAGATGTCTTCTATCAGTGGTTTGATTGACAAAGGTTGCAAAAACTTTAACGATTTCACCAAGAAGAATACAGGCTTAAGATAACCGATATATTTACTAAATTTTGAAAAATTGCTTGCAAAAATATGCAAGCAATTTTTTTGTTTGTTTAATTTTAATAAATTATATTGACAAAATAAAAGAAAATAGTTATAATTTGATGTGTATGAACAAGTACATATTGTTTTTGCAAAAATTATATTAAAAAGGAGTATCACAATATGTTTAACAAGGCAAAACGCATACTTGCTCTTTTGATGGCGCTTGTTTTAGTGTTTACACTTGCAGGCTGCGGTGATAAAGAAGAAGAATTTTCTGTTGTCTATGAAGAAGAAATTGAGTATGAGTATCAAGATGGCGCTTCTAGCACAACAAGTGGCGGCACAACAAGTGGTGGCACAACAAGTGGCGGTACAACAAGTACAGATAAGCCATCAACCACAGATAAACCATCTAATGGTGTTAACCCTGAGGATTATCGCGGTAGAACTGTTAAGTTCATTTCTACTATCGATCCTAAGGTTGACGAATCTGGTCCTGTTGTAGCAAACTTTGAAAAAGAATTTGGCATTAAGGTAGAGATTATTCCATCAGGTCTTGATGAGCACGCTCAAAAGGTTATGGGTCTTATAGCAGCAGATCAGTCGCCTGACGTGGCTCGTTCTAATGGTGACTTCCCGGCATTTATGGGTTATTTACAGTCACTTGACGCTGCAAAGATTGACTATAATGATCCTATCTGGAATCAGAATATCTTTAAGATGACAACATTCAACGGTTCTCCATATCTTTGCGACACCGTTGGTAACATCTGGGCTGAAATCGATATCGTTATGTATAGTAAGTCACTTCTTAAGCGCGCTAATGCATACACTCCTGAAGAGTATGATGCAATGGGCAAATGGACTTGGGATGCATTCTTCCAGATTGGTAAAGACGTTCAAAAGGTTAACAACAATAAGCCCGGTTGTGCTATAAATTCATACGAGTGTTTTTACCATGCTGCAGGCGGTAGCATTTACAAGCTTAAAGATGGTGTAGTTACAAACGGTATGAACAACAAGACTGTTGAAATTATGTCTAAGTATTCACAGGCTAGAAAAGACAACATTCTTATGTCTGGTAAATCTGTTACTGCTGCTCTTATGGAAGGCGATATTGGTATTACAACACTTCACGCTTGGTCACTTAAGAAGACAGGCGATATGAAGAATGCTAAGTGGGATGACCTTGGCTTCTACTACTTACCATACTATGATGAGGCTGCTGCTGCTGCAAAACAGCGTCCGGTTACCGGTATTTTCCGTGGTTGGGGTCTTATCAAGGGTGCTAAAGAGCCTGTTGCTGCCGGTATATTCCTTCGCGAGTATCTTGATGTTAACAACTATGATGTTGGCGGTACATATATTTCACCTGCTGCCGAAACCTTCTTCTTTGAAGTTAACGACATTGAAGAATATAGCAGTTTTGATAATTACAATCCATATATGACATACGTCGATATGAATTCCTTTATTACAGGTCTTAAGAGTAGTCAGGAAATTTATCACGCTATGTACTACGATCCAAATCAGGTTGCTACAAACGTTGCAGCCGCTAAGGGTGCTGTTGATAGAGGCGTTAAGAAATTAAACGATTTTATCGAACAACAGCTTAACTCACACTAATTTACTTGTGGGTATTTAATATAATATAACTTAAAACACGCTTGTTGAATGTAACAAGCGTGTTTTTTTTATAAAAATACATATATTTTTATAAAAACTATATAATTTCTATTGACCTTCGCTTAATTTTTTGTTATAATGTATGAGAATTATTGTGGGGTTATAGTGTGTTTATAACCTTATATTTTGTATGGAAGGATGATAGTTCAATGAACAAACTACTAACCAAGGGTAAGGTGCTTATCTCTTATGTGTCTGTGCTCGCAATATTGGCAGTATCTGTATTGTCGGTATTTTCGGGCGGGCTTTTAGGCGTTTTTGCCGAAGATGATACAACCGAGACAGAGCCCACTATAACATACCCATTAAATGGTAAGTACGATGCTGATTTTACCGAGGTTCCCGGTACGGGTATCTCTTATGAGGCGATCGATTTCAGCAAAAAGACCAAGACCGATAAATTTACCGGTTATGCTGAAAATTTCTGTATTGATCCCGAGACCGAGGGTAACGGTACAGCAAGTACACCATATATTATCAAAACAGCAAACCAATTTGCTGCGGTTGTAACCGGTACTCTTAAAGATGCCAACGGCAACTGGATTGATACTACCGGTATGTGCTTTAAAATTGCTGATGATATCTATGGCTTTGACCTTAACAATACCGATTCAACCGTAGATTTTAGCAAGGACACCTTGACCGCAACCGAGGTTGAAGCAGCACTTAAAGGCGCTACAGTTACTGAAGGTCTTGAGTGGAAGTTTAATGCCGGCGGCAAAATCTTTAAAGGTCGTTTTGACGGTAACGGCGCTTGCGTTTTTGGTTTGAAGGCTGATGGCGGTTATCAAGCTATTTTCCCAAAGATTGGTGGCAACGTTACAGTTAAAAACCTTACAGTTAAAAACTGTTTCTTCAGAGGTACAAACGTTTCTGTATTTTTTGGTGCTAATACCAATCCGGGTTATTCATCTAAGTTTGACACTAAACATTATTTGTTTAACTGCCAGGCACACGGCAACGTTTTAATTTGTACCTTTAATGCTGATGAAGCTATTCAAAAAGCAGGTATCCTAATTGGTCAGACCGAATGGCCTACCGAAACAAATCTTGTTCTAAACGACTGCCTTGTTTATGACAATATTGCAAAGCACGCTGAAAATGATGATGATAATCCTAACAACCGTAACATAACCTACGGTCTTGTAGGTAACCTTCATCGTGATAAGTCCCTTATGGTTTATAACTCTATCATAATGGATACTATTCCTCACGCGCTTTACCACGGTTCTAATGCGCACCTTACTTCAAGCTATAAGAATATGTACAGCAACCTTTTTACCCAAAAAAGTGAAAACCTTGACGTAACTAAGGCTGGCGGTACGTATCGATATGTATACAAGTACACGCTCAACGGTACTACACCAACAGTTGGATTTGACCGTTTTAATCAAGACGGTATAAGCGACGTTGATAGCGGACGTGGTTATAGCAGAGCGTTATCGGGCAGTGTTGTATATGTAAAGGAAGCTGACGAGATTAAATCGGCTTCGTCACTTGAGGGCATTGATACTGAGAGATGGACATATAACGCTAACGGTTATCCAACACCTAAGATTTATAAAATTCGTGAGTATTCAGCAGGCACTAACTGGTCAGGCGAACAGGCTCCCCAGTTTAGCGAGGGTGATGGTACATTATCAGGTCCTTACATAATTACAACCGCTGAAGAGCTTGCTCTTATGCTTACAAAGCCTATAATGGGCGCATATTACAAGCTTGGCGCGGATATTGAAATCAATGACACTTCTATTGAAAACTGGACCGAAAAAGCAAAAACATGGTTTACTTCTAACGATGTTCCTGTGTTTGAGGCTTCATTTGACGGTGACGGTCATACAGTTAGTGGTATTTATTATGATGGTAAACAAGCAGGCGAAAGTGTTGGTTTTATTCCTGTAGTTGGTAATACCGCTGAAATTCGTGAAGTTACTATTGCAAATTCAGTAATTAATGCCGACAAGGGCTCTGCAGGTGCTATTGCGGGTTCTGTTGCCGATAGATGCGGCAAGGTTGTTAAATTTAACGCTGACACTGTAGAAGATACTGTTGTATTTAGCGGTAAGGCTAAATTTGGCGGTATAATAGGTTCTGTAGGTTACAGTGCACTTCATATGAATGACTGTTTCTCTAAAACACATGGTCTTTTCAATAATATAACCGGTGAGGCAAAGGTTAGCCGTTCAATTTCGGTTGGCGCATATCCGTTTGTTGACACAAACGGTATTGTTGCAAAGGGTGTTTACACCGATACGGCAGGCGCTGAACTCAATGGCGTTTACGTAATTGAAAATGAAAAAATGCTTGGTTCTAATGCCAAAACAAATATGCCAGAACTTAATTTCCCGAATTCTTGGAAAACAACTACCGACACCTATCCGGTTCCTACCGGTGTGGCAGCCTCTGCCGAGGGTGAAGTAGGTCAGGTTTGGAGCGGCGCTATTGCTACCAAGTTTGCCGGCGGTTCGGGTACCAAGGATGATCCATATCTTATCGAAACACCTGAGCAGTTAGCTAAGCTTGTTTCAACAAGATATAGACCGGCCCCAACTGCTGATGAAAAAGCAGCAATGACTAAGGAAGAATTAAATCAGTGGAACCTTGACCATATCAAATATTATAAGCTTACTGCCGATATCTACCTTAACGACGTTAATGGCAAGCTGTGGCAAGATAAGATTGGTTGCCTTGACTGGTTCAGCCAGTGGGTAAATGGCGCATATATTACAAATTCACACACAAATCTTGATGGTGACGGACACG
>SVOH01000010.1 GCA_015066515.1 Oscillospiraceae bacterium | reverse complement strand
CTACCTACTTTGTAGAACTGCCTTTTTGGAGTAATCCCGACTCCCCAGGTAAGCTCACTCGCCTTGTGGGCAATAACGTTACCGATACTATCTCCGGTGACAGCCTTATAGACAGCACCGAAATGTTTCTCGAAAGCGGTTTTTATCAAGAAAATCGAGATTTTTTTGAAGCGGTGCGTTCGGGCGATTACACCGAAGACGTTTCAAGCGGTTTGCAATCGGTAGAAATCGCCGACTGTATAAGAAAAAGAAAAACTAAATATACAGCAAAATAACACTCCTTTTGGAGTGTTATTTTTTCATTTATCCAAGCATAACTTCGATATTAAGTTGTCCGTTTTCAATGGGTGCTATCGCCTTTTTAATATCGTGTTTTTCACCGTTTACGGTAATGCTTGTCACTTTTCCGCTACTTGTAAAATGCACGTTATAGAAACAACCGCGGAATTTTTTGCTTATAAAACAATCATTCCAAGACGGTGGCAAGCACGGCTTCATATTTATGTAAAACCTTTAAAAAGCAGACGGGCATTTCTCCTACTGAATACAAAAGAAAAAACAAATGCATTTAAAATATTGGACATAAATTTTTATGATAAAGTGCTTAATATTCTAAAAACGTAGTGGACTGTACTATATACTTATGATATAATTATAATACACCGTAAAACATTAGCGAGGGATATATTTTGTTTAAACACATTAAGAAAAAACACATTAAAAATTTAATTACGCTTACCATTGCAGGTGTTGTTAACGCCTTTGGAATTACAATATTTCTAACTCCGGTTAAGCTATACGACAGCGGTATATCGGGAACGTCGATGCTGCTTGACCAAATAACACCTGAACACCTAACGCTGTCTATTTTTCTTTTGGTGCTAAATGTGCCGCTGTTTTTATTTGGTCTTAAAAAGCAGGGTAAGCTTTTCACCATTTATGCCATTTATACAGTTGCAATTTATTCTGTTTTTGCTTGGCTTATAACCGATGTTTTTCCCATTGACGTCAGCATCGCCTCGCCACTTGCCGGAACTGATCTTTTGCTTTGTGCTTTGTTTGGCGGCGTTATATCCGGTATAGGTAGCGGACTCGCCATTCGCTACGGCGGTGCAATGGACGGTATCGAGGTTATGGCGGTTATATTTGCAAAAAAGCTGGGAGTTACCGTTGGCACCTTTGTAATGGTATATAACGTTTTGCTTTATGTAATTTGCGGTATAATGCTTGAAAGCTGGATACTGCCGTTATACTCTATCGTCACCTATGCCGCTGCACTAAAAACCATAGACTTTATCGTTGAAGGTGTAGACAGGGCCAAATGTGCTATCATAATAACCGAAATGCCCGACGAAATATGTAAAACTCTTAGTGAAACATTTGGTAGCGGAATGACCTATCTTGAAGCAAAAGGTGGATATTCTAACCGCGAGAAATCAATGATTTACTTTGTTGTAAACCGATATCAAGTTATTCGTATGCGTGACATTGTTCACGAAATCGACCCATTGGCATATATTACTATCAGCGAGGTCGCCGATGTGTTTTCTAACAATAATAAAAACGACTAAAACAAAGCCATCACATAAATGTGATGGCTTTAATAATTAAATAAATCAGCAGTCGATTGACTGCTGATTTATTGTTTTAATAGCCAAAATGGTTTCCGTTATTAAAGTCCTCGGTTTCGCGTGTAACTATATCACGTCTGCCGTCAAATTGATATACTCTTAGATAATCCATATCAAGAGATACTTTATCAGGGTTTGCCGTGGTACCGTTATCGGTAAGCATATCAGTATGCATAACTGCCTCATCGGCAGTTGAATTTTGATGACCCGGATTTGAGGTGTAAAGTATATTATCTATCAAGAAATACATATACTGGTTAGCAACCTCGGCATCATTTACAATGTCATAATCGCTTGGCGTCATACCACCATCTTTGTTGTAGGTCATATCACTTGTACCAAGTATTGCATCGTCACCCTCTACACCGTCGCCGTTGATATCATAAATGTAAAGCGTAAAATTGAATTTATCAACGCCGTTTGTACTCCAATAAAAACCATATCTACGCGGAGCTGTAAGCTGTTTTTGAAGCGCTTCGGCATAATTTCCGGTAATTCTACCAAGCCAGTCTTTTGTTAAACGAGTGGTTGTACCATCGGTAAAATCAAGATAGCGAGCACTTGTGCTAAAGTAATAACTCTTGGTGCCAAACCATTCCTTTTTCATTACTGCGCGCGGTGTACCGGGGTTATCCCAATCTATAACATTAACCGTTGCCGGATTATCTCTTGTTCCAACCGAATAAAATTTATGCACGTTAAGATACAAACGATAATCATACGTACCCGTAGTCTTATTTTTTCTAAGAGTAGAATGTGTAAGACTTGGATTTTGCATAAGTTCCCAAATGTCTATTTCAAAATAGTTTGTCGGTATTTGATATTTATAAGTTTTCGGATCGGTTGAAATAGGCCATGTGGTTTTACCGTCGTAAGCGTATTCTCCCGTATTGTTAAGCTTATATATTTTAGAGAAAAGTGTTTCATCGGCCGCTGCATTATTAAATGAACCATGGCCCAACATCCACCAAGAAGCAAACACATGTCCATCTGAAGGTAAACTGCCATACATTTCAGCATAACCTTGTTTCCAAAGCATTGAATGATTGGTTTTGATAAGACCGGGATTTGCAATGACGTCATCGTCATCAATAGAGTCATTCAAGGCCGTAGAGCCTGTCTGATTTTCAAGTCTTACATAGCCTAATCTATCGGTAACATCGGTAGCATGCTCGGCCTTTACACCGCGAGTGATACAAAGCTTACCGTCTTTTATGGCGTAAAGCTTTGGTAATTCTTGTTCGTTTGCAGTTTCTACGTTATTGTAGTTTCCACCCTTGCCAACCTCTGTTTCGGTGCGCATACGAGCGTGATTCCAAGTGTCTACTGAAATCTGAGAGTTTTCACCTGTTTCAACATCCTTAATACCGGCAAACTCGTCGCCCCAAGCATAATACATCACTTTTTCAGTGTCTGCTTCGCCATCGTAATCGGTGTCAACAAGTACGGTTTTTGCCTGCTTTTCAATCGGCAAGGTTGCTTTATCAACAGTATAAATCTTGCCTGTTTCGACCCCTGAATTGCCTATAAAATCAAGTACTGCCTGCTCTACGCCTGTAAATGAGCCACCTTTAAACCATAGCACACCCTTTTGTGTATCATACGTAATAGAGTAGTCATTAACATCAAGTGTGTTTTTAGCATAATCGCTATAATTTGCAATATCGCCAACAATAATTTCAATTGTTCCCTTTGGCTTGCCAATCAAATCGTTTGAATGAACATAAACCGCATTTGCATCGCTAAAGGTGCCAGAGACGGTTTTTTCGGCCGATACAACCTTTTTTATATCAATATCAGGTACTGCCGCTTCAAGATAAAGTTCTAGTTTACGTGCGGCGTCGTAGCTGTCATTTTCACCGTAATAAATATTAATCCTACCGAGTTTAACATTACGCCAAAAGTCATTGTTTGGATTGCTAAAATCACCTATCATTTCATTGCATAAAATAACAAGGTCAAGTATGTCGGTTTCGCCATTGCGGTCAACGTCTGCATATAAATATCTATAACTTTTATCAAGGAGCAGTTTTTGACGCAAAGCCGCTAAATCCCGCGCTGTATACTCATTGGCAACACCGTCGCCGTCAACATCGGTAAAGGTTTTTGCCTCGGCAAAGTTTTTAAGTCTTACAACACTGCCGTCTTTACCGCCTCTATACCAAGTGTCTTGGTTGTTCTCAACATCAATGCTGCCTATTGCACCGTTTTGCTTGTAATATCTGGTTTTAGCAGTAACAGTCGATTCTTCGTTGGCTATATAATAACTGTCTTTAAGCACGGTGCCTTTAAGTCTTCCGGCAATATGATTGTCGGTTCTACAGCTTGCAACTACGCTATCTTCTACCGAGCAACCAATTATTTGCGCGCCTATCTGCGTATCACCTACAATAGCGCCTGCATATTCGCTTCCGGATATAAAGCAGCTATTTCTTATGTGAAGATTTTTGACCACGCCGGTTTTTGCAAGTATTGGTATAAGTCCTACCGATTGGTCGTCACCAACAATAACACCCGTCACAACGTGACCATCGCCGTCTAATTGACCGCCAAATTCTATATATTTATACCTTTCGGTTCCTGATATAGATATAGGGTCCTGTGTAATCCAGGTAGCGCCCGAAGCGTCAATATCGCAAGCAAGCTTATAATAAAGTCGGTTATACACATTCATACCACCCGACGCAATTGCGCGCGCTAACTCAAAAGCGTTGTGAATCATATATGGGTCTTCTTCGGTACCGGAGCCCATAAGCGTATGATACATACCGTACGTTCCACTATAATATGCGCCGCCAAACACACTATATGCGCCGCCATTATTGTTTTGTTCTGTTATTTTTGAAGCGTAATCAGAAAATACAGCGTCGACATCCGAGTTCACTTTCACCGTAGGTATTATACGCGTTTCACCGTTAAACTTGTCCTCGCCACCACTAACAACAGCTAACTGCCAGTTATCACTCCAGTTAAGGCCCGGCATATCCATCATTTCGTAAACCGCTTTTGTATCTATCATACCAATGTTTTTGAGTTTGTCATATTTATTAGGATACTTTTCAGGGATAACAGTAGTTACATTTGAATAAGAGTTTTTAAAGTTTACAGGATAACCAACATTAGTATCGTAGCGAACATAAAATACTTCTTTATCGCTTTTATAAATTTGGTCAACCAACGGTGCGCCTAAAGCAACGCAGCCGACTATTGTAACGTTATTCCAGGTATTACCGCCACTTGCAATACCGCCAATCATATCCACCGTAGCTTCAGAGGCAATTCCTATTTCTCTTTCACAAGAAAAACCGTCAAAAAGGCAGTTTGCTACAGTTAGATTTTCACAAGTAGCGGTGGTAGCAACAACACCCGCAGCGCCCGGACTATGATTATAATATGCGTTATCGGTTCTTGGAGTAAGCATAATGTTGCGGCTTGTTTTTATAAGCGAGTTGCGAACCGAAATATTTGAAATAGCAATAATAGTACTATCGTTTAGATAGCTGCCTAAAGAGGTTGTAACCATTGCCGCAGAGCCTGCACCACTAACATAACAAGAATCAAAGTTAAAGTTTTTAACTGCAGAAGAACCGTCAAGTTTACTTACAAAGCCCTGACCGGTAGAAGAATACATGCCGTAAATGGTTACGCCGTTACCGTCAAGATGACCAACAAAGCTATTATTGATTTTCCACGCTTTTGCAATGCCGCTCGACACCATGGCCTTGATATCGTTTAGTGTTTCATTACCAACTATATTATTGAGATAAATAGACTCGAGTCCGTCGGCCACCTTATAATAGTGGGGTGTATAAACCGGAACGTAAACATCGGTTGCCCCTTGTTTTAAAATCTTGTCAGACTGATAGCCGCCCGTAACAGATTCTATGGTTTCTACGCCCGTAGTTTGTCCTGTGATTTTACTAAGCGCAAGATAAAGCTGATCTGCGGTTGCTATTATATACGGGTTTTCTTTAGTGCCATCTCCACCCGCAAAGTCAGATGCCGCACTGCCACTCCAAATTGATATCTTATCTACCAAAATGTCAGTCGCTGCTGATACAGTTGTATTGATACTACCGCCCAAAAAATTTATGGTGCTTACAATCATTGTTAGTATCAAAAAACAACTTAAAACTCTTTTGCAAAATTTCATCAATATGCTCCTTCAATTAATGTGCTCAAAACTATATTTTTTCATTATATATAATAACACAAAATCATAGATATGGCAACAAAAAAGAACTTATGTTAAAGCATAAGTTCTTTTTGTTTTTTAATATGTATCTAAATCTATCGGCATATCATTGTTTGAAACGTATTTCCAGTACTCAATTGCCTCTATAACTTTAGGGATAAACAAAATCACCAACGTAACTACCGCCTCGCTTATTACGTACAACGCACTATAACCAAACGCCTCTTTAACATTAGCCCACACCGAATCGGTTGCAATATAGTGAAAAATCAAACAATTTATAATACTTTCTATATACCTTAAGGTTACTGCAACAATGTACCCCAATTTAAGATTGTCTTTTTTATGTGCTATTATGCCGCCTATTATAAGCACGCCATAGCCAAAAATATAGTCCGAGATTTCGGCGTCAGGCTTTAGGTTTGGAAACGGCCAGTCTATCCAAATTTTTACAGCAATAAATGCCACGGTAGAAACAAACATTTGCTTCCAGCCAAAGAAATACCCAATCAAAACAAGAGCCAGCATACTAAAAAAGGTAAATTCTCCACCTTCTACAAACTGTAATGGTTGCAAGCAAGAAAATAATACCGCCACACAAAACAAAATTGCCGTCCACAACCATTTGTTATTCCAAAAACTAATTTTTATTTTCATTTTGTTTTTTCCCCGCCTTGTTTTTTCTCAATCTTTGATTGTTTTCGCGGTAGCGTTTTTTTCTAAGAGTCAAAACAATAACCAAAATCAACGGACCTATGCCTAAAAGAAGGGTATCAAATGTGCCGCTTGCTGATTCCGCTATTGAAATATCTCCGCCTATTGTGCTATAGATTCCGCTGATAATTTGCGTAATATAATCCCTTGCTTCCACAATTGCCAGCATAAAAAGAATAATGTTCATAGCAAGGTCACTTCTGTGTTCGTTTCTTGCTGTCTTAACCTCAACCATGTGCTCAAGAAAGTCTTGCTGTGAACGATAGTTTGCTAAAAGCTCGTCGTTATCAAATGCTCGGCGGATTTGCTCCGCCTCGCGTTGTGTTCCAAAATATTTAAAGTTATTGCTTTGCCAGAATTTTACAGTTTTTGCATAGTCTTCATTCAACTGCATTACATAATCATAATCGATATCGCCATCGTGTGACAAAGCCTTAGATACCTTGTTTATAACACGGTTAAGAGCAATATTTTGAAACATAATCATTTCAACAATAAATACGTATGTCGCTGTCAAAGAAACACGTTCCTTGCCCTTTTCTATTTCTGCTCGGTTTTTGTTAAGGCTGTTTTTATCTATCTTGAAAACATCTTCGCCAAATATAATCGCCACAACCGATTCCGTCATATACGCTTCGTAGTAATCATAAATTGCCTTGTTATCTTTAGCGCTATCCTCTAATTTTTTGTAACGGATAAAGAAATCCTGTCGCATACTGTTGTAGCTCTCACCTGCAAGAATATTTAAAAATTCTTGATCGGTTTCAGGTTTTTTAGACATACACAAAATAGATTTTCCGTTACCGCATTGAATAAGACCATACTCGTCAAATAAATATTCGTTTAAATTTTTATAAACATAATAACCTCTTTGATCTACGTCATCTTGGTTACGAATCATCAAATACTTCTGCGATACCTGATCCTCAAGCTGAGAGGTCGAATATGCGCAATTTGGAATAAAGAGCATAACCACATACATATGAGAGCGCTGATGAGCCAATAGTGATGCATATACGGTTTCTTCGCCAACTATATGAGGTATTTCATCCGGTGATTCAGGATATAAGTCCAAGGTGTGCATTAATTTGAATTCGCCTAATGATACTCGTTGTACTTCATCCACAACGTCGCTCTTATATTCATATTTTAGACAATCATCAAGCTCCTCTAACATTTTTTGCACTATTTCGGGAAGAACCGCATCGTGCTCGCCTGTTGCCTTGTTTGCCAAAAAGGTCGGCATTTTTGGATTTGATACGTTATCTACGTATGGTATAAACAAATACACGTCATCTTGAAAAGTCTTAAAATATAGCTTGTTACTCAACAGCTTCTCTAAATATTCATCCTCACAAACATAAACGATATTGCCGTCAGTCAATTTTCTACGCTCACCGAACATACAGTTTCTGAGAAATTTTTTTCCACCATCTGAAACGGCAGTTGCCGCAATGGCATTTATGGCATATCCATCGCTTTGAAGTTTGTTAAGATAATCGATAAAAGCATCTGTAAGTATCTTTACAACTGGTTTTTGGCCCTGCTTTTTACCTCTGTACTGCTCTCTAATTACTACCGAAAGAATGTACAGGTTGTGATCTTCTCCCTTGCAAAAATCTGCAACTTCATCTGCAGTAATATCATCGTCACGGATATGCATACCGGTATCAACAATATCTTCCCACAAACTATCAACAACCGGAAAAAAGTTGATGTATCCTGCAACAAGATCTCCATCCATTACGCACACAAACGACTGCTTGTTCTTGCGGTAGCGCACCTGCATATTGGCAAGCTCGCCAACATATTCTTTGGCATAACATTCGCGATCAACTTCCATTATTTTTTCAAGAAAATCTTCGTTTATGTTTTCGCCGGTCAATATCTTATATTCCATGTTCTTACCCCTTTAGGTTAAAACTATTCCGATTTTAATTCTTTCCACAATTCGTTCATAAGCTCGGTGATATCTGCGTTGGTCTGAACGCAAACCTCGCAATTTTCGGTTGATTTTTCAGAAGGAACTATTGTTTCATCGTTGCGCTCCTCTTCTGAAAGGCTGTTTATTACTGCGTCATTTGGAGTTGAAAAATAGATATATTCAAAATTTGTCTTGGCAACATCTTCTCTGCATAGAAAATCTAAAAACTTATGTGCAGCTTCAACGTTTTTGCACTTTTGGGTAATTCCCCAAGAATCAAGCCACACGTTTGAGCCTTCTTTTGGAACAACATACTCTAAATTTTCATTGTAGGTTTTGCCAAGATATGCTTCTCCCGAATAAACAACCGCCATAACAGCGTTGCCTGCTACAACCTCGTCTCTTGCTTCGTCAACAAGATATGCTTGAACATCGGGCTTTTGCTCAAGCAAAAGCTGTTGCGCTTGACGAACTTCATTCTCATCATTAGAATTCAAAGAATATCCCAAATACTTAAGCGCTAACATAAAGGTATCACGCATACTGTTCTGCATAATTATTTCACCGGCATAGTCACCGTTAAACAATACTCCCCAGCTATCAACGGGTGCTTTTACACGGGTTTTATCATATAATATTCCCAATGTTCCCCAAAAATACGGAACGGTGTATTTGTTTTCGGGGTCAAACGACTTTGAGAATTCCCAATAACGCTCACCAATGTTATCTTTATTGGTAATCAAGGACATATCAAGCTCTTTAAGCTCACCTTCTGAAATAAGTTTTTGAATCATATAGTCGGTACTGCAAACCAAATCATAGTTAATTGCCCCTGCCTTGTATTTGGTGTACATTTCTTCTGGAGTCAAGGCTTCTTCGTACTTTACTTCAATACCTGTTTCTTCAGTAAACAAATCAAGCATATCCTGATCAATATAATCGCCGTAATTAAACACCGTAAGCGTGCCTACGATCTCGCGCTTGTTTCCACAACCAACGCTTGATAATAGCATACAAATTACAATAAGAAAAATACCAACCTTTTTCATTCTAAAACTTTTTCTCCTCTACTTTTTTATTCTTTTCCGGTAGACAATTAACTACCAACAATATTAAAAAAATAATTACAAAAATAATTGTTGAAAGCGCGTACATTTCAGGCTTAATGCCTTTTCTTATTTCGCCGTATATCATTGTAGACAGCGTGTTTACGCCCGCGCCCTTTGTAAAATACGTGATGACAAAATCATCCATCGACATAGTAAATGCCATAAAAAATCCCGAGATAATTCCACCTATAATTTGAGGCAAAATTACCTTTGCAAATGCGTAAACCGTATTTGCTCCCAAGTCTCTTGCGGCTTCGTAAATACTCATATTCATCTGCCGAATTTTTGGCATTACACTTAAAATAACATATGGAATACAAAATGTAATATGCGAAATAAGCACACTACCAAATCCTAGTGGTATAAAATTTACCATCCACAGCATAAGAGCTATACCCGTAACGACATCGGCATTAAGCATAGGAATATTAGTAAACATCATCATAAGTTTATAGCTCTTTTGTTGCATGGCGTTCATACCAATCGCCGCGGTAACTCCAATAATTGTAGCGACTACAGCCGCCACAAGTGCCAAAAGCAAGGTCGTAACCAACGCTTCCATAATTTGTTCATTTTCAAACAAACTTTGGTACCATTTAAATGTAAAGCCGCCCCACACAACACGTGAACGCGAATTGTTAAATGATAGCACCATAAGCACCAAAATAGGTGCATACAAAAACAACACAATAAGTCCAAGGTAACCGCCGCTTATAATTCGTTTGATTTTCTCTACCATATAGCAGTCCCCTTTCCTTCGTTATCATTTTTGGTTGTAAATGCCATACTTATAAGCACAAAAATCATTAACGATACAGACAGTCCGGAACCAAGATTCCAGTTGGCCGCTTTAGTAAATTCTTGCTCTATAACATTGCCTATCAATTGCACCTTGCCGCCACCTAAAATATCGGATATTACAAATGAAGTCATAGTTGGAACAAAAACCATAACTATTCCGCTTAATAGTCCCGGTAGTGACATAGGAAAAATAATTTTACAAAATACTGTAAACCCATCTGCGCCCAAGTCCTTGGCCGCTTCAATTATATCTTCGTCTATCTCTGATATAGCATTATATATTGGAAGCACCATATACGGAAGATAATCGTACACAACACCTATCATAAGTGCAGTGCCCGTATTTGCAATACGAAGCGGCTCTAAACCGATGCCGGTAAGAACAAAATTTAATATACCGTTGTTGGATAAAATCATTTGCCAAGCCAAAACGCGCAAAATAAAGTTCATCCACATAGGTAAAATAAATATAAACAACGTAAACTTTTGCTTCTTTAAATTAAGACATCTCAATGCCATAACAAGAGGATATGACAGCAAAACACAAATAACCGTGCAGCCTAATGCAATACCTAGCGAATAGATAATTGCTTTCATATGAATCATATCAAATGTGGCAAATACATTTTTAAAGGTAAAATTACCATTTGAATCGGTAAAAGCATAGCGGAAGATTACCAAAAGCGGCAATACAGTAAAACCAATCACCCATATAATATATGGTGACGAAATCAGACTTTGCTTGTTTGCCCTTTCTTTTTTATTCATCTTCCTTTGCAACCTCCGCATCCTCTGAATGAGGCTTGTGCATAATTTGGATATTTTCAGGCAAAATGGTCAATCCAACAATCGATCCCGGTTGTGCAGGATTTACACTTTGCACCTTCCACTCATAATTACCCACACGCACCTTAATTTCATAATAAGCACCCTTAAAAATAACGCTTATTACCATACCCTTAAGGAAGCCCTTTTCTTCCTTTACAATAACCAAATCCTCGGGCCTTATTACAACGTCAACCAACTCATCTTTACCAAAGCCCTCATCTACACAAGAAATAGAAACGTTTTGAATTTGTACCAATCGATCCTCTTTCATAATGCCGTCAATGATATTGCTATCGCCTATAAAGTCAGCAACAAAGGCATTTTGTGGCTCGTCGTAAATACTTTTCGAGGTTCCTATTTGCTGAACAATACCTTTATTCATAACAACAATACGATCTGACATAGTAAGCGCTTCTTCCTGATCGTGAGTAACATATATAAAGGTAATACCAACCTCTTTTTTAATTTTAATAAGCTCGCGCTGCATTTCGTGACGAAGTTTTAAATCTAATGCGCCCAACGGCTCATCAAGAAGAAGAATCTGCGGCTCGTTTACGATTGCTCTGGCAATAGCAACACGCTGCTGCTGGCCACCGCTAAGCGACATTGGCTTTCTGTGGCCATAACCATCCATATTTACAAGCTTCAACGCATAATTTATCTTGTCTTTTATATATTGCTGGCTTTTTTTCTTAAGCTTTAGACCAAAGGCAATATTTTCTTCTACATTCATATTAGGAAACAATGAATACTTTTGGAAAACAGTATTAACATTGCGTTTGTCCGGAGAAAGATTTGTAATATCTTTTCCTTCAAATATTACCCTGCCCTCGTCAGGTTTTTCAAATCCACCAATAATACGTAAAGTGGTAGATTTGCCGCAGCCCGAAGGACCAAGCAAAGTTACAAATTCGTTTCTTCCTATCTCTAAATTCAATTTTTCTAAAATCGGTTTTTCATCAAAAGACTTGCTTATAGAATCAAGCTGTAAAATTACATCCTTCATAATGTCCTCCTTAAAAACTTGGCGGTGTACTAATCCACACAAATTTAGATACCGTTTTGCTCATAGAACTAATACGGTGTCTTCTGTTTGCAGGATATATGAAAGAGTCCCCTGCCTCTGCTACATATGCTTTATCACCATAGTGTATCTTGATTTTGCCCTCTAAAACATAGCCAAATTCTTCACCATCATGTGGCTTGTCCTCAGGCAAAGACTGCCTTGGCTTTAATTCTACCAAAATTGGCTCTATACTTCTGCTTTGGGCAGTTACTACCAACCATTTAATGTTGGCATTTTCATCCTCTTTTTCAAAGCAGTCTTCTTTTGGAAACACAATCTGAATATCATCCTCTTCATAAAAAAAGTCTGACAGATTTGTGCCTAGACATTCAACAATATCAGAAAGCGTAGACACTGACGGTGCGGTAAGGCCACGCTCTAATTGAGAGATAAATCCCTTGGTTAGTTCCGTTCTGTCGGCGAGTTCTTCCTGTGTTAATCCGTTTTGGTTTCGCAAATTTCTGATTTTAGCACCAATTTGTTCTTCTATAAGCATAATCTCATCCTCTTGTTTAGTTTTACTAAACTTTTTATTAACTATCCCACTCATCTAATTATACTGATAGTAAACAAAAAGTCAACAATTATTTTCACCGTTTTCGACATATAATTACATTTAACGCACATAAAAAATTGCTCCCCGTGGTAAAACCCTAGGTTCTATCACGGGGAGTTAATAGTATATAAACTAATTATAAATTCTTAGATCGGATACTTATCCGGTGTGAAAGGAGTTTCTTCACAGGTCATGGTTTCCCTAGAAAGAGGATATACATCCTCATACATACAAAATCCAACGCCATACTCATCTTCACGATTTCTTGTTATATACTCTTCACGCTTTGCTACTGCTGTTTCACCCACAAGATATAAATACTGAATTTCTGCCCACTTTGCCATTCCTTCATAGATTAGAAGGCGCTTATCTTTTGGACAATCTTTAAATTTCTTGTTGTTATCCCAGTGTGTGTACTGCCATATGTGAGTCAATTCGTGTGCAAAGGTTGCGATTAACGAAATGCGTGGGGCTCCGTTTTCTAAAATGATACTATATTTTTTCTTTTTACTTATAGCAACTCCAAGAATCAATATACTTTGATCATCTTTAGTACCTAAGGGAACGCCCACCTTTTTCTTTAACTTTCGTTCATCTGTAACCTCAATAGAAATTGGAACATCGATAGTAGCGCCAAAGAAGGTTTCAAGATTGTCAATAACTCGTTCAAACAACTCTTCTATTTCTGCCTTAGTTTTGATAATTGTGTTGCTGCAAGTTGTACAGCGAACCCTACCGTCAGGCAGCTTATAAAAGTCTATGCCAGAAATTTCTTTACCGCAATAAGAACAAACTGTTTGACTACCTTTGTTTTGCTCCATATTGCGAAGATTTTCTGCACAATCCTTGCCTTCGCGTGCTTGTTTAAGCTCGCCACCATCAAAACCAATGCTTTGCAAAAAAGCTCTAGTGCCTGTTAGATCAAGCTCGGTTATTCGATTTCCACCCTGATATTTCAAGTAATATCTTTCGTGATACGGAGCCTTTTCCAACACAAAAGGAGCTTCCTCTGTTGGTTGCTCGGCCTCGACATTTTGGGCTGGCTCGTCGCCGTCAGAATCAGGTTCGCCATCGATTGTTTCGGGCGTAGAGTCGTCGGTATGTTCGGAGTCTGTTGTTTTAGATGCATCAGAATCTGATTCTTGTGGTATATCAGATTCTGATGTCTCTATTTCGCTTGAATTAGGCTCATCAGATGCAACAGTTTCTTCCACAGTAGTTTCTTGTGTTGGTTCTTGCGCCAATTCTTCATCAGGAATAACTTCTTCTTGTACGGTGTTTTCCTCAACTATGGAGTCCGCTTTGTTCATCATCATTCACCTCTTCCTCGACTTGCTCTTCTTGAGTTTCCGAAACGCCTGCTTCAGATTGCTGTTCTTCATCGGTCAATTCCTCAACAGAGATTTCTTGTTCTATAGTTTCTTGTTCAATATCTGAAACCTCTTGTTCTACGTTTTCTTCAACATACTCCGGAATTTGTTCCTCGTCGGCTACAGGCTCTTGTTTTGACTTTTTGGCTTTTCGAGCAGCTTTTTCCTCTTTTTTAGCCCTCTTTTTGTCTTCTTTTTCAGCCTTGCGCTTAGCGCCATTTGCACGCATACGCCCAAACCAACTCATTTTAGCAGGAGCTTCTTCAACCTCTTCGGCTGTAGCTTCTTCGACACCGTCATTGGTAGAATCCTCTGTAACATCTTCTGAAGTTTCTTCGGTAATATCATCTACCATCTCGTCACCGACTTCGACCTGCACCTCAGGTTCTTCGGTTTCGGGATTGTTTTCCGCCTCTTTTTCTGCTGCAGCTTCTGCACGCTCTCTTTCTCGTTCTTCTTTAGCAATTTGCTTGTTTTCGTCAATAATTTGATGACGTTTATTCATCTTTTTATCGAATTCTTCCTGAGAACATGCAACCCATTTGCCTTTTACCAATTTATGCGGTTTGCCATAAATCATCATATAGTCGCAATCGGGAACATCGAGTTCTTCCTGTCCCTTTTTCTTTTTGCGCTTGAATAGTCCCTTAACCCACTCCCAAGCCTTCTTAAAGATATTTTTCTTTTCGGGCTTAGCTTCTTCGGTAGGTTGTTCGGTTTCTTCCTTAACCGGTTCTTCCGGCTCGGGTTCGCGCAAACTTTCAGCAATCATTTCTTCATTCCATGCAAGATAATCAGAAATAATTTGGAATATACGATTTATGTTTCGCTCTACAGCAATCAACAAACCTATATCTAACTGGCTGTCTTCTATGATATAGATACATTTTTCTGAAGCTTCTGAATTTTCTTCAAGTTCGAGACTATATGTGATTGGAGCATCATAATTTCCGGGGGTAATTGCTGAAATAAACGCTTGATTCTCGGCAAAAAGCGTTACGAAAGTTTCGTTTAACAAATTGGTTAATGTCATTCTAACCGAATCAGTAAATGCATCGCCAAGCTTTGAAAAATCAAACTTTAGAATGTGCTTTTTGTGATACTCTCTTGTAGGAACACCGTTGATATGAACCAATTCTCCGCCATCAAAATTGTTGTAGGCATGTAATTTCCAATAGCCCGGTGTGTCTACACTAAAATCAGCCAATTGATAATGAATATCAATATTATTAACAGTTTTAAGCGCACCCATAGAAGATACGTCTTCTATATGATGAATCTTATAATTTCGAACCTGTCGATATGCCAATCTACCGCCAATATGCTCAGATGCTCGGCGCACCAAAATACGATTGTTGGTGGTCGTAGAGATCATCTCATAGTACTTACCGTTAAGCGTAAAGAACTGACCTGGCATATATTTTTGATATACGTGGCCCTTAAGCTCTGTACCTATGTAGAAATCTTTGCTTTCTTGCTCAGCGATATAGCTTGCATTTTGCAGGTCGTCTAAAATAATACGAGAAAAGGCCTCGTTGTCAATTGTATAAATGTTTTCAAATCTACCGCTTTCAACGTAATATTCTCTTTTAAATATGATTGTATCATCTTTTTCAAAAGAAATTGTCTCGCCATCGCGATTTTTTACGGTAAGTATTGGATTTCCTTTTTTGTCTGTGTGTGATTCCTCACCAAAAATCAAACAAATCTCTTCCCATATTTTAGCAACAGGATCCTTGGTGTCTATGTTTAACATCACCATTTGTCTGTGCAACGCTTCTTCAAGCACAGAATCTGCACATAACAGCAAGCACAATGATAAAATTGCATTTCTTTTTGTGCGTGCATAATCGGCTGTAATATATGGTATTGCCTTTGCATCGACAGTGAACAATTCGGTGTTACTTGCCATATATTCGCGCAGCATATACTCTGAAGATATTACATTGACAAAGCCCTGCTTTTCTGCAATGGTTGCAAAGTTTCTTCGTGTTTCGAACAGGTTGTTTCGGTCGTCTTCAACCGTAACGTAAGAATAATCCTTTACACGCTCATCACACATATTAAAAGATGTTTTAAAGCTTCTGTCAAAGGTTTCCTGATTGGTGGGAAGCTGCGCATATTCAAGCAAATCATAGTAATACTGCTTTGCAATCCAGCGCGCATCCAATACAGGAAATACCTCTCCACCGTACCACACGGTGTTTTTTACCTGGTTTTTAAGAGCGACCATAGATAGCTCTGTACCCATACCCAAGCATCTTGAAACACCCGGTAAAATACGATGTTGCAAATAATCTTCATCTGCGGTCCAGTACATATATGAACTCATACCGTGTGGATACTCTGTTGCAGAAACCTCGGTAATATTGGTCATTAATATGTGCGACAACGCATCAACAAGACCGTCGCAGTTGCGGTCTACCGAACAGAATGTAATAGCTCGATCGTTACCGCAGTATTTAATCAAAAGATTAAGACCGATCTGAGCGGTGGTAATAAGTCTTGAGGGTTCTACGACCACCACAAAAGATACTTTGCGAAGGAAAGAAAGATTTTTTTTGTGAATATCAAGATTGTGAACACCCGAACGAGAGATAATACCAATATCCGGTAGATTTTCCTCATCGCATTTCTCGTTGTTTAAAACCGAAATATTCCATAAGCCCGGTATATTAGATACCTCTTGCATTCCTTTTTCTGACCACTGCAGTAGATCCTGTTCTGCTCCGTGGCGGCCCAAAACAATAAGCACTTTACCGCCTGTTAAAAGCTCACGGTTCATTGCATAAAAAACGTATGGATTAAGCTTATCATAAAAAGGTGTATTAAACAGTAGGCTCTTGCCCATCGCCAAATCATAGCCACAACGAACATAGTCAACGTTTGGTTTTAATCCGTTATGCATCTTTTTTCTGATAAACGCAGCGTAGTTTTTGCCAACGTGCTCGCCGGTTTGTTCTAAAGCAACAAGTATATCCTCAATTGCTCCTCCCGACAAAACACCATTATTTACAGTTGTACCATCTGCAGATAGCTTGTCCCCAAACAAAGCTTTTAAAGGCTTTCTCAAAAGCGGATACATAGCTATATGCTTTGATTTATCGGTATGCACCGTAACGTTTGATTTCTTTTCATCCTTTCGAAGACCGTCAATAAGGAAGGCCGTTTCACCAATAATAATTACCGCAAAAACCGGATAAAACGGTGCGCTAATCATATAATTGGTGCACAGCGCGCAAGAAATTAAAAGTGCTAATCCCGAAACAAAGCAGCTACCATAATAGGCCGTTTTAATAAACGTGCGGGCTTGTCCATAATGCTCTTTTATATACCACGCCTCGTCTTCTTCATCATATGTGTAAAAGACTTCGACAACAGAGCCTATAAAAGAATCTTTTTTAATTTTTATTGCACCAAATATTGCAGTTAATATTCTCTTGACCGTTATATATATAAGTAATGCGGCAGTGTTAAAAACAACCATAACCAAGAATATGCCCCAACTGGTATATAGATCAAGTATGAAATCTCCTACAACGGACAGATTAATTTTTTCGAATAAATCGGCAAGCTTTAAGAACAAATTCAAAAACAAATCTGCCAATTTATCTAAAAATATAAGCAATACTGCGCTATAGATAACCGCAATAACAGGCATTGGATATTGCCTGTTGCGGATTTCTTTTTTAACGTTTGCTTTAGCATTTAAAAAAGCAAAAAGCACAAACGGAAGGAAAGCTACTATTAACTCTATGAAAAACAAAATATCACTTTTCATATATTCCCTCCATTCTAGCAGAAATTCTTGTAACGTAGCTTGAAGGCACCGTTACAAAATTACCGTTATTCATAAACTCAATTTGTCGCATATCACCTGCGAGGAACGGTGCAGGATATTCGTACTCTACCTGCTGGTCAAAATCATAGTCATATGGTCTTGACATTGTCTCGTCACAATAGGTGCTGTCGGCAAAATAATCCTCGTAATCTTCACGTAGCTGTGCGCGTCTTCTGCGAATATCTTCAAGATGCTTTTTTCTGATTTGTAAGCCCTTGGTAAATTCATCAATATTATCATTGGCATGATTTTGAACCGAATAACCACGGCGAACATTACACAAAGCACTAAGGTATTTTGACACACGCTTTAATGAAGCATTTATCTCATTAACAACTTCTCTTGCAGTATCATTAAATGACTTAACAGCTTTTTTAATGGTTGTTCGCAAGAAGAAGAGCGTAACAAACATAATCACCGCTAACAAGCCGAGCATAGCCGCAGTAAATACTATCGCTGTTGATACCGTTGTAGGAGTACTGTTGTTTGTAAAGAAAAACGGTAAATAACATATCAAATATAATACCAAGCAAACCGCAGACAATACGATTGTGGTTTTTCTGGTCATTCGACGAGAAATTACCTTTTTAACTTCTTCAGACTGTTCTGCCATACGCTTTGTATATTTAGATATGTCTGTTAAGTCGGGCGGTATAGCTGCAACCATTTCATTTTCGGAATTGTTGGTGTAATCCTTTACATCATCAATTTGCAAAGGAGTTAAACGATTAATATTAACATCGATTACCTCGCTTGCATTATGGGTCTGGTTAACACTTTTCTTTACCGCGCGTGACTGTTGCTTAACTATATAAGCCAGTTCTTTTTGTGATTCGTTATATTCACGATTCCATTTGTGATGCTCATCTTCAGGACAGTCAGAAGACAGTCCAAAATTATTCTTAGCAAAGACCTTTTCGGTATCGCAAGACTCATCAAGCATAACCGCTACGTCCTTTGGTGTGCAAAAGAGCGCTTCGGCAACCTTATCGGTTAATTCACTCGGTATGTCGTTGCGAATTTTTTCCATCTCGTTTTCAATAACTTCTGAGGTGGATGATAGTTTTTTGTCATAAGAGGTAACCAACGTGCATAGTGGCGTATCGTCTGTTTCGGTTTCTAACAAATACAAGCGTCTTGCCTGCATAGCACTAATAGGTGTTGGATTTGTGACAAAAATCAGAACAGATGCTAAAAACCTGATGTAATCTGTGCGATAATCACGGTGAGTTTCTGAAAGCAGATCAAACACCATAAAACGCATTTTGTCAAAATACATATTGCGGTCAGCAAAAGCAGAATATTCACTGTCTGAAGGTATTTTCCAATAAACCTCCGGATCAAAGAATGTGTGCTCTGTTGTTCTTGTAGAAATACAGTGAACCTCTGAAGGATAGGCAATATTGAGGTATTTATCATTCATAAATTCCCTGCGGATATTTTCCTTCATACGTAGCTCACGCCTGTACTGCTCGCGTTCTAACATCTCAAGTCTAGTGCTGGGCTTTACCTCATTGTCACCAATGATTTCACTTGTCCAATCAAACACAGTCTGCTTATCAGCCGATTCATTAAGTATAAAATCCTCCGGTCTAAAGCACAACCATGTTGCCAACTTTTGCAAGGGAAGCTCTAATGCATTTCTATACACCTGTTCCTTTGCTACGGCAAGTGATTCAAAGTAATCCTTCCACTTAGATATCCATTCTTCGGTTTTTTCATCCTTATTTAGCCTCTGATTTGGTACTACTAAGGCCTTAACAGCACTATAATCCACAGTATCAAAGGGGTTTCGCGTCTTCATAAACTCCTTTGAATCGTTGTTAATAATTACCGCGCGCCATGGCTTTTTTCTACCAACTGTGTCCAGAAGCTCCGGGACGGCATCGGCTAGAGTCCGTCCCGAAGGATTCCAATAACAAAATGCTAGTTCTTTGCTTTTTAGAAACGGTTCAAAAAACAATTTGTTTTCCTTGCGTATGGCATCAATATGTTCTTTTTCAGCTATTAAAACTGTGAACAAACCACTCATCTCCGTTTCTGTTTAGTATTAGTTTTCGCTGTCTTTAAATTCTTTTGCAACCTTATCAAGCAATGCTTCGTAATCTTCTGGCTCCGGAGCAGAAAGAATAACGTCTCTTATCTTTCTCTGGATAATATCAATTACCATATTTTCACTTGCTGCAGGAGCACGTAGGTGTTTTTCATAGAAGCTATAGTTCTTTTTAAGTAGGTTAAGCTCATCGGTCAAACGTGTGCAAAGCACAAATTTAACGTCCTCTGGTTTTTCCCACTTGGTATATTCTTCACGGAATACATCGATAACAGCCTCAACCATAGCGGTAATTTCAGACACATAACGACCGGAATTTGGCAATGTGCAGTAGTACATAAGTGGAATAGCAAACAAGCTGGTTGCATTCTCTACGTACTTTTTGCTGCTGTCAGATGCCGAAGCAAGCTCTTCCCAATTTCCGTCATGGTTTTTGCTACGTTCTAACTTATTTTCACGCAACTCGTCTCTTAAATTTTCGAGGCCTTTTTGTGTGCCGTCATAGGTATTGTGTTCTTCTACATCTGCTGCATTTACACCGCCGATAATCTTCAAGAGATTGAAGTTTGCCATATCCTTAAAGAACTCGGTGCTTTCATAGTTGCAGTTTTTAGATTCACTAAGAGCTCTCTTGCGGTTCTTGATAAGACTAATATCTTCAACAACCTTGGAGTTTACATACAAAGCATCAAGAATTTCGTAGAATTCATCACACAAGGTACCGTTTGGAACCTGCAACTCAACGTCGCGGTTGTCAGAGTCACGATACAAGAATACCTTCTTGCCGTTTGCAACTGCAGAAAGCGGACGCTGCTGAATAGCGTTGTGGATAAGTCCGTAGATAAACGACTTGTGAATCTTTTTGATAACAAGATCCTGATAGTTAAAGTCAAGCTCTGGCATGCTCTTGATAGAATCCCAGCTCTTGTCAATGTGGGTAGAAATAGCTGCGTTCTTGGTAGAGTCAGGTCCGATAAGACGTGAATACTCGGTATATGCCTTATGGTATGTACCTGCCTGCTTCTTACCGGTCTCGGTTTCAAATGCGGCAGCAAACTTCTTAAGCTTGTTTGGTGTAAGGTTGTAAAGCGCATTGTAGAAGTGAATCTCATACTTAGAAACAGTATCTACAGCCTCACCGTTTGGCATAAGGTCTTTAACGCGGAACTTACGGTTGTCAAGAAGAATCTTATTATATGCACAAACCTTGATTTCACGTGGTTCTTCATTGGTTACACGTTGTACCGAAGGAGCCGCAATACGCTCACCCATTGCAACAACTTCAAGAATATGTCTCTTGGCATCTTCGGTAGATACGCTTTCGAATACCTGAGTATCTCCATTGTTTTCACTGCGCAAACGAATACGTTCTTTAAGACGCTGCTCAAGCTCAATAGCACCGATAATATCCTTATCTATATCGTCGCATCTTTCCTTAACGCTATCGCGGAAGTAACCCATAAGAATATCATCAAAGATATCCTTACGACGATCTTCTTCAATATATCCGCCGCCCGCATTATCAACCTCGATTTTAAAGATAGCGTTGTTTTTAACTGCATCAAAGATATTGCCGTTAATTGTAGAATTAAGCAATGTAGTTTCTTTTTGCGCCTTTTGTAATGAGAACTTACTGAGCTCGTTCAAAAGTTCTTCTGTTGCACAAATATTTACAAAAGAATCGCCCTTCTTATACTTCAATGCATCAATCAAATCAATCTTTTTGCGGCTAAGATCTTTAACCTTATATACGAAGGTGCTAAAGAAGTTTTCAAACTGCTCAGCAAACGCCCTTGTATACTCAAGTGCCTTAGCATAAGCCGCGTGTGCTGCAAGCATCTTGCAATAGTTTTCCAGTGCTTTAAAGTATGCAGGAACATCATTGTTAGCCTCGTCGTTAAGCTTGCTATATCCCTTAAGTTTGTCCATAAAGGTTGGCTCTCTATCGGCAAGTTCGCCCAAAGCATCAATACCAATAACAGGACCTTTCTTAAACTTGAATGAATATTCTCTTGCCTTAAAATTATTTATACGCTCTGCTGCCTGCAAGTGTGCTTTTGATGTTGCACCAGCTTCGAATGTTTCTATAAGTTTGTAAAGAACATAACGAACTGCGCAAGGATGTAAAATTTCGCCCTGTGCGTTTCTAAGCAAGCTTTCAATACTATACTTATCCTTTATAGAAATTGTCTTTTGTTCGTTTGTAAACAAAGCTTCTGCCCAACGGCCCACAATATTTTCTACAATTGGGTTGCCGTCTTTGCTCTTTGCCAATACGCTCTTGCTATATCTGTTCAAAGCGTTAACCGCGTCAGAGATCTTATTCTCGCCCTCGCCAAAGCCAGGATTGCCGGACCAACGTTTTGCTGCGTTATAAGCAGAAGTGAATTGAGGATCTTTTGTTACAACTCTGTATGCCTCTTCCTCAAAGCTGTTTTTAAATAATTTAATTCTTGAATCAAGATCTTCGAGTTCATATGTGTTAATAAGGTCTTTCGAGAACGGATCCTTTGCAGCGATCATAGTATCGCAATAAACCTTGCCGTCAGAATCCCATGTAGACATAGGAACACCAAGCTTTTTCTGCTCAGCTTTGTATTTCTTTATTGCGTTATCATACTTGGTCCACTTGGTTGCATCGCCCTCGCCGCCAATACTATCCATAGCAAGGTCATAAGATACGTAGTCTACAACATTCTCATAAGGATATCTAATAACGCCTGCACCAATACCACCAAAACGGTTACGACCATAATTGCCGGGCTTGGTCATTTCTTTAATAATGTTATCCTCTACAGAAAACGCCTTTTTCTGCATAGGACCAATATTCTGCTCATAAAGTGCCTGAGCAGCCTGTTCAACATACTGACCAATACTAATCATTGTGCTGTCTTCAGCGTCCTGTCCGTCCATAAGGAAGCAGAAGTCCATAGGAAGCAATGCTAATGATTTTTGATTATCAGAACCAGCGATAGATACGTTAACGTGCATATCGCTAAACTGCTTAAGGTCTTCGTCAAGGTCAATAAAGCCTGAACCCTTCATCATGAATGCGTTGATCTCTTTGATTGTTGCATACGCATTACGAGCCTGGCTATCACGTTCAGTCTGAGAGTCGATAACGCTATCAAGCACTTCAGGGAGCAATATAAGTGAACGAACAATCAAGCTTGTGTTGGGATATTTTTCTTTAACGTAATCACGGATAAACATGGTAAGTGGCAAGATAATACCAGAACCTGTACCGCCAGATGCAGTAGATGCAATTACGACACGCATTGCCTGCTTCATCTCTTTACCAGTCTTGCGGAAGAGATCATCAATTGCATCGTAAAGCGGACGAATTTTACCGGTTTTGATAGTAGCGTTAAGTGCCAAACGAGAAATAGCACGAACCTGACCTGCACCCTCAGATACGGTTTTATCATACATAACTGCGTTCTTTGGGAACCACTTTTTACGAGCTTCCTCGTCGTAATCGAGGTAACTACCTACTGTCTGAGTGTTAGAGGTCTGAACCCAGTAAATCTTTGACTTGCCGTTTGCAATGTCAGAAAGGTCGTTTACGTTGGTATCAAGACACAAGAAATTTATGTTCTCTTTTTCCTGTGGCAAGCATTTATCGGCTACCTTTTTAACGATTTTACAACCTGTACCACCTACGCCTATAAATAGGGTTGGGGCTACGACTTCATTTGGCTTTAATTTTTCTGAATTGTTGCTCATAATTTTATATCTCCTCTTTTAAATTATCTTTTAACAAAATTTAATTTTATGCTCGTAGAAAAATCTCTATCTCTACCGGTAAGTTCGTCAGGCATAAGTCCCGAAAAACTTATTTCATTACCCTGCCTTAAAACAAAATTATTATTGGACTCCATTGCAGGAATCAAATTGTCCTTATCCTCATCAAATACATATCCTGTCGTACCTATATCAGCATTTTGTACTGTTGCCAATCCGATTTTTCTAACAGAATCTTTAACAACCTCTATGCTGCGTTTTTTCTGAGGCTTATATAGGTAACTTTCTTTACCGGGCTTGATCACCATTGTAACGCTTGCCTTAGTTCCGCCATATTCGCTACTTACAGTCATCGTGCCTGTTCGTGTTCCTCTGCTTGCGTTTATATTAAATTTGGTGTCTTGAGTTACATCTTCACCATAGAAATTCATGCTTGCATCTATTGGTTTGATTTTCTTTGGCAACACTCTAATATGAAGTATCATCCAAATGATAACAAACAGTATGATAAGTAAGCTAATCACTATTAACCACTTAAGCCATAGTGGTGTGTTGCTAAGTGTTACAACCACTCCGCCATTTACCTCGCTTGGTCGGCCTACGGCATCAGTGTAAATCGCTTTTACCTCGATTGGATATTTACCTTCGGCAATACCCTTAGTAGCACCAAGCTTTATAGAATAAGAGGAATCGCTTTCGTTTGGTGTAAGTGTGTATTTAATTTTGTCACACTTTACTTCAAGCTTCACTCTTGCAAATTCTTCTGGTGTGAGCGGATTACCGTTTACCTTAAGCTTAGCAATAATTGGCTCGCTACTATCGAGTTCTTTGATTACGATGTAATCCTGTTGAGCGGTAAGATCCATCTTAAAGGTGGCTTCGTCGCTATCGATGTGATAGGTAAGCGTTCTCTTTGCAGTTGCCTCATCACTACCGGGGGCCGCGTAAGCCGCATTTATTGCAACCTTACATTTGCCGCACACGGTATCTTTTTTAGATTCCGGATTTTTATAACCAAGCTTTAATTCGTAATGGTCGTCTTTAAAGGTTGATTCTATCTTGGCGTGGGTTGTGTTATCGTCCCAAGACAGCTTTACCTTTTCAAGCTCTTTACCGGTAAGCTGTGCGCCTTGATAATAAACCTTGGCAATGTAGGGCTGTCCTTGTTCGAGGGTCTGAAGCGAATACACTCTTTCGCCGCCTGTAATTTCAAGCTTTAACAAACCTGCAGGCATTGCCGCTACCTTGATACCGCCCTCGGGCCAACCAAAATCGGTAGAATCCTTTGAGATGGTGTAGTCACTAAGATAGGTGGCTGTAAGCTTTGCTTCAAAGGTATCGTCCATCTTAAGACTTATCGGTACCTCACCGCTAAAGCCCTCGGCATTTATTTTATGTTCTTCACCATTTATAAAGTAACTGCCCTCATATTTCGGTTTGCCAAGCAGGTCTGATTCAATAAGCTGACCTGTTTTAGCGTCCTTCATACCAAAAGCAACCTTATAGTCACCTTCATAAAGCTCTTTGGGGTCTACGTCATTGTCGTCGGCATCGGTAAATACAAAATCAAGATCGGCATCGGGCTCGTAATAAACCTCTATACTGGTTGCTTTACCCGAGTGATTGATTGTATACTGCCCTGACGCACAATCGGTATAAGTAACCATCATACCCTGTAAAGAAGTGTCAGGTACCGATTCACATCGACCTGTACCTTTCGTGCTGTACTTGGTTGCAGTAGAACCCGCCTTAGTGCCCATTTCACCTTTAGCACCGGTAACCTTTAGATCTGCGATGTTTTCACCCTGAACAAAAACGATTACCTTGCTCATTGAAATATCAAAGTCAATGGTATTACCGTTGATGCGTTTTTGGGGCAGTGAATCACGGCCAAATATTTTATTACACATCTCGGTCAGTGATGATAAAACATTTGCACTGTCTTTTGCGTGCTTTTTAACAAAATAATCTGACTCAGCAGTGTCGGGCATTACAGTCTGTTTACCAACACCCAAATACATTACCGTCATATCGGGGCCCGCCAACGCCTTAAAGCGTTTGTCAAGTTCCCCCTTTGTCTTACCCTTTAGATCGGCGCCGTTCAAGTAAAAAGAATCACCGTCGGTAAGTACAATCATATACTTTTCGTCTGCTGTTGCAGCCTTTAAGCCGTTTGATGCGCAATCAATGGTATCTATCGGAGTTCCCTTTGCCTCTGGTGAATATATCTCACGAATTTTTACCGATTGCGATGCGTCGGTTATTTGGAACGGACTGTCCATTGTATAGGTTTTACCCTCAACCTCAATTGGCCACATCGGGTAAATGGTAAGGGTGTCACCCTTGTTGAGCATTGAGGCAAAAACCTCCATAGCGTAGGTTGCTCGGCACCAGTCTTGCTTTTTGTCAAGATACATTGAACCCGAGTTATCAAATACTATTGCTATCGCTCTTTTAGGTGCTTCCTTTTTTGCAGCGTGCACCACAGGGGCACCAACCAATACGCACGATACCAGCAAGCAAACCGCGAGGAGCACACTCATACATTTTTTCACACCATCATCTCCTCTCTACATTCAAAAGAATATATATTACTTTTCTTTAATAAATTCTTTGCCGTCAATAAATATAGAGTTACCCTTCTTTTCGAAGTCGCATTCTTTATCGTAGCTGAGTCCTGCTACGCTATAAGTAAATGTAATTTTACCCTTTTCAATTTCGTACTCAATTTTTAGACCATCCCAATTAAGATCAATACCCAATGCGTTGGTCTCTACAATATTGTCTTCCTTAAATGTGTAGCTTAATTTAACAAGCCCTTCCGAGTTGGTGTATGTGCCGCTTAGCTTGTTACCGCACGCTACCATTGAGAACAACATCACAAATACTAAAAGCACAATTGCGATGCTCTTTAACCCTTTTTTAAACATAAAATCTCCTCCAAAATGGTTTTTACATATAAAGCGCAACAAAAGGATATAATTACACTTATATATAGAGCAATTATATAACAAAACTTGACAAAAATCAACAAAAAATGCCTGTATTTTATGAAAAAATATATTAAAACTTACTATTTTTTACTAAATTTTAAAATGTTGACTAAAAATTTTTTATATTTTATATGCATAATATACCAAAACAAGCTTTGCATGGTTTTGCAAAGCTTGTTTATTAAAAATTTTACTATACAAATCTTTGTGCGTAGCCGCACTTTTTACATAGGTTTTCATTAGCCACACCGCACTTAAAGCCATCTGCTATCTTATTGGCTCTTACAGAATTTAAAATGGTAGCGATATCACTTTTATATATATTGCCAAGATTTATAACGCCATCGCTATCAAGGCAGCACGGCACCACAGTACCGTCGACAAGAATACCAAACTGGTCTTTTAGGGCATAACAATAAAATTTATCGCCTTTAATTTGAGCCGCCAAATCGGGCCACTCAAAACGCTCGCCCCATTCAATGTGTATTTTATCACGTATTCTTATCCCTCGGGTATTCTTTACCCACTCGCCCGATATATTTTCTTTTAAAATGGTAATTGCCTTTTCATTTTTGCCATCATCAAAACCGTTATTCCACATTCGAAAGACCGCAATAACACCATTGTCTGCTGCTTTTTTTGCAAAATCTATAAGATGGTGCATATACTGTGCGTGCTCGCAGTCTGTACCATTTTCAAAGCTATGTAGGGAAATGTTAACCTTGTGCACGCCCGCATTTAAAAGGCTGTCGCCGCATTTATTTAAAAGCGTGCCGTTGGTAGTAACGATTGATTTGTAACCATACTTGCTTGCTAATTTTATAAACTCAGGAAGTAGAGGATGTGTTGTCGGCTCGCCCATAAGATGATAATATATGTATTTCGTCTGCTCTTTTAGCCTTTCAAGAATAAGCGCAAACTCGTCCATACTCATTTGCCGCGGCGCGCGAGAGTGACCGTGGCAAAAAGAACAGTTCATATTGCATATATTTGTGATTTCTATATAAACCTTGTTGTACATAGCCGCCCCCTTATTCGTTGTAAAAAAGCGGCTTAAAACTTATGTTTCAAGCCACTCGAAAACCATATAGTATCATTCCCACTCGCTCCCGAAAACTGTGACTTAAACAATTTTGTATGGGTATTTTTACTCACATTATCGAGAGTGTTCAGATTATCCACAAAATATGGACTATCAAGATTTTTGTTGTCACTGTGTTGTCACGCTGACAAAAATATTATAAGCAATTTAATGCGAAAATTCAAGCTATTTATAAAATTAACGGCAAAGATTTTGCACTATGCCGTTAATATAACCTTATCAATTCGCTTCAAATTCTCCCGATTCCAAACCCACAGTGATTGTATAGATCTCACCGGATACAATATCGGGACTGCTTAGGATCACAACTGCAAAAGATAATTCGGGAGCATACTCGATAATTGTATTACCGCTTTTATCTTTCAGTGTAATATTAGTCCCTGCACTTTGATTACCTACACTCACCGCTACAACACCTTGCTTGGAATCACTAAATGTCTGTGCCATACCGGATGCACCTGTACCGATAAATGTGCCACCCGTAATTGTTGCACTCTTATCATAATCAAGTGTTGCTGTATCGCCTTGTGTAGGACCTGTAACAATGGTGTATCCACCCGATATCGTAAGCGTACCGTTTGCATCAATGCCGTCGCCGGATGCTTTCACGTAAAGTTTTCCGCCAGAGATAACAATACTGCCGTTACCCGAAGACATTCCACCGCCCATACCACCGGGGCCGCCTCCGTGACCTCCGCCGAACATTCCATCTCTGCCACCAGTAGTACCACTGGAATCCGTTCCGCCTGCGGCATTGAGACCGTCATCACTGGCGACTATCTTAAATTCTCCACCCTTAACATCAATGTTGAGAGCTTCCAAGCCTTCATAACTTTCAGTAATATTGAAAGTTCCTGCTGTAATGGTGAGATTTTCTTCTGCGTGGATGGCATCGTCACCGGATGCGATTTCAAATGTGCCACCGTTTATTGTAACCGATACATCTGAATGAACAGAGTCATCGGCAGAGTCGATCTTAAAAGTACCGCCACTGATCAGAAGACTGTTTGCTGCTTTAATGCCCTTCATACTCGTGCTGCTTTCATCGGTCGAGGTGGTTGAGCTTTGTGAGCTGCCTGGTCGCATTCCACCGTGACCACCGCCGCCCATAAAGCCGCCAAAGTTATCTGAGTGTTCCTTACTTCCGTTTTCGCTGCCACCGCCGATAAGAAGATCAAAAGTACCGTTTTCAATCTGCACATAAGCACCTGCGGAGATACCATCGCCTTCGGCTTCAATATTCATCGTGCCGTCAGAGATATAAATAAAGCCAAGTGAGGCATCATCGGTATTTTCGCAGTGAATGCCGTCCTTGCCTGCATCAATAGTGAGTTTTGTTGAACTTGAGATCCTAACGCTGTCGTTAGCATCCAAACCGTGAGATGCAGAATTTACTGTGTAAGTTCCGCCTGTGAACACAAGTTCATCTTTGCAGACAATACCGTGCGCCGCAGGAGAGGTTACTGTTAAACTGCCCGATCCGTTGAAGGTCAAGTCTTGTTTGGAGAATACTGCGGCATCAATGTTATTTTCATCAATTGCGGTGAAAGATCCGCCGTTGGCAAGGGTGTTTTCCGTTCCATCTGCAAGTGTTACAAACACTTTATCAGCTTCAAGAATATACAGTGCAGCAGAGGTCTTACTGGTAATATCCACGCCGTTCAGTACGAGCTGCAATTTAGCGGTATCCTCAGCATTGATGATAATCATACCGTCTGTAAGTGTTCCTGAAATTATATAGGTTGCTTCTTCTGTTATTGTTACCGTGCTGTCGGAAATTTTTACACTGTTGGAGCTTGATGTTGCTGAGTCTCCTTTCAGTTGAATGGACACGGCCTTGCTTTCATCATACTCCGTTTTACCATCACGGTCAGTAAACATATCGTCATCCGTTTGAGAAAAGTCCACATCTACGGGATCGGAAGTTGTGTCTGATGTATCTGAAACGCTTGATTCGCTATTATTATCGATTGTTCCATCGTTATCACTGGGCTTTCCGCAACCTGCGAACAAGAAACATACCAAGGCGAAAATCAATAATATGGATAAAGTTTTCTTCATAAAGCACCCCTCAAATTAAAGCTCTGTCACTGTAGTTTCTTGCTTAGATACGGTGATTTCAAGATTACCGTTTCGACAACGAAGCTTATCGATCATTTCTTTTTCCTTAGTTATATCACGCAAAACCACATTGTATGTCAGCTTAAACATACTGCCCATATTGGTGCTTTTTACACGGGTGAGGTCGAAGGATGTGGTATATGCTTTGAAAATATCATCAAACACACCTGTGTAATCTAAATCTTCGGGGATAACGATAGTAAATGTTTTGTAGGTGGCAGCGTTCTTTTTTGAGCCAAAATCCAAATGGTTGTATAGCAAAAATATAATGCACATAACAAGGGTGAACAATGCTGCAAAGCTGAGATATCCCATACCTGCAATAAGTCCTGCGCCCATTGCGAGAAACAGTGTGCAGATTTCTTTTGCAGTACCGGGAACAGAACGGAAACGCACAAGGCTGAAAGCTCCGGCAACCGCAACACCAGCGCCTACATTACCGTTGACCATCATAATAACGATACAAACGACCGCAGGGAGCAGAGCAAGTGTAACAACAAAGCTCTTTGTATAACGGGTGCGGTACATATAGGCAAATGCCATTACAAGTCCTAATACAAGAGAGCACCCCAAGCAGAGCAGAAAATCGGTAACACTGATGACCGTAGTTAAATCTGTATCAAATAGTCCTTTAAATAAATTTTCAAGCATTTATAGCTACCTCCAACATATTATGTTCGTTAATTGTATGGGTTTGAGGGAAAATCAGCTTTCTATACGCCGTTCCGTATTTTGAAAACGATATTTTATAGATATGTTCTTTTGAAAGTACCCGAGTCATCCAAAGGGGAATACCACCCGAACACTTGATTTCCATTAAAACCATTCCTTCGGGAAGAATCGACGTTCCGTATACTTCGGATTTCAAAGATAACTCCTCTTGTCTGCAAAGTATATTATCGTCAAAGGTCACACGAAAATCCGAACCGTCATTTGTATAAAAAGCTTCTCGTTCATAGGAAAGAAATACCGTAGGATGAAGCGTGCCGTAGTAATCCATAAAATAATCAATTTCGTTAGAAATCTGCGTTTGCTTTTTTGGGTACCCTTCTCCCGACAGCCATCCCATTGCTTCCGTTTCGGAAAGAGAAATGCGGCGCTTATATACCACGTGCTTATATTTTTTCTTCAGTTCTACAAACACCGTACTGTCCGACTCAGCTCTGCCGTAGCTGCGTACACGGAGTTTTTCTTTGTATGTCGGTTTCTCTATCGACCTACGAATCAGAAGATATGTGTCAGTATCGTAATAAATATTGCGAATTGTGGTACGTCCATACTTATCCAGCTTCATATACGGCTTCATTGCATCCAGCACTTTAGACTTTTGTTCGAGAGATATCATATATTTTATTTCATAGCGTTTGAACACCGTTTGAAATGCCATAAAAACAAATCCTCCTGTATCTTTATAAAATTATTATACAGGAAGAAGATTGAAGTTAGATTGAAAATTATTTTATTTTTACATTTTAGGGACTTGAACAGTAAAGCACACCTTTCCATCATAACAAGATACTTCTATTTTACCGTGACGCGCTTCTACGATAGCTTTCGCAATCGCAAGTCCATAACAAGTAAGTCACGCCGTTCGGAACACCGCCACTCAACACAAATAAGACAAACATTACCTCAACATTGATTTCATAACAGAGTCTTTTGTGCTTTTTCTCGGTTGTTGTAGCTTTTCTTGTTTTGCAAAATAAATGGAAATGCACCATATGCTAAAATAGTGATGACCAGTGAAAACAACAAAACAGGAACGTATACCGCCAATCTTTGTCGGTATAATTCATAACTCATAATATTTACCACTTTATAACTTCTATAGTACAGTGCAACATTTGTTTATAGTTTAATCTATATACTTTAAAAAGAGAATGCCCTTTGCAAAACAATGCAAAGGGCATTTATTCTTATTTTATTATAATACGGGATTTTACCCTTTTATCTATTTTGAGGATATTTCACTTTACCCCACAACATTTGGTATTATTCCCACTCAATAGTGCCAATTGGCTTTGGTGTAAGGTCGAGCAATACTCGGTTTATACCCTCTACCTCATGTGTGATGCGGTAGGTAATCTTATGAAGGATTTCGTAAGGAATTTCTTCAATAGTTGCGGTCATAGCGTCTTTTGTGTTTACTGCGCGGATTATTGCCGGCCAGCCTTCATAACGGCTTTCGTCTTTAACACCAACGCTCTTTATATCGGGCACTGCAATAAAATACTGCCATACCTTTTCGGCAAGACCGCAGTTGTCGAACTCTTCACGCAAAATTGCGTCGGCTTCGCGTAAAGCGTGAAGTCGGTCGCGTGTAATAGCGCCAAGACACCTTACACCAAGACCCGGTCCCGGGAACGGTTGACGGTAAACCATTGCGTGTGGTAACCCTAATGCTTCGCCCACAACACGAACCTCGTCTTTAAAGAGAAGCTTAATTGGCTCTACAAGTTCAAACTGTAAATCTTCCGGTAAGCCACCAACATTGTGGTGGGATTTTACTGCCTTTTTACCTTCGGCCGCTTTAATGCTTTCAAGTATATCGGGGTAAATTGTGCCCTGCGCCAAATATGAAACTCCCTCAAGCTTACGTGCCTCGTCGGCAAAAACGTTTATAAACTCGGCGCCTATAATCTTTCTTTTGCGTTCGGGCTCGCTAACACCTGCAAGCAAATCGAGGAAACGGTCGGTAGCGTCAACGTAAATAAGATTTGCATCAAGCTCTTTACCAAACATATCTATAACAGCTTCGCTTTCGCCCTTACGCATAAGTCCATGATTTACGTGCACGCAAACAAGCTGTTTGCCAATAGCCTTTATAAGCAGTGCCGCTACAACCGAGCTGTCTACACCGCCCGAAAGGGCTAACAGTACCTTTTTGTCACCAACTTGTGCTCTTACCTCGGCAATTTGTTCTTCTATATATGCATTAGCAAGCTCTATAGTGGTTATTCTTTCCATTGATTCCGGTCTTACGTTTGAACTCATATATTCTTCTTCCTTTCTTTTTATAAAAGCCAATTAAATGCCGCCCACAGCACCTAAAAATAGATGCTGTGGGCTTTCTTATATAGTCTTAATTTGTATAGTTGTCGAAATAACCTTGCACCAAAACAACAGGTGTACCCTTGTCACCTGAGCCGCTGGTTAAATCGCATAATGAGCCTATAAGGTCGGTAAGCTGACGAGGGGTAGTACCCTGAGCCGCCATATTACCTACAAGGCTGCTTCCGTCTTTTGCCTTAATGCTGGCAGAAATAGCCGCTTTAAGCTCTTCACCGCTTAAATCTTTAAAGTCGTTATCTGCCAAGTATTTTAATTTTAATTCGTTAGGTGTGCCGATAAGGCCATCGGTAAACGCAGGAGATACAACCGGGTCAGCAAGCTCCCAAATTTTGCCCTGTGGGTCTTTAAAAGCACCGTCACCGTAAACCATAACCTCAACGTGCTTACCGGTAGCGGAAAGAACGCGAGATTGCACATCAAGAACTAAATCCTTGCACTCTTTTGGGAACAATTTAATTGTTTCTTCGGTAGACTTGTTAGAGCCCAAAAGACCGTACTTTTCATTATAGCCACTGCCGTCAACAGATGCATTTAAAATATCATCAAGACCGCAAACAATCTTAGCACCTGCCGCTTTAAGAAGACGCTTGGTGCGAGCGCGGGTGTGAATGTCGCAAGTGAGTACGCAATCGGTATAATCGAGTATTGACTTTGGCTGATTAGCAAATATAATTTCTACCTCAGCGCCCATTTCTTTGATAAGGTCGCTGTAATACTGAACGTAGTCAACACCTGTAAATTCAAGCTTTTGAACGCCAAATACTTCACGATAACGCTCAAGTGTTAAAACGTCGCTATATGGGTTAATGCCTGCGGCGTCAATTAAATCATAGGTTGCAAGTGAGTTACCAACCTCGTCCGAGGGGTAGCTTAGCATAAGAACTATCTTTTTAGCGCCCTTTGCAATACCCTTAAGGCATATTGCAAAACGGTTTCTTGACAAAATCGGGAAAATAACACCGATGGTTTCGCCGCCAAGCTTTGCCTTTACATCGGCTGCGATATTGTCTACAGTCGCATAATTACCCTGTGAACGAGCAACAATCGACTCGGTCATAGCAATAACGTCACGGTCGTGAAGCTCAAAGCCTTCAATTTCAGCCGCTTCTATAACGCTGTCTGCTACGATTTGAGCAAGGTTGTCACCCTCACGAATAATGGGGCAACGAATACCTCTTGATACAGTTCCTACTCTGCGTTCTTTTTTCATTTTCAACATATCCTTTCTTTTTGGACGTGGGGGCTGAATCACGCAAAAAACAGCCCTTTTTTATACATTACTAAGCAAAGCAATGTATAATATCCTTAACAGAGTAATTATACTCTACCGTATGGCTATTTTCAAGATTTTTTTATATGTTATAATATAAAAAATTTTAACACGTAACATTTAAGTTTTTATTGAAATAGCAATAATATGATGGTAATATTACATTATAGCCGAAATGGTAAGCATTTCGCAAATGCCGTTGTATATTCTTTCGGCATCGTTTACTGGCAAAGGATTTTGACCCTTGCCTACCTCTATAGTAAATGCGGGTCGCAAATACTCACTGATAAACCAGTCCTTAAATCCGCCGCCTGTAGCAAGACCTACAGGCACATCCAGTGCGTATCCGCTGACAGTCGCCATAATCTCGGCCATACGCCGAGCAGTTTTACCCTCAAGTCCGTTATAGTCCCAATAAATCACCTCGCCCTGTGAATGAAGGGCTAAAGCATGGTGTATAGTGTACTCTTTACACAACTTTACAAGTGCTATTGTTTCGGGCTCACTGTGAGGGTGAACACCGCCAAACCGTGTAGAAGCCGGACCCATTATTCCCGCTTTTCTTTCTAGTGCGTGAAGCTTTTTCCAACCGGCATCAAAATTATGATTTATATCTACCCCGCGCAAATTTGCATTATAATGCGCAAAATCGCCATTACACAGTTTATATATTTTACCGGCCTCCTTACCACATCCAAGAGCACCATTGATTGAAATTTCACATCCGTCAGGGTTAATTCTTGGCACAAAAATTACTCCTCGATTACCCAATGCTTTTCGAATGTTTATGCCACACAACGAATGATTTTGTGCAAATGCAGTGCAAAAATCCTCAATAAACATAAGCAAAATATTGCTGGTTATGTGCTCGCTTCCATGAAATGCAGCAGCAAACAAAACATATTCATCGGCAGAATTTATTTTAAGTGCTGTTATGTCACGTCCGGCACAGCTTTTACCAATACAAAAACTTTGCAACGACGGAATACGACAACACAGTGCATCAATATATTTTTTCATTTTTTGATAATCGTAATTAACCGATTTTACTATTCTTTTCAAAACAAACACCCTCTAAACATATTCTATTAAAATATATTAAAGGTGGTATAAAATAATGATTTTAGAAGAAAAACAATTAAGCAGTAATTATCTTTTTAAGGGTAGAATCATTAATCTGCGTCAAGATACTGCCCTGCTTCCTAACGGAAACACCGCCACACGTGAGGTTATAGAGCACCCAGGCGGCGTGTGCGTGGCGGCGCTTACCGATAATGACGAGCTGTTATTCGTACGTCAGTGGCGCTATCCGTATATGGAAGAAACACTTGAAATTCCTGCAGGCAAGCGTGACCGACAAGACGAAGATCCGCTTGAGTGCGGCAAACGCGAGTTGCGAGAAGAAACGGGAGCAACAGCTGAAAGCTACATTGATTTGCAGCCTATGTACCCCACACCCGGATATATAAACGAGGTTATTTATTGTTATCTTGCAACAGGTCTTACCTTTGGCGAGCAAAACCCCGATGAAGACGAGTTTTTAGACGTGCTTCGCATTCCACTCGAAAAAGCGGTAGAAATGGTGCTTTCGGGTGAAATTAAGGACGCAAAAACGCAGATTGCCGTACTTAAAGTAAAGGTTTTGCGTGACTCGGGAAAGATTTAGTTGACATTCGCATAAAAAGTTATATAATATAATCAAAATATTTCAGAGTAGACGGCATAGCGTTAAGTGTTGTGTGAACGGGGAGTTGTCACACAAACGAAGGATTTTTCAAAATCTGCGGTTTTGCTGTCGCATCCCGCTGACAAATAATAGCCGTATTATAAAAAGTACCTCCTATTATCAGTTAGTATGGATGATAGGAGGTTTTTATTTTGACAAAAGGCAAAAAACAAACAGAACTCGTAAAAATTATTTTAACAGCATTACTAATTGCGCTTAACTTGGTTTTAGAGCGTATTATACCAAGTTATAAAATATGGAATCAGGATATTAGCTTTGGCTTTGTAGCAGTTGCCTTTGCCGCCGCATTTTTGGGTACTCCATACGCTGTAGCCGTTGCAGGTGTAGGTGATCTTGTTGGATCGCTGCTGTTTCCGTTTGGCGCATATTTTCCGGGTTTTACACTTACTAACTGTGTTTACGGATTAATTCTTGCTGAATTTTTACACAAAAAGGCCACACCGCTTAAAATAGTTGCTTGTGTAATTATAAATAAAATCACCTGTTCGTTAATACTAAATACTCTATGGATTTCAATTATGTATCGTGGCGGTGTAGATGCCTTTTTTGTGGTGCTGATACCAAGGCTTTTGGGCACGGCTATTTCTGCAGCTATTGAACTCATTATACTTTTACTTGTCTTCTCAACCAAAAGCAAGCTCAGATCAATGCTTGATAAAACCATTAAAAGATTTATATAATTTAAACCCCACGGTTTTAATAAACCGTGGGGTTACTTTTTTAATTCCATTTGAAATCACTGCAAAGCAGTGTGGTTTTATCGTTTTGAACGGTAAGAATTCCGCCGCCGATAGTAGCTGTCTTTTCACCGTCATCAGGCAAAACTATTTTACACTCGCCGGGTTTTACCGCGGTGATAAAAGGTATGTGACCCGCCATTACAGCAAGCTCACCCTCGGTGCCACGAACAATCAAAATCTCGGCTTTGTCATCAAACACACTACCGTCGGGTGTAGAGATTATAAGCTTATAGGTACTCATTACTTATCACCCTTTTTAGCTTTTGCTACAGCCTCGTCTATTGTGCCAACAAACAAGAATGCAGACTCGGGCAAATCATCATGCTTGCCTTCAATAATTTCTTTAAAGCCACGGATTGTTTCGCTTACCGGCACATAAGTACCTTCGATACCAATAAACTTTTCAGACACGTGGAAGGGCTGCGACAAGAAACGTTGAATCTTACGCGCGCGACCAACAAGCAGCTTATCGTCGTCAGACAATTCATCCATACCCATAATAGCGATAATATCCATAAGCTCGTTATAGCGTTGCAAAATTCGCTGAACCTCACGCGCTACATAGTAATGCTCTTCACCCAAAACCTCAGCCGACAAAATACGGCTAGTTGACTCTAGTGGGTCAACTGCAGGATAAATACCTTGCGAAGCGATGCTACGTGACAAAACGGTTGTAGCATCCAAGTGAGCAAAGGTTGTAGCAGGTGCCGGGTCGGTAAGGTCATCAGCAGGCACGTAAACCGCCTGAATAGAGGTAATAGAGCCCTTCTTTGTAGAGGTTATACGCTCCTGCAAAGCACCCATTTCGGTAGCAAGTGTCGGCTGATAGCCAACAGCTGAAGGCATACGGCCAAGAAGCGCCGAAACCTCAGACCCCGCCTGTGTGAAACGGAAAATATTATCGATAAAGAGAAGCACATCTTGGTTTTCTTGGTCACGGAAATACTCTGCCATTGTAAGACCCGAAAGGCCAACACGCATACGTGCGCCGGGCGGTTCGTTCATTTGGCCATATACAAGGGCAGTTTTTTCTAAAACGCCTGACTCTTTCATTTCGTTATAAAGGTCGTTACCCTCACGAGTACGCTCGCCTACGCCGGTAAATACCGAAAGACCGCCGTGCTCTTTGGCGATGTTGTTAATAAGCTCCATAATAAGAACGGTTTTACCAACACCTGCGCCACCAAAAAGACCTATTTTACCACCCTTTGAATAAGGGCAAATAAGGTCGATTACCTTAATACCGGTTTCAAGTATTTCGGTACTGGTTGAAAGCTCGTCATATTCGGGGGCCGGTCTATGAATATTCCATCTCTCATCGGTTTCGGGAGTCTCAATATTATCAACAGGCTCACCTAATACATTAAATATTCTACCCAAAGTTTCTCTACCAACCGGCACGCTGATTGCCTTGCCTGTGTCAGTAACTGAAGTGCCACGCTGTAAGCCGTCGGTAGATGCCATAGCGATACAGCGAGCAACGTTGTCACCTATGTGCTGTGCTACCTCGACTGTAAGTGTGCGCTCACCAATTGGCATTGTAAGTGCGTTATAGATTGCCGGTAGTGCGCCTTCTTCGAAGCGCACGTCAACAACAGGTCCCATAACCTGTGATACTGTACCGGTAGTTTTGTTGGACATTAAATTCAACTCCTTAAGAAGTTATCAGTTGCCTGCACCGGCAACAATTTCAGTAATTTCTTGTGTAATCGCACCCTGACGTGCGCGGTTATATTCAAGCTGTAGTTCGTCGATCATTTGTTGTGCGTTTTTACCCGCAGAATCCATTGCCATACGACGCGCGGCAACCTCACTTGCAAAGCTTTCACGAACACAGGCTACAATCATACCCGAAAGGTATTCAGGCACTGCTATATCAAGTATTGTGCGTTCATCCGGCTCAAAAATCGCGGCAGTATTTTGCGTACTCTCACTTTTTGTGAGCGGTAAAACCCATTTAATATCGGGTGTTTGCGTCATCATTGAAATATAGTTTGTAGTAACTATACCAAGGCGGTCAAATTCGCCGTTTGCAAACTGTTGGCAAAGCTCTTTAGCAAGACGGAAAGCATCAGCAGCATAAAACTTTTCGCTGGATACTATCGGCTGACCATATCGTTCGCAAGCACGCTTACCAATAGGTATAATTTCGGCTTCATTAAAATCGCAAACAGTACGGAAAATGTTAGCGTTATAGCCACCCGCCAAGCCTCTGTCTCCCGCAATCACTATAAGTCTGGTCTTACCACCGTCTTTATGCTCACGCATAAATGGGCTGCTTTGACATTCGGGAACAGCAGTTAGCAAATCAACAACGTTTTGCACAGCTTTTTCATACTGGCGACCGGCCGCCATTGCAAGATTCGCCTTGCGCATTTTCGAAGATGCCACAAGACCCATCGCCTTTGTCAAATGTAGCGTTGAGTCAACACTTTTTATACGCAGTTTGAGCGTTTTGGTGTTTCCTGACATCTATCGTCACCTCGTCATTTCACTAAGGGTTTCTTCGAGTGATGCTATATCTTCATCCTCAAAATAACCCTCTTCAAAACGCTTTAGCAACTCTGGTTTCTGGTTTTGTAATTTTTCGTACAAACGCTCTTCGAAATCCTTTACCTTATTAACAGGGATTGTATCAAGCCAACCCTTTGTAACGGCGTAAATTATTGCAACCTGACAACCAACTGAGATTGGGTTGTTGCGGCTTTGCTTTAGTACCTCAACTATACGCTCACCAAGCGCAAGACGCGCCTTTGTATCACTGTCAAGGTCACTACCAAACTGTGCAAACGCCTGAAGCTCACGATACTGTGAATATAAAAGCTTAAGCTCACCTGAAACCTTTTTCATACTCTTTTTCTGAGCAGAACCACCAACACGGCTTACCGAAATACCGGGGTTTATAGCCGGCATAACACCTGCGTGGAAAAGCTCGGTTTCAAGGAATATTTGTCCGTCGGTAATTGAGATAACGTTTGTCGGAATATATGCTGAAACATCACCCGCTTGTGTTTCAATTATAGGCAGTGCCGTAATTGAACCGCCGCCGTATTCGGGCGCCACACAAGCAGCACGCTCTAGCAAACGCGAATGTAAATAGAATACGTCACCGGGGTATGCCTCACGGCCGGGCGGACGGCGAATAAGAAGCGACAGCGCACGATATGCCACTGCGTGCTTACTTAAATCGTCATATATTATAAGAACATCCTTACCCTGCGCTCTGAAATATTCTGCCATAGCGCAACCCGAATATGGTGCAATATACTGCAAGGGGGCGCTTTCGGAAGCCGATGCCGATACTACAATTGTATAATCCATAGCACCTGCTTTTGTAAGGTTATTAACAAGACTTACAACCGAGGTGTTCTTTTGACCGATTGCAACGTAAATACATATAACATCGGTGTTCTTTTGATTTATAATTGTATCAATAGCAATTTCGGTTTTACCTGTCTGACGGTCGCCAATTATAAGCTCACGCTGACCACGACCAATAGGTATCATACTGTCGATAGCCTTAATACCTGTTTGTAGTGGTACCGATACGCTCTTGCGCTCAATAATACCGGGAGCCTCGGCCTCGATTGGACACCATCCGCTATACTCAATAGGACCTTTTCCGTCGATAGGCTCACCAAGTGCATTTACAACACGACCGAGCATTTTTTCGCCAACAGGCACCGATAAAACCTTGCCTGTACGGCGAACAACCGTACCCTCACGTATGTTGTTATCATCTGAAAGAACTGCAACCGATACGGTATCTTCCTCAAGGTTTTGGGCAAGACCCGCCGAGCCATCTTCAAATTCTAATAGCTCGTTTGCCATACAGTTTGTAAGGCCATAAACGCGTGCAATACCATCACCAACAAGAATTACTCTGCCGGTTTCTTTCATTTCTATTTGTGAGCGATAATTTTTTATCTGCTCTTTTATAATATAACTAATTTCTTGTTGCTTTTCGCTCATACGCTAATCACTTCCCTTGCGCGTTTTAAGTTGGATTTAACGCTACCATCAAGCAGTTGTCCATCAATCTCGACCGCTATACCGCCAATTACCGTACTGTCAATAACGCAATTAAGAGTAATCCTTTTACCCGTGCGCTTTTCGAGCGCTTTGGTAAGCTCTGTTTTTTGAGTGTCGGTAAGCTCGACCGCAGTTTTTACAACGGCTACGGCTGTACCGCTTGCCCACTCTCGAAGTCGGTAAAACTCACTTGCACTTTCAAAAAACTGCTCGGCCTTTGACTGCTCACACATTAACTGCAAAAAGGATAAAATATGCATATTAACCCTACCCTCAAATGCAGCGGCCAGTGCCGTTGTGCGCTCGCTCTTTGGAATGCTTGGTGTAGCTAAAAATTGTAGATATTCAGGACTATCTTTGAAAATATCTTCTACAAATTTTAAATCTTTATAAAATTCATCTATTAAATTTTCTTCGCGCGCCAACATAAACAGCGCCTCGGCATAGTTGTTACCTGTCGCTGCCATTATTCGTCACCTATTTTACTAATAAAATCGTCAATTAGCGCCTTGTGATCATCGGCATTAACCTCACGCTCAAGCATTTTTTCTGCCAAAGCGGTAGAAACATCTACAATCTGTTCCTTTATGGTTTCGCCCACGCGCTTGCGCTCAAGTTCGGCATCCTCCTCTGCTTGACGAATAATACCGTCAGCAGTAGCCCTTGCTTCCTCAACAATTTTGTCGCCACGTGCCTTTGCAATATCGGCCGCCTCTTTTACAATGCCTTCAGCCTCTGCCTTTGCACCTGCCAAACGCTCGGTGAGCTCGGCATCTTTCGCTTCGGCACTTTGTTTAGCGCTTGCGGCATCGCTATAATCCTTATCTATCTGAGTACGACGCTCTTCAAGCATTTTTGTAACCGGCTTGTATAAGAATTTTTTTAGAAGAAAAAACAATATTGTAAGGTTAGCAAGAGAAATGAGTATCTGCCATAAATTTACGGATATGATATCCAAATTCTGCATTTAAAGATCCCCCGAAATTATTTTACTGCATTAAGCAAAATGTTAACAAGCATATTAGGGGCAACAAAAATAAGCAAAATAGCAATAACAAGTGCATAAAGACCTGTGGTTTCTGCAATAGCACAACCCATCAACATTGTTGTTGTAACAGAACCTTTGCATTCCGGTTGACGTCCTATTGCTTCACAAGCGCTTGCTACGGCGTTACCTTCACCAATACCCGGTCCTATACCAGCTATCATTGCAGCACCTGCACCTAATGCACAACAACCTAAAATAATACCAATTGCGAGTTCCATAAATTTTCCTCCATTTTATTATATATTTTTTATTTTATATTTTTTGACTTTGCTAACTTTTTGGCTTTGCGCGCAAAATAATCTTCCTCAGGAAAGCCACTTGCTACATAAAGCATGGTAAGCATTGCAAATATAAATGCCTGTAAACAGCCACTGAATACATCAAAATAAATCGAAAGTATCGCAGGCAAACCAATCTGTAATATCGGCACATTACTCAAAACTCTTTCCAAAGCCTTTGGTAAAAGGCTATAAATTATATTTGAAAGCCCCTGCAGTCCCGTAGCTACAAGCACCGAAATAACCGCGCCTGAAAGTACATTACCATAATGACGAAACGCCATAGAAATAGGAGTTGCAACCTCACTAATAATATTAAGCGGTGAAAGAAACGGTACCGGATCCCCAAAACTTTTTACATAATGAAGCGGTCCGCATTTCATCTTATAATATGTTATAAGCACAAACACAAGTATTGCCCAACCACCCACTATATTTATGTCTGAGGTGGGTGCATAAAGCCCTAACAGCGCCAAAAGACTTGAAAACGCCGAAAGGCCCATTATTGCCGCTACAAATGGTGCGAAGCCGGCGAAATAATCGCTCATATTTGTTTTAACTAAAGACTGTGTCTGTTTTACTATCCATTCGGCAATTATCTGACGCTTTAAATTCGCCTTAACAGAAAGCCCATGAGTAAAATAAAGGCACAAAAAGAATATTGTTATTACAACCAATGCCGAATTAACCTGTGACTCGGTTATAGGTAAATTTTGCAACGGCATAGGGATTGTAAAATAAATCAACGCACCCGAAATACTTATACCTTCGCTTGCGGGATTAAAAAGAATTTTTAAAACCATACCAAAAATCAATGGTAAAACAGCACCCATAAGGAGCAGTATATCAACAATTTTAAACCAAAGTCTCCTTTGTACTTTCGTAAAGCAGCACCTCCTCGATCATTTTGAAAATTATATATTCCTATATATTATAGGCCTTAACATTATTGCGATGCGTGGAAAAATGAGCGGAAGCACTATTGCTACACGCGTGGGGGTCTGTTTAAATATAATTAAACCCACTGCAGCCAAAACAAATATTGCAGCCATTCGCAAGCTTTGCGATGCTCTTACGGTTTGACGAGCTTCTTTTTCGTCCTGTGTTACGGCTTTTTGCACAAAAAGCCCCATCACAAAAAAGTTGCCCACTGCGATTATAATGCCCCAAAGATTGCCTATCAGCACGGTATAATCCCATTTGCCGATTATTAAAAATACTGCCTGCATCAAAACACTGAATATTATCACAAATGATGCTATATATTTAGTTTCTTTTATTACTGTTTTATCAATTTTCATTAATGATGAACCAACTTCCACCCATTTTATGTTATTTTACCACAATTTACATAATAAGTCTACAAAAATCAAAAAATTAACAAAGAATTTTTATTTATTTAACATCATATACATTTACTAAGAGGTGATATCTTGAAAACCCTTGGAATTATAGCAATTATATGGTTATCAATGTGTGCATTTGCATTGCTTATACTACATATAAAAAGTCATAAATTAATAAAATCTATAATGCTAAATGCATTATTGGGCTTTGCTGCCATAGCCATAATAAATCTAACGCAAAATTTCACCGGTGTTTTTGTACCTGTTAATTGGTGGACTGTTGTCGGAAGCGGAATATTTGGTTTGCCGTGTGTTTGCGGAGTTGTGTTGTTGCAGATACTCACATAAGGAAAAAGAACACCATTATAGGTGTTCTTTATTTTATTTTTTATCATCACATAAGTCGATTCGCTCGGCGGACTATGCCGCCGACCAAGCACCCGAACTTTTTAAATGTCCACCGGACATTTAAAATCGGCTGTCGCCGACCGTTCTTTTCGAATCTCGTACGGCAAAACAAAAAAAGCACCCCTATGGGTGTTCTTACCTTTTATTTGGTTTCATCTCTACCACAACCCGATTCGCTCGGCTCCCACGTCGCCGACACGCACCCGTACTTTCTAAATGTCCACTGGACATTTAGAATCGACTAACGTCGACCGTACTTTTCGAATCTCGTACGGCAAAACAAAAAAAGCACCCCTATGGGATGCTTTTTTGTTTTGGTGACCCGTACGAGATTCGAACTCGTGTTACCGCCGTGAAAGGGCGGTGTCTTAGGCCTCTTGACCAACGGGCCGAATTGGTGGCTGTAATTGGATTCGAACCAATGACACTGCGGGTATGAACCGCATGCTCTAGCCAACTGAGCTATACAGCCGTTTTTCATTCTTTTTTTTGCCGTGCCAAAACATTATATATTCTATATTGCAATTTGTCAAGAAAAATTTTAAAAAAATACGGACAAATTTAATTTGCCCGTAAATTTATTAAATATCTGTGCTGTTTGCAACTATATTGCAATAAATCATATTATAGCCAAATGCCGAATCACTGTTCTTTACAAAAAGCGATACCGCCTTTTGAGGCTTGCCTGCAGCGTCGTGCTCTTTCACCATAACATCACTTACTACAGTGTAACTGCCGTCGGCGTTTTCTTCAACAGAAACTATAGTATGAGTATAACTTGTATAGCCTCTAGGAATAACATAAAGAAAACCGTCAAGCTGTGGATAATCGGCATTTATACCTGACATATCGGCAATTTCAATACCGTACATATCCTTAACAAAGCCTTTAACAAATGTATCAGCAATATAATCCTCATTAGCGCTGTCACGTAAATCAAGAAGAGCAAGCGAAGCATTGTTTATTATGGTATCCGCATTATCAAAGTCGCTGTTGTAAACATAGTTGTGGTTAAGCATATTTAAAAAACGTGCTTCGTTTACATTTGCTGAAGTATCCTCAGCAGCAATAGCCGACACCTTTGTACCCTTATTAACCATAGGAGCAATAAGCGATGCGCACACTACGAACATAATTACACATAAACTTAAGCTTAATATCTTTTTCATCGCATAAAACTCCCTTCGTTACTTGATGTATTATATTATATAGCCTAATTAAAAAAATTTTAAGCAACAATTTGGTTACAAATGTTATCATTTTTGTAACCTTTAAGGCTCTAAAGGTTACAAAAAGTTACAATTTGTGACTTTTAAACAAAAGATATTAAAACTTTTTAAAATTTTAGTTGTAATTGCCAAAACTTTATGCTATACTTAATCAATAATTAGAACTTTCCAGTAAAAGTTCACAAGGAGGATACACTTATGAAAAACTATTCAGCTGACAAAATTAAAAACATTGCCTTTTTAGGCCATGGCAACTCCGGTAAATCCACACTTGCAAGTAGTGTGCTTTATTACGGAAAAGCAGTTGAGCGAATAGGTAATACTTCAGAAGGTACCTCGGTTTTTGATTTTGATGCAGAAGAAAAGAAACGCGGTTGCTCGGTTTCTACCAGCGTGTATGCATTAGAAAAGGGTGACGTTAAATTAAATCTTATTGACGCACCGGGACTTTTCGACTTTGCAGGCGGTGTTAGCGAAGCATTAGCAGCTGCGGATAGCGTTATCGTTACTATTTCGGGTAAATCAGGTCTTACCGTAGGTGCCAAGCAAGCATTTGACAAAGCTCGTGCCGCAGGCAAAGCAGTTGGCTTCTTTATAGGTAAGTTAAATTCTACTCACGCTCACTTCTATCGCGTAATATCGGCCCTCGTTGCTAATTACGGTGCAGTTGTTTGTCCGGTTGTTGTGCCTTACATAGAAGAAGACGTTGTAAAATGCTACGTTGACCTAGTAAATAATAAGGCGTATACTGCTGACGGCATAACACTTGCCGAAACCGATATGCCGGACAGCACCGAGGTTTCAAATATGCGCTCTATGCTTATTGAAGCAGTTGCATCTACCGATGAAACGTTGATGGAAAAATACTTTGACGGTGAGGACCTTACCGCCGACGAGATTACCATGGGTCTTAAGACCGGTGTTGCAAGCGGCGACATTTGTCCCGTATATTGTGGCGTACAGCTCACAGGTGACGCAATAGGTCTGTTCACCGATAGCATTGCCGACATTTTACCGTCTGCAGCCGACAGCACATACACACTTGATAGTGGCGTTAAGGTAACATTAGATGCCGCTAAAGAAAACGCTTTATTTGTATTTAAAACGATTGCCGACCCATTTGTTGGCAAGCTCTCTTACTTTAAGGTTATATCCGGTAAAATCACCGGCGATATGAAGCTTAAAAACAACCGCACCGGCGAAGAAGAACGTCTTTCAAAGGTTATGTGGCTTAAGGGCGGTAAACAAGAAGATGCAACCGAAATCTTAGCCGGTGATATAGGCTCTGTTTCCAAGCTTGGCGATACGATTACAGGCGACACATTATCGGCTACCGGTACTGTATCGGTTGCTGCAATTGACTTCCCGCTTCCAAATCTTAAAACCGCTATCTATCCCGCCAAGAAGGGCGACGAGGAAAAAATAAGCGCCGGCCTTAATAGAATAATGGAAGAAGATCCAACCTTGAAGGTTATCAACGATACCGAAACTCGTGAGCTCGTTATGAGTACACTCGGCGAACAACACACCGATATTGTTGTATCAAAGTTAAAAACAAAATTTGGCTGTGACATTGTTCTTCAAAAGCCAAAGATTGCCTATCGCGAAACAATTCAAAAAGCGGTTAAGGCACAGGGTAGACACAAGAAACAATCAGGCGGTCACGGGCAGTTTGGTGATGTATGGATTGAGTTTGAACCATGTGATAGCGCCGAACTTATATTTGAAGAAAAGGTATTTGGTGGTGCAGTACCAAAGAACTTCTTCCCCGCAGTTGAAAAGGGACTACGTGATTCTACACTCAAGGGTGTGCTTGCAGGCTACCCGATGGTTGGCATTAAGGCAACACTTGTAGATGGTTCTTACCACCCTGTTGACTCTTCTGAAATGGCGTTTAAAATGGCCGCATCTATTGCGTTTAAAGAAGGTATTTCAAACGCAAGCCCTGTACTGCTTGAACCAATCAGTACACTTAAAGTTCTTGTTCCCGACGATATGCTCGGTGACGTTATCGGTGACATCAACAAGCGCCGCGGTAGAATAATTGGTATGAATCCACTTGAAAACAAAATTCAAGAAATTATCGGTGAGGTACCAACCGCAGAAATGTCTGATTTCTCAACCGCTATGCGTTCACTGACTCAGGGTACTGCAACCTTTACACTAGAGTTTGCACGATACGAAACCGTACCGGCAAATATTGCTCAAAAGGTTATTGAAGAATCAAACAAAGAATAGTATCAAAGAGGCGAGAATTTCTCGCCTCTTTTTTATATTGCAAAAAATTTTTATTGTGTTAAAATAGCTTTGGGTGATGATGTGTGAAAAAACTAAAAAAAATTAATGCATATCTCTTTATAATTGCGGCGGCTGTCTTGCTTGCATTTACTTATCAGCTTTTTATTGTAAAAAATAATTTTGCTCCTGCAGGCATCAACGGAATTGCTACTATGATTCAGTATAAAACCGGCTTTAGCATAGGTTATATGTCACTTATTATAAACGTACCACTGTGCTTGCTTGCCTATTTTTTTGTAAACCGTGATTTTGCAAAAAAATCATTACTGTTTTGCATAGTGTACTCATTTGTTTATCTTGGACTTCAAAAAATTGATTTTACAAGTTTTCAATACGATGCCGGCGGGCACGACACGATTTATCCCGTTATAATCAGCGGTACTTTGGGCGGATTGGTTTACGGTATATGTGCACGACACAACGCTTCAACAGGCGGCACAGATATTGTATCAAAATATATAAGCATTAAAAAACCTTATCTAAATTTCTTTTGGATTACACTTATATTGAACGCTATCGTTGCGATTATATCATTCTTTGTTTATGCAAAGCCCGATACCACAGGCGCCGTGTCATACGACTACAAACCTGTGTGCCTTTGCATTATTTATTGCTTTATATCTACTTTTTTGGGGAATGTAATTATTCAAGGTTCAAAGCAAGCATATAAATTTACTGTTATAACTACCCACGCCGACGAGATAAGCGACGAGATTTTGCATACACTACATCATGGTGCTACCAAGCTTTCTGCGGTTGGCGCATACAAAAATCAAGAAAAAGATGTTTTAATATGCGTTGTGAACAAACACCAGATTGTTGATTTTCAAAACATTTTAGAAGAATATGACAATACCTTCTCTTTTGTTGAGAACGTTGGCAATACATTCGGAAACTTTGCAAAGGTAAAATAATTTACATTTTTATTGTTGAACAAAAAGCAAAATTATTATATAATACTATTGTGAAAGGAAGTGAACGTATGCCTTTAACTGAAGAAAAACTTAAAGAATGTTTTGCTAATAATTTATGTCATTATCGTAAGCAATTGGGTCTCACTCAGACTGAGCTTGCTGAAAAGCTTAATTATTCCGATAAATCAATCTCTAAGTGGGAGCGCGGTGACGGACTCCCAGACCTTGCGGTAACCGCACAGCTTGCTGATATTTTTGGACTTACGGTAAATGATATGATTGCCGAAAAACCTCGCAAGCGGCTTTTGACAACTCGTAACAAAACGGTAATTACTCTTTTGTCGATTGGGCTTGCCTGGCTTGTAGCAACCGTACTATTCTTCCTTTTTGAAATTATCTTTCCTAATATTAAAATTTGGTGGTTATTTTATATATATGCCATCCCTGTAAGCGCTATTGTAGGAATTGTATTTTCTTGTATATGGTGGAAAAAGATACATATATTTACAGCCATTTCAACACTAATATGGTCTATAGCTCTTTGTATTATGCTTACAGTTAACGTGCATAAAATTTCACTTATTTTTATAGTCGCAGCTGTCGTGCAAATACTTACTATACTTTGGTTTTGTATTAAGAAACAATAAAAAAAACAAACCTCCAAGAAAATCTTGGAGGTTTTTGTTATTACTCTAAAATATAGATTTCAACGTTACGTCTACCAAATGCAGTACATGCGGCCTTGCTTGTCATAAATAAGTCCACATTATTAGGACGACTCTTTATAAATCCACCGGTATCTGCTGCAACAGCATAACCGTAAATAAACTTGCCATCACTTGATTTAATATACATTTTAGTACCATATGGTATAACGTTTGGATTAACTGCAATATAACCCGGCTGTGGCGCTACACCCGTTGAACATTTGTTACCTGTATAGGTGTATGCTGTAGCTTGAACAGTAATATGCTTTTTAAAGTTGACCGGATTTCCGTTTTCATCAAGTTCTATTGTTGGTGCTTTAAGTGTAGAAATGGTCTTTACACTCTCACTTGTGGTAACTGCCGCCTTTTTTGTACCGATTGTTTTGGTACCGTCTACAGCAGCACTTAATGTTATGCGCTCATTAACTACAGTTTCAACTGTAACACCGTTAACAACCTTTGCGGTGTAGTTCACCTGTTGCTCGCCATCCTTACCCTCTGAAAGAGTGGTTGTGCCGGCATCAAGCTTAGAAGAATATACCGTTTTTATAGTGCTTGGAATTGCCTCGGTATAGCTACCTGTTATATAATCAATATTAGTATAATCGATGTATGCAGTATCGCTAACCACAGTATCAAGCGAAGGCTCAACCATATCATACTGGTCAACATTAAATCCTTCATTCTTAAGAATCTCACCTACGGTAGACTCAATTGCATTCGTTTCAATAGTCTTGTCACCCATTGTGATATATACCGGGAATGTGTAAGCTACTGCAATGTTTGTTACACCGTTACCAGCATCAACACTTAAAACTTTATATTCGTTTGTGTTAAAGCCTGCAACGGTAAGTACGTCACTTACATTGGTAGAAAGAGTATGAACCTTATGTGTTTTTTCACCGTCAGTTACGGCAAATGTATTTACAGTACCAAAAAGCAAGGTTGCTGCACAGATAGAGGCTATTAAAAGTAAAGCCACAAGCGGCATACGCATTTTTGTGAATTTCACAAAACCAAGACCGCTTTTGTTAAATCTAAGCATCGAACGACTCCTTTTTTAATATGTTTAACTGTTTTTTGCCAAGCGCTTTTTGCGCTGACGGATGATAGTATACCCCATTTTTTTAACTATGTCAAACATATAAAAGTTGTCGGTTTTGTTCATTTTGCACAAAAAACAGGTAATTTTTAAAAGGTTACAAACTTGTAACCTTTTGTTTTTGGGATTTTATGTCAAAATATGTCAAAAACATTGTCAAACCCTCCAAAATTGCCCTTTTATACCTTTGATTATCACACAACTATATATAGTATAGTGAGCTTTTTACATACATATAATAATAGATTAGAATTATGTTTTATGCGGATTTGATTTGTTTGAATATAAAAAAACCGCCCGCTATATTTCTATAGCGGACGGTTTTTTGTTTTTAGAAATTATTATGCTTGTTCACCAAGTGTAACATCCCAATTGTTGAGATATTGCATAAGTATTGCATAGTCCTTATTGTCGATTTTGCCGTCTTTGTATACATCGGCAGCAGCCTCGTTAATTTCTACATCCCAACCATTTATGCTCTGCATAAGCACAGCGTAGTCTTTATTATCAACTTCACCGTCGCCGTTTGCATCGCCAAGCACGTAAAGCTCACGAACTGCACCGCATTCATTACAATCAACGTCATCCTCATTATCATATGTGTGATTATCAGGAGCAAGTGGAATATCTACTGTATTACGTGATATTTCTTCGTCGCATACTGTACAATAAACAACCTTATCACATGAACCCGGTGTTTTACATGTAGAATCAATACAATTTTCTTCTACTTCTTCGCTAGGTGTGTGAGCAGCTTTCTCGATAACCTTAGTGTCGCGAGACATTTCTACGCCACATTCTGTACAGTAAACAACCTCGTCGTAAGAGCCTTCTGCTTTACAGGTAGCTTCTACACGATTTTCTTCTACTGCTTCACCTGCAATATGAGCACATATTGAACCACAAACCGAGCAAGCACCATCAACATAGGTATGCTCTTCTGCCTCGCCGCTTACAGCGCCGCATGGGCAAGATACAGCGTGTGTACCGTCGCCGTTGTCGCTTACTTCTGCAATATGAGCTGCCTTAAGCTCAGGATAACCCGAAGTCTTAATCCAAGCATCGCCAAGGTCGTTATCGTTAAGTGTTTGGAGTGTTACGGACTTAATCTGGCTTTCATCATAGGTCCATTCGCCACTAGTAAATGTAACTGTACCTGCCGCAGCGTCGGTATAGCAGTTTTCGAAGCAATTTGGATCATTTCTTCTATAACTATATGCTGTATTTACATTCATAAGATCAGTACCGAATGCAATAGTATTGCGTACTGAATTATAATACATAGAATCGCCGTTTGCATTAGCTTCTTCCTGAATCTTAGCATCAAGACCTTCAGGAACTACTGCAGGGGCAATAACACTGTTGTTTGCCAGGTTAATGAGTGGCATTGCAAGAGACTGATCGCCTTGTGTTTTGCTATGACGAGCGTCGTTACCGTAAACCAAGCAGTTATCAATTACTACACCATCGCTTGATGCTGTACCAAAGAGAACACCTGAACGGGCTGCGTCAGCGCCATCGTTTCTCATATAGCAGTTACCTACTGTACAACCGTCAAACCAAATTATACCGTTTGTACCAACACCATAAGAACCATTGCTTGCAACTGCAGCAATAGCACCTACTTGGTAGTAAGACCATTTGTCCTGAGCAGAATCATAGTTACCGTTGCTGTACATATAAGAATTAAGAACTGCTACGTTGCGGATAGCCGCACCAGCATCTACTGTAGAGAATAGACCTGCGTTAAAGTTTGTTTCGATGTAAAGGCCATAAATCTTTACGCCGTTACCGTTAAAGTTACCTGCGAAGCAAGATTGCTCCCAGCCCTTTTCTACCCATTCGGTAAATATATAATCTTCATTTTCAAAGAATGCCTGTGTTTTTGCTGCGCTGTCAAGAGCTATAATATCAGCTGCGAATTCTTGTGGCTGAAGAACAATTGTACCAATATCTTCGGCTATTTCAAAATACTTGCCTGCAGTTACGTCTGCCTTGCAAGAAACAAGATATGCAAGCTCTTCTGCAGAATTGATAATATATGGATCTGCCTTAGTACCTGTACCCTGTGCAAAGCCGGTTGATATACCACCGTTCCAATAGATTGTGCGCTTTGTAGCACATGTCATCTTAGCGCCACAAGCTGAGCAAGCGCCATCAACAAATGTACAAGGTGCCTTAAATACAGTGCCGCAAGAGCATACAGAACCGTGAGTACCGTCATTATTTGGTGTTACTGCAAGGTTATCGTCGTGGAATACCTTAAGCTCTGGGTAGGTAGCTGTGTTGTACCAAACATCACCAAGAGCAAGTGTTGCAAGCTCACCTATAGTTACCTGCTTGAGTTGATCTTCAGCAACATTAAGCACTGCACCATTTGAGAATACGTCATTAGCTATGTCAGCGTCGGTATATGAATACTCATAGCACTTAGGATCGTTAAAGCGTGAGCCTATTTGCTGACCAAGGTCGTATGGTTTTGCACCAAGGATAATGCTGTTGCGAACTACGTTATAATAACGTGGTGTGTCAGCACCATCGTTCTTTGTAACAAGACCTTCAGGAATAATTTCATTACCTGTTACGATTTGGCTATTTTGACCACTACTCCAAATAGCAGCCTGAACACCATCACCGTATGTTGCGTTGTTACCGTAAACGAGGCAGTTTTCAATGTAAATCATATCGCTTGACGCACCTATGATAACACCGGTACGGTCGTGCGATGTACAAGGATTGTACATATAGTTGTTAGCAACTACACAAGAATCAAACCAGATAGCGCCGTTAGCCTTAAGCTGATAGGTGCCACCGTTAGTAACTGCAGCAAGACCGCCTACCTGATAGTTACTAGCTGTAGATGTAAGATAAGAGTTTTTAAGACCGATGTTCTTAATTACTGCGCCTGCATCAACGTTAGAGAAAAGACCTGCGTTATTTTCAGATACCTGGTAAAGACCATAAACGGTAGCACCGTTACCGTCAAAGATACCGCAGAAACAACCTGCTTCCCAGCCTTGATGTGGCCAACCGGTAAATATATAGTCTTCATTTTCAAAGAATGCTGCTACTGCATCTGCATTTTCAAGATCAATAATATCTTGAGCAAATTCTTTATTTTGAAGAACAATTGCGCCAATATTTTCAGCTATTTCAAAATATTTACCCTGTGTGTTTTCTATTTTTGCGTTTTGAACCAGCCAAGCAAATTCAGCTGCGGTATTAATTACATAAGGATCATCCTTGGTACCGGTACCGGTAGCAATGCCTGTAGCGATAGTACCGTCCCAGTAAATTGTGTCGCGACCCTCACAATTAAGTTCTGCGCCGCAAGCGCATTTACCGTCTTCCCAGATGTGCTTTGAAGCAACTCCGCCAAAGCCGCATGCGCATGTTTCACCGTGGGTGCCGTTACCATTGTCAACATAGGTAACGTCCTTGTGCATTGAGCGAAGCTCCGGATAACCATCGTCATCAGCCATCCATACGCTCCAGTCAAGGTTCATACTGCTAAGTGCAGCTTCACCTTTAAGCTGAGCGTCGGCAAGCGGGAACACTTTACCTGTAAAGTTGCGGTTATTTAAAGCACCGTTACCGCCAAGATTAACACCGGTAATCGCAACGTCAGAAGTTGTGTAAACATTTGCAAAGTGTGATTCAAGACCTGAGTGCTGAACGTCATTAGCTGATGTGCCTTCCATTGTAGCGTAAGGTTTAATACCAATTACTAAGCAATCTCTAACCATCAATGCATTGGTATTTATAGCACCTGCTACACCACCGTGGCAACTGCGTTCGCCGGAATCCTCTACACCATCTTCTGCTTTAGAAACAAAGTTGTCTTCATTAAGATTTACATAGCAGTTAGAAATGTTAATAGCTCCGTTTACGTAGATAGTATCTACCATATCGCCGTCACCGTTGCCGTCAACACCTTTGTCAGCTTCTTTCCAAGAAGAAAGGTTAGACGAATAACCAATAATAGCACCTACGCCTTGACCAAAACCAGTACCCTGTGATTCAAGATAAGAGTCAACTACTGAGCAGTTCTCAATAGTAAGAACCTGTGTACCATCGCCTGTATGATAACCTACGATACCACCTGCTGCATTTTTAGCAGTAAAGTGAGCCATTTTAACGTTAACGTTTTTAATAGTTACATTGCCCTTTGTGCAACCAAAAAGGCCCGCGTAGGCACTAACATTACCTTCGTTATGGTTGGTCCAAGCACCGTAAACTGTAACACCGTTACCGTCAAAGTTGCCTTGGAAGCCAGGTGTGCCGCCGGCGTGGTTTTTACCACCAGCTTTAATTTTGTCAATATTTTCTGCTAAGGTGCCGTCAAGGTCAATGTCACCTTTTGTAAGGTCGAAACCCTTGATTCCGTCAGCAACCTTATAATACTTACCTATGGTATCGTCGCCCGATGCTTTACAAAGATAAACAAACTCTTCTGCGCTATCAATTATAATAGCGTTTTCCCAAGAGTCACCTGTTTCGCCTTCGTCAGCAAGTACTGTGTCATACCATGCGCTTGCGCTACCTGCTTCTTTAAGGTAATCGCCAAATTCAAGCAAGTCAACAGCGCCTGTAGATGTAGCGCTTACTGCAAGGCCTGTAAACATAGACATTGCAACAACTGCCATAGCAAGCATTATTGCTAATAGCTTTTTTGTGTGTTTTAACATATAAAACATATCCTTTCCTTAGTGGGTTTCCCCACCGAATTTAGAACACATTGTATGATAATGCGGTTTAAAACCAAAAAATTCTTTTGTGACTGCCCACGAATTTAAAGGCAATAACCCACATTGACATAATGCTAGTCATATTATATTACAATATAATTATATTTTCAATAGTTTTTTTATATTTTTTGTTCGCTTTTTGTGTAAAAAACACAAAAAATTTTCTATTATATAACAAAAACCGCCTTACCATTACAGTAAAGCGGTTTTAATTACAATTTAATTAAATTATTTTGAATAAACCTTTTTAACGCCAAAGCCAAATGCTACAATGCCAAGCATAACAACGATTGCATAAAGAGCGGTCATATCACCAGTCTGTGGAGCAGAATCAGAATCATCGCCGCCACTTACTGCGCTAGGATCGGTCTTAGCGTTGTCGTAGTTACCGCAAACGATAACTGATGTATTAAGCTTGATTGTCATCTCAGTAGAGGTAAGGCTACCCTTTACGATTTCATAATCGGTGCCGGACACAGCATCAACATACTTGGTTGTTGCTGCAAGATTTTTAACAGCGCTTAATGTGATAACACCGTTGCTTACGGGAGCGTTAACGCCTTCTACAGAAGCCTCTGCCTTATAAACACTCCAACTGTTAAATGTACCATACTTTGAGTTTGCCTTTACTGTGAGGGTTGTGCCTGCGTCTAATGTGTACTCAGCATCAACCTTACCTGCAGGATCAACAACATCAGCCTTTCTAACGGTTACAGTAACCTTTTCGGTTGCTGTTGGGCTATCAGCTGCAAATGCTGTCACAGAAAAGCAACAAATCATAACAATACTGAGAACTAATGCAATAATCTTTTTCATTTCTATATACCTCCAAAAAAGTAAAAATACAACTATACGGTTATTATTATATACCACAAGTCCGCAAAAGTAAAGTCTTTTTTTAAAAAATTTTTATTTTTCTTGATACATCATACATTTTGTGGTAAACTTTATGAGATATATTATATTTAGGGAGTAATACTGTGGATTTAAAGCAAGAAATAAACCGTCGTCGCACCTTTGCGATTATTTCGCACCCTGACGCCGGTAAAACAACATTAACCGAAAAATTACTTTTATATGGAGGCGCTATTCAAACAGCAGGCTCAGTAAAAGGTAAGGCCACCGCCAAGCACGCCGTTTCCGACTGGATGGAGCTTGAAAAACAGCGTGGTATTTCTATTACCTCTTCTGTTATGCAGTTTGAATATGACGGCTATTGCATCAACATTCTTGACACACCGGGGCATCAAGATTTCTCAGAAGACACATACCGCACACTTATGGCGGCAGACAGCGTGGTTATGGTTATCGACGCCGCAAAGGGTATTGAGCCGCAAACACGAAAGCTTTTTAAGGTTACGGCTATGCGCCATATACCAATCTTTACATTCATTAATAAGCTTGACCGTGATGCCCGTGATCCGTTTGAACTTCTCGACCAACTCGAAAAAGAATTCGGTATCGGTACCTACCCTGTTAACTGGCCTATTGGCTGTGGTGTGGACTTTAAGGGTGTGTTTGACCGCGACCGCCGTCAGATTATGACCTTTAACGAATTTCATCGTGGTCAAGACAGATTGCAAGCAATAGAATGTGATATTACCGACACCGAAAAACTAGACGAGCTTATCGGCGAATATTCACGCCGAGACCTTGTAGACCAGATAGAATTACTTGACGGCGCAAGCTTTGATTTTGATATTGACCAGGTGCGCTGTGGTAAGCTTACACCTGTTTTCTTTGGCTCGGCGCTTACAAACTTTGGCGTAGAACCATTCCTTGAAAACTTTTTAAAGATGACCACTGCCCCACTCGCTCGTAACACAACCGAGGGTGAGGTTGTACCCGAAAGCGAAAATTTCTCAGCCTTTGTTTTTAAAATACAAGCAAATATGAACAAAGCGCACCGCGACCGTATGACCTTTATGCGCATTTGTTCAGGCAAATTTGAACGCGACAAAGAGTATTATCACGTTCAAGGCAAAAAAAGCCTTAGACTTTCTCAACCTCAACAGCTTATGGCAGACAGTCGACAAATTGTCAACGAGGCATACGCAGGTGATATAATCGGCGTGTTTGACCCGGGTATCTTTTCTATCGGCGATACTGTGTGCGAGGCAAAGCACAAGGTTGAATTTGAGGGCATACCCACCTTTGCACCCGAACATTTTGCCGTTATCGAGCACAAGGACAGCCTTAAACGCAAACAATTTGTAAAAGGCGTTGAACAAATAGCCCAAGAAGGCGCTATACAGATTTTCCACGAACCAAACACCGGTATGGAACGCGTTATAGTAGGCGTTGTCGGCGTGCTTCAGTTTGAGGTTTTGGAACATCGACTAAAAAATGAATACAATGTAGACGTTATTCGTACTAATATGCCGTATCAGTTTATCCGTTGGATTAAAAACGAGGAAATTGATGTATCAAAGCTTAATCTTACCTCTGATACAAAATGGGTACAAGACTTTAAGGGGAATAATCTTCTTATATTTACAAGCGAGTGGAACATTAACTGGGCGCTCGATAAAAACGAAGGTCTAATTCTTGAAGATTTTAGTAGAAATTAAGGTGTAATTATGAATATAGCAGTAATAACCGGGGCTTCCTCTGGTTTGGGATGGGAATACGCGCGCGAGGTTTACACTTCACGCATCGAGCTTGATGAAATATGGGTAATAGCCCGTCGCGAAGAAAGGCTAAAAGAATTACAGTCTGAACTGGGCTCAACAATTATACCCGTCGCCTTTGATATAACTGATCCAAAAGCTGTATCGAACTACGCTTCCCTTTTAAAAGAAAAGAACGCAACAGTAAAGTTACTTATCAATAACGCCGGCTTTGGTAAGCTTGGTGATTTTGATGAATTATCACTACAAGAAAATACCGCTATGGTGCGACTTAACTGTGAGGCGCTCACCGCAATGACCGCTGCAACACTACCGTTTATGAACGAACAAAGTGAAATTATAAACAGTTGTTCAATAGCTTCATTTGCGCCAAATACTCGTATGGCGGTTTACTCGTCGACAAAGGCGTACGTTATGAGCCTGTCAAGAGCGCTAAGGGTTGAACTTAAAAAGCGAAAGATAAATGTGCTGGCTGTTTGCCCAGGACCTATGGACACCGAGTTTTTATCGGTTGCCAATATTGCAAAAGGCTCAAGTCGCACCTTTGACACACTGCCTCGCGTTAACGCACGCACAATGGCGGTAAAATCGCTTAAGGCATCGCACAAAGGTCGCGCCGTTTATACCAACCGCGTGTTTTATAAATTCTACCGATTACTTGCAAAGTTATTACCACATTCATTGGTTATGAAAATGTGTGGAACCTAACAATTAAAAATTAAACCCCGATTGCTAAATTAGCAATCGGGGTTGTTTTTATACCATATTAGTATTTCTTATAAAGTGGGCCGTATGCCTGACAAGCACGATAGTCCTGACCCTCTTTATCCATACCGAATGCATTCCATGCAGCCGGACGATAAATTTGGTCTTCGGGTACGTTGTGCATACAAACAGGGATACGAAGCATTGAGCACATTGTAATAAGGTCAGCGCCAATGTGTCCATAGCTGATTGCGCCGTGGTTAGCACCCCAGTTCATCATAACCTCATAAGCGGTCTTAAAGGGTGAGCCCTCTTTACCGTCGCAACGAGGAGCAAACCAAGTGCAAGGCCATGTTGGGTTGGTGCGTTCCATAAGTGTGTCAGAAACTTCATCAGGGAGTTTTACTGTCCAACCCTCAGCAATCTGAAGCACGGGACCTAAGCCTTTTACAAGGTTTAGTCTTATCATTGTGCAAGGCATTTCAGCCTTTGTGGTATAGTGGCTTGAGAAACCGCCGCCACGGAAGTTATCAAAGCCTGCCTCGCACCAAACGGTAGCATCGGTCATCTTCTTGATATCTTCGTCGGTAACTTCCCACCACTTTTTCATAACAGCGTTGCCGTTTTCATCAGTGCATTCGCCGCAGGCATCAAGACAAGCAGCGCCTGAGTTGAGCAAGTGAATAATACCGTTAGATTCGGCAGCCTTACCCTCGAGCTTATAACCGGTAACTCGCTCGGTAGCTTCGCCCGACCAGTATGTACGAACATCGGCAAAAATTTGTGCGCGGTGTGTAAGCAAGCGCATCATAAGCATACCCATACCGTTTAAAATATCGTTTTCGGTAGCAAGTGTAAATGGCTCGCGAGCACCTTCGTAGTCAAATGTAGAAGAAAGCAATGCCTCTGGGTAGTCACAGTTTGGCCAATGGTCAGTCCACTGACGTTGACCCTGGAAGCCGCCTGCAATAGCGTTGTGACCAACTCTTTCTTCGATAAATGCTTCAGGAAGATTTGGGTTGCCTGCCATAAGGTCCTTTATAATGCAGTACATTTTAACAGTAAATTCCCACTGCTTTTCTTTTTCTTCGGGGGTGAACTTAATGCGGCGTTCTTCGCCCAAAAACTCAACTGATTCAGGGTTGTCGTCTCTACCCTCTTTGCAGTGCTCCTTAGTCCAAGCAAGAGCCTTTTGGTATTCTTCTTCGTTGTAAATGCCTTCTTCCATTCGGCGAAGAATTTCAACCTCGTCAACCGACTCAATACGCATACCGAAGTATGCTTCCATCATATCTTGGTCCATAATAGAGCCTGCAATACCCATACACTGTGAGCCAATCTGCAAGTATGATTTGCCGCGCATTGTAGCAACTGCAACAGCAGCGCGACCAAAGCGCAATAGCTTTTCTTTTACGTCTTCAGGAATTTCTGATACTTGGTCACGGTCTTGTACCTCGTGACCGTAGATACCAAATGCAGGAAGACCCTTTTGAGCGTGACCCGCCAAAACAGCAGCAAGGTAAACAGCGCCCGGACGCTCGGTACCGTTAAAGCCCCAAACACCCTTTATTGTGTTGGGATCCATATCCATTGTTTCAGAGCCGTAGCACCAACAAGGTGTTACAGAAAGGGTAATGTCTACGCCCTCTTTTTTAAACTTTTCAGCGCAAGCGGCAGCCTCGGGCACACGACCAATGCTAGTATCTGCCATAACAACCTTTACAGGATCACCGTTTGAATAGAAAAGATTTTCCTCAAAAAGTTTTTTTGCAGCGTTTGCCATAGCCATTACCTGTGCTTCAAGGCTTTCACGCAACTGCATCGGTCCTCTACGACCGTCTACGACAGGACGAATACCAATTACGGGGTAACCGCCTACGTATCTTGATTTGCTCATAGCATTGCAACTCCTTTAAAATAAAATATAAAACAAAATCTGAAACAGATTATTATTTCTTACCAAAAGTATATATTTTCATTATAACAAACGTAATCGGACCGCCTGTTGCCGCCGCAATTGCAGTAGCCCAGAATTGTGGAAGCTTTAGAGTGTTTATGGTTATAAATGTAACCAAAAATCCGATTATAGAACTTGGTATATATGATATACCAAAACGAATATATCTTTGTAAAGAAGGCGTTTTTTTAAATATAATATAACTACTTAAAAAGAAAGCAATAAAATTCGAACAAAAAAAACCAACAATATGTGCCACGTTTGGTTGCATAACATAACTAAAATACTGTGAAAATTTTGCATGAACAAAGGTATTAATAACCCCAAGTACACAAAACTCAATAAATTTCTTGCTCACGAAAGTTCTCTTTAGTTTAAAAAACAATTCACGAATGGTGGTCACCCCCATTTGTTTATACAAGTTCAGTATAACAAATACTTAACAAAAAAGCAAGATTATATTGACTTTATGACTGCTTTACGCTAAAATTAACAAGCGAAAATAAATATTTGCCCGTATAGTTCAACGGATAGAATAAGGTCCTCCTAAGAAGTAGGTCGTTCGAGTCTATGGGGGCTGGATAGAGCAAAAAACTTAATATTTATTAGCAAATGTCCCAGTAGCTCAGCTGGATAGAGCACCACCCTCCTAAGGTGGGTGTCGGGGGTTCGAATCCCTTCTGGGACGCCAAAAAATCCGCTGTAAGCCTTGATTTATCGAGGTTTACAGCGTTTTTTACTTTATCGGCAATCCACGTCAGTTCCAAGGTACTGACAGGGATTTTCTGTTCGCTGTGCCTCTTTTTTGTTTGCTAATTGGAATCGAACGATTTTTCCGAGTTTGCTAAGAATTTTCGAGTTCTTGCTAATTTTCCATTAGCAAGCCTTTTGTGCTATGATCGAAGCCAAAGTATTAGCAAGCTCCGGAGAGTTCTGTAATTGCTCAATAAGAGCGTTCAAATCAATCGTAGGCGCCGGTGTTTCTTCCTGCGGAGGTTTCACATTTCTTAAATCGGGATTGGCGTAAAATGCACTTTCAAACTTCTGCGCATTTATCTTTCTGTCTTCATCAAGAATATGTGCGTACACCTTTGTAATCATATCGATTTCCGCATGACCGGTATCACCTTGGGTGGCTTTTAAATCACCGTGGTTCAGTTTTAATTTATAAGTGGTGCTGGAATGTCGTAACGAATGGAACACTACGTTGGGAAGCCCTGCTTTCTGTTTTAAGTTCAAGAATTCCTTTTCGATGATCCTGTTTTCACAAGGTCTGCCGTTCGGCAAAGCAACCACAAGGTTAAAATCTTGATACTCGCTGCCGAGAAATTCTCTAAGCTCGTCCTGGGCTCGTTTCCATTCCCTTAATATGTAGGCAACCGTTTTTGGTAGCCATACTTTTCGGATACTGGAATCGGTTTTAGGCTTTTTCAAAATAATGCGGGTACTTGTGTTCGGCATAAGCGGAGTAAAAATATGATAGATGTCCTTTTCACCCAGCATTTCGATTGCTTCCTTGGTTGCTCTGGCTAACTCTTTATCAATAAAGACGTGTGCGTTATCATTAGCAATATCTTCATCGCTGATAAACACTCTGTCCCAAGTCAGACCAAGGATCTCACCGATACGCAAAGAACAGGCAAAAGCCAAGTTCATCGCAATATAGAGTTTGCTGTCCTCACATTCATCAAGAGCCTTGCGGATCGTGTCTGCATCCCAAATGTCTCTCTTTTTATATTCGACCTTCGGGAGCACAACGTTGTCAAAGGGATTTTTACCGATAAGTTCCCAACGAACCGCCTGCTTGAAAGCGCAGCGAAGAACCTTAATGATTTTAATAATGGTCTTATCCGTTACATACTCGGTCCTTGCTTTGCGGGTACCTCTTGATACTGCCGGTGTCTTTTTCAGTGTTTGCACATATTGATCGACTACACGGGTAGTAATCGCCTGCACTTCCAAATCACCGATGATAGGGTTAATATAATTAGCAATAATGGCTGTGTTACTGTCGTACATAGAAACACCCCACTTGTTCACACCATAGGTGCGGACAAAATCCTCCAGAAAACTCGATACCGTTGTTTTGCTTGGAGGAAGAAAAGTTCCGTTAAACATTTGATTTTCAATTTCTGCTTTTCTTTTCAGTGCTTCTTTATGTGAATGACAGGTTTCCCATTTTTGCTTTGTTTCACCCCTTTCATCTACATAGTTGTAAACCACGGAATATGCTTTTTTTCTTTTTATAATAGATGCCATAACTGTATCTCCTTCTATTGATTATTGCTGTCAAGCCATGCATCAAAGGAAGGTTTTGATACTCTCACGTATTTTCCCACTTTTACAGTCTTAAACGGAGCCTCTTTGCATAAAGCGTAAGCCATACTCTTGCTTATCTGCAAAATGTCAGCTATTTCTTGCACCGAATAAGTCCTTTTATCTGCAGTGGCGTGATCAGTTTTGTTGAAATCAACTGCCATCAGTAACTCCTTTCTGGGCAGTCCTTGGATCTACAGTTCGAATCTATCACGACATATATATTTTACTACAATTCACCCCTGTATTTCAACTGCCCGATGTAATATAAAAAATTTCTAATAATAAAGTAAAAGCACCCAACACACCGAGCCATTTCCTACGCTTATTCAACCGTGTATTTGCAGGCTGTGCTATGCAGCATTTCATTTGTGGGCGCGCTCGGCCAAGGCGTTATGGCACACTATCCGCAAAACCTGTATAACTCCCGATGGTGGGCTATTCAGTTGTCAAGGTGCAAACAAGGATATTTGTCCTTTCATTTATAAACATACAGAAATCACCTCTTTTTCCTCAAAAATTTTTTCAAAATGTTTCCCCAGAGAAGCACCGTATAACGATATGTAGGGATAAAACCTTGACAAACACTATATATTGTGGTAAAATACCTTTGTAATTGATTTTTGTGCACCGCCCGTAAGGGCATCGTGGTTTTACCACATTGCACACGTTGTTATTTTTCTAAGTTGTCAGTAGTATTGCTATGCCTTTTGGCAGGTATATTACTGGCTTTTTTGTTTTTATGGGAGAAATCCCCCTATAGCGAGAATGACATTTGTTTGCTTGATTGCAGACGCCAGACCTGAGATATTCAGGAAGGTATGTTGTTCTCGCTTTTTTTATTGCCCAAAATGCCGTAAGGTGTTTGGAATAAATTAAAGAAAGGCGGAAAACCAGAATGAAGCGAAAGACCTATGTTCGTTACAAAAGACGAACGCCCAAGCCTGCTGTGAGAAAGCAGCAGATTTTAAGAAAGGAGGCACAGAAGCGTGCAAAATACCCCGTCCGTATGGCAACGTACCGACACTCACAAATTCACTATAAAAGGAGTGCGTGACAATGCCGAGAGAAGCGTATAGCCCATGCGTATTGGTGGATACCGCTGACCTTCCCGAAGCGGAATGGTTGGAATGGCGCCGAAAAGGTATCGGCGGCAGTGATGCTGCGGCCATATTCGGTATATCCCCATTTGCGACAGCCCGTGATCTTTACTACGACAAGGTTGGTATCCTTCCGTGTGAAGAAACCGACGAAAACTGGGTACAGAAACAAGTCGGACATTTACTTGAAGATTTAGTCGCTCAAATATTTGCGAAAAAAACCGGCTTTAAGATCTATCAGGTAAAAAAGATGTTTCATCATCCCAAGCATACCTTTATGCTGGCAGACGTGGACTACTTTGTGGAGCTCCCCGATGGCACTACTGCTATTTTGGAGATTAAAACCACAAACTACAATGCCAGAGACCATTGGTGGCGAGACGGCCAAGAGGTCGTTCCCATTAACTATGAAACACAAGGTCGGCACTATATGTGCGTTATGAACGTAGACCAAGTATTCTATTGTTGTCTGTATGGCAACAGTTTTGAAGAGGTCATTATCCGAAGTCTGAAACGCGACTATGATTACGAAGACGAATTGATTATGGTCGAAGAAGATTTTTGGGTTAATAACGTGCTGAAAAAAGTAGAGCCGCCCTATACCGAGGATGGCGAACTGATACTCGAAAGTATCCGGCGACATTTTGGAGCTGTCGATACCGATGCACCTACTGTAACCTTGAGTCTGCCTTTGGCGAGCTGTATTCTGCGATTTACGGAATTACAGGCGCAAAAAAAGGCTGCCGATGCAGAGGCAAACCGTCTAAAAAAAGAGATGGACCGCCTGCAAGGTATGGTTCTTGCGGAAATGGGTAAAAGCAGTTCTGCCGAGTGTACCGTTGGTGCAGAAAAGTTTGCCGTTACCTACAAACCTTCCTCACGCCCTGCTATCAGCAAAGAGGGCTTGTTGCGGTTACAGGTACGACACCCTGATATTTATAATGAATATGTAACGCCAGTGGTAAGCCATCGGTTCTATGTCAAAAAGTCGCTTGAAGAGGCGGCTTAATTTTTTTGAAGAAAGGATGATGATTGGTAATGAGTTATGTGGCGGTCTATGACCGGACGATATTCTACAATCCAAGCAACAAATACTGCATTATCAGTGTGAAAAGCACGGATCAAAATATCCCTCAGCAAGCCCGTAGTGCTTATCGGCATCGGGATAATATGATTCGCTTTGTTGCTGTTGGTTATGAGCTGCCCCGTACTGACAAAGTACTTGGAAACGATATTTTGTACCCTTTGGGGAAGAGGAATATCCGAGCTTATCTGTCTGCAGAGAATGTTATAAAGCACGTCAACCGTAAATTCATCCTCGTTTTCCGGCACAATCACTTCATTTC
>SVOH01000030.1 GCA_015066515.1 Oscillospiraceae bacterium | reverse complement strand
AGAAACTTTAACCTTTTCTTGTTTGCCACCAAGACCAAAATACTTTTCGTTATCCTTTTCCCAAATGCCGACAATCGCAAGAATGGTAAGTAAAATCGATACAACTACACCGATGGGTGTCATTATACGGAACCAGCTTGCATTATAGTCGCCCGCAAAGCCGTCGCCCGCAAGAATAGGGCCTACAAACTGCATAACGCCCATACCAACAAGAGAACCTATAGTATTAAAAACAGTAAACAGCGGTCTTTGCTTGGGGTCGTTAGTAAGCACAGGTTGTGCCGAACGGGTAACAGATGTCTGGAAGGTATATCCCAAAACCCATATTGCATAAAGCGCGATAAACACGGTATAACGCAACCACATTACATCCTTTGGAATTATAGGTGTAACCATATAAAGCAGTATTACCGATACCGCCATTGTAACGTTACCAATAACCATAAACGGTCTGAATTTACCAAACTTTCCGTTGGTCTTGTCCATAAGTGCGCCAATTATTGGGTCGGTTATGGCGTCAAAGACACGCATACCAGTGACCATAAAGGAAGCAAACACCATAGCAAGTCCTAAAACCTTATTACCAAAGGTTGCAATATAACTTAATATTAGCACAAAGTAAACATTGGTTGCGCCATTGTTCATAGGAAACAGCGCAAGCTGATAAAACTTTGCACGGTTGGTACCTTTTTCACTCATTGTTTTTACCTCTTTTATACCCAGTTTCCGCCATTGCCGCCGTCTTTTTTAAGTTTATAACTTAAATTCGGCTTATGCACTTTACGAATGAATGATGTATCCTCGCAATTGCCTGATACGGCTTTTAATTTGATTTCTTTAAGGCAGGTGACCTTAAATTTAAACACTTTGTTACCCTTTTTGGTTGCAACCTTTTCGCCGTTTGCGTAAAGCGTTACCTCGTCGCAGTTTGAATAAACCTTAATAGTATGAACGGTTTCTATTCGGTCAACGTATCGGCGACCACATATATGCACAAATTTTTCATTCGACCAATATGCTTTATAAAGATAAAAGCTGTCCTTTTTGATCTCACGGTCAAAAGTAACCAAACCCTTGTGGTTCATTCCCGGTTCGCCGCCTTGATTACGTGCATCGGCCGCAAAGTCAAACATATTCCACAAATGTGTTGCCCACATAAACGGACGTTTTTCAAAAAAACGAAGCATATATTCGTGATATACACATTGGTATTCTTCTGTTTGGTCACCTCGATACGGATGACTTGAGTGCAGGTTTGTCATTGCCTCACAGCCGTATTCCGAATAGCCTAACGCGCGGTTAGGGTAAACAAAATGGAAAAAGTCGACCCATAAATCATTAAGCCACAAAAACGGCGTGTACCAACCAAGGTACAAGTTCCAACTAACTATATCCGAGATATGTGCCACGGGATTAAACGGACCGCACACCGCATAGCAAGCAAGAGTTGTAGGTCTGCTTGGGTCCATCTCGTGTACTAAGTCATTAAGCACACGATGATTATCTAACATATCCTTTTTGTTTTTGGTAGAAATGGTAATCTCGTTACTAAGTCCCCAAAAACAAATAGATGCATGATTATAATTTTGAACAATAAGCTCTTTCATTTGCGAGATCGTGTTTTCGCGTCCGTTTACCATATGCTCAGAAATATATGGTATTTCCGCCCATACAACAAAGCCGTATTTATCGCACAAATCGTAAAAATATTGGTCGTGTTGATAGTGCGCCAATCGAATAGTGTTGGCACCTATCTCTCTTATCATATCTATATCTTGCTCGTGATGCTCGCGAGCAAGCGCATTGCCAAGCCCCCTTCGGTCTTGATGACGACACACACCACGCAACGCATACGGCTTGCCGTTTAGGAAAAAGCCTTTTTTAGAATCAACATAAAATGTTCTGACACCAAAATTTGTGCTTATCTTATCAACCGCTACGCCGTCCACAACAAGCTCGGCCTCACAGCTATAAAGATACGGGTTTTCTATGCCCTGCCACAAATGAACGTCATATACCGTTATGTGCGTGTCGGTGCCGCAGCCCGACGCTACCTCTACGCCTAAATCATCGAATATTTTAATGTTGACTGTAACATTTTCGGTGTTACTCCAGGTGCGAACCCAAACGTTTGCATCGGCACCATCAACCTCGGCAGAAACAGCCAAGCCATTGCCGCCAAAATAGTCCATATCAAAATGCTGTTTATTAAGCACAATAAGACGCACGTCACGGTAAATACCGCCATAAAAGGTAAAGTCGGCCTTTTGCGGATAAACGCGGTCATTTATCGAGTTGTCGACCTCTACGGTAAGATGATTTTGCGCCTTTAAATGCTCGGTTACATCACAGCGAAAGGTAGAATAACCGCCATCGTGTGTCATAATCTCTTGGTCGTTTAAAACAACCTTTGCCGAGGCGTTTACACCTGCAAATTCAAGATAGACACACTGGTCTTTATTAAATTCCGGAGCAGAAAACTCTTTTTCATAAATACAGGTGCCACGGCGATAATCATTACCACCGTCTTGCCCGTCAATATTATTCCAAGTGTGCGGAATGTTTATTTGTTTTTTGCTCCCGTCAAAATAGGTAAATACCCAATCACTGTTTAGCAGGTGTACTTTTCTCATTTATTTCTTTCCTTTGAAAACGATTTTCAGGGAAGCGCCCTGTGGGACGCTTCCCAAAATTTAAAATATTATGCCTTTACTTTTTTATCTTTTTTTGCCTGTTTGTATGCTGCGTATTCCTCAGTCTTTTTAAACTTTTTACTACCAAGAATCCAAAGCACAACAAACGCTACCATAGCAACGGCAATGACAATTGTCGCTATCTTTATTTTTACCAAAATCGATGGAGTAATAGCTTTAACTACAGTGTCCTTACCTACGCCGTTCATACCAGACGAATTAGCCATCGCATAAAGGTTGTGGTGACAAGCCTCTCGCATTGCGGTAACTATAACAGCGTCATTTTCATAATTTGGAAGCTGATTTACAATGAATGGAAGCATAGCGTCAAATGTGGTAACGCCGCCTGCCATAAGCGCGTCAACACCGTTGCAGTAGTTAACAAGAACGTTGTCGGTAATTGACATACCGCGATTTCCCCACTCGCCGCGCATAATACCGGTCATAAGCGGCTTGTTGCTACCTGACCATCTTGTGCCCCAGCGGGTATATGCTGTCATAACACCGTTTGCATCACATTCTTCAAGTGGCTTTTGGAAGGCTTTAAGATAGATTTCGCGCGCTGCCTGCTCGCCAATCCAAGCCGCCTGACCCAGACGCTCCTGCTCACAATCGTTAAGAGCAAAGTGCTTGATAACAACATCTACGCCCTTGTCTTGAATAGCTTGAATTTCGGCACCGCCGATTTCACCGGCTAAGAATCCGTCCTCTGAATAGTATTCAAAATTTCTGCCGCCATATGGTGTACGGTGGGTGTTGCTACCGGGGCCATAAAGCGATACAACATCGGCTGCTAAACAGTTATTTCCTATAACCTTACCAACCTCATACATAAGCTCGGTATTAAAGGTTGCTGCCATTACGTCTTCAGATGTAAATGCGGTAGGCTCGATATCGCCAAGACCTGCGCCAAAGATAGCTGCTGTTAGACCCTGAGGTCCATTTTCATCTCGAGCACCAGGTGCGTTTGTTGACTCGGAAGGCATTCTCCAGTGGAATGAGTCACCAATCATAGATACCATTTCGTCAAAGGTAAGCTGATCAAGCAATTTATCCCAATCAGGATCATCGTAATCCTTGCCTATCATATCATAAAGTGTAAGGCCGTTATCTGCACCAAGAGTTGGCATATCTACCTTGTCGTAATTTTTAGCATCGTACTGAACATCTTGAAGTTCTGCAATCATCTGCTTTGTTAGAGCAATCTTGTAAATTTCTTTGCTTGGCCATGTTCCCTGCCAATCAGAACGTGACAAATATGTAATCTTGTCTTCGTTTCCTTCATAAAGGTTAAGGTCAGAATCTGACAGCTGATTTGTGATTTCAGTACCATTTAATGATTTTGAATATGTCTCGGCGTCAAATTCGTCCTGAGTCCACTTATAAGCAAGTGCTGCATTACCGTCGGCATCCATTTTACCTTCTGTATTTTCTACAGTGTAACCCTTTGCCGCAAGGGTGTTGTTAACAGCCGCATGAGCATCGGTAGCAACGGTAAGATAGTAATCACCTGCATCTAAAATATAGGTCTTTGCACCGTAAGCATCGTAAGAAGCAAGGTCGCGCTTGTCAACCTTAATTGTAATAATCTCGCTGTGGCCAGGCTCTAACACCTTGGTTTTACCAAAGCCGCAAAGAGCTACAGATGCCTTTTCTACCTTGTTTTCTTTATCATACTCAGTATATGGTGACTGTGAATAAACCTGTACGGTTTCTTTACCTGCCATATTACCGATGTTGGTTACGTTAACGCTTACCTCAAACTGATCGGTTTCGGCATTGTACTTAACACTCATATTTGAGTAGTCAAACTGTGTAAAGCTAAGACCGTAACCAAACGGGAATGCAACCTTGTCGCCGTATTTATAATCGCCGGCATTGCCTGTACCCATAACAAAATCTTCATAATGGGTTTCATAATATTTGTAGCCTACATAAATACCCTCTTGGTAAATCATATAGGTGCTGGCATTCTTGGGTATATTTTCACCGTCAAAGCCCTCGTAAGTGGTGGGCACAAAGTTTTGCATAGCGGGTGAAGAATAGTTGTCGTAGCAGTATGTATCTACAAGACTACCTGACGGATTAACCTTGCCTGCGAGTATATCGGTTACAGCATTTGTACCCTTAATACCAACACCGCCTATCCAAAGGCAAGCGTCAATAGCATAGGTATCATCCTTTAAGAAATCAACCTGCAATGCATTTGATGTGTTGATAAGAACGATTACCTTTTTAATTTTACCGTCTTTTTTAAGGTCAGATGCATACTTAAGCAATGCCTTTTCGTTTTCATCAAGTGCTAAGTAATTGTATTCTTTAAATGCCAAATCGTAGCCCTCGCCACCAACACGTGAGAAGGTAATAATTGCAGCATCGCCGTATTCGGTAATGGATTTTTTAACATCGTCGGTATAAACATCCATAGGCACTTCTGCAATAGAAGCCTGACCCGCAAGCACAGCGCTCTCGCCTGCCGATGCACTACGGTCATATTCGGCACCCGCACCTGTTTTATAAAAATCCCAAAGGGTTGGGTTAACTTTAAGGCCTGATTTTTCAAGTGCTGTTTTAAAATCGTCGGCTTTAGAGGCGTCTACGTTACCTGAGCCAGTACCGCCATAAACTAAGTTAACCGAACTTGATGAAAGTGTGCTTACCTTGTCGCCTTCGCCAAGTGGCAAAGCACCATCTTTGTTAAGCAACAAAGCAGCACCCTCGGCCTCTACCTGATAACAAATGTCATCACCGTATTTATACATTTCTTCGTCAGATTTAAAATCGCTCTCAAAATACTGAGCGTCTTTATCTTCGTTCTGTAGCTCCCAGAAGCTACCGCCTGCAAGTGCTACGATAGTGTTGTCAAACATACCAAGCACAACATTTGCCGGCACTAAAACAATAGTAAGCACCAAGCAAATAATGCCGAGCGTCTTCCAAAGGCCAAGTGCTTTGCGTTTTGCCTTTTTGTAAGCTTTTTTTGTTTGCTTAAACAAAGTCTTCTTTTCGTCCATGATAATTCCTCTTTCGACAATTTTTTAGAGAATTTTTCCAAAACACGCGAACAACAACGCGTATTTATTGTTCACAATGATTATAACATAGCACTATTTAATAGTCAACCTAAAAAGGAAAGCTATGGGTTTATTCCATAGCTTTCCAAAAACTCTGTTATTCTTCGTTAACCTTTTCAGCCTCAACAGTTTCTACTACTTCTTCGGTAGCTAGCGGAGTTTCATTGTCTTCTATCTTTTTACCAAGAAGTGACGGAAGCTCCATACCCGCCATTGCGAACACCTCGTCAAGAGGAGGCACCGATTTCATCATACCTGAAATAAAGTTTGCGGTAGATGTTTTACCGTCGCCGTTTTGTCCGCCATCCCAAACAGTAACCTTGTCAATCTTAATATTTTTAATTGCATCAACCTGAACACGCATAAGGTCTTCAAGCTTATCAGCAATAAGCAGTTTAAGCGCGGCTTCTGCATCACCGCCTGCAGATTTTACAATCTCGGCAAAACCGGCCGCTTGCTTTTTAAGTATTTCTTCGGCACCAAGTGCTTCAGCCTGCATTTTGGCAAAGATAGCGTCTGCCTCACCCTTCGCTTTGCGACGGATTTGTTCAGCCTCTGCCTCGGCAGCCAGCTCAAGCTCCTTCTTTTTAGCCTCGGCACGAACAATAATATCGGCTTCAAGTGTTGCCTGTTCTTTATCACGTCTTGCTTTTTCAGCGGCCTGCTCTGCAGCATAAGATTCTTCCAAAGCCTTTGCAGCCTGAGTCTTTTCGGCGGTTGTAGCAATTTTTAACGCCTCGGCCTCTTTTTCTTTAAGAGCAGCCTCACTCATTGCAATCTTCATCTTGGCTTCGTTTTCACCCTCAATTGCCAATGAATCAGCGCGAGACACCTCAATACGTTGTTCCTTTTGCGCATTTGCCTCACCAATTGAACCCTCGCGGTCTTGTTCGGCAACATTTTTCTTAGCATCGTTTATAGCTTTAGCAGCAGCCTCTTTACCAAGTGCTTCGATATATCCCGATTCGTCGCTGATGTCGGTTACGTTAACGTTGATTAGTCGAAGACCTATCTTTTTAAGCTCGCTTTCAACGTTTTCGCTGACAGCCGCGAGGAATTTATCACGGTTGGTGTTGATTTCCTCAATATCCATTGTCGCAATAATAAGACGAAGCTGACCAAATATAATATCCTTTGAAAGCTCTTGAATTTCATTACGCTGTAATCCTAAAAGACGTTCAGCAGCATTTTGCATAATACCAGGCTCGGTAGAAATACCTACTGTAAAGCTTGACGGAACGTTGATACGGATATTTTGACGTGACAACGCATTCTTAAGGTCAACCTGAATTGAGATTGGTGTCAAATCAAGATATGCGTACGACTGAAAAACAGGTACCACAAATTCAGCGCCACCGTGAATACACTTTGAACTACGGTTAGAGCCGTCGGTATTTTTACCAATTGAACCGTAAACTACCATAATTTTGTCCGAAGGACATTTTTTGTAGCGTGAGCATATCCAAATAAAAAAAGATATAACAATGATTACCGCTACACAAATTAAAAAGATGATTCCTGGTTGCATAAATTTCTCCTCCAAAATTGAATTTTATTTACGTTTAACGATAAGCGTGGTCTGGCCGCTAACACCTACAACGATAACCTCGCTACCTGTAGGGATAGCCTCCACCTCATCGGTAACGGCGTTTCGCTCTACATAAGAGCCCTGTATCATTACATTAACCTTGCCTTCACCCTTGCGCGAAGCAGGTATGGTAAGATAAACCTTACCGCCTACTCCCACGGCGTTACGATTATCGACAGCGCCGTTACTTCTAAGTCGCATAACCGCTTTAAATATGTAGGCTACTAATACCATTATACCAAAGCCGCAAACTGTAGCAGTAAGCAGGGTTATTATAAGATTTATATTTGCCTCGGTCATAACAACGCCAACCCAACCAAACATAACCAAGAAGGATATAATGCCGCGCACGGTAAATATACGCAGGCTGTCAAAACCTTCTAAATCGGCAATCTCTGTTGTGTCGGCAAGTTCATCACCGTATAGACCGTCAATATCATCAGGAACATCGGCATCAATATCTGCGTCGATATCTCCGTCAAAATCAATATCCGCATCGGCATCTAATTCTACATCAAAATCTGCGTCGGCATTTCCATCGTCAAGGCCAAAAAACATAAGTATTGTCTGAACGACTAATACCAGAGTTGCCGGAATTGCTATGCAATAAAAGATTTGCGTTACAAGTCCAAGCGCGTTCCACCATTCAACAAACGACATATATGTTCCCCCTTAATTCAATAATGTTAAAACCTCTTTTGCGCTATCGCGTAGCTTTGAGGCACTATGCGCATATAACATTACCTGTAAAACCTTTTCAAGCTTTGATTTGTCCTCTTTGGTCTTTAGTGATATTTGTCGAGTTGCCTCGGCTACCGCTTCTTTTACAGCCCCAACATCCGAAATAACTATGGTGCCATCGCTTATCATATCTACATATGTATGATAAAGCTCATCATCACATATAAGGTCGTCGCTTGGGTCATCAATGTCGCCACCTATAATATTAATTAGATTACAAATAGCCTCTATCTGCAACGTATCGCGCAACATATTAATAATAACTACCCGTGCAAACTGTTGTGAAGAATACATCTTTTTAACAGGCGAAGACACGAATCTGCGCTTGACCCAGTTTTGTATAACGTGGGGTTCAAGCCCCGTCATATTTGAAAGCTGCGACAACGTTATCCCTCCTGCGGCAAAAATACCATCAAAAAGTTGTCGCGACGCCCCTTTTTTTAACTCAATTACCTCTATCGTAGTTCCAGGATAGGTCGCCATCTAATCACCTCTTACTCGGTGGTTACACCATTATATTATCACACGGTCAAGTGATTGTCAATAGCAATCGCTTGATTTTTTAAAATTTATTTTTTATCCTTTAACATAAGTCCGACTATTTCTTTATCGGTTTGCTTCATACCGACCTTGCCTATATAACCCACACAACTGATAGTCTCGCCGGCATCTTGTTTTAAAACACCTGTAAATGCCTTATAGGTTTTATCGCGCATGGCAAGGGCGTGAGCCAGCATTGCCGCATCAAGTGCCGACGCAATTTTAGCTGCGCACGAGGTCTTGGCGCCGTCGCAAATAACCCCCGGTATGTTTGCAAGGGTGTTATCGATAGTGTTTTTTATTTGTGTAACACTACCACCAACAATATAGGTGATTGACGCTCCTGCCGCGCAAGATGCTGATATTGCGCCGCAAAAAGCAGACAGTTTGCCTATAAACTCTTTTTGATAAACGGTAAGCAGTCCGGAAAAAACCAAGGCTCTATAAAGCTTTTCTTGAGGTATAGATTTTTCGCGAGCATATACAATAACAGGCACGCTAGACGCAATACCTTGATTGCCGCTACCCGAATTAATTATAACCGGCATATCGCAACCATCCATTCTTGCTTCACTTGCGGCCGCAGCATATGCACGCATACGGGTTACAACATCCTCAGGATAGGCATCACGTATTACCCTGCCTATGCCTACACCGTAATCTCCCGCCATACCCTCATACGCTATATCCATATTACATTGTATAACGCGATCGATTATAGGCTTTATAAGAGAAATATCTATACTATCGGCAAATTCTTTTATATTTTCAATACTAAGCTCAGAACGGTCGGCAACAGAGATTTCGCGATCAATATCGTCGCTTTTAAATATCTCTTGTCCGTTTTTTGTAATACGAACTATGTTTATGTGGTCGTAACGAACCTCCACGGTAACAACGTTGCCGCCTGCCGTCGCTTCGATTATAAAGTGAAGTGGAATTTCAGAATCAAGATATTCTACCTTGCATTTATCGTTTTCTAAAAAAGCGTTGGCCTGTGCACGCGTGTCGGGCGTTACTGCCTCTAACACCTCCATAAGCCTATTGGCATCGCCGCCAAAGGCCCCTAGCGCACAGGCGGCCTCTATACCTGTACGACCAAGCGAATTTGGAATAACAACACAACGAACATTTTTTATAATGTTGCCACTACAATACGCCGTAATACTATCAGGCTTAACACCCAAAATTTCTATTGCACGTGCCGACGCAAACGCAAGAGCTATCGGTTCGGTACAACCCATCGCCGGTACTAGTTCTTCTTTTAAAACGTTCAAAAAATCAGACGATATTTTTTGGCTAACCATATCATTTCTCCCAAATTTTATGGAATAATAATACCATAAAATCTAAAGAATTTCAACTAATTAAAAATCATTCAAAAAAAAGAAAAGCAGACTCCGTAGAGTCTGCTTGTGATTTTTGCTTTAGTACCCACATCATCCCGAAGTAGCAAGCGCGGAATGCGGCAGGCTTTTCGGCGGGTCTGACGGGAAAGAGTTGCCGTCATTTTTGCGAAAATGTGACTACTAAAATTCTATTTGAGAAATTAGATTAACTCGATAATTGCCATTTCAGCAGCATCGCCACGGCGTGGGCCTGTTTTTGTAATACGTGTGTAACCACCGTTTACATCTGCATACTTAGGAGCGATTTCGTTGTAAAGCTTTGCAACTACATCTTCCTTAGTAATGAATGCCATTGCCTGACGTTTGCTGTGTAATGTATTTGTCTTAGCGAGTGTAATATACTTCTCTGCCATTGAACGAACCTCTTTAGCACGTGTAACGGTTGTTTCGATCTTTCCGTTTTCTAAAAGAAAAGTAACCATTGCGCGAAGCATTGCGGTTCTATGATCGCTGGTTCTTCCGAGTTTACGAGTACCTGGCATTGATATTCACTCCTTTATTCGTCGTCTTTCTTAAGCGCAAAACCGAATGAAGCCAACTTTGCAATTACTTCTTCGAGTGACTTGCGACCTAAGTTTCTAACCTTCATCATATCCATTTCAGACTTATTGATGAGGTCTTCAACAGTGTTAATACCTGCTCGCTTAAGGCAGTTAAAGCTACGAACAGAAAGGTCGAGCTCGTCGATAGTAAGGTCAAGAGCCTTTTCCTTTGCGGTATCCTTTGCCTCTGCCATAATGCTTTGTGTTTCGCTAATACCCTCTGAAAGATTAAGGAACAACTCAAGGTGCTCGATAAGGATTTTAGCAGACATAGAAACTGCTTCGTCAGCCTTAATAGAGCCATTTGTCCAAACCTCAAGGGTAAGCTTGTTTTTGTCAACTACATTGCCAACACGGGTATTGTCAACATTAAAGTTTGCTTTCAAAACCGGAGTGTAGATAGAATCGATCGGAATTACGTCGATTATATTCTGCGCCGATTTATTCTGCTCTGCAGATACATAACCTCTACCTCTGTCGAGTGTCATCTCCATATTGAGTTTTGCACCATCGTCAAGTGTAGCGATATACATATCAGGATTAAGAATTTCAACCTCAAAATCAGCTTTGATTGATGCTGCGGTAACAACACAAGGACCTTCTGCTTCGATATAAATCTTCTTAGCAACGTCGGAATTAAGCTTTGCGATAAGTCCCTTAAGATTAAGAACTATCTCGGTAACGTCTTCCTTAACACCCGGTATTGTAGAAAACTCATGAACCACACCGTCAATCTTAACGTTGGTAATAGCAGCACCCGGTAATGTTGAAAGAAGAACTCTTCTAAGACTGTTACCAAGTGTAGTTGCATAACCACGCTCAAGCGGTTCCATTACAAACTTGCCGTACTTACCATCGGCTGAAAGTTCAAGTATTTCAATTCTGGGCTTTTCAATCTCTATCATTTAAAAGCTCCGTTTCTCCGTATCGCAAATTTAGATATATTGTGTCCCGATACGGTGGACAAGCACAAGATAATATAATACTTGTTATTATCTTGAATAGAATTCAACGATAAGCTGCTCTTCAACCGGAGCTTCAATCTGCTCACGTGTTGGGAGTGCCACAACCTTTGCTGTAAGCTTTTCGCGATCAACGCTGATCCATTCTGTAACAGGACGTGCGCTGTTAGCCTCTACTACAGCCTTGATTTTATCGCTTGACTTAGCCTTTTCACAGATAGCGATCTCGTCGCCTGCTTTGAGAAGGTATGAAGCGATATCTACGCGGTTGCCGTTAACTTCAAAATGACCGTGGCCTACAAGTTGACGTGCTTCTGCTCTTGAAGAAGCAAAGCCTGCTCTGTAAACTACGTTGTCAAGACGGCTTTCAAGAATTTTTAAAAGGTTATCACCGGTAACGCCGGGTTTTCTTTCAGCAACCTCAAAATAATGACGGAACTGACCCTCTTGAACGCCATAAAAACGTCTTGCGGTCTGCTTAGCGCGAAGCTGCAAACCATATTCGGATGACTTCTTTCTACCTTGTCCGTGCTGACCAGGAGCATAGCCGCGGTTAGCAATAGAACACTTTTCAGAATAGCAGCGCTCACCCTTGAGGAACAACTTTTGTCCTTCGCGGCGGCAAAGTCTGCAAACTGCACCGGTATATCTTGCCATCTGTTACACCTCCAAATTATTACGCAACTAAAGTTGCATTAGGTTGTTTATAATTATACGCGTCTTCTCTTGGGAGGACGGCAGCCATTGTGTGGAATTGGGGTTACGTCTTTAATCATAGAAACCTCAAGACCTACTGACTGCAATGCGCGGATAGCAGCTTCACGACCTGCACCCGGTCCTTTAACATAAACCTCAACAGTCTTAAGACCGTGTTCCATAGCAGCCTTAGCAGCCTTTTCAGCAGCGCTCTGTGCTGCGAAAGGAGTAGACTTTTTAGAGCCACGGAAACCAAGCTCACCGGCAGAAGCCCATGAAAGAGCATTGCCCTGTGTGTCGGTAATTGTAACTATTGTGTTGTTGAAGGTTGACTGGATATGGGCTGCACCACGTTCAATGTTTTTCTTTTCGCGACGACGACGAGTCGTTGCTCTTTTAGCAGTAGCCATTAAAGTTTACCTCCTACTT